>NZ_JACVOX010000001.1:543901-874636 GCF_018882215.1 Polynucleobacter sp. AP-Kaivos-20-H2 | reverse complement strand
ACCCGCTTTAGACCGCCAAATTTTAAGAACTCTTTAACTACCTTTAGCTTGAACTGCTTGCTGTACTTGCTCATAAAACAAAACCCCCTTGGTTGGACATAACGTCCAACTTTTGGGGGTCAGTTCATTCGGGTGGTTTTTTCTTTGTTCGTCTGCCATCCCAGTTCACAACGGTCCAACAGATCGCTTCTTGCCACCATAAGTTACCGACACATTCCAAACAACCAAAAGAAAAGGGACCACATTGCTGTGATCCCTTTGTATGACTGGTGAGTCGAGCGAGATTCGTGCTCGTGACCCAAGAAGAACCGAGCACTAATCAGCTGGTTTCATAGTGAACTCGCCGTTATCACTGCTGTTTGCGGTTTTATTGAGCTCGTAGTACGTAGGTTCAGCTATGAATCCTACAGGGCCGCTAGGATCTTCTAAAATCATTTCAGATCTATTTGGCGAAATAACAAATCGATAGGTTTTACCGCTGTCAAATTGATAGGTTTGAGAAAATACGCCGAAAGAGCCTGACATTGTGCCGTCTACCTTAAGAATATGTTTTCCTGAAGGTATGTTTACGGTGCAATTACCTGCATTGGGGATGACACAGACTTTAAGGCCATCCACATAAACTTGGGCACTTTTCACAAGTCCAAAAAGAACCGTACTTGTGCGATTAAAGGTAAGGGTGACATCTCCGCCGGGATTCACGGGGGCAGCGCCTTCCTGATACCCCATACTCTGACATCCCGCTAATAGCGTGAGCAAAGCAATGCTCAGTAATTTTTTGATTGGCACTATTACATCCCCAAATTAAGCAATATTAGGCATACATTACCCCAAATTAGCTGCCGTAATCCAGGCATCTAGATTCCAAAGAAAAAGTCACCCGAAGATGGCTTTTGCATTGCTGGTAGGTCGGGCGAGATTCGAACTCGCGACCAAGGGTACTTAGACGCTAGGCTGGCGCTTTTTAATGAGCTCAGAAGCTGGGATCCGAACGATCTTCCCATCAACCATGGTGACGATTGCGGTGTTCGTTTGAATGGCTAGGTCAATCGCCGCTTGACCGGCGCGTTGCATGGCATAGTAGGAGCCTGCAATGTCGGGATCTGGGGAGTTACGAATGTCTTTGATGATTGATTCTCTCTTTTGCGAGATCGTCAAAGATTTTTTCGGTGAGTTACTTTTTTCCATATGCAGCATCATGATCTGGTTCAATTAATAACACTCTGAGGAAATGAGCTTCTCTAAAGCCAATTCCCCGAATCGATTTGCTAACTCGAAATGAGTAGAGTGCATCAATGCTCTTTAGTGCAGGAGCACTATGAATCTTTTCCCACTTCAATCCCTTGTCTCGGTAAACTTGGTTCCAGGTTAATTGTGTGATTTTCTCAAAAGTGGCAAAGGCTTTCTCTTGCTCGGTTGACTCTAGGCTCTCCCAAGTAGATTGGAAGATAGGGCTATTGAGATCAAGTTTAACTAAGGGCTCAGGCTTTACGTTTCGCGCCATGAGCTTTAGCCATTTTTAATTTTGAAAGGTCAGTTGCTTTGGCTGGGGTTTTTTGTGCCCAAGCCAAGGCTACTGATAAATCCTTTTTAATGGCTGGCGTATGTACCCAACGCTCATTGTCGGGGATAACTGTGGCGGTACGAATTACCCAAACGCCAGGTTCAGGCGTTTCCACCAATACCTGACGTCCCGCATGCTCTTTGCCAAGCGAGATCTGCCCACTGGATCCAATGGATTTAATAACTTGATGATCTATCACTGCGCCCATGGCATTCTCCTGTATTCATGCTGCATGATTGCATTATAGCATGATATTAAAATAAGATGCTAACTAAGGCCTCAATAGAAAAAGGGTAATGCCAATTAAGCCGATTGGTAAAAGAAAAAGCCCCGCAGAGCGAGGCTTAGTAATGCTTGGTGGGTCGGGCGAGATTCGAACTCGAGACCAACAGATTAAGGGGCATAAAATTTATTCTTGCTAGCAAAGAAAACAGAGATAGACGCCTAACTGGCATAGACCTATGGCCTTTTGGGTTTTAATATTGGGGCTTTCATTTTGGTGATTTCGAGTCTGTTTTATCGGGTAAACTGACAAAATATCCAATGAATTAAAATTATAAAATTGAGACACTAAATGAAATTTTCAAAGTTCGTTGCGTTAGTTTTATCCCTATTCTTATTAAATGCTTGCTCTGTTTACATGGCCGCACATCAGCCAACTCAAAAGAATGAGGCACTTTTTAAAGTGGGCACTTCTAGGGATGCCCTGATCGCAGAATTTGGTGTTCCAGTAACGAGTGGTGTTAAGAATGGCAAGAAGTATGAAATTTACAGATTTACGCAGGGCTATAGCCAGGGTAATAAAGCCGCGCGAGCTCTGGTAGAAGGCACAGCAGATGTCTTTACTCTGGGGCTCACTGAGATAATTACTACTCCTGTTGAATCTATCAATGATGGTAGCTTAAGAGTCTATGAAGTGACATACGATAGCAATGATTGCGTAGATCAAGTCATTATCTTGATGCCGAGCGCTAATCCGAGCGCCGCTCAGGCCACTGCAGCGCCAGCTAATAGTCAGCAGCCCCAACCAGGAGTGCAGAAGTAATTTAGATTAATTATCTAGAGCTTCCATTTTAAAAACGCCATTGCTAACGCTTGTATCGTTTTTATTTGCTTCATAGACTCCAACCTCAGCAGCAGTCCCTCCTACTAAGCCGCCTACATCGCCGCCTACTAAGGAGCCTATGCCGGCTCCAGCTAGTCCGGCAATCAGCTGTGTATTATCTGCGGAAATATTAAAGCGGTAGGTTTTGCCACTTTCAAAAGTGTAGCTACGTGAAAAATAACCGACCGTGAATGTGGCGTCTATTTTCAATGTACGTTTTCCGGCCGTGGTGTTTGATCTGCAATCTCCCCCATTAGGAATGGCGCAAACTTGAATGCCATCCACAAAGACTTCTGCATCTTTTAGGCTAGCAGAAAAGTTCTTTTCCCGAAAAAATACTAAACTTACGTCTCCGCCGGGGTTAGCAAATGTTTGTTGAGGAGTGGTTTGGCATCCCGCTACTAAGAACAGTAAACCGGCGCCGAGTATGTTTTTGTAAGACATCATTAGTCCCTTGAGCTTAATTCCTATAAAGCAAATATTACTTTAGGTGAGCTTTAGTTGCCGCAATCTGTGGCTAAAAGAAAAAGCCACCCGAAGGTGGCTTTTGTATAACTGGTGGGTCGGGCGAGATTCGAACTCGCGACCAACGGATTAAAAGTCCGCTGCTCTACCGACTGAGCTACCGACCCAGTTAAGCCATAAATTATAGCAAGAAGTTTGTAGGTCTTCCCTGGGTTTGTGGGGTCTGCCCCCTAAGCCCTTGTACTTACAAGTTCCTAGGAGTTGATCCGTCTGGCAACCGGTGGATTTTTAGAAAAATAGTCCTTAATTCCCCTCAAAATCGCCTCTGCAATTCGATCTTGATAGCCATCATCATTCAACCTGGCCTCTTCCTGCGGGTTGCTAATAAAAGCCGTCTCAACCAGGATTGAGGGAATATCTGGAGCCTTCAAAACCGCAAAACTGGCTTGCTCCACCTTCCCCTTATGTAGGGGTGCAAATCCTCCAATTTGCTTCAGAATCGAGTTGCCCACTTGTAGTGAGTCTTTGATCTGGGCCGTAGTCGACATATCCAGGAGTAGGTTAGCAACTTGACGATCTTGTGTTTTGATATTGATGCCGCCAATCAGGTCAGAAGCATTTTCTTTGTTCGCCATCCATCTGGCAGCAGTACTACTAGCTCCCATTTGAGAAAGTGCAAATACGGATGCTCCCTTGGCGTTTCTTTCAATGAAGGCATCTGCATGAATGGATACAAATAAATCGGCTTCAACTCGTCTGGCTTTTTGAACTCTGACATGCAGTGGCACAAAGTAATCGCCATCTCTAGTTAAGAAAGGGCGCATATAGGCCTCGCCTTCAATCTTGTCTTTGAGTCTCCTGGCAATTGCAAGCACTACATTCTTTTCTCGTGAGCCTGCAGCACCAATCGCACCAGGATCTTCACCACCATGGCCAGGATCAATTGCAATCGTGATCAAGCGTTTGTACTTGGCGGGCGCTGGCAATTCCTTGGGGTCTGGAATGGCTTGTGCAACTGGTGCTGCTGGAGTTTTAGCCAGCTCTTTTTCTTTCTTGGTGGCGAACTGCGCAATCAGATCCACTTCTTCATTGGATTTTTCAAGAGCGCTTTCTTTCTTGGCGCTACTTTTTACTAAAGCCATTAATGGATCTGGTGGCGTAGTAGGGTAGAGGTCAAACACCATGCGGTAGTTGTACTCACCAATGGGATCAAGCGTAAAGAGCTGTGGCTTGATGGGTTCTTTTAAGTCAAATACCAAACGCACAACTCCAGGCTGAAATTGCCCCACACGTACTTGTGAAATATACGGATCGTTTGGCTTTACTTTTGCCACTAAATCTTTAAGCGTGGGATTGAGCTCCAAACCTTGCACATCAACCACTAAGCGATCTGGATTTGTCAGAATCTGTTGGGTAATCGGTAGTGGTGTATCGGACTCCAAGGTAACGCGGGTGTAGTCCTCGGAAGGCCAGACGCGTACACCTAAAATCTTGGCACCCCAGGCAATATCCACCTCGGTAAGCAGAAGGGCAAAGCTCAAGAACTTCGCAGAAGTCTTAAGATGCCGCCTTCTAGAGAGGTTGATCTTTTTATTACTCATTCACTATTTAGTCATTACTAAGGGATGTGAATATCATCGACTACAGCTTTACCTTGAATAGATAAGGCATTAATAGTGATCGAGCGCTCATTCTCATCTGCGCCTACAGATAACAGAATCTGAATATCAAATGCAGGTAAAGTGCCCTCGGCTTTTTCTGGCCACTCCATTAAGCAAATACCCGGAACATCAAAATGCTCTGCAAATCCCGCCTCTTGCCATTCCAGGGGGTCACGCATGCGATACAAATCAAAGTGGTGAACCGTGATTGCTTGATCTTTTAAAGTGAGTGGATAGGGTTCGCACAAAGTGTAAGTAGGACTCTTTACTTTGCCCTCATGACCCAGTGCCTGTATAAGGTATCTCGCAAAGGTTGTTTTGCCTGCGCCAAGATCACCCTCTAAGGCGATGTTTAGGTGTGAACTAGGCTGCTTTATCAGAAAGTGCTCAAAACTGGCTGCCAGTTGCTTGGCAAGAGAAGCGGTATCGGCTTCCTGCCTACAATAGAGTTCTATTGCAGTGAGCGGAATTGCCGAGGTTGCCTGTGTTTGAGCCATTCCCCTAGTTTATTCAATTATTGCGCTACATTCTGTATTCCATATGCCTTTATCTACTAGTCCTCAACCTTTAGATGGGTCCAATCTACGTGACTGGCTTGGGGAGCAGGCTGCGTCCTTGGGGCTTGATGGCTTACGCATTACCGACACCCATTTAGGGCCTGCAACAGAACGTTTGCAGGAATGGCTGGCTGAGGGACGTCATGGCCACATGGAGTACATGGAGCGCCATGCCGAATTACGCTCTCATCCTGAGCTATTGGTTCCCGGTACAGTGCGCGTCATTTGTGTATCCATGAACTACCTCCCACCCGAAACTGATTTCGATGCTGAGTGGCAAAGGCTAGAAGATCCCACTCAGGCAGTGGTCTCCATGTACGCCAGAGGGCGCGATTATCACAAGGTACTCCGAAATCGCTTGCAAGAATTTGCCCAACTCATTGAAGAACGGATAGGGAAGTTGGGCTATCGCGTATTTACAGATTCAGCGCCGCTGATGGAAGTAGAGTTGGCACGTAAGGCGGGTTTAGGTTGGCGTGGCAAACACACACTGTTACTGAATCGAGAATCTGGCTCAACATTTTTCTTGGGTGAGATCTTGGTAAATGTACCACTTCCATTGGATCCAGAGATTGAAGAGCATTGCGGTACCTGCACCTCCTGTATTGATATTTGTCCTACTCAAGCCATTACTGCGCCATATCAATTAGACGCACGCAGATGTATTTCTTATCTCACCATTGAAAATCCTGAAGCGATACCAGTTGAATTTAGAAGCGCCATGGGTAATCGCGTCTATGGTTGCGATGATTGCCAGCTGATTTGTCCTTGGAATAAATTTGCCAAACGCACAGAGTTACCAGACTTTGCAAGACGTCATGGTTTGGGGCGGGCATCACTTTTACACCTGTGGTCCTGGACTGAGGCTGAGTTTGAGCAACGCCATGAAGGCAGTGCCATTCGCAGAATTGGTTATAGCCGCTGGCGTCGCAATCTGGCTGTAGCAATGGGTAATGCGCTGGCAAGTTCCGCTGTAGCAGATAGCGATAAGTCAGCTATACGCACAGCTTTAAGTGAGGTACTTGCCCAAGCTGATCCTCTAGTAGCTGAGCATATTGAATGGGCCCTAAAGGCTTAGAAGTCCTGCAAAGATTACAATTAAGTCATGTCATCCGCAGACCAGCCCTACATTGATCCTAGCGAAATCGCGCTAGAAGAGTCTGCGGCAGAGCGCTTTAAAAATCCCAGCGATGCATTTTGGTCTGGTATTCGGGATGCGGCAGGTGCTCCTGCGATGGTGCTCTTTGCTGGCATGGTGGGCTTCGGAGCAATGGGTAAAACCAATGGCTTTGATGTTTGGTTTACGACCTTTACTTCCTTCTTTATGTTCGCATTACCAGGGCAGGTTGTCTTGCTCGAGATGGCCATTACCGGCTCATCTGTTGTAGCTATTGCTTTAGCAGTTACGCTCACATCTACGCGCTTCATTACGATGACGGTGACACTCTTTCCGCAGTTTCATCAAAAGGATCGTAATCGCAGTCTGTATGCTTCGGTTCATCTACTGGCGATGACGGCATGGGCTATCTCCATGCGCGAGTTTCATGCGATTGAGGTGAGGCATCGCCTGAGTTATTTTGTTGGTTTAGGATTGCTGTGTTGGTTGATCTCTATTCCGGGAACCATTCTGGGTTTTTATCTGGCAGGAATGGTGCCACCTGCTGTGACCCTAGGTTTGGTCTTTATTAACCCCCTGTTTTTCTTGCTGACATTTACTGAGGTAAAGCCTTGGATTAACCGCATTGCAATTTGCTTAGGGTGCATCTTTGGCCCCATCTTCTTTATAGTTGATCGCGATACCAGCCTATTAACCGCAGGATTAGTCTCCGGAACCATTGCTTACTTTATTGACCGTAAGTTCTTGCGCAAGAAAACTGGAGTAGTTAGGTGATGAGTACGATCAACACCATGACTAACGCGCTCTCGGGTTGGGGTTTGTGGATTGCTTTAGTGGGCGCCTGTCTGGGTACTTACTTCTGTCGCGCAATTGGCGTCCTGCTATCGCAAAGTATCAACCAAGATAGCGAGATATTCCGCTGGTTGGCTGCTGTGACCTATGCGATGGTTGCCGCTTTAACTATACGCTTGATTGTGATGCCACTTGGCCTGATGGCAACCGTACCTTTGTGGATACGAGCGCTGATTTGTTCCTTGGCTATCGGCGTAATGATCTCTAAATCCACCAAGCGATTGGTTCCTGCCTTACTGACGGGAACTTTGCTGATGGTGGGTTACGGCGTAATTCGTTAAATAAAAATACGCCGTCCCATCCTTTTTTGCTCTTATAGGTGCGCCGCTAAAATTCTGGCGATATGCACAGCTTCTCTTTGGGTGCCATCGGCTATTTGATGGCGACAACTAGTGCCGTCAGCTACCACCCAGCTGCCTGGTGATTTCCGAATACTAGGTAAAAGACTAGCTTCTGCCATTTGCTTAGACACTTCAATGTGCTCGGCTTCATAACCAAAGCTACCAGCCATACCGCAGCAAGATGATTCAATTAGCTTAGGTTCTGCATTCGGAATAAGTTTGAGTAATTCCATTGCAGGGGTCACTGCAGCAAATGCTTTCTGATGACAGTGACCATGAAACAATACTGACTTATCAGCTGCTTTGAGATTCAATTTGAGCTTGCCTGCTCGTACTTCGCTAGCCAAAAACTCTTCGAGCAATTGCGCTTGTTTAGAAACACTGACAGCACGATCACCAAAACCCATTACTAAGGACTCATCCTTTAAGGTAAAGAGACAAGAAGGCTCTAAACCAATAATTGGAATGTTCTTATCTGAGTAGGGCGCGAGGTGATCAACCAATTCACCAAGAGTTTCCTTGGCCTTATCAACCATACCAGCAGCTAGATAGGTTCTGCCACAGCAAAACTCTTTAGAGCAGCCGCTTTTACTTGTTTGTTTTGTGGTATTGCTTTGACTCTTATGGGGAATATGAACACGATAGCCAGCAGCATTCAGTACTTTTAATGCTGCTTCAAGATTCTCATCTTCAAAGTAGGCGTTAAAGGTATCTGCCAATAGAACAACGCCTTTGCCATCAGCATTACTAGTCAATTCTTCTGGGCTGTATTGATAAGTGTTTGCCGCTTTCTGATTCCAGAAAGTTGTACTCTTCCAAATCGGCAAGCTTCTTTGCGCAGAAATCCCCATGACCCACTCTTGAAGTGTTGCAATAGGTTTAATGTGATTGCGTAAGTTGAGTAAGGCTGGCAAGAATGGAATGGCACTAATCGTGTTGGCATATTTAGGTAAATAGGCAACTGCTAGATCTCGTAATGAATAACCAACACGTTTCTTATAGGCAGATAAGAACTCAATCTTCATCTTGGCCATATCCACGCCAGTAGGGCACTCACGACGGCAGGCTTTACAGCTCACACACAGCTCCATCACATCTTTTATGGCGTCGCTTGCTAATGGAGAAGATTCGGGCGATGTTCCACTTTTTAGATCAAGTTGATTCGAAAGCGCTAGACGCAAGGTGTTTGCTCTGCCGCGGGTGAGGTGTTTCTCATCACGTGTTACGCGATAGCTTGGGCACATCACTTCAGCGTCAAACTTGCGGCAGTGGCCATTGTTATTGCACATCTCCACTGCTTTAGCTAAGCCCATGGCGGGATCACCGCCAGTGCCAGATGCGGTAGTTGCCTCTGTGACGGGATCGTTCTGAACGTTCCAAGCAGACCAATCTAATGCAGGTTGCAATGGAATAACTTTATAGCTTGGTGAAAATCTAAAGTTGCTTGCATCATCCATCTTGGGTGGATTGATGATCTTGCCGGGATTAAATAAACCCTTGGGATCAAAAGCGTATTTGATTTCTGCGAGGGCTTCAGTGATCTTGGGGCCAAACTGCCAAGAGATCCATTCGCCACGACAGAGGCCATCGCCATGCTCACCGCTATAGGCCCCTTTGTACTTACGTACCAAGGCAGAAGCTTCTTCAGCAACCGCACGCATCTTCTGAGCGCCATCTCTGCGCATATCCAAAATAGGCCGGACATGCAATGTGCCCACAGAGGCATGGGCATACCAAGTGCCACGTGAGCCATATTTAGTAAACACATCTGTTAAGGCTTGGGTATATTCGGCCAAACTTTCTAGTGGAACGGCGCAGTCTTCAATAAAGCTCACCGGCTTACCATCGCCCTTGAGACTCATCATGATATTCAGGCCCGCTTTACGCACTTCCCATAAGTTCTTTTGCAGAGACGCATCAGGCATCGGCACAACAGATCCAGGCAAACTCAGATCACTCATCAGTTCCTGAAGAGCTTTGAGCTTCTCAAGCAATGGCGCATGAGACTCACCCGAAAACTCCACTAACAGGATGGCTTCTGGAGTCTGCGCTGCGTGATCAATTAAGGCAGTCTCGATCGTTTTCTTAAAGCTGGGATTGCTACGCGCTAGATCAATCATAGTGCGATCAACCAACTCAACAGCGGTAGGGCCAAGCTTCACAATATGTTGTGCGCTATCCATTGCTTTGAAGAAACTAGCGAAGTTCACAATACCCAATACTTTATGTTGCGGCAAAGGCGCAAGCTTGAGTTTGAGGGACTTAAAGTACCCAAGAGTACCTTCGCTACCAACTAGAAGGTGGGCCAGATTGACACTGCCATCTTTTGTGTAAGGTAATTCACTCTGTGGATGAAAGATATCGAGGTTATAGCCAGCTACACGTCGCAATACCTTCGGAAAGTGCGCTTCGATTTCTGGTTGGAGGGTGGTGGCTAGATTTTTAACAAAGTCACCTAACTGCTTAGCAGCCCCAGTGCTACTTGCGTAATCGCTGAAGTTGGCAATTCTGCCATCTGCTAACCAGGCATCAATACCCAATACGTTATGCACCATATTGCCGTAAGCAATTGAGCGGCTACCGCAAGAGTTATTACCGGCCATACCACCAATCGTGGCTTGTCCTGCAGTAGAAACATCGACTGGATACCAAAGACCATGTTGCTTGAGTGAGCCATTGAGATGGTCCAGAACAATGCCGGGTTCAACTTCAACATAGCCTTTGTCAAGGTTGAGATCTAAAACGTTTCTGAAGTACTTGGTGTTGTCAATAACTAGTGCTGCACCAGTAGTTTGACCGCACTGACTTGTACCACCGCCACGTGGTAGCACCGGCACGCCCATCTCTGCTGCTATCTGAATTGCGCTAGCAATATCTTGAGCAGTTTTCGGTACAAAGACTGCAACAGGCATTGCTTGATAGATCGAGGCATCGGTTGCATAGCGCCCGCGACTCGCACTATCAGTCATCACTTCACCTGAAGTCTCCTTGCGAAGACGTGCCGCTAAAGCCGCTTGATCAACCATGAGTTCTTTAAGATCTAAGGGTTTATTCATGATTTGGCAGCTTCTGACAGGGATTCTGATTGGAGTAATTGAGCAACGACATCGCGTTTATTTCTGACGTGTTGGATCATAATTTTTCTCATGCGGACACTATCTCGTGCCTTAAGGGCATCAAGCATTTCTTGATGTTCTTCCACAGCCTTTTCCCACTTAACGCCATCTTGATTGGAGCGAAAGCGTAGTGCTTCAATGCGCGCATTTACTTGGGTAAAGAGTTTTGATAAAACAGGATTGTTTGCTGCCTGATTAATCAGATGGTGAATGCGTAAATTGAGTTTGTAATAACTCGATAAATCACGGCGCGCATAAGAGGCCATCATTTCATATTGGAGGGCTTCTAATTCAGAGAGGGTGGCATTGCTGATATTATTGGCTGCCAATTCCCCAGAGAAACCTTCTAGGTCTGCAATGACATCGAAGGTATTCAATACATCTGCAAGGCTGAGTTGTACGGCGATGGCACCGCGATTAGCAATTAACTCCACCAGGCCCTCAGCTGCCAAACGTCGAATTGCCTCCCGAATGGGAGTGCGGGAGACGTTGAGGCTCTCAGCCAATTCACGTTCATTCAATTTGCTACCAGGGGCAATCTTGCCCTCGACCAAGAGGGATCTCAGCTTCTCGAAAGTCGCTTCATGCAAATTTTGTGAATTTGGCTGTTCTACTACCGTCATGGATCAACCTTTAGTTAAGCTCTTGGCTCATTAATTTGTATACAAAATAAGAATAAACCATCTTAAAGCATAAATACAGCCTTTAAATGCTTAATTTAGGCTTTATACAAAGGATAATTTTAAATAAATTGTATACAAAATGGAAATTTCCCAAAAATTGTCATACACTAACAGCAGAAATAACTACCTATAAACACTTTAAAAGTGAGACAAAGCATGTTGAAACTTGATAATCACGCATCAGGACGCCATTTTTTACATATCCCTGGCCCAAGTCCTGTGCCTCCACGCGTACTTCGCGCTATTAGCTATCAAACTATCGACCACCGTGGTCCAGAGTTCGGTGCATTCGGTCTGAAGGTATTGGAAGGTATTAAAAAGATTTTTAAAACTGAGCAACCGGTCATTATTTATTCCGCATCCGGAACCGGCGCTTGGGAAGGTGCATTAGTCAACGTTCTCAATCCAGGTGACAAAGTGTTGTTCTATGAAACTGGACAATTTGCAAACTTGTGGCGTGCACTTGGTAAGCGTCTTGGCTTAGATGTTGAGGTGGTCGGTAAAGCGGGGCAAGATTCTTGGCGTTGGGGTGTGGATGCATCCGTGATTGAAGAGCGTTTGCGCAAAGACACTGGTCATGAGATCAAAGCTGTTTGCGTAGTGCATAACGAAACTTCAACTGGCGTAACATCCAATATTGCAGCAGTTCGTAAAGCAATTGATTCCTTAAAGCACCCAACCTTATTGCTCGTAGACAGTGTATCTGGCTTGGGTTCAGCCGATTATGAGCATGACAAATGGGGCGCGGATGTTACTATTTCTGGCTCACAAAAAGGCTTGATGTTGCCACCTGGGATTGGCTTTAATGCTTTATCACCGCGTGCGATTGAGGCTAGTAAAAATAACAAAATGCAAAAAGCGTATTGGGCTTGGGATGAGATCTTGGAGTCTAATAAAAATGGATATTGGCCAACGACTCCCAGCACCAATTTGATGTACGGTTTACATGAAGCCATGGACATGATGATGGCCGAAGGATTGGATACGATCTTTGCGCGTCACCAGCGTTTAGCTGCTGCATGTCGTGAAGCAGTCAATGCATGGGGTCTAGAAATTCAGTGTCAAGATAAAGACTGCTACTCACCAGTGTTGACTTGTATTGCAACACCAGAGGGTATGGATGCCGATGTATTGCGTAAACATGCGCTGGAGAAATTCAACCTCTCCTTGGGAACAGGTTTAGGCAAGATCAAAGGCAAGGCATTTCGCATTGGCCATTTAGGCGATTGCAATGAATTGAGCTTGATGGCCGCCCTCAGTGGGGTGGAGATGAGTCTAGGTTCTATGGGTTACAAACCCAAGACCAGCGGAGTCGTTGCAGCCCAAGAGTTCCTTAAATAAGAAGTACTTAGAGCAACTTAGGGCAAATGAGAGTAGGTGTAGCTAGATTCCTCAGGTTCAATCTGGCTACACCCCTTATAATTCAAGTACTTATATAGAAGTGCATGAAATAAATACACCATATTCGAGATAGAAAGATTAAACATGACCGCAACTAAACCTTACCTCACTCAAGCTGACGCTCAAAAGATTTTGGACGCCGCAAACAAACACGCAGCTGCAAATAATTGGGCAGTAACGATTGCCGTTTGTGATGACGGCGGTCATATGTTGGGCTTGATTCGTCGTGATGGCTGTGCTCCGGTATCTGCATACATTGCACAAGAAAAAGCACGTACAGCTGCAATGGGTAAACGTGAGAGTCGCGTTTATGAAGAAATTATTAATAACGGCCGTACCTCATTCTTATCTGCTCCACATATTTCGGGCATGTTGGAGGGTGGGGTCAATATCGATGTAAATGGCTTTACCATCGGCGCAGTCGGCGTTTCCGGCGTTAAATCGACCGAGGATGCTGAAACCGCTAAGGCCGGCATTGCGGCCATCCTGTAAGTTACCTTGACAAATACTGCTACTGAAATAAATTCTTCTACAGGGGTGAGCGATACCGCTACCCCTGCTGCTACTGATACTGCTCCTCCAGCAACAATTACTTTTGCTGACTTTGGTTTAGATCCGAAAATTCAAAAAGCGGTTCTTGAGCAGGGTTACACCATTCCTACTCCGATTCAAGCGCAATCCATTCCGCATGTATTGGCGGGTAGTGATTTGATGGGTGCAGCACAAACTGGTACTGGTAAGACGGCCGCCTTTGTATTACCGATCATTCAAAAGATTTTGCGTCACGCGAGTAACAGCGCATCGCCAGCACGTCATCCAATCCGTGCATTGGTTCTCACTCCGACCCGTGAGCTGGCAGTGCAAGTAGCTGAGAATGCGGCAAGCTATTCCAAACATACAGATTTACGGGCTGCCGTTGTTTATGGTGGCGTCGATATGAAAGAGCAAGTAGCGATACTGCGTAATGGCGTAGAGATCTTGATCGCCACCCCAGGACGCTTGCTCGATCACATTGGCTCCAAAGTTGCCAACCTCTCTCAAGTGGAGATTTTGGTTTTGGATGAAGCTGATCGCATGCTCGACATGGGCTTCTTGCCTGACTTGCAACGCATCATTAATTTGATTCCAGCACAAAGGCAGACCCTGTTGTTCTCTGCAACGTTCTCACCAGAAATTAAGAAACTGGCACAAAGTTATCTGCGTACTCCAGTAACAGTTGAGGTGGCTCGTCAAAATGCCGCGGCTGATACTGTGAAGCAAGTAGTGCACATGGTTTCTTCTGCCGATAAGCAACGTGCGATTGTCAAAGTGCTAGAAGCACGCACTCGTGCTGGTTTATCACGTCAGTGCATTATCTTTACCAATAGCCGTTTGGGTTGCGCAAAACTATCTCGTGCCTTAGAGCGTGACGGTATTAAAGCGGGCGCAATTCATGGTGACAAGAGTCAGGGTGAGCGTACTTTAACTTTGGATGCCTTTAAGTCTGGTGCAATCGAAGCATTGGTAGCAACCGATGTGGCTGCTCGTGGTTTAGATATTCCCGATATGCCGTGCGTGATTAATCACGAGCTGCCTTACAACGCAGAAGATTTTATTCACCGCATTGGTCGTACAGGTCGTGCCGGCAGCAAAGGGGACGCGATTGCCTTAGTGGACGCTAGTGAAAAGCGTTTGCTTGACGATATCGAAAAGTTAATGAAGCGCAAGCTGGATGTACAGCCTTTACCAGCAGGCGAGCCTTCACAAAGTCGTCCTTCATCTAGTGGTTATGGCAGCTCCAGTGGTTCTAGCAGCTCAAGAAGTGCACCAGCAAAAATGTCTGACCCTTTCTTCTATAAGTCTTACGAGCCAAGTGCAGCGTCTGTATCTACTGCAGATGCCGCTAAGCCAGACGAGAAGAAGGCGGGCATTACTCCCGCTAAACCTGCTGTTGGTGCTTTACTCGGCGGCTTTAAGAAAAAATAATTAACTGAGTAATTAACTTCGCCATGCATGAGTGGCTGCCAATACCCACTCTGCAATGGTGACATTCTCGCCATCCGGCAAATTCTGTAATCCCAAATGTGTTGCTGCTTTACGTAGCTCTATCAGCGAGTGCTTCTCATCTTGCGTATTAATTTGTGTTGCTAAAGTTTGCTTGCTCAGTTTTTCACCATGCTCATCGAGCACCAGTGGAAGATGAAGATATTCTGGCCGCTTGTATCCCAAAACTTCTTGCAGATAAATTTGTCTTGCAGTGTTGCTGAGTAAATCTTCACCGCGAACAATGTGGGTGATGCCTTGTTCTGCATCATCAACTACTACAGCTAACTGATAAGTAAATAAGCCATCACTCCTGCGTAGGACAAAATCACCCACTTCTGTATTGAGGTTTTGGCTTTGAGAGCCCAGAGCTAAGTCGTTAAATTCAATATGGCACTTTTGGGGAAGGCCAATCCGCCAAGCCCGCTGCAATTCCCCGAAAGATTCTGTGGGATTGCTGATTAAGTGTGCAGGGCGACAGGTGCGGGGATAGACCATCTCTTGATTGCGAGGGGTCTCGATTCCGAGCTTGGCCAGGGCATTGGTGATGGTTTGTCTTGAACAGGTGCAGGAATACAGGCATTGAAGCCCATTTAAGCGCCCTAAAGCCCTTTGATAAGCCTCTTGGCGCTGAGATTGATAAATGACCTCCCCATCCCAAGAAAGGCCGCAGGCGAGCAATTGAGCCTGAATTTGCTCGGTTGCCTGGGGGATGCATCTCGGGGTGTCCAAATCTTCGATTCTAAGCAGCCATTTACCCCCATTTTTACGGGCATCTAGCCAACTTCCGAGGGCGGCAACCAGGGATCCAGCATGCAGCGGACCAGTAGGCGAGGGGGCGAATCGCCCGCGATAGCCGCCGGTTGGGGATGAGGGGTTTTTGGGTGTCGACACAGCTAAAATCATCTCATGGCTTCACCCCGTTTTGTTCATCTTCGCGTCCATTCCGAGTTTTCGATTACGGATGGAGTCGTGCGCATTGATGATGCGGTAGCTGCTGCCGTCAAAGATGAGATGGGCGCGTTAGCGATTACGGATTTAAGTAATTTATTTGGTTTGGTGCGGTTCTATACCGCCGCGCGTTCTGGCGGGATCAAGCCGATTGCCGGAGCGGATGTTTGGGTGAGCAATCCACAGGATCCAGATCAGCCTCATCGCTTATTGCTCTTGGTGCAAAATCATTCCGGTTACCTCAATTTATGTGAGCTGCTCAGTAGGGCATCTCTCGACAATCAATCCCGTGGTCGTGCTGAAGTCGATTCCACTTGGTTTAGTGAGCCTGCCGCCAAAGCAGAAGATAAAGCGGCCAAGCGCACACTCTCTTATGGCTTGATTGCACTTTCTGGCGCACGCATGGGTGAAATCGGTATCTCGCTATTAGGTGGGCAAGAAGATCATGCCAAGACTGTTGCTAGACGCTACGAAAAACTCTTTCCGAAATCTTTTTATATCGAAGTGCAGCGCGGCGGTAATCCTCAAGATGAAAAACAACTCCAGCTTGCTTGTCATCTCGCCAGTGAACTAAATCTACCGGTGGTTGCAACCCACCCAGTGCAGTTCATGCAAAAGAGCGACTTTACGGCGCATGAAGCCCGTGTTTGTATTGCTGAAGGGGAGTTGCTAGGTAACCCGCGCCGCGCTAAAAAGTTTAATGACGAACAGTATTTTTTAACGCAAGATGAGATGGAAAAGCGTTTTGCTGATTTGCCCGCAGCATTAGCGAACTCGGTTGAAATTGCCAAGCGTTGTAATCTCTCATTGGTATTAGGTCAACCGCGTTTACCGGATTTTCCAACTCCTCCTGGTATTACGCTCGACGATTACTTGTTGCAGCAATCGGAAATAGGTCTTAAGCGTCACATGGAGCGCAATTTCCCGGATGCAGAAGAGCGCGAAACAGAAATGAAGCGTTATCACGATCGTTTGGTATTTGAAGTCAAGACGATTTCTCAAATGGGCTTCCCGGGTTACTTCTTGATCGTTGCGGACTTTATTAATTGGGCTAAAAATAATGGTGTACCAGTAGGGCCTGGTCGCGGATCTGGTGCCGGCTCTTTAGTGGCGTACTCACTCGGTATTACCGACTTGGATCCACTCCGTTACAACTTGCTCTTTGAGCGCTTCCTCAATCCAGAGCGGGTATCGATGCCCGACTTCGATATCGATTTCTGTCAGCATGGTCGCGACCGTGTGATTCAGTATGTAAAAGATAAGTACGGTAAAGATGCGGTGAGTCAGATCGCCACCTTCGGAACTATGGCAGCTAGAGCGGCGATTCGTGATGTGGGACGTGTACTAGAGCAGGGCTATAACTTCGTAGACGGTATCGCCAAACTCATTCCGAATAAGCCAGGTCAGTACATGACGATTGAAATGGCGAAGAAGGAAGAGAAGCAGTTAGCCGAGCGCGAAAAGAATGAAGATGAAGTGCGTCAGCTACTTTCCTTGGCGCAGCAGTTAGAGGGCATGACTCGCAACGTCGGCATGCATGCGGGCGGCGTATTAATTGCCCCAGGGCGCCTCACTGATTTTTGTCCGCTCTATACGCAAGAAAGTAAAGATCAAGACAGTAGCTCTGTGATCAGTCAGTTTGATAAGGATGACGTAGAGGCGATTGGTCTGGTGAAGTTCGACTTCCTGGGTCTGACTACGCTGACTATTTTGGCAGCAGCTGAGCGCTGGATTAAATCATTACACGCTGATCGCAGAGACTGGAATATCGGTGAGATTGCGCTCGATGATGAAAAAGCCTTTGATGTTCTGAAGCGCGCTAATACTGTCGCAGTATTCCAGTTAGAAAGTCGTGGCATGCAAGGCATGCTACGTGAAGCCAAGCCTGACCGCTTTGAGGACATTATTGCCCTAGTGGCTTTATATCGTCCAGGCCCAATGGATTTGATCCCAGACTTTATTGAGCGTAAGCATGGTCGTCAAAAAGTAGAGTATCCAGATCCTCGGATTGAGTCTGTTCTGCGCGAGACCTACGGCATCATGGTCTATCAAGAGCAGGTGATGCAAATGGCGCAGATGATTGGCGGTTACTCATTAGGTGGTGCTGACATGTTGCGCCGTGCGATGGGTAAGAAAAAGCCAGAAGAGATGGCTCAGCATCGCAAGATCTTTAGTGATGGTGCAAAAGCCGGTGGTATTACAGAGTCAAAGGCAAATGAGATCTATGACTTGATGGAGCGTTTTGCTGGCTACGGATTTAATAAGTCCCATGCTGCTGCATACGCGCTCTTGGCATATCAAACTGCTTGGCTAAAAGCGTATTACCCAGCCGAATTTATGGCAGCCAACTTATCACTCGCAATGGATGACACCGATAAGGTGAAAATTCTGTATGACGATTGCTTAGTCAATAACATTCGGGTGTTCTCACCGGATATCAATACTGGTGTTTATGAGTTCACGCCATTGCGCGCACCCGATGCAGCTCCAGATTCATCCATCAGTCACATTCGTTATGGCTTAGGTGCTGTGCGTGGTACCGGTGAGGCGGCGATTGAATCCATCGTGAAGGCGCGTGAAACTGGCGGGCCATTTAAAGATTTGTTTGATTTCTGCGCACGAGTGGATCGTAGACAAGTTAATCGCCGCGCTATTGAAGCGCTAATGCGCGCGGGTGCGTTTGATAGCTTATATCGCGACTCCGTCCCTGCAGGTGGGAATTTGTTTGACATTCGCTCTACCTTGCTCGCCTCTTTAGCTAGAGCGATTGAGGCTGCTGAGCAAGCA
The DNA here is from genome assembly GCF_018882215.1 of Polynucleobacter sp. AP-Kaivos-20-H2. Lineage (GTDB taxonomy): Bacteria > Pseudomonadota > Gammaproteobacteria > Burkholderiales > Burkholderiaceae > Polynucleobacter. The sequence goes on along the minus strand of NZ_JACVOX010000001.1, from coordinate 856,014 downwards.
GAGGCATCGATTCATCAGGTGAGCTTGTTTGAGGTAGCTGGTGAAGAGGATCGCCATCTCCCAGAGTTGGTGCGCGAGCCTACCTGGTCGGAGAAGAAGCGCCTGCAAGAGGAGAAGACCGCCTTGGGTCTTTGCCTAACAGGTCATATGTTTGATGCCTATCGTGATGAAACTTCTCACTTTATTCGTCAGCCTTTGGCTAAGGTAGCGGAGGGTAAAGATCAACTCATTGCCGGCATTATCACTTCAGCACGAATGCTCACTGGTCAACGCGGTCGTATGATGATTGCAACTATCGATGATGGCTCTGCTGCCCTCGAAGTGACCTTGTATAGCGAAGTCTACGAGCCCAATCGTTCTTGGTTAAAAGAAGATGAGCTCTTGGTTGCCAAGGTCAATGTGACGCCTGACAAGTTCTCAGGCGGCATGCGCATTGTGTCTGAGGCGGTAATGGATATCACAGGTGCGCGTATGCGCTTTGCCCGTAATGTGCATGTCTGCATTGATAACGCAATTGATATCAAGATGCTCCGTAGCCAAATTAATCCCTATCTTATGGCCAATCGTGTACGTGATCCTAAGCTTGGCGCATCTGCTCCTGCTGCGCCGGGATCGAACGATGGTATGAAGGGTTTAATGCTGACGGCTGCTGTGACTACTAGTGGCGGCGCTTGCTTGATGCAGTTCCCAGAAGAGTTGCGCATCTATCCTGACGATGCCTGCTTGCATGGCTTAAATCAAATCCTAGCTTCTAAGCAAAAAGATCCTGTACAGATTCAGTATCACTGATCGTATTGGTTGATCTAGTTCGGTAATGCTTTCCGAACGGCCTCAATGACTTGCTCGGGTTCTAGCAGGTCCAAGCACTCACTATAACTATCGGCCTTATCTAGGCATCCGGCTTTACGACAAGGTACGCATTCACCAGGGCCTTGCAGAATGGTGACATTGCCTACAGTTTGAGTGCGAGCACGCAATTGATATGGCTGTTCACCAATAAAACCATTGGGCCATGGGCCAAAGTTCGTTGGCGGAGTGGCGCCAAAGAGGGCGATGGTAGGCGTATTGCATGCTGCTGCTAAGTGGGTGATTGAGGTATCAACTCCGATATACAAAGCAGCACCACGAATCAAAGTGCCTGCTTGGGGGATAGATAATTTACCAGCAGCATTGATAACTTTTTTCTTAACCTCTTCATCCAACAAGGAAATGATGTCGTGATTGAGTTGTATATCTTGCTTAGCAGGTGAGGCGCTAAGGATTACCTGGAAGTTCTGCCTTACGAGCCAGGTGATGAGCTCTTGCCAATACCCTAGAGGCCAACGTTTATAGGCAGTTAGGGGTCCTGGGTGTACAACGACATAAGGTTGCTTAAGTTCGTTGGTAATGGCCGGCGTTAAGGGTTCTCCAGCAGGCGGGGTAACTGAAATTGGTTTGGAAAATAATTCAGCTCGGTTTTTAAAAAAGACCTCTAGTAGGCGCAGTTTTTCAGTGATGACATGCTGCTGAAAGTAGTCAACATCCACTGTGTGCATGCAGATAAATTTCTTCCAGGCATTTTGCTTCTCACTCTTGCTGCGATTTTGTTGATCTTGTGCATCTTTGCCTTGCGGGTGGCCACCAAGAACGCCAACTCTTCTAAAGGCGGCTACTAGACCATACAAGTAGGCGCGATCGCTTGGCTGCGTCACTACTGCTAAGTCATAACGCTGAAACAGGCGATTAAAAAGTGATAGATATTCACCAAAACCTGGTCGATCCGAAGTTTCTATCACTTCAGCAATATCAGGATTGCCATGAAGCATCTCTAGCTTGCCGCGATAACCTAAAAAATGAAACTCCGCATGAGGCCAAAGCTCTCTAGCCTTACTAATGAGGGGTGTTGTTACTAATACGTCTCCAATTTGCCTCGTGGCAATAAATAAAACCTTTTTAGGTTTGAGTGTGGAGTATGTAGTCATGGCAGTGCGAATGCTTAAAGGGCCTTAGCCAAGATCTTCTCCCGAACCCGTCGAGCATTCTCGGTGGCATTACTTTGATCATGGATTTGATGAAAGAGATGCAGTACTTCAGTAGACCATGAGCCTGACTTGCGGCGAATGCGATGGTGTTGCAGGCGGAAGATAAAGTCGGCATCTTCATGACCCCAGCCGGTCATGGTTTCATCAAAGCCATTGACAGCTTCAGCATCGGCTTTCCAGCAAGCCATATTGCAACCCTTGATGCGACGCCAAACAAATTTTTTGTAGTCACGCCAAGAGCCATTGCCCAACTTTACTTTAAGGGGCCAATATTTATTGATGCCCCCACTTAAGCGCTTGCTGATGAGGTTTGAACAAAAGCGCTCAAAACTCCACTGAGGCCAAGTGAGTAATTCGGTGGTCAGGTTTTTATTGAGTAGGACTCTGCTGCCAGTAACTAAGTATCCCTTTTGCGCCAACGCACGATGCCGCGCTACAAAATCGGGCTGGACAATGCAATCGCCATCCAGAAAAACCAAGTAATCACTATGAGCTGCGGCAATTGCTTTATTGAGGATCTTGGTTTTCTGAAAGCCTTGATCTTCTTGCCAAAGATGGGTAATGGATGCGGGGTGCGAGCCTTGAATGGAGTCAATGAGGTGTTTTGTGCTCTCAGTAGAGCCATCGTCGGCGATGATGATTTCAAAGTTCTTGTCGGTTTGCGTAGCAAGAGATTCTAGGCAAAGCTTGAGCGCTTGTGGCCAGTTATAGGTAGCCAACAAAATCGAAATCATTTGCTGGCTTCCTGATTCAGGTGCCACAACTTGATATAGCGGTAATAGGTTCCTTGACCATTGGATACCGCCAATGCAAATCCCTGAGGACCATCTAAGAATCCCGCACGCAAAACATAGGTCCGGAAAAATGCCCATGCACCATGCAGAACTGCCTTGAGAGGGCTGCTAGTTTTACCTCTGGCAAATGCTTGCTCTGCTGAGGCGGTGGAGTAGCGATCTAGTTTTTGGAGCACTTGAGAGTAGTTCATGAAGCTGTAATGCATCATGGGATTTTCTAATTTTGCGACTTGGCCATTGGGAACTAGGCGTTCATGAACCAAATCATCTGAGAAACGAGCGGTACCGCGTTTAAATAAACGATCGACATAATCCGGGCTCCAGCCAGAATGGCGGATGAAGCGTCCGCAATACCAAGAAAGCCTGGGGATGGCAAAGCAATCCACATGGGCGCTATGGTGAATGGCCGTCAAAATTTCTGACCTTAGGGCAGGGGTGAGTCTTTCATCGGCATCCAGCGAGAGAACCCACTCGCTGGTAGCTAAATCCAGGGCGCGGTTCTTTTGGGGCCCAAAACCGGGCCAATCTGACGGCTGGGCTATCGTTGCCCCGTGGTTTTTGGCTATCTCAAGGGTGCGGTCAGAGCTGTTGGTATCTACAACCACGATCTGCTGGGCGATCCCCTCTAGGGAGGCCAGACAATCGTCCAAATTGGCCTCTTCATTGCGGGTGATGAGTATGACTGATAAGGTGGGCATAATTCATTATATGAATGCTCAAGACCGTACCGCCCTAAATCGCTTAATTACGTATCTCAAGCCCCATTACGGCTTGATTATTGGATCACTTTTGGCCATGGCTTTAGTTGCTGCTGCCGAGACCTCAATCCCCGCCTTAATGAAGCCTTTGTTGGATAGAGGCTTTACGGGGCAGCTCAATAGCAAGCTCTGGCAGGTTCCTGTTTTCTTGGTAGGTTTGGCTTTGGTGCGAAGTTTGGCCCAATTTTTGTCGAACTATTTACTTACTAGGGTAATTAACTCCGTACTTTTAAAGTTACGTGCGCAAATGTTTCAAACCCTTTTGAACGCTAGCACTACTTTTTTTCAAAAGAACTCGGCATCGACTTTAATAAATGGTGTTGTCTTTGAGGTGAATAACGTTCTCTCCGTCATGGGAACAATGTTAATTAGCTTAGTGCGAGATTCATTGACGGTCGTTGGCTTAATTGGTTATTTAATTTATTTAAATTGGCAGTTGACTTTAGTCGTTTTAATTATTTTTCCCGTGATTGCATTCATCATGAGCAAAATTAATCGTCGCTTAAGGTCTCTTAACAGGGAGCAGCAAACGCTCACAAGCGATCTTGCTTATATTGTTGAAGAGGCTGCAGCGGGATATAAGATTGTCAAAGTACATGGTGCGGAAGAGTATGAAATGTCCCGCTTCATGCAAAAGGCAGAACGCTTGCGCCAGTTTGCCTTGAAGTCTGCTGTGGCTGGCGGTCTAAATCAGCCAATTACACAACTCATTGCCTCCATGGCTTTGTCGGTGGTGTTGGTGATTGCCTTGATGCAATCTGCTACCGAAGGTACTACTGTTGGTGGATTTGCCGCCTTCATTACTGCAATGATGTTGGTGATTTCTCCCTTAAAGCATTTAGCGGATATCAATCAACCTTTGCAGCGTGGCCTCACTGCAGCAGAGATGATTTTTGCATTGATGGATCAGCCTTTTGAGGAAGATCAAGAGCGCAATCAAAACATGAAGTCGCTTGACAAGGCAAAAGGCGCTATTCGTTTTGATGATGTAGGGTTCTCTTATCAGCAAGAGGCGGGACGTAAATATGCCTTAAGCAATATCAATCTCACTATTAAACCTGGAGAAGTGGTTGCCTTTGTGGGGCCTTCTGGTGGCGGTAAGTCGACGCTTGTGAATTTGTTACCTCGATTCTTCAAACCTACTAGTGGCCATATTTACTTGGATGACATTCCGCTGGAAGATATTGTGCTCGCAGATGTACGTCGACAAATCGCATTTGTGAGTCAAGATGTCATTCTCTTTAATGACACTATCGCTGCTAATGTGGCATATGGCGCAAATGGCTCAGCGGGAATTGATCGTGGTCGCGTGATGCAGGCATTAGAAGCTGCCAATCTCAGCGCTATGATCAAAGAACTGCCGGATGGCATCGATTCCATGGTGGGAGATAACGGTAATCGCCTGTCTGGTGGGCAACGCCAGCGCTTGGCAATTGCGCGTGCTATTTATAAAGATGCACCAATTCTGATTTTGGATGAAGCCACATCAGCTTTAGATTCTGAATCCGAGCGTCAGGTTCAGGAAGCGCTAGATACCTTAATGGCTAATAGAACGACTTTAGTAATTGCACACCGTTTATCGACTATTGAACATGCCGACAGAATTGTGGTTCTAGAGCACGGCAAAATTGTCGAGAATGGCTCTCACGAGGATTTAATTAAGCACGATGGCTTGTATGCGAACTTACATCGCATCCAATTCTCTAACGCTTAATTCAGAAAACTTAACTCAGAACAATATCGTATTGCTCTTGGCGGAAGCTACCTTCCGCTTGCAGGGTAATTGGCTTGCCAATGAAATCCCCCAACTGCGCCAAGAATTGATTCTCTTCCTCTAGGAATAAATCAATTACATCAGGTGCAGCCACAATCCTAAATTCTCGGGGATTAAATTGGCGATGCTCTCGCACAATTTCTCGCAAAATCTCATAACAAATCGTTTGGGCCGTTTTAATCTCACCTTTGCCAAGGCAAGTGGCACATGGCTCACAAGTGATATGGGCTAAGGACTCACGCGTCCGTTTGCGGGTCATTTCTACTAAGCCCAACGCGGAAAAGTCACTCACTGAGGTGCGAGCATGGTCGCGTTCAAGATTGCGTTTGAGTTCATGCAATACAGACTCTTGATGGTCTTTGCCAAGCATGTCTATGAAATCAATGATGATGATTCCACCTAGATTGCGCAAGCGGAGTTGACGTGCAATCGCTTGGGCTGCCTCTAGATTGGTTTTAAAGACAGTGTCATCGAGATTGCGAGCGCCTACATAACTCCCTGTATTCACATCAATCGTAGTCATCGACTCTGTTTGATCGATCATGAGATAGCCACCAGACTTGAGATCGACTCGGCGACCCAGCGCTTTATTTATTTCTGCATCGACATCAAATAAGTCAAAGAGGGCGCGCTCGCCACGATGTAGAGTCAGCTTGCCCAAAAGATTGGGCATGTAAGCATTCGTAAATGCTTTGAGCTTCTCAAAATTCTCAGCAGAATCCACACGGATTTGAGTGGTGTCTTCACCTGCAACATCTCGTAATACACGCTCCGCTAGGCTAAGATCCTGATAGAGCAGGGTAGGCGCCGGGTTGTGTTTCATGGTCGCATGAATGTTTTCCCAGGTAGTTCGCAGGTAAAGCATGTCATGCTGCAGTTCTGTGTCGGATGCATCTTGAGCGCTAGTACGGACGATGATGCCGCCTTTTTCATCTTCAGCCATCAGGCCTGCAAGACGGGCCTTAATGGCCTCGCGTTCTTCAGGTTGATCAATCCGCTGAGAAACGCCAATATATTTTTCAGTAGCGGTATCGCTACCTGCTGGGGGTAGGTAGACTAAATTGCGTCCAGCAATACTCAATTGGGTTGTTAAGCGTGCACCTTTAGTTCCTAAAGGATCTTTTAATACCTGTACTAACAGTGTTTGACCTTCAAACAATAATTTTTCAATTTGTGCTTGAGGATTATTTTGTGTGATATCAGCGACGTGCATAAATGCCGTGCGCTCAAGACCAATTTCGATAAATGCCGATTGCATGCCAGGCAGTACACGAACTACCTTGGCTAAGTAGATATTTCCCACAATACCGCGTTGGCGAGTGCGCTCAATTTGTAACTCTTGAACCGCTCCTTGCTGAATTAAAGCAACGCGCGTTTCTTGCGGGGTGATATTAATTAGTATTTCTTCGTTCATATGCTGCTAACTTGGGCGCGATCTAGTAAAAGCTTCGTTTCATAAATAGGTAGACCCATGATACCGCTATAGCTGCCCTGAATTGAGGGAATAAAAGTCCCACCCAAGCCCTGTATGCCATAGGCGCCAGCCTTACCAAAGGGTTCGCCGCTGGCGATGTAGGTGTCAATCTGCTCTATCGACAAATCAGCAAACTGAACTTTAGAAACCTGTACAAGCTGTATGGGTTTTTCATCGGGATTCACAGTGATCGCTACCGAGCTGAGTACTTCATGTACTTTGCCGCTGAGCATAGCTAGAATTCGGGCAGCATCCGCTGCATCGACCGGTTTACCCAAAATTTCACCATCGGGATGGTTGGGTAAGCATACAGTGGTATCGGCACAGAGAATCGGAGCCCAAGGTAAGCCACCCTTTTTCCATCGGCTGAGTGCTGCAGCACTTTTTGCCAAGGTAACGCGCTCCACATAGGGGCGTGCTTTTTCTTGTGGGAGAGGGATTTCGATACTCTCACTATCTTCATCAGGACTTGGTAACAGCATTTCAAAGCGAACACCCATTTGCCTTAAGATCTCTTGGCGGCGAGGGCTTTGTGAGGCAAGATAAATAAAAGAGTTCAACGGATTACTCACGATGATAGGGATGGCCTTGCAGAATAGTCCAAGCTCTATAGAGTTGCTCCACTAGCATTACTCTGGCCATGGCATGCGGCAAGGTAAGGCTGGAGAGTCGCCACATGGCTTGCGCACCTGCTTTTAGACTGGGGTCCAAGCCATCCGCACCACCAATTAAAAAGGTAATGTCAAAACCTTCTTGGCGCCAGCTAGCCAGTTGAGTGGCAAGATTCTGAGTGGTTTGGTCTTTGCCTCGCTCATCCAAAGCGATCACTCTGGATCCCTTGGGGATGGATGCTGCAATTTTTACGGCTTCTTTTGCGGGTGTGAGATCAGGTTTGATCTCTTTGATTTCAATGCTGCAATCCGCAGGCATTCGTTTGATGTAGTCATGAGTTGCCGTGGCAACCCAATCAGGCATCTTATGACCAACAGAAACGATGGTGAGCCGCATTGCCGCAAGTGACGACGAGATTACTCGTCGTCTTCGGATTCGCTGGCCTTAACAAGACCTTTATCACCAGCTAATTTCACGCGTACAGGTTTAGCACCCCACATACCTTCAAGCTGATAGTAGGAGCGCAACATTGGTTGCAAAATATGCACGACGATGTCACCGCAATCTACCAATACCCATTCGCCAGTTTCTAAGCCTTCGATAGAAATGACTTCTCCACCTTTAGCATTTACCTCTTCTTTAACCGACATGGCTAAAGAGCGGGTTTGACGGTTACTAGAACCAGTGGCAATGACCACTCGATCAAATAACTCGCTTAATTTAGTGGTGTCATACACGCGGATATCTTGCGCTTTAACATCTTCTAGGGCATCAATCACGACGCGTTGTAATTTACGTAAGTCCATATTTTCTCGGCAATAATTTTTCTATTTAGGGTGATCTTAGCTTGATTACTGGTACAAGCCCAGATTTGTAATGATTTCTAGGGTGTGGGTTGGAATTTGCTCGGATGCAATAGAGCTCCGTGAGCTGGATTTGAGACGTTCTCGTAATGCGGTTGAGGATAGATCAATATTCAAGCTTTCATCGATGTATATGAGGCCTGCGGCGCTATTTTCAAGGGCGTCGGCGTCTGATGTTTGATGGGTCTCCAAAAATTGACCCACTTCAGAGCTAATTTCCAGCTTTAAATCATGGTGTGGCCTAGTCGCCACCGCAAAATTCACATACTGGCTCAATTTTTCCCAGGAGTTCCAACTAGGGAGGGCAACTAGAGAGTCTGCTCCCATCAGCCAAGTCAGGCTAGCATTTGTTCCAAAGCGCTCACGCAAGGCTTTAACGGTATCAATTGCATAACTAGGTCCAGCGCGATCAATCTCCATGCGATCAATACCTACTTGAGTGGAAATCTTGAGATATAAAAATGCTCTCGCCAGATCAATGCCGGCAGCTTCAGTCAACTTCAGGCGCATTTCTGCGGGAGTAATGCCGGTTCCCTTTTGCCATGGCTCACCACTTGGAATAAGCAGCAGTGCATCTAAGTGGAGTAGCTTTGCAAAATGCGTAGCCAATTTCAAATGACCTATATGAGGAGGATCAAATGTACCCCCAAGAATGCCAATTTTCTTTATAGCGCTCAAGCTAGCCAATCTCGTGGCTTCAGGTAATAGTCATACAACTTAGCCTCAGGAGTGCCAGGCTTGGGTTGCCAGTTGTACCACCACTGCACTACTGGCGGCATTGACATCAAAATAGATTCAGTGCGACCACCGGAGTGCAAACCAAAGATAGTCCCACGATCAAAGATCAGGTTATATTCCACATAGCGACCGCGGCGATATTCTTGGAAGGACTTTTCTTCGGGGGTGAAGCTATCTTGATAGCGACGTTCTACTATAGGTAGATATGCATTGATAAAGGCATCGCCCACAGCGCGCATCATGGCAAAGCTTTTTTCAAACCCAAGCTCATTAAAGTCATCAAAGAAAACGCCGCCAATGCCGCGGGGTTCTTCGCGATGCTTGAGGTAGAAATATTCATCGCACCATTTTTTAAAGCGAGGGTAAAGCTCTTGGCCAAAAGGATCTAATGCATCCTTGGCAGTTTGGTGAAAGTGTTTGCAGTCTTCATCAACGCCGTAATAGGGTGTGAGGTCAAAGCCTCCCCCAAACCACCATACTGGCTCTTTGTCAGGGGCCTGCGCAATAAAGCAACGCACGTTCATATGCGTGGTGGGTACTTTAGGATTATTTGGGTGAAATACCAAAGACACGCCCATCGCCTCAAAGCTACGGCCTGCCACCTCTGGGCGATGATGCGATGCCGATGGAGGCATTTGATCACCGCGGACATGGGAAAAGCCTACCCCACCTTTTTCTAGAATATTGCCGCCATCCAAAATGCAGGTGCGACCATAGCCTTTGAGTTTGCTATCTTCAGGTTTGTGCCACTCATCAGCAACAAAGACCTTGCCATCCAAAGCGCTCATGGCGTTTGTGATGCGATCTTGCAGACCTAAAAAATAGTCTTTTAGGGTGGCGATATCGATTTGGGTTTGTTGATCTGACAAGGGCGTTCTAACTTGATGGATTTACTTAATTGCGCGGTAGCCAATATCTTTGCGATATTGCATGCCGTCAAACTGGATATGGCTGATGGCTTCATATGCTTTTTGTTGTGCGCCACGCACGGTATCAGCAAGTCCAACAACGCACATCACCCGTCCACCGGAGGTCACTACTTTGCCATCTTGTAATTTCGTACCGGCATGGAATGTAATTTGATCTTCAGTATCAGCCGGAATGCCGGTAATCACATCACCAGCACGCGGGGTATCGGGGTAATTGGTGGCTGCAAGCACAACGCCTAAGGCAGTGCGACGATCCCATTTCAGCTCAACTTCATTGAGCGTTCCATCTACTGCATGATCCAGAGCATTGACGAAATCACTGCGCAGGCGAGCCATGATCGGTTGTGTTTCTGGGTCGCCCATGCGGCAGTTAAATTCCAAAGTCTTGATCATACCATCAGGAGAGATCATTAAGCCCGCATACAAGAAGCCTGTATACGGAATGCCATCTGCTTGCATGCCCTTGACTGTTGGCATGATCACCTCACGCAATGCACGCGCATGAATTTCTGGTGTAACAACTGGCGCAGGGGAGTAGGCACCCATACCGCCCGTATTCGGTCCTTGGTCAGCATCAAGTAAGCGCTTGTGATCTTGGCTGGTCGCCAATGCAAGAATATTCTTGCCATCCACGAGAACAATGAAGCTAGCTTCTTCACCTGTTAGGAATTCTTCAATCACAACGCGGGCACCTGCATTGCCTAATTTGTTATCAGCCAACATCATGTCAACTGCGGCATGCGCCTCTTCAAGACTCATTGCCACTACAACACCTTTACCTGCCGCAAGGCCATCAGCCTTAATCACAATTGGCGCACCCTTGGCATCAATATAAGCATGCGCTTCAAGCGCGCTAGAAAACGTTTGGTAATCGGCAGTTGGAATGCCATGACGTTTCATAAAAGCTTTAGAAAAGTCTTTAGAAGATTCCAGTTGAGCTGCCAATTGAGTTGGGCCAAAAATACGCAAGCCATTATTACGGAAGACATCCACAATGCCAGCAGCAAGTGGCGCTTCTGGACCCACAACCGTGAGATGAATCTTCTCGCGCTTAGCAAAATCAGCCAGCTCCTGTAATCCAGTGATCGGTAAGTTCTCAATGCCCGCAGCAGTTTGTTTGGCAGTTGCTGTTCCACCATTGCCAGGAGCAACATAAACCGTTTGGACTTGTGGTGATTGAGCCAGTTTCCAGGCTAAAGCATGTTCGCGTCCGCCAGATCCGATTAGGAGAATTTTCATAACAAGCTATCTAGTATTTAAATGAGGTAATTAAAAGAAATGAATTTAAAAAATTAAAGAGCAGCATTCGTAAAAACTTCTTGAACGTCATCTAAGTTCTCGAGTGCATCTAATAATTTCTGCATACTCTCAGCCTGATCACCTTCCAAAACAATCTCAGTCTCAGGGCGCATGGCAACCGTTGCTAGCTCAGGCTTGAGGCCTGCTTTACTAATAGCATCTTGTACATTTGAAAAATCAGGAACAGGAGACAGTACCTCTAAAGAACCGTCATCGTGAGTAATCACATCTTCAGCGCCAGCATCTAAAGCTACTTCCATGAGTTGATCTTCACTGATGCCTGGAGCAAATAACATTTGACCGCAGTGTTTGAATAAAAAAGCAACAGAACCTTCGGCACCCATATTGCCGCCATTCTTATTAAAAGCATGGCGAACCTCAGCAACAGTGCGAGTACGATTATCAGTTAAGCAATCGACAATGATGGCTGCGCCATTCATGCCATAACCCTCATAACGAATTTCTTCGTAGTTAACGCCTTCAAGAGATCCAGTGCCACGTTGAATCGCTCTTTGCACATTATCGTTCGGCATATTGGAGTCTTTGGCCTTATCAATAGCCAGACGTAAACGTGGGTTGGTAGCAATATCACCACCGCCTAATTTGGCGGCAACGGTAATTTCTTTAATGAGTTTGGTCCAAATCTTGCCGCGTTTTTCGTCCTGACGACCTTTGCGGTGCTGAATATTGGCCCATTTCGAATGGCCGGCCATACGGGTAAGTCCTTTTAATAATTTGGCTAGAAGACCTCATTTTAAGGGGTTCTAGACCCAAGGCAGGGGGTTACTAACCATTTTTTGTTACACTCTCATGTCTTAGCAGTAACAAAGTAGCAAATTAAGCAGAATTTCCACTGCAAACACCTGCCTCGGTGATGGAATTGGTAGACGTGCCGGACTCAAAATCCGGTGCCGCAAGGCGTGGCGGTTCGAGTCCGCCCCGAGGCACCACTCAAAGACTGTTCAGTCCTTGTGCATCCTTAGATTATCTAAATTTCGTAAGTCTCGGATTCATTATTCATTGCCTGCTCAACAATCTTCTTGGTGAGCGTTGGTGAGAAGAGTTCAATGAAGGTATAGACAAATGAGCGCAAGTAAGCACCTTGTTTGACGCCTAGGTGAGTCACGTTATTACCAAATAAATGTCCCGCAGGAATTACCTTGAGATTGCGATCGCGATCGGGGTCATAAGCATGACCCGCAACAATACCAATGCCCATGCCTGTCTCTACATAAGTCTTAATCACGTCCGCATCAATCGCCTCCAAAATAATATCGGGCGTAATATTTCTTTGCGCAAAGGCCGCATCAATTTTGCTACGACCAGCAAATGCTTTGTCATAAGTGATGATGGGGTACTTGGCAATCTCTTCCAGGGTAAGCGTTGCCTGGTTGAGAAGGGGGTGGCTTAGTGGCACCATGAGTACGTGCTGCCATTGGTAGCCCGGCAAAGCCAGTACGCCCGGAGTATTGGCAATACCTTCTGTGGCAATCGCAATATCTGCACGATCATGCGTGAGCAACTCTGCAATTTGACCTGGGTTACCTTGCTGAATGCTCACCTTTACCTTCGGAAAACGTTTAGTAAATTCAGTCAGCACTTTAGGAAGTGCGTAGCGTGCTTGTGTATGGGTAGTGGCAATAACGAGACTACCTTGATCTTGGCTAGCAAAATCTTTACCCACTCTCTTCAGTGTTTCCACTTCATCGAGGATGCGCTCAATCGAACTCAAAATACGTTTACCTGGTTCTGTCAAGGAGCGAATGCGCTTGCCATGACGACGAAAGATCTCTACGCCTAACTCATCTTCCAATTCAATAATGGCCTTAGAAACTCCTGGTTGAGAGGTGAATAAGGCTTTAGCTGCGGTCGTTAAATTGAAGTTTTGCCTAACGGCTTCACGCACGAAGCGGAATTGGTGGAGATTCATAAGGATTCCTGTCTATATATCAGCAATGATATAGGAATCAAATTCTAAATGATTTTTGGGTATTAAGCCTTAGAAACCCAGCGCAACCCGAATAGCGCCAAAAGAAAGTAAAGCAAAGGCGGGGTAAGCGCAGTTAGTAGTGCTGGCCAAGAACCCAAAAGCCCTACGTTAGAGAAGAGGGAATTAAATAGCTGGAAACTCATGCCCAGCATGATTCCACCAAACACCTTGATACCAACACTACCTGCTCGAACCTTAAGGTATGCAAACGGAAGGGCTAGTGTGAGCATCACAAAAATCGTGAAGGGATAAACCACCTTCTTCCAAAAAGCAATGGAATGTCTTTGCGCATCTTGTTTGTTTTCACGTAGGTGGGAGATGAAGCGACCTAAGCTCATGATCGACATTTTTTCAGGGCTGATTAAGAGCACATTCAAAATTTGGGGTGTGACTTCTGACTCCAGGGTGACAATCGGGTGCGTAAAAGTTTGTGCAGAAAAGACTGGGTTTAGCGGGTCAGATTGCTTTGTTTCTTTAAAGCGGGTTTCAGTGACGTCATTTAAAACCCAAATGCCAGTCTCATCAAACTGTCCGGAGACTGCACTACGAATAGAGAGAAGATGATAGGTGTCATCAAACTCATACATGCGGATATTTTGAATTTCATTATCTTTATCAACTTTACCCACATTGACATAGCGCACGCCTGGGCGCACGGGGCCACTACCATCTTCATCGCGTAAGCGATCCTTCACCCAAACACCCGTTTTAAATTGTGACGTATAGGCTGAGCCCATAGCCCTCATGCGAATCTGGTCAGACTTTGCTTCGGAATAAGGGCCAACCCATTCACTCATGATGAGTGTGAGCGCTATTAATGGAAGTGAAATTTTTGTGAGAGTAATGAGCCCGCGTTTCACGTCTAATCCAGCGATGCGCAAAATGGTGAACTCAGACTGGCTAGCCAGCATTGCAAATACATAGATACTGCCAATCAAACCTGCAATGGGGATGATTTCAGAGATTCGGCTTGGCGCCTTTAGAAGAACATGAAGTAGGGCCAGAGGAAGTGTGTAGGCTCCTTGCACAGACCCTAACTCGCTCAAGATATCGAAAAACAAAAACAAAGCTACCAAGGCAAACAAGATAAAGCCAAAAGCAGCATAAATCTGCTTGGCTAGATAGCGCTCGTAAATGAAAGGAAAGAGCAATTTCATTTGGTGGCCATAGAGGCGGGCAATTGACGGCGCCACCACTTTAGAGAAGGATTAATACGATTGCGAATTAAGGCTGTCGCAATTAAGAGGGCAAGCAAATGAATAGGCCAGATGGCAACAAATACACTGACCTTGCCTTGTGAGACAAAATTTTGCGTCAGGTTAAGTAAGTTGCTATAGATTAAATAAATTAAGACTGCATAAAACATTGCAGTGTAATTACCCAAGCGAGGGTTCACATAAGCAAGCGGAATTGCAATCAGCACTAAACCTAATGCCATTAATGGCAAGCCAATGCGCCAGAGTAACTCAGCACGATTGGGGTTGATAGAGGCTGGATTAGGGTCATTTAACAGCTCAGTGACCGTCTTCTCGCGATCACGTGGTGCGGGCGCCAATGAATCTTTACTCCGTATCTTGGTGCTGTATTCATTAAATTCTAGAATTCTGAAATCGGGCTGCGTGGGTTGCCCCTCATAGCGTCTACCGTTATGCATCACGATGGATTTCTCGCCACCTGCAGAATTTTGAATATAGCCAGTTTGGGAAACTGCAATACTCAGTCGACCATTCTTAGAGTCGGCTACGAAGATATTCTTGACTTCACTTTTATCAACATCGAGCTCTTCAATGAAAAATACGCGCTCTGCTTTTGCAGACTCTTTGAATTGTCCAGCGCTCACCATGGATACGTCATCACGTTGTTGAAAGCGTTGACTAATTAAAGTGGATTCTCGGTTTGCCCAAGGCCAGACAAAAAGAGCCAGGAGCGCGATCACAATGATGAGCGGCGTGGCAAATTGCATGATGGGGCGAATGAGATTGGTAACGCTTAAGCCACTAGCAAACCACACAATCATTTCTGAATCTTTGTACCAGCGCACCAGAACGATGAGGGTTGCGACAAATAGGGAGACCGTCAAAAGAACCGCAAGATAACCTAGGGTGGCCAAGGCAATTAACACCAGCGCATCTTCTGGATTGACCGCCCCGTTAGCGGCATAACCCAAAATTCGGATCACCAGGGTAGTCACCATTATGGTGACTAAGACCAAAAAGACCCCGCCAGTCGTAAAACTGAGTTCGCGGCGAAGGGCCTGGTTAAAAATCATGAGAATTTATAGGTCTGGACTTGATGGGTTATTGGGCTTGTAAATGGCTTATATTGCTGCAGGTAAGGGAAGTTATTCTCATGTCGGAGGATAATGGATAAACGTCCCAAATTAGCAGATTACCCCTTTTGAAGCGACCAAAACACCGTAATAGATTATGACAATTAAATTCAGCACCAAGATTTTCCCTCAAGCAGACCTTCAGAGCCTAAAACTCCAGAAATCTAGCCTCAAATCCTTGCTTAGCCACAATACCGACTGCTTGGTTTTGGCATATTCCAAGGCGGATTTTGATAGTTTCTCAAGTGCTAAGGGCGCCAAGGCAAAAGTAGGATTTTTGCCAGAGCTAGATCTTTTGCTCGGAGGCTCAGTCAATCACGCCAATCTTGTTGGGGATTTAGATTCCAAGCAAGCTTCCGTATGCATGTTGCGTGCAGAAAAATCTTGGTCAACTAATGGGGTTAAAGTAAAACGAGTATTACTCGTTGCTTTGGGTGATGTACATCTTGCTAGCGAACGGAGTTTGACTACTTATTCCAAAGTTGCTCGCGCAGCTTTGAAGGTGTTAAGTGGCGGATCAATTGAAAGTGCGCTTTGGTTTACACCAAGTTTTGCGCTTGCACACAAAGCTGACTTCATTGCCGAAGAGGTTCGCCTTACTGTTCAATACGCTGGTGACCAAGCTTATCGTTTTGGTGTGCGTCAGCCCGCCATGAAATTTAAAGCAAAAGATAAAGCAGACACATTTAAGCATCTCATCTTTGCGGGTAACGATGCCTGCGCTAAAGAGCTAAAGCCTGCAGTAGAGCAGGGTGTCGCGATGGTAGAGGGTATGAACCTAGCGAAGGATTTGGGTAACCTTCCCCCAAATATCTGTACGCCAACCTACCTTGGTAAGGCAGCCCAGGGCTTGAGTAAAAAGACTGCTTTGAAAGTGGATGTTCTTGGGCTCAAACAAATTGAGGCCTTGGGAATGGGTTCATTCTTATCTGTTGCTAAGGGCTCTGATACTCCACCACAATTTATTGTGATGAAGCATCAAGGCGGCAAAGCAGGAGAGGCTCCGATTATTTTGGTTGGCAAAGGAATTACTTTTGATACTGGCGGAATTTCATTAAAGCCAGGCGAAGCCATGGATGAAATGAAGTACGACATGTGTGGCGCAGCTTCAGTCATCGGCACCATGTATTCCATTGCTTTAATGAAGTTAAAGAAGAACGTGATTGGCGTTGTTCCTACTTGTGAAAATATGCCATCAGGCCAAGCAACTCGTCCTGGCGATATTGTGAAGAGCATGTCAGGACAGACCATTGAGATTCTCAACACCGATGCAGAAGGTCGCTTGATTCTGTGTGATGCACTGACTTATGTAGAGCGCTTTAAGCCGGCGGCAGTGATTGACGTCGCCACCTTAACTGGCGCTTGCGTGATTGCTTTGGGTCATGTACATAGCGGTTTGTTTTCTGACGACGAGAGCTTGGTGAGCGAGTTGACTAAGGCAGGCCATGCTTCTTTGGACACGGTATGGCGTTTGCCTTTGGATGCGGCCTACCATGAGCAACTCAAATCTAATTTTGCAGATGTTGCCAATATTGGCGGTCGTCCAGCTGGTAGCGTGACAGCAGCCTGCTTCTTATCTCGCTTCACCGAGAAATACAAATGGGCTCACTTAGACATTGCTGGTACCGCATGGAAGAGTGGCGCTGCCAAAGGCTCTACCGGTCGTCCTGTGCCCCTTTTAGTGAACTTCTTGCTCGAGCGCAAGTGAGCGCTTTAGGTCTCGGATAAATATTGAATGACTCGAATTGATTTTCATAGTAATGTCAGTGACAAGCTGGAATACGCATGTCTCCTCACGCGCAAGATTTGGAGCGCTACACCTGAAGGTGAACCAGTCCGCAATATTGTGATAGTAGGTGAGAAGGCAGATCTGAAAAAGTTGAATGAACTTCTTTGGGCATTTAGCAGCACCGATTTCTTACCGCATTGTTTTATTGAGGACGAGGCCGCAGCAGAAACCCCAATAGTTCTAACGGATGGCTTTGCTTCCCCAGCCCTGAATGGTATTCCCCATGCTGATGTCATGATTCATTTGGGAATGCGTATGCCTGCTGATGTGCCAGCCTTGGTTGCGCGCTTTCCCAGAATCGTTGAGGTGGTCACGGTGAATGAAGCGGAACGTTTGGCAGGGCGCGAGCGCTTTAAAGCCTATCGAGAGTTAGGTCACGAGTTGCATAACTTCGACCAATCCAAAAGCTAAGAACCATGTTGATTCATCCACAGTTTGACCCTGCAGCAATTCGTATTGGATCATTTGCAATTCATTGGTATGGCTTGATGTATCTGATGGCCTTTGCTCAATTCTTGCTTTTAGGTCGTTTGCGCATTAAGTCGTCACGCTATCAAGCCTTGGGTTGGACCTATAAAGATCTTGAGGATCTTCTGTTTGCAGGCGTCCTTGGTGTGGTGTTGGGTGGTCGCTTAGGCTACACCTTCTTTTATATGCCAGGCTTCTATCTATCCCATCCCTTGAGTATTTTTAAGATATGGGAAGGCGGCATGTCTTTTCATGGCGGCTTGTTAGGAGTACTTGTTGCGCTTTACTGGTTTGCTAAAAAACGCAATACCACTTTTTTTGTGGTGAGTGATTTGGTTGCTCCACTAGTTCCCTTTGGATTGGCTTTTGGTCGACTGGGGAACTTTATTAATGGTGAGTTATGGGGTAGACCTACCGATCTTCCATGGGCGATGATTTTTCCTTTAGTGGATTCTGTCCCACGTCATCCATCGCAGATTTATCAACTGCTTGGTGAAGGCGTACTTCTGGGTATTACGCTCTGGATTTATGCAGGCAAGCCAAGACGTGTTGGCCAGGTATCTGGATTTTTCTTGTTGGGTTACGGTATTTGCCGTTTCTTGGCCGAATATGCGCGTGAGCCAGATTCCTTCTTAGGCCTTCTGGGCTTAGGATTATCTATGGGTCAGTGGTTATGTGTACCAATGATTTTGTTTGGGCTCTATCTCATGACTGCACTTAAATCGAAGAGTAATTAAATAGCGCATGCTGAATGAAGAGCTGACACTTCGAAAATTAGAGGTACTGTGCTCGTTTGTTCGGACTGGTAGCCTTTCTAAAACAGCAGAAGAGTTGCGCTTAAGTTCAGTCAGCATTCACAAGGCATTACATTCCCTAGAATCCGGAATAGGGTGCGCATTATTTGTAAAAGATGGACGTCAGTTAAAGGCTTTGCCAGCAGCTATTTATTTGGCTGAAGCAAGTGCAGATTTATTGGCTGATGTAGACCGTATCCTGAAAAAGACGCTAGCAAAAGCAGGCGTCGAAAGCGGTCAAATCCGCCTAGGGTCAATGTACTCTTTGACGGCCAACATCATTCCTAGAGTCATCATGGGCACCAAAATTCGAAGACCTGATTTGGATATTGATTTATATCTAGGATCTAATGAGGATTTGATGAAGCGGCTCAGCGAGGGTAATGTAGATGCAGTAGTCATGGCGGTTCCTACAAGAGATCTTCCGGAGGGTGTCCAGGTAGTTCCTCTTTTTGAGGACCAGTTGTTTTTAGCCTCCTCAAAAAACAACAAGCCAACCGAAGTCAGTATTGATTTATCCGAGTACCAGAATGAGAAGTTTCTGACCCTTCAGGATGGTTTTGCCACTACCTCAGGGTTCTATGAAGCATTCCTGTTGGCGGGCTTTGCGCCTAATGTGGTGATGAAGGTGGGGGATATCTTTTCTCTCATGAATATGGTCTCGGGGGACCTAGGAAGATCTTTGTTGCCCGGCAGAGTGAAGGCATTAATGGGTGATGCGATTGAATTTACCCCGTTATTGCCAAAATATCAGGTGACACAGCGTATTGGCTTAATGTACCTCCAGGCTAATGAATCAAACCCCAATATCCTCGCTCTAGCGGCTGAAGCCCGTATGTTGCATCGCAATAATCCCTAAACCCATCGAAATATGTTTGCTAATTCATTAACTTAAAGTTAATGAATATATACTTTCATTAATTGATTCAGGTATGGCTCAGCTATACATTAGTAATCGAGCCCTCAAATTTTGGGTTGAATTCTTTGAGAGATACACATGCTTGAAAAGCTAGCAAAAGCCCGGTACTTTTCCCGCGTTACAGGTGCGGTCAATCGACTTATTTCCGAGCGCGGTGAATCGAATGCCGTCAGCATGGCTGACGATGTGATTCACAACTATCGCAAGCTTTCTAAAGATCAGCATTCTAAATTTTTCAATTTTTTATTTGAAAAGCTCAATCCCGATGCTGCTGCAGTTATGGCTGCCGCGCAAAATTTTTCAGCAGAAGCAAGTGCTCGCAACTACATTAAATTGCAACGCGTGACTGAGCCACCGAGACAAGAATTGTTTCGTCGACTCAATCGCGCAACGAATGGAACTGCTGCTCTGGTAGGTATGCGTCGCGATCTGTTGCAATTACTCGAAAAGCAACCTGAGTTAACTGCAGTTGATTTTGACTTACGTCACCTCTTGTCTTCTTGGTTTAATCCAGGATTTTTGAAGATGCATCGGGTAGATTGGAAGTCACCTGCGGAGGTGTTGGAGAAGCTGATTCAGCATGAAGCTGTGCATGCAATTGATGGCTGGGATGACCTGCGCCGCCGCTTGCAGCCTGATCGTAGATGCTTTGCGTTTTTTCATCCGCAACTTCCAAATGAGCCTTTGATTTTCGTTGAGGTGGCACTTTTGCCAGAAATCCCTGCCGTGATTACGCCTTTGGTAGATAAGAAGGCAGAGACAGTTCATCAAACTTCACAATATAAAGTGGCCGCTTTTTACTCTATTAGTAACTGTGAGCCAGGCTTGCGTGGCGTTTCGATGGGTAACTTCCTGATTAAGCGCGTTGCAGAACAATTGCATGCAGAGTTCCCAAGTCTTAAAACATTTGTAACTCTTTCACCAATCCCAGGTTTTATTGACTGGATCGCTGCTGGTGCAGACATTGGCGGTGAAAAGACAGGAACCCAACTTAAGCCGGCAATTCGTACAGCACGCGAGCAATCCTTGGAAGCGCTTGGACTTACTAATCGCTCTTGGTCTGAGCGTTTAAGTGCTGGCTGGCATCCAGATAATGCGACTGAAAAAGAAAAAGCCGCTTTACTGTGCCTCGCTAGTATTTACTTGGGTTTAGGCTCTGCTGGTCGTAACGGTAACCCAGTTGCCAAGTTCCACTTAGGTAATGGTGCCAAGCTTCATCAGATTAACTGGGCAGGGGATCTCTCTCGCAAGGGCTTAAGACAGTCAGCCTCCCTGATGGTTAACTATTTGTATGATCTGTCTGCTGTTGAGGAGAATCATGAGCGCTTTACGCAGGGAGAAATTGATTATTCCCGTGCTGTAGGTCGTTTAATGCAGCCCTAAGTAAGAAATTTAGTAGGGGAGACTCTCAAGCGGAATTCACAGAGTATTCGCTTTAGAATCGAGCATGTAGAAGCCAGCGGTCACAAAACTGGCAGTACCCACATTTGTAAGTAGAAAAATAATAGTCATTTAGGAGATGAACATGACAGATTCAAAAGAAATTTCTCAATTGCGTCGCACATTGTTGCTGGGTGCGGCTGGAGCATCCGTTGCTGGTTACGATCTGAGCGCGTTTGCTCAATCAGGCGCCAAAAGTTTAAAGATTTCTCACCAATTTCCAAGTGGCACAGACTTCCGTGATCGTTTATGCAAGAAGTTCGGTGAAGAGGTCACTAAAAAAACAAACGGCGAATTGAAGTTCGACGTTTATCCGCAATCCTCATTAATGAAAACAAATGCTCAATTTAGCGCTCTCCGTAAAGGCGCCCTTGACTTTAGTTTCTACCCAATGCCTTATGCGGGTGGAGAAGTTGTTGAGGCTAACATTGGTCTAATGCCAGCGCTAGTTACCAGCTATGAACAAGGCGCCAAATGGAAAAATGCTGAAGTTGGCAAGATCTTGAATAAGGTCATGGAGTCCAAGGGCATTGTGATTGTTAGTTGGGTGTGGCAGGCTGGTGGCGTTGCTACACGTTCTGGTCCTATCGTGGTTCCGGACGACGTTAAAGGCGTTAAGGTGAGGGGTGGCAGTCGTGAATTTGATGCCATGCTTAAGGCAGCCGGTGCATCCGTAATGACCTCGATTCCTTCAAATGAGATTTATCAGGCTGTGCAAACCGGCTCACTAGAGGCAGCCTACACTTCATCGGCAAGCTTAATGTCATTCAAGCTTGCGGAGTTAACCAAAAACTTTACTTCCGCCAAAAATAAATCCTATTGGTATATGTTAGAGCCACTCATGATGTCAAAAACGGTGTTTGATTCTTTAACACCAAAACAACGCGATGTCATTATGGCGGTCGGGGCGGATATGGAAAAATTTGGTACCGAACAGGCCAAATTGGATGATATTGATGCAGCTATTGCATTTGCTAAAGCCGGCAACAAGGTTTTTGAAATGGATACGTCGGTAGTTGATAAATGGAAGGCAGTAGCTAAAAATTCTGCTTGGAAAGAATTCTCGGAACGTAATGAAACTTGTGCTGCAATGATGCGCTCGGCAGAGAAGATTTCATAAAATGATTTTGATTCTGGAGGCTGCCGATAGAGTGATGTCGGCAGTGAATAAATTCTTGGTGTTACTGGGCTCACTCGCCCTGATGGCCGCAGCTCTCATTCTGAGTTACAGCGTTATGTCCCGTGGTTTATTTCATGCGGCGAACGACTGGCAAGATGAAGCCGCTCTATTTTGCTTGGTGGGCGTAACTTTTCTCTGCAGTTCGTATGTGCAAGAGAGGCGTGGCCATATAGGAATTTCCGCAATTGAGGGCCTGTTACCTCACCCAGTTAATAAAGTGCGCGGAATTGTTATTGATGTGATTTCCTGCCTATTTTTTGCCTTTTTTTCTACGAAAACTTGGGATTTGCTTCAGGAAGCATGGGTAGACGGTCAAGTAACTAACTCCACGTGGGCTCCTCCTTTGTGGATTCCCTATTCAATGATGTTTGCTGGCATGGCATTACTCACATTTCAACTATTTCTACAAATTTTCATCAGAAAAACGATCGCTACTGATGTTGTGAGTGGGGGTCACTAATATGTCTATTCTTACTATTGGTCTTTTATTTGCTTTTGTAACCCTGGTGATTATGTTTTCAGGGATTTCAATTGCTTTTGCTTTAGGTATTGTTGCAATTATTTTTATGTATTTCTTCATGCCCGCTTCATCATTGGATACGGTTGCGCAGAACGTGTATGAGGAAATGTCCAGTATTACTTTGATGTCCATACCATTGTTTATCTTGAAAGGCGCCGCTATTGGCCGTTCACGTGCGGGCAAGGATTTGTATGATGCTCTTCATGTATGGATGGGTAAGATACCTGGCGGCCTAGGAGTTGCGAACGTATTTGCTTGTGCGCTGTTTGCTGCTATGGCCGGATCTAGCCCTGCAACCTGTTCTGCAATTGGTAGCGCAGGGATTCCTGAGATGCGTAAGCGTGGCTACTCTCCAGGTTTTGCAGCAGGTATTATTGCTGCTGGTGGCACTTTGGGGATTTTATTGCCACCCTCAATCACCATGATTTTGTATTCTGTGGCAGCAGAGCAATCATTGGGGCGCTTATTCTTGGCGGCTATTGGCCCTGGCGTCATGCTGGTCATATTCTTTTCCGTCTACACCGTCTATCGCTTCCGTAAAGAGTACACCAGCGCTTACGAAGCTTACGCCGTGACTAAGGTTTCTACGCCCATATTGGAGCGTCAAACCTACACCATTCAGCAAAAAATGAGCTCATTGCCTAGAGTGCTGCCTTTCTTGGTTTTATTGATCGGTGTAATGGTTGCCTTGTACGGAGGATATGCAACGCCTGCTGAAACGGCGGGCTTGGGCGCAGTTTTTGCTTTTCTATTGATTGCAGTGATTTATAAGATGTGGCGTTTCAAGGACCTATACCCATTATTAGATGTCACGATCCGCGAATCCGCGATGTTGATGTTCATTATTGGCATGTCCCTCTTATTTGCAAATGTGATGAGTTACTTGCATTTAAGTCAGTCTGCTGCACAGGCAATTGTTGATCTAAATACTTCCAGATGGGTGTTATTGGGGGCCATTCTACTGATGGTGATCGTCCTAGGATTCTTCTTGCCACCTGTCTCGATTATTTTGATGACTTCGCCAATTTTCTTGCCACCTCTGCGTGCCGCTGGCTTTGATTTAATCTGGTTTGGCGTGGTGATGACTATTGTGATGGAAACGGGCTTAATTCATCCACCAGTTGGTCTGAATATTTTCGTTATTAAGAATATTGCCCCCGATATCACCTTGCGTGAAATCATCTACGGCGTGATGCCATTTGTATTCATCATGCTTTTTTCTGTTGTATTGCTTTGCGTATTCCCAGAAATCGCCACTGAATTATCTAATTGGGTAATGGGTGCGCCTCTAGTTTAAGAAATCAAGGAATATTTTCATGAATTTGTATTCAGTATTGGAAACAGGTTTTCCAAAAGATAAAAAAGCGTGCGCTCTCGAGACCCACGACGGTCTTTATTACTCTTGGGGTGACCTTGAGTCGGCAACCGCCAAGCTTGCCAATTTACTTGCTAGCCTGAAGCTTCCAAAAGGAGCGAGGGTTGCAGTGCAGGTTGAGAAGTCTCCTGAAGCACTCTTTCTTTATCTAGCAACCATTCGTGCGGGCTATGTGTATTTGCCACTCAATACGGCCTATCAATCAGCTGAAATCCAGTACTTCCTAGAGAATGCTGAGCCAGCAGTGGTTGTCTGCAGTAGCAAGAATCTCTCTTGGGTATCTAAGGTGGCTTCTAAGGCTGGCACTAAGCATGTATTCACACTGGACGATAATCGTACGGGTACTTTATTGGACCGTGCAGGAAACCTTAGCGACAAATTCAAAACTGTTCCAGCAAAAGATGATGATCTTGCAGCGATTCTGTATACCTCCGGTACTACAGGACGCAGTAAGGGTGCCATGTTGACCCATAAAAACTTGGGCAGCAATGCAAAGGTATTGCAAAAGTTCTGGGGTTGGAAAAAAGGTGATGTATTGCTCCACGCTTTGCCCATCTTCCACGTTCATGGATTGTTTGTGGCGGCGCATGGCGCATTGATTAATGGCAGCAAGATGATTTGGTTGCCACGTTTAGATACGGCGCAACTGATTAAGCACATGACACAGTCCACCGTGATGATGGGTGTACCTACATTCTATGTACGCCTATTGGCTGACAAAGGATTTACTAAAAAAGTAGCAAGCAATATGCGTCTGTTTGTTTCGGGCTCAGCCCCTTTGCTGACAGAAACATTTAATACTTTCAAAGAGGTGATTGGCCAGCCGATTCTTGAGCGTTATGGCATGAGCGAGACGGTGATGTTGGTTTCTAATCCTTACAAAGGCAAGCGCGTAGGCGGTTCAGTTGGTTTGCCATTGCCTGGCGTTAAGGTGCGCGTAGTGACTGAAGATAACAAGCCCTGCAAAGTAAACGAAATTGGCAGCATTCAGGTTAAAGGTCCGAATATATTTAAGGGCTACTGGCGTATGCCTGAGAAGACTGCCGAAGAATTTACCAAAGATGGCTGGTTTAAAACAGGCGACGTCGGTCGTTGGGGTGGCGATGCCAATGGCGGCAAAGCTCCAAATGATTACTTGTGCATTGTTGGCCGTAGCAAAGATTTGATTATTTCTGGTGGCTACAACGTTTACCCAAAAGAGATCGAAAGCTTTATCGATGACATGGTTGGCGTTGATGAAAGTGCTGTGATTGGTATTCCGCACCCTGATTTTGGCGAGGCAGTGATGGCAGTAGTGGTGCCTAAGGCTGGAGCAAAGCTCAATGCAGAAGCAATGATTGCTACTTTGAAAACCCAAATTGCAAACTTTAAGATACCTAAGCGCGTAGAGATTGTTGCTGATTTACCTCGTAACGCTATGGGCAAGGTGCAGAAGAATATTTTGCGTCAGCAGTACACAGCTTAATTAGAAGCCGAATGCCTTGCGGCTTTCATTAAACATGAAGGCTGCAAGGAAAAAAAGCATGATGCCAAAAACGCGTTTGAGTTGAGCAATATCGAGTTTTCTGGCCATCTTTGCACCTAAAGGCGCAGTAAAAATACTGACCGTCACAATGCACGCTACTGCTGGTAAATAGACAAAGCCCAGAGCGCCCGCTGGAAGATTGGGGTTGCCCCAGCTTCCATACATGTAGCCAATGGTTGCAGCGGCGGCAATTGGAAAACCCAAGCCAGATGAAGTGGCCATTGCTGTATGCGGCTTGACGTTGCACCAGAGCATGAAGGGCACCGTAATAAATGCTCCACCAGCGCCCACTAGACTTGCAAGTGCGCCAGCAAATGTGCCAAAAGAAAATAATCCAAGCGTGCCAGGCAAGTCTCTACCTGCCTTAGGTTTCTTATTGAGTAACATCTGAATTGAGGTGTAAACAATAAAGACTGCAAAGAAGAGCGAGAGCCACGAGGTTTTGAGTGCCTCAAATAATTCACTGCCACCAATCAATCCACCAAAAATCATTCCAGGACTTAAAGAGGCAACTAGCCTCCAATCAATGGAGCCATGTTTGTGATGTGCCCAAATTGCGGAAGTGGTAGTAAACAGAATGGTCGCCATGCCTGTTGCAATAGCCATATGCACGATAGCTTCTTGACTAAATCCTAGGTGATTAAATACCAGGATCATGAAGGGCACCAGAATCATGCCGCCACCAATACCCAGCAGTCCAGCCAAGTAGCCGGAGATGGCGCCGCACAACATCAGCATCAAGATATCGTTCAGTGACATGAATTCCCCGCCTTGGCCGCTAGGCCGTCATCCTGAACCCTAAGGTTCAAGGTGGAACGGCTACTCTGCTTCGGGTGCATTAAGAGGTTCAGGGAGTAACCAAGTCTAAGTTGGCACTGTGAACTTGCAAAACGCTCACGCCCACAAGGTAAAGATCGTTCCTGATGCTTGCGCATCGGTTCAAGGAACTATTGGCCTTGGCGAACCAGGCAGGGAAAGGGTTTGCATCAAAGCATCTACTTGATCTTCAAGTGCATGAATCTCATCCTGAAGGCGAGTAACTTCATCCGTGCTGACATTGGAAGAGCTGCTTTGCTGCGATGGATTTTTTTGTAAGGTAATAAGATCGCCAGCAATTTTGAGTGCAGCCATCATGCTCGCTCTCTCGATGCTGCGGTTACCACCATTAATAGCCAGTTGAATTTGTTCGTCAACCAAGACACACGCTGCCCGGAGTAATGGCTCATGCTCGGCACTGGTTGCCAGAGTAATTTTCTGACCGGCAAGACTTACCTCAATGCGTTGTTGGCTCATTATCATCCTCGGGGTTATTTGGTGGGATAGCTTCGCCTAGTAGATTGAGCTGGCGACCATCACTTTGTTCTGGCAGACGACTTAGGATATGTTGAATACGCTTTTGCGCATCTTCAATCTTATTTTCGAGCTGTACTCGATTTTGATTTGAGTTTTGCACGGCTTGTGCAATGGCTTGGATTTTTCCAGCTATTCGATGGATGGATGCGCATAGCGCATCCATGTCTGAAGCTTGGTTGCCAGTGGAAAGAGGGGGAGTCTCGCTCATACTGGCATTGTAGTCTGAAAAAAGGGCTTATTTCATAGCGTAACGTAGGCCTACAAATACGTTAGATCCCATGGTGTTATAGCCATAAGTGAGCTGATATTGCTTATTGGTGATGTTATTCCAGCGTGCAAAAAGCGTCCAATTCTTTTCAAGCTCGTAGCTAGAATAAAGATTGAAGATTGAGTACCCGCCCATTGAGCCGTTATAAGCACTTCCGGAGGTGTCAGTTCCAGATATGTCCTGCCTTTGCCCGGAAAAAGTGCCGCCAAGTCCTGCAACTAACTTGTTGTAGTTGTATTCCACGGAGGCGTTTCCAAAAGTACGCGCCCTTTTGGTTAGTTGCTTATCTTCGGTCACATTCTCTGGGTTTTGCTGATCTAACGAGCCTTTGAGCATAAAGCGACCAATTTGAGACGCACCACCAAACGATATGCCGGTAATTCTGGCTACACCTACATTCGAAGCACATCCACCGCTTTGACTGATTTGACTGGAGTTACAGCCGTTGGAGCCAAATTGAATTAAGTTTGAAACGGTATTGGTATAGGCAACTACGTGAGCCTCATAAGTACGCGCATCATAGTGCAACCCAGCTTCAGTGTTTTTACTTTTTTCTGGCAAAAGATTTGGATTTCCATAGCCAGGGTAGTACAGATCATTAAAAGTGGGCGCCCTAAATCCAGTTCCGTAGTTAAGATTGGCTCGCCATTCTTTTGTTAAGAAATAACCGTAGGAAATTGCGCCTGTGGTTTGTGGGCTATAGCCACTGATGTTGTCATTGCGTAGCGACACATTACCCAAGTGGTCACCACGTTTTAGCTGATATGAGCCTGCTACAGAATTGGTATCGCGGGTTTGGCTAAATGCGCTTGGTAAGAGGTTGTAGTTATAGTCTGTGCCATAGTTGTATTGATAGGTATCCACCTTTTGTACTCTGCGCTCTCCCACTAATTGCAATAGGTCTGACCCAAGGGTAATGTCATTTTGCCAAGTGTAAATATTTTGCTTGGTCTGAGTGTAGGGGTTATACGTTGGGCTATATACGCTTGCAGGCTGGATTGACTGCCCATAGTTAGTTGAAATGGATGCTTGTAAAGAACTCTTCCAAATTTCAGTAATTTGATTTTTTGAATATACGGTGTAGATACCCATTTGTGAAACTGCATTTTGAGTTTGCTGAGCAGAAGCGGGTAATGGATAAGGACCGTTAAAGTAATCAAATGTATTAAAACCAGGCATCTGTGTATTCATACGGCTCTGCAACATTTGAAAGCCCAATACCTGCCCTATGGCCCACTCTTGTGAGAGTTTGCCTGTAACCCCATTTTGTACGTAGCCTGTTTTCATTGCTGCTAGACCGAATGGATTGTTGGAAGCCACGGTATTAAAGCCAGTGGAGAGGGTTTCGCTCACGCCTAGTGAGTAACGAATTTTTTGTTCGCCGTCAGTGGATCCATAAATACTTGCATCGCTCACACTGGTTCCGTAGGTGCCGTAACCAGTTGATACGCTTACTTTGGCGGGTCCATCACCTGCTTTGGTAAAGATTTGAATAACGCCGCCGATTGCATCTGCTCCATACAGACTGCTTTGAGGTCCAAAAATGACTTCAATATGGTCAATTAGCGGGAGCGGGATAGTTTCCCAGGTAGGCCCCCCATTAAAACCAGAATCAGAGCGAACGCCATCCACTAGCACCAAACTTTGCGCATTAGAGGTGCCACGTAAAAAGATGCTTGCGCCTGCGCCCCCGGCACCGAGTCCATTAGTAATTTCAATGCCGCGTTGTCTCTGCAGTAAATCTACCAAGCTAGTTTGACCTGCTTGAGCGATTTCTTCTGGCCCGATGTAGTCATAGTCAGCCAAAACATTGTTTGCTAAGGTTGGTGCACGATTTGCGGTTACCAAAACTGGATCCATGGTGTTGACCACAGAAACATTCGCAGAGTTTTGTGAGTTTGCTGTTGCGCTAAAAAAGAATGAGGCGCCACAGATTAGGGCGCTTAATTTACTGCTGAACTGCTGTTTCATGTTTCACTTTCTGTTATCGATTGCCTAGCTAACCTCCCCGTTAGCTGGGTCGAACAGAATTTCCCGTGCAGGAGTTCAGGCGTCAATTGGGCGCAGTATCGAGAGACTTAGCGCTTTCTTGGCGCGCGAAGATCCCCGTCCGCAAAATTCCACCTATCTTGGCCGGTATCCGGGCTAGTAAATATCAGAATCTGGCCTTCCCATGCGATTGACGCGCACAGTGGCTTTGTCAGATTCCTGACGCCCCAAATAAACCAAAAAGGGCGCATTTACCTACCGTTGCGGGGGCAGCACACGTTTAGTGTTTCCCGTTTAACTTTATTGCACTGCAATAAAGCACCACGACCTCATTATTCTAGCGGATTTGAAGTTCGCTAAGCGGGAATCCAAGGCTTTGAGGGTTAAAAAAGCCTACAATAGAGGGTCTTGGAGCAAGGATTCATGACCGTATTAGATAAGCATCCCGAAAAAAACCTGATTCGTCTGCAGTTGAGTCAAAACTCGGTCTTAAAAAGCTTGGATCCCTCAGCAATGGCTGATTTAGAGCGCCATTTAGAAATTTCGGACCTCAAAAAATCAGAAATCTTGCTACACCAGGGTGATCACCAGATGGAGCAGTACTTCGTTTTGGATGGCATTCTGAAGCGGATTGTTTCGAGCGCGGATGCCAAAGAGATGATTTTGCGTTTTGCCATCGAAAAAGATATTGAAACAAGCTATGCCGCATGGCGTTTAAAAACGGCTGCCCCTTACAGTATTGCGTGCGTCACTAAGGCCCGTGTTGCTAGGATGCCTATGAAGAAGTGGGCTGAATTCCTTGAGGAGCACAAACCCCTCAAAGAGAGCTTTGAGTTCGAAGTCATGCGCCTGATGAGTGAAATCATGGCCCACACCATTACCTTGCATATGCTCGATGCTCCAGGCCGGGTAGAGCGTTTCTTGCGTAAATATGAGGATTTGTTCGAGCTTCTCCCAAAGAAGGAGCTGGCGGCCTACCTCAATCTCTCTCCTGAGACCCTAAGTCGCCTTAAAACGAAGCATAAAGAGCTCTTTGTTTAAGGGGTAAAACCGCCCGTAATTACAGGATTTAGGGGGAAATTGACCGAAGTCAATGATGAACCTCTCCTCCAAGCCTAATATTCATCTCAGCCTAAGCGGGACACAAAACCCGTTATGCGATTTATAACTACATTGGAGACGTTAGCGAAAGCTAAATTGCATTGGCTCTACAAGAGCAAGCCCGCAATTTCTATATAAATTTCTATGACAACTGATAATCAAAACACACAATTAACCGATGGCTTTCACCTCGTCATTGACGCCCTGAAAGCAAACGATCTCGATACTATTTTCGGCCTCGTTGGTATTCCAATTACTGACTTATGCCGTTTAGCGCAAGCAGAAGGTCTGCGTTTTATCGGCTTCCGTCACGAACAACACGCAGGTAATGCTGCCGCTATTTCTGGTTACATGACGCAAAAGCCAGGTATCTGTATGACTGTTTCTGCTCCTGGTTTCTTGAACGGTTTGACAGCACTTGCTAATGCAACTGTGAACTGCTTCCCAATGATTTTGATCTCTGGTTCAAGCGAACGTGAAATCGTTGACTTGCAACAGGGTGACTACGAAGAGATGGATCAGCTCAACGCAGCGAAGCCATATTGCAAAGCTGCCTATCGTATTAACCACATTGAAGATATCGGCATTGGTTTTGCTCGTGCAATCCGCGCTGCCGTTTCTGGTCGTCCAGGTGGCGTGTATTTAGATTTGCCAGCCCAGTTGCTTGCTCAAACAATGCCTGCTGATGAAGCTAAGAAATCCATTTTCAAGGTAATCGATCCAGTTCCTCGTCAAATCCCAGCGGCTGATGCAGTTGCTCGTGCATTAGATGTGTTGAAGGGCGCTAAGCGTCCATTGATCCTCTTGGGTAAGGGCGCTGCTTATGCTCAAGCTGATAAAGAGATTCGTGATCTGGTTGAAAAATCAGGTATTCCTTACTTGCCGATGTCTATGGCTAAAGGTTTATTGCCAGACAATCACCCACAATCTGCTTCTGCAGCGCGTTCATTTGTATTGGCTGAAGCTGATGCAGTGTTATTGGTTGGTGCACGTTTAAACTGGTTGCTGGCACACGGTAAAGGTAAGACTTGGGGCAAAGAGCCTAAGAAATTTATCCAAATCGATATTCAAGCAAACGAAGTGGATAGCAACGTACAAATCGCTGCTCCATTGATTGGTGACATCGGTTCATGCGTTGGCGAACTCTTGAAGGGTATCTCCGCTGTTCCTAAGCCAAGCGCTGAGTGGATTGCCGCGATCACTGAGAAGAAAGATAAGAATCTAGCCAAGATGGCCGAGACATTGGCTAAAGAAGCAAACCCAATGAACTTCCATGGCGCGTTACGCGTGATTCGTGATGTGATTAAGAAGAACCCAGATGTGAACTTGGTAAACGAAGGCGCAAATACACTCGACTATTGCCGTGCCATCGTTGATATGTACAAGCCACGTAAGCGTTTTGACTCTGGTACTTGGGGCATTATGGGTATCGGTATGGGTTATGCAATTGGCGCCGCCGTTACTAGCGGCTTGCCAACAGTTGCAGTTGAAGGCGACAGTGCATTTGGCTTTAGCGGTATGGAATTGGAAACAGTTTGCCGTTACAACCTACCAATTACGACGGTTGTATTTAATAACAACGGCGTATACCGCGGCACTGACGTTAACCCAACTGGTGGTGCTGATGTTGCGCCAACTGTGTTCGTTAAAGATGCTCGTTACGACAAGATGATTGAAGCATTTGGTGGTGTTGGTTACTACGTAACAACCCCAGCAGAATTAGAAGCAGCGTTAACAGAAGCGATTGCTGCCGGTAAACCAGCCCTCATCAATGCTGTTATTGATGAAACTGCAGGTACTGAGAGTGGACGTTTAACAAACTTAAACCCATCCACAGCAGCTGCCAAAAAGTAAGAAATACTGAGTAATAAAACGTTAATATTTTTAGACTACATTCAGAAGTAAACAAGAAAGACTTAAGGAGAAACACACATGACTAAACCATTAGAAGGTATTCGCATTATTGACTTCACACACGTACAAGCAGGCCCTGCATGTACT
Source organism: Polynucleobacter sp. AP-Kaivos-20-H2 (assembly GCF_018882215.1). Classification (GTDB taxonomy): domain Bacteria; phylum Pseudomonadota; class Gammaproteobacteria; order Burkholderiales; family Burkholderiaceae; genus Polynucleobacter. Next base: position 823,711 of record NZ_JACVOX010000001.1, on the reverse strand, counting down.
CAGTTGTTGGCTTGGTACGGCGCTGACGTTATCAAAGTAGAGCGTCCAGGTTCTGGCGACGTAACTCGTAGCCAATTGCGCGATATTCCGGGTGCAGATGCTTTGTACTTCACAATGTTGAACGGTAACAAGCGCTCTTTGACTTTGGATACTAAGACTCAAGAAGGTAAAGAAGTTTTAGAGAAGATGATCAAAACTTCTGACGTCATGGTTGAGAACTTTGGCCCAGGCGCTTTGGATCGTATGGGATTCTCTTGGAAGCGTATCCAAGAATTGAACCCAAAAATGATCATGGCTTCTGTTAAAGGCTTTAGCGATGGCCACTCATACGAAGACTTAAAAGTGTATGAGAACGTTGCTCAGTGCGCTGGTGGTGCTGCTTCCACAACTGGTTTCTGGGATGGTCCTCCTACTGTTTCTGCTGCTGCTTTAGGTGACTCAAATACTGGTATGCACTTGGCAATCGGTATCTTGACAGCTTTGATGCAACGTCAAAAAACTGGCAAAGGTCAAAAAGTTTCTTGCTCAATGCAAGACGCTGTATTGAACTTGTGCCGCGTGAAGTTGCGCGACCAACAACGTTTGGACAAGATTGGTTACTTGGAAGAGTACCCACAATACCCACACGGTTCATTCACTGACGTAGTTCCACGTGGCGGTAACGCTGGTGGTGGCGGTCAGCCAGGTTGGGTGTTGAAGTGTAAGGGCTGGGAAACAGATCCAAACGCATACATCTACTTCACAATTCAAGGTCATGCTTGGGAGCCAATTACTCGTGCGATTGGTAAGCCAGAGTGGGCAACTGATCCAGCGTACATGACTGCTGAAGCTCGTCAAGACAAGATTTTTGACATCTTCGCAACGATTGAAGACTGGCTCAAAGACAAGACTAAATACGAAGCTGTGGACATTCTCCGCAAGTTCGATATTCCATGTGCTCCAGTTCTCTCTATGAAAGAGTTGGCTAATTCACCTGACTTGCGTAAGAGCGGTTCTATTGTTGAAGTGGACCACAAAGTACGTGGTAAGTATTTGACTATCGGTAGCCCAATCAAGTTCTCTGATTTGGAAATCGAAGTTGGTCCATCACCAGTATTGGGTGAGCACACTGACGAAGTATTGGCTGACCTTGGCTATAGCGCTGATGACATCGCTAAGTTACATACAGCTAAAGCAGTCTAATAACGATAATTATCGCTATGAATTGAAGGCGCTCCTGGTGGGCGCCTTTTTTATTGTCAGAATAAATAGTAAATCACTTAATGAAAAAGTCTGTAGACTGATCCTATGAATACCAATATTGATTTAGTTCAATTAGTAGAGTGTGTTGGAGATGCGATCATCGTTGTCGATGCACATGAAAAAATTGTGCTGTGGAATCCCGCAGCTACTCGTATCTTTGGTTACTCCGAGTCGGAGGCTTTAGGTAATACTTTGGATTTAATTGTTCCGGAGCGTCAACGCCATCGCCATAACGAGGGCTGCCGTAAGTCCATGGAAACTGGTATCACGCGTTATGGCTCATCGTTGTTAAAAGTGCCAGCTCTCCACAAGAGCGGTGGCATGCTCTCAATCGCTTTTACAGTTGGCATGCTTTTTGATGAACATCAGAAGGTCAATGGGATTGTGGCAACCATTCGGGATGAAACCGAGCGTTTTGCTCAAGAAAGGACGCTTAAAAAAAGGATTGCCGATCTTGAAGATGCCCAAATCTAGCTATATACAGTCTTAGACGGCGTCTGTGCCCAAAAATAGGGCACACCCAATCTTTCTCTTTATCCCACTGGTAAAATTCCTTAATTCAAAATTTTCATTCTTATTAGGACTTAAATCATGGCAAAAGCACTAGAGGGGATCAAAGTCCTCGACTTTACGCACGTTCAATCAGGCCCAACCTGTACTCAGTTACTGGCTTGGTTTGGTGCGGATGTGATCAAGGTAGAAAAATCAGGCGAAGGTGATGCAACGCGCGGTCAATTGCGCGACATTCCTGATGCAGACAGTTTGTATTTCACGATGTTGAACCATAACAAGCGTTCCATTACTGTGAATACTAAAACCCAAAAGGGTAAAGAAATTCTGGAGCGCCTGATTAAGGAGTGCGACGTATTGGTGGAGAACTTTGCACCAGGCGCACTCGATCGCATGGGATTTTCTTGGGAGCGTATTCAAGAGCTCAACCCAATGATGATCATGGCTTCAGTAAAAGGTTTTGGCCCTGGTCCCTACGAAGATTGCAAAGTGTATGAGAACGTAGCGCAATGCGCAGGCGGTTCTGCATCAACTACAGGTTTTGATGATGGCCCTCCAATGGTCACAGGCGCACAAATTGGCGATAGCGGAACCGGTTTGCATTTAGCGCTTGGTATTGTTACAGCTCTATACCAACGTACTCACTCTGGCCGTGGTCAGAAAGTATTGGCAGCTATGCAAGATGCAGTATTGAACTTGTGCCGCGTCAAATTGCGTGATCAACAGCGTCTAGAGCGTAACGGTACGATGCAAGAGTATCCACAGTACCCAAATGGCGAGTTTGGTGATGCTGTACCTCGTGCTGGCAATGCTTCTGGCGGTGGTCAGCCGGGCTGGATTGTGAAGTGCAAAGGTTGGGAAACAGATCCAAATGCGTACATATATGTAGTGGTACAAGCCCCGGTATGGGAAGCGATTTGCAAAGTAATCGGCCATGAAAGCTGGATTACGGATGTACGTTTTGCATCCCCAATGGCGCGCTTGCCACATCTCATGGAAATTTTTGGTGAGATCGAAAAATGGACTATGACCCTGAGTAAATTTGAGGTGATGGATATATTGAATAAGTATGATGTTCCATGTGGCCCAATTCTGTCTATGAAAGAAATTGCTGAGGAGCCTGCATTACGTGCCACTGGTACTGTAGTTGAAGTAGATCATCCAATTCGTGGCAAGTACCTCACTGTTGGTAACCCAATCAAGATGTCTGATAGCCCAACTGATGTGACTCGTTCACCATTACTCGGTGAGCATACTGATGAGATTCTCAGTGAGTTAGGTTACTCAACCGATGAATTGATTTCTCTTCGTCATGATAAGGTGATCTAAGATGCGGGTTGCTTTAATTGGGAGTGCGGATTTTGGCAAAGCGTCATTAGAAGCCTTTTTAGATCGCGGCGATGAAGTCGTTGCTGTTTTCTGCCCACCCGACAATCCTAAATCAAGCAAACCCGAAGTCTTAAAAGAAGCGGCGTTAGCAAGGGGTTTAACCCCCTTGCAGTTCGCTTCACTGAAGGGCCCAGAGGCTGCCCAAGCCATGATTGACGCCAATGCAGACATCTGTGTAATGGCTTATGTGCTTCAGTTTGTACCGCAAGAGCTTTGTAAGATTCCAAAGCACGGCACGATTCAATATCATCCATCCTTGCTGCCCAAGTATCGCGGTCCGAGCGCTATCAATTGGGCAATTGCATTAGGTGAAGAGAAAACAGGCTTAACTATCTTCCGCCCATCCGATGGTTTGGATGAAGGCGAAGTGATTGTGCAAAAAGAAGTAGCTATAGGGCCTAATGACACATTAGGCAAGATCTACTTTGATCATTTATTCCCGATCGGTGTGCAAGCTCTCCTAGAGACTGCTGATCTGGTAGTTGCTGGTAAGCATCAAGAAATTGTTCAAGATGAATCACAAGCGAACTATGAAGGTTGGTTTGGTGTTGATGCAGCACAGATTCATTGGGCAACACACATCAGTCAAATCTATAACCTGATTCGCGCAAGCAATCCTGCGCCTGGTGCATGGACTAAGTTTGGCGAACAAAAAGTACAGATCTACGATTGCCATAAGCACGTTGCTGCAACCTTTGGCGCCGTCAAAGGCAAGCCTGGGGAAGTAACGCAGATTACGCTTGATTCATTCTTCATCACCTGCCATGGTGGACAGATTGAGGTCCTGAAGGCTAAAGGCGCTGCGGGCAAGGTAACTGGTGCTGAGCTGGCCAAAGAATTGAATCTAGAAATAGGGCAGTTCTTCGCTCTTTAGATCGTTTGGCAAATAACCAAATAGGTTATCAATCGTGATGCTCACCAGCCCTTGCCTTAGAATCATCATTTACAAATAGCCATTCCGCTGCTATCTTTTGATGGAATGCTTTTAAGGCTAATTGACATGAATTAGCTTGTTTAATTTAGAAGATGCCACCTGATTTTTACTACAAGGACTTTGTCTATGAAACTTCGTTTTTTGCTATTACTGATTTGTGCCCTAAGTCTAGGAATGGTTGCCTGTTCCAAGGGAACCAATTCAAGCGAAATTAAGGTTGCCGTATCGCCTGCATCACCACCGATGCTATTTGATCAAAACGGTCAGATTGTTGGCGTTGATATGGACATTTTTCAAGGCTATTGCAAGTCTCGTGGTTGCACCTTAAAAGTGACTCCTTATGATTGGCAAGGAATGCTGGGCGCCGTTTCAAGTGGTCAAGCTGATGTTGCCTTCTCTGGTATCTCAATCACGGATAAGCGCAAAGAGGCGATGGATTTTTCTCAGCCTTATTACGATAATTCTTGGCATTTGGTAAGTCTTAAAAGTAAAAATATCAAGATCACAGATTTAAATCAACTCAAGAAGTATTCCATTGGCTACCCACGTGGCATGGCTTACGATGACTTGATCAGAAATGAGCTGGAGCCAAAAGGCTACTACTCTTTAAGCAAGGTAAAGCTTTATCCATCCTATGCTGAAGTAGTGACAGATCTCCAAAATGGCAATATTGATTTGGCATTCATCGAAGAGCCTGTCTTCTTGAATTACCAAAACAAGCTGAAGCTTCCATTGGAAAGTGCTTATGTATTTAAGGGTTACGACAAATTGGGATTTGCCTTTGCCAAGGGATCCAAGTTGCGTGATGACTTTGATAAGTATTTAACAGAGCTAGGACCAGAAAAAATTCAAGCGATCTTAGATAAGTGGATGAAGTAATCCTCTAGCAAAAGTTCGTCATGAGTCTTTTAGATATTCTGCTGGAGCTCTGTAAGGGTGTTGTCTACACAGTTATCGTGACACTGGTTTGCAGTGTGACCGGCCTTGTTGTCGGTCTACTGCTTTCTAGTCTTCATCGACTCTCCATCAGAAGTGTTTCATTTCTGATTGATATCTACACCTACGTCTTTAGGGGAGTGCCGGTACTTGTTCTCCTGTTTATGGTGTACTTTGGCCTTCCCGGAATTGGCCTTAAACCACCGCCTTTAATGGCAATGGCGCTTAGCCTAGGTTTAGTGGCTGGTGCTTATCTTACAGAGGTCTTTCGTGGAGCATTTAATTCTGTCGACCCAGCCGAGATAGTTGCCGCACAGGCAATGGGCATGAGTCGCATCCAGGTGCTTCGTTATATTGAGATTCCGCAGATGCTCCGCTTTTCCATTCCTGGCATGGTAAATGAATTTACCTCCGTTCTGAAATATTCTCCTTTTGCCTACACCGTTGGTATTCCAGAGATCACCAAGGAGGCCATGACATTGACAGCCAATACCCTAAAGGGAATTGATGTTTATCTGATGGTTGGAGTCCTTTATTTTGTTATTTATCGGATCTTGTTATTGGGTGTTCAGTTGATTCAAAAACATTATGAGATTCCAGGTATGAAAGAAGCAGCAGTATGACCGTCATCACCATCCGAGACCTCACTAAGGAATTTGAGGGTCAGTTAGTACTCTCCGGGATTAATCTGGATTTACAGCAGGGCGAAGTGAAAGTCCTGATGGGTTCTTCGGGGAGTGGTAAATCTACTCTCTTAAGATGCTTGAATCGCTTAGTAGAGCCTACCTCCGGATCAATTCGTTTTAAGGGCAATGAGATCCTGGGCCCCAATGTAGATGTGCAGCAATTGCGCAAGCAGATTGGCTTTGTATTTCAGCAATTTGCTTTGTATAGCCATCTCACTGTCTTAAAAAACGTCACATTAGCATTACGTAAATTAGAGGGTATGGGACTTAAAGAGGCCAATGAAAAGGCCTTACATGAGCTGTCTCGATTTGAGATGACGCCTCATCAAAGTAAATATCCTTCTCAGTTATCCGGCGGACAGAAGCAGCGTGTTGCTATTGCGCGGGCTCTAGCCATGGATCCAGCAGTACTACTGCTGGACGAGCCAACCTCAGCACTGGATCCCATCATGTCTCGTGATGTGGGAGATCTCATAAATCGCCTGCACCACAATGGAATCACCATGATTTGTGTAACTCATGACTTGGGTTTAGCAAGTGCCATTTCAGATCGGGTGCTATTTTTGGATAAGGGTGTCATTCGTGCAGACGAGCGCATTGATGTTCTTGCCAACAATCATTCTGATCCAGAGCTGCAAGCTTTTTTTGGTAAGAGAGAGTAGTCATGGCAGGATCTTGGAGCGGTTTTGAGCGTGACCTTCTTGAGCAGATGCCGCTCATATTGGCTGGACTTTCCAATACTCTCCAATTAGCAGTTGTAATTAGCATTACAGGATTTTTATTAGGTGTTTTTGTCTTCTATCTGACGCTCAGTAAGAATGTCTTGATCCGCAATGCCATTAATGGCTATATTTCCTTTTTTATTGGCATGCCTTTGATCGTGCTTTTGTTCTTAATGTATTACGGACTCCCTCAATGGGGGGTCCGACTCAATCCATTTACAGTGGCGGTCATCGGATTTACCTTAAATGTGGCTGCTTACAATGCTGCATATCTAAAGACGGCATTTAATGGCCTGGATAAGACTCAGTTAGAGGCTGCTAGAGCACAAGGCTTTAAGCCGTCACAGGTATTTCGTTTAATTACTCTGCCGCAAGTATTGCGTACTTCAGTGCCAGCACTAACCAACCAAGTAATAGGCAACCTTAAAGACAGCTCGATTACGTTTTTGATTCAGTACACCGAGTTCTTTGCCCGCATGCAAGAGTTGGCCTCCACTAATTTTCAGTTTTTCAAAGCCTACTTACTCACCGCTTTAGTATATTTACTCTTGGTTTCCGTGATTGTCTTAGTTGCTAGAAGGATTGAGCGGCGGGTGCTAATACCGATTAGCTAAATTCAGCTAAATTTGTTTCACCAGAAATTGGATTTGTATGGAAAGTAATCATAAATTAGAGCGCGGTTTAGGTCAGCGACAAATCGAAATGATCGCTATCGGCGGTTGTATTGGCACCGGCTTATTCATGGGCTCTGGAAAGACCATATCCATTGCTGGCCCCAGCATCATTTTGATTTATGCCGTCATTGGCTGCATCTTATATTTTGTGATGCGGGCTATGGGAGAGTTGCTCCTATCGAATCTCAATTACAAATCCTTTGTTGATTTTTGTGAGGACTTGTTGGGGCCCTCAGCAGGATTTTTTATGGGCTGGACGTATTGGTTTGCATGGATCGTGGCTGCGATTGCTGAGATTATTGCGATTACTGGCTATATTGCTTTCTGGTGGCCTAACTTACCCCCTTGGATATCCGCTCTTTCTATTGTGCTTTTATTGCTCGCATTAAATATTCTTAGCGTTAAAGCATTTGGGGAGCTAGAGTTTTGGTTAGCCATCATCAAAGTGATTGCCATTATTAGTCTGATTGCTCTCGGGATTTACTTATGCATTACTGGCTTTGTTTCTCCGAGTGGGGTTACTGCTCATATTAGCAACCTATGGTCCTACGGGGGACTGTTTCCTAATGGGGTCTCGGGCTTGCTGGGGGGTCTACAGACCGCCATCTTCGCATTTGCTGGGATGGAAATCATTGGCACCATGATGGCAGAAACAAAGGATCCAGAGCGGATGCTGCCTGATGCGATTCATAAAATTCCATTCCGCATCATGATTTTCTATATTGGCACTGTCATGGTTTTAATGATGGTGACTCCTTGGGTGGATATCTCTCCTGACGAAAGTCCTTTTGTTGGCATGTTTTCGCTGGTGGGTATGGTGAGTGCTACATCCTTGATTAACGGCGTGGTGATTAGTTCAGCAACGTCTTCGAGCAATAGCGGCATCTACGCTACATCACGCATGGTGTATGGTCTAGCAAAGAATCATCATGCGCCATCTATCTTTGGAAAGTTGTCTTCCCATAAGATTCCGACTGGCGGCATCTTTTTTGGAACAGGGCTTGTGCTATCGGCATCCCTCATACTGACAACTACACAGTCCATGATGAGTGCATTTGAATTGGTTGGCAGCGTAACAGCCATTCTCTTTATTTATATTTGGTCAATGATTTTGTTGGCCTATCTCGCATATCGCAAGCGTTTACCCCAGGTTCATGATGAGTCGAAGTTTAAGACCCCTCTGGGTAAAACGATGATTTATGTTGCATTTATATTTTTTGCTATTGTCATCTACGCTCTAGGCCTAAATGAGAACACACGCATTGCGCTGTACTTCTTGCCATTATGGTTTGTGGTGCTTGGATTCTTCTACTGGTTTAAGACTCGTAGAAGCCTGAATCAGAAAGCATTGATCGCAGCCTTTAAGAAAAAAGTCATCGAGCAAAATGCTGCTGCAGAAATATATAGAGCTCGATAGGCATATATGCAAACAGTAAATTCTCTCGTTGATGATCTCAAGCTTCTCCCACATCCTGAGGGTGGCTTTTATCGAGAAATGTATCGATCGCAAACTATTGTTAGTGCTGAAGGCGCAGGACAAAAGAGTGCCTACACCAGTATTTACTATCTTTTAGCGGGTGAAGACTTTTCATCATGGCATCGCATTAAATCAGATGAGACTTGGTACTTTCATGGCGGCTGCGATGTCATCATCTACTTTTTTGATGAAAACAAAGAGATTCAAACCATTCAATTGGGGCTGGATTCGAAATGCTTGCAGGCTACTATTCCTGCCAATACTTGGTTTGCTGCTAAACCCATGCATCAAGACTCGTTTTGCTTAGTGAGCTGTGCTGTAGCACCCGGTTTCGAGTTTGCAGATTTTGAAATTGGTCAGCGGGAGATCTTGTTAAGAGAATTTGGCCACTCTGCAGACAACATCAAGGCTATTGAGACCCTTACAAGGGCTTGATCAATATTTTGACTTAGATTTCGAGGTTATCAATCAAACGTGTTTTGCCAAGCTTAGCTGCTGTCAGAATGACGAGTGGCTCACCAGCTTGTAATTGCTCATTGCTTGCAGGGGCTAAATCACTTTGTTGACGAATGGCGATGTAATCCGGTTGCCAGCCACGTTTAGCCAAACTGGCAACTGCAGCTTTTTCAATCTCGGAAATAGAATGGCTGTTGCGATCCTTCAGTTGGATGACGCGTTCCCGAACTTCTTTGAGTGCCTTCATTAATTCTGGCGCTTCAGCACGCTCTTCAATTGACAGGTAGCCGTTGCGAGAGGAGAGGGCAAGCCCATCTTCCGCACGAATGGTTTCACCGGGAATGATGTCGACTGGTAGCGCAAACTGCTTAGCCATCTGACGAATAATCATCAGCTGTTGGTAATCCTTTTTGCCAAACACGGCCACCTTAGGCTGTACGCAAGAGAAAAGCTTCAATACAACGGTACAAACCCCTTTAAAGAATCCAGGGCGGAACTCACCTTCGAGGATGTCGCCTAACTGCTGCGGTGGATCAACTCGATATTCTTGTGGCTGTGGATAAAGATCGCGCTCAGTAGGTGCAAACAGGATGTACACACCTTCTTTTTCCAGCTTATCAATATCCGCCTGCATGGTGCGCGGGTAGCTATCGAAATCTTCGTTAGGACCAAACTGCAGGCGGTTCACAAAGATACTGGCCACAACTGGATCACCATGCTGTCTTGCCAAGCGCATCAGGGATAAGTGACCTTCGTGAAGGTTGCCCATGGTAGGTACAAATGAAGCGCGGTTTTGACCTCTTAAATGGTCACGTAATTCTTGAATGTCGCTAATGATTTTCATGCAACGGGTGTATAGGCGAGGCGCACGTAAATTGGTGCATACGGCTCAGCTTGGGTAATTTCTATTAAAGCTTCGCGTGACAACTCAAGCATCGCAATGAAATTCACGATAACAACCGGTATGCCTTTGCCAGAGTTAATGGCTTCTTCAAATAGCTCACTGAACTCTACAAATTTAGTGCTTTGCAAGCGGCGCAATATGCGAGTCATAAAGTCACGCACTGATAATTCTTCACGGGTAATCGTGTGATGCTGAGTGAGTTTGGCGCGATGTAAAACGTCACGCCAAGCCATTTGTAGGTCTTCTACATTGACATCTGGCCACGCAATGGCGACGGTGGTATCCACGTAGCCATGTGCTACCTGAAAATCACGCCCTTGCTGTGGAATCTGATCGAGCTCTTGAGCTGCTAACTTCATACGCTCGTACTCTAAGAGACGACGTACTAATTCTGCGCGTGGATCTTCTACTTCTTCTTCGCTATCTGCCTTCTTCATTGGCAGTAGCATGCGAGATTTAATTTCAATCAACATAGCAGCCATGAGGAGATACTCGGCAGCCAGTTCAAGGTTGTGATGACGAATTTGATCAACATAGCTCAGGTACTGTTGAGTAACCTGCGCCATTGGAATATCGAGAACATTGAAGTTCTGTTTGCGAATCAGATACAGCAACAGATCTAATGGTCCTTCGAATGCCTCTAGAAAAACTTCTAGAGCATCTGGTGGAATGTAAAGATCAGTAGGGAGCTTAAAAAGTGGTTCGCCATATAGTTTGGCGAAAGCAGACGACATACCATCGGTAACCGATGGAGTGCTATCGAGTAAATCCGATATTGGCTGAGCGCTAGGCTCATTGTCTGACGAACTACCTGAGTTAGTCATTCGAGTACACGTAGGCGCGTTGCTTGAGTTTTGCCTCTTTGGCGCGGCGCTGATCCTCAACGCTCAATGGTTCTTTATCCCACAGGAGGGCGCGACCGGCTTGTTGTTCAGCCTCGAGGTTTGGATGCTCGGTTTTGAGTTCAGTTAAGAACTGGGTGATTTCAGATTGATATCTTGCCATGGCATTTCCTAAAATACTAAATAAATTCAATAACTTATGAAATTAATTCGTAAAGTTATCTAGGGACTACAACCGCCATTATAGGTGCTTTTTAGGGCTATTTTTACAAGTTTGCAGCCAGCAAAGCCTCAATTTGAGGGGCTTCTACTCGGGTCATGAGGTGCTTATAGGGCTTGATAGGGTTCTTGCTGGAGAGCGGAGTATTAATGTCTGACCAGGAAAGGGGTGGCAAGGAGAAGAATTCTTCAACTCCAGCTGCAACTTGAGGAATCACTGGCTTGAGGTACAGACTCATCATCCGGAATGCTTCCAGCGTAATGCTGCAAATCCGCTGCAAATCCGCTTCACGTTCTAGATCTTTAGCGATTTCCCATGGCTTGTTCTCATCTACAAAGCCGTTAACTTTGTCAGCCAACTCCATCACGGTACGCAGTGCTTTTGCATATTCGCGCCCCTCATAGAGTTCAGCTATTTTTTCGCTAGCAGCAGTAATCTCTTTGAGCAATGGATTACTCATTGCTTCATCAGAAACTACACCACCAAATCGCTTTACTAAGAAGCCTGCGCTACGGCTGGCAATATTGATGTACTTACCGAGTAGATCGCTATTCACGCGTGCAACAAAGTCTTGAAGATTTAAATCTAAATCTTCCATGCTGTCATTTAGCTTAGTCGCAAAGTAATAGCGGAACCACTCAGGATTAAAGCCGCACTCAATCACGCTGTTTGCAGAAATTAAAGTGCCGCGTGACTTACTCATCTTCTCGCCATCTACGGTTAAGAAGCCATGAGCAAATACGTTGGTTGGCGTGCGATAGCCGGCAAACTTCAAAGTAGCTGGCCAGAAGAGGGTATGGAAATACAGAATATCTTTGCCGATGAAGTGGTATTGCTCGGTAGTGGTATCTGGCTTTACCCATTCATCAAAATTAAGGCCTTTAGTCTGGCAGTAATTGAGGAAGCTGGCATAGTAGCCGATTGGGGCATCAAGCCACACATAGAAATACTTGCCTGGCGCGTCAGGGATCTCAAACCCGAAATACGGGGCGTCGCGGGAGATATCCCAGTCGCCCAGCTTGCTTTCGCCAGGCTGGCCAACCCATTCCTTCATCTTATTGCGAGCTTCTGGTTGCAACGGTGTTTTAACTTGGGTCCAGTCGCGTAAAAACTCTTCGCAACGTGGATCAGACAACTTAAAGAAGTAGTGATCCGAAATCTTTTTAATGGGTGTTGCACCACTCACTACTGAGAAAGGATTCTTTAAATCAGTAGGTGAATACGTTGCGCCACACTTTTCGCAGTTGTCACCATACTGATCTTTAGCGCCGCACTTAGGGCACTCACCTTTGATGAAGCGATCCGGTAAGAACATTTCTTTAACAGGATCGTAAGCTTGCTCAATCGCACGCTTTTCAATCAAGCCAGCATCACGCAGCTTGAGATAAATACTTTGCGCTAACTTCTCATTCTCGGGACTATCTGTGGTGTAGTAGTTATCAAATGAGATGAGGAAGTTATCAAAGTCGCGCTTATGTTCTTTCCAAACATTAGCAATGAGTTCTTTAGGGGTGATGCCTTCTTTTTCAGCGCGCAACATGATAGGGGTGCCATGTGTGTCATCAGCGCCAACGTAATGCACCTCGTGACCACGCATTCTTTGAAAGCGAGCCCAAATATCGGTCTGTACGTATTCCACCAAATGGCCAATATGAATCTGACCATTGGCATACGGCAGTGCGGAGGTAACAAGAAGGCGGCGTTGAGAACTGCTCATGTAATACGGACTTAAATAAGAAAGTAAGAAGGTTAAATAGGGTGCAGCACTCAATTATGCTGGCTAATGCAGTGATTTTAGTCTGCGGTTAAAGTAAAGCTCCGCGGAGTGTTCCTAAACCCCGATAAAATTGAGTTCAGCCCGACCTTAGAGAGTATTTTATGGCAGCAAAACCAACCATTCAGATGTCTTCTGCCTCAGTGCCCTTGGTGCATGAGGTCGAGGTCATGGATGAGCTGGGCCGCTTAAAAAAGACTCATATTCCTGGGGAGCGCCCTTTAACCATTTATTTGGATAAGCGTGAAGTCGTAACGCTCATGACCTTGGGGAGCGCCCCAGAAGCGCTGGTCTTGGGCTATTTGCGTAATCAGCGCCTTGTAGAGTCGCCTGATGACATTGAAAGCATCCAAGTAGACTGGGAGACCGACTCAGCTGCAGTTAAGACCCGCCGCAGCACAGTCGATATTGATGCCTTAACCAGCAAGCGGGTAGTAACGACTGGTTGCGGTCAGGGAACGATGTTTGGTGGCTTGATTGAGGAGATGGATGCAATTCAGTTGCCCGAGGGGCCGCTACTCTCTCAAGAGGCAATAGTTGCCTTGATTGACTCCATTCGAATCCACGACACCATCTACAAGAAGTCTGGCTCGGTCCATGCCTGTGCGGTCTTTGAGCGAGACGGTCAGGATGGTGTGCGACTGTTGCACTTTATTGAAGATGTTGGCCGCCATAATGCGGTAGATTCCATTTCTGGCTTGATGTGGCTAGTCAATAAGCCGGGCAAGGATTTGATTTTCTTTACTACTGGGCGCCTGACCTCAGAGATGGTGATCAAGGGGGCTCAGATGGGGATTCCTTTTCTTCTGACCCGCTCGGGCGTGACCTTGATGGGTCTAGAATTGGCGCGCAAGACGAATCTGACCATCCTCTCTCGCTGCTCTGGCAAACACTTTGAGATCTATAACGCCCCGGAGAGGGTCGTTTTTAGCCAAAATCCCCAATAAATTCGTCGGCAGGTGAGGGCGAAGGTTTTACAATTCGGTCATGACTATTAAATCAGACCACTGGATCCGCCGCATGGGCGAGCAAGGCATGATCAGCCCATTCGAACCTGGGCAAGTTCGCCAAGACGCCGCCGGTAACAAAATCGTAAGTTATGGCACTTCAAGCTATGGCTATGACATTCGTTGCGCAGACGAATTCAAAATCTTTACGAATATCAATAGCACCATCGTTGATCCGAAGAATTTCGATGAACAATCATTCGTCGACTTCAAGGGTGATGTTTGCATCATTCCACCAAACTCTTTTGCATTGGCAAGAACAGTGGAGTATTTCAAGATTCCACGCAGCGTATTAACCGTCTGCGTAGGTAAGAGTACGTATGCTCGCTGCGGCATTATTGTGAACGTCACGCCATTTGAGCCTGAGTGGGAAGGTTATGTCACTTTAGAGTTTTCAAACACCACACCATTGCCTGCAAAGATTTATGCGGGTGAAGGTTGTGCGCAAGTACTCTTCTTTGAGAGTGATGAAGTGTGTGGAACATCATATAAAGATCGCGGTGGTAAGTATCAGGGTCAGCGGGGCGTTACCCTGCCTAAGACCTAAGCCATTACGGCAGTGCGTAAATTTCTATTTAATCGCCGTCCATCGCGGATTAATCTAGAAGAATATCGCGCCACACTCTCGCGCTCAGAAATGGCGCGCCCAGAGAATAATTTCTACCATTGGCTGCTAGGTACCACCTGGACTAGCTTTATGTTGCTAGTTGTCTTTGTATATCTTGGCACAAACCTTTTATTTGCTTTTGCGTATATCGCATGTGGAGACGGCGCCATAACTAATGCCCGACCAGGCTCATTGTTGGATGTCTTTTTCTTTAGTGTGCAAACGATGGCAACCATTGGTTATGGTCGAATGACGCCTACCGGTAGTTGGCCTAATGCGATTGTGACTTTTGAGGCGTTCTTTGGAATTGTGTACTCCGCATTAACTACGGGTCTGGCCTTTGCGCGTTTTACTAGGCCTACCGCAGGCATACGTTTCTCTAAAGTAGCTGTAGTTGGCAATCATGACGGTATCAAGACATTGAAGTTCCGCGTAGCCAATGATCGCAGCTCCCATATTGTGGAGGCGCAGTTACGGTTATGGCTCATTGCAGAAAGCATGACAAGCGAGGGTGAGCGCTATCGTCGATCCGTTGAGTTGCAGCTTCATCGCTCCGAGAGCCCGGTCTTTTCCTTGACCTGGACGGCGATGCATAGTGTGGATGATTCAAGCCCACTAAAAGATTTTTTGGGTAAAGCCGAACTGAATGGCCATTGGCACCTTTTAATTACCTTTACGGGGTATCACGAGAGCTTGGCCAATCAAGTCTATGCTCGCCATGTTTACTTACCAAGAGATGTGCAGCAAAATGCGACTTTTGTCGATATAGTCACGGTTTCGTCAGATGGCAGTCGGATAATAGATCTAGCCAACTTTGAGAAGTGGGTTCCGAATGTCTCGGATAAATTAGTAGGGGAGTTTTTATGAAATTTCGTTTTCCAATCATCATTATTGATGAAGACTTCCGCTCCGAAAATATTTCGGGTTCGGGAATTCGTGACCTCGCCGAGGCGATCGAGAATGAGGGCATGGAAGTTATTGGTTTAACTAGCTATGGTGACCTGACTTCGTTTGCTCAGCAAGCTTCTCGTGCATCCTCATTCATCGTCTCGATTGATGATGAGGAGTTTGACTCTGACTCAGAAGATAATGATCTTCCAGCCTTAAATAACTTGCGTGCTTTCATCACTGAAGTGCGTAAACGTAACGAAGATATTCCCATCTTCTTGTACGGTGAGACACGCACCTCTCGTCATATGCCCAATGACATCTTGCGCGAGTTGCACGGTTTCATTCATATGAATGAAGACACCCCAGAATTCGTGGCACGTCATATCATTCGAGAAGCCAAGGTGTATTTAGATTCATTAGCGCCCCCATTCTTCCGTGCGTTAACTAACTACGCTTCTGAAGGTTCCTATTCTTGGCATTGCCCAGGCCACTCTGGCGGCGTTGCTTTCTTAAAGAGCCCAGTAGGTAGAATGTTCCACCAATTCTTTGGTGAGAATATGCTCCGTGCTGACGTCTGTAACGCCGTGGAAGAATTGGGTCAGCTTCTGGACCATACAGGCCCAGTGCTGCAGAGCGAGCGTAATGCCGCACGCATCTTCAATGCCGACCATTTGTTCTTCGTTACCAATGGCACATCGACTTCCAACAAGATTGTTTGGCACTCTACGGTTGCGCCTGGTGACGTTGTCTTGGTTGACCGCAATTGCCATAAGTCCGTGATTCATTCGATCACCATGATGGGCGCGATTCCCATCTTCTTGATGCCTACTCGTAATCACTTGGGCATTATTGGCCCAATTCCGAAGGAAGAGTTCGAATGGAAAAACATCCAGAAGAAAATTGATGCCAATCCGTTCATCAAGGATAAGAATGTAGTGCCTCGCGTCATGACGCTGACCCAAAGTACTTATGACGGTATTGTCTACAACGTTGAAATGATTAAAGAGATGCTAGATGGCAAAGTAGATTCATTGCATTTTGATGAAGCTTGGTTGCCACACGCAGCATTCCATCCCTTCTATAAAGACATGCATGCCATTGGTTCAGATCGTAAGCGCACCAAGAAGAGTTTGATGTTTGCAACTCAATCAACTCACAAGTTGCTAGCTGGCTTATCTCAAGCATCACAGGTATTAGTGCAGGATGCTGAAGATACTAAGCTGGATCGTGATTGCTTCAATGAAGCCTATTTGATGCATACCTCTACTAGCCCGCAGTACGCCATCATTGCTTCATGCGACGTTTCTGCGGCCATGATGGAGTCTCCTGGCGGCACAACTTTGGTTGAAGAATCGATTGCTGAAGCAATGGACTTCCGCCGCGCCATGCGTGAGGTGGATGATAAGTTTGGGGCTGACTGGTGGTTCAAGGTCTGGGGCCCAGATCATTTAGCGGAAGAGGGTATTGGCGAGCGCTCAGATTGGATTCTAGAACCCTCTGCTGCTTGGCATGACTTTGGTAAATTGGCTAAAGACTTCAATATGCTCGACCCTATTAAGGCGACAGTAGTTACGCCTGGTTTAGATATTGAGGGCAACTTTGGCTCTATGGGTATTCCGGCGAGCATCGTGACCAAGTATCTTGCTGAGCATGGCGTGATCGTGGAGAAGTGCGGTCTCTACTCATTCTTCATCATGTTCACGATCGGTATTACCAAGGGGCGTTGGAACACGCTCGTAACAGAGTTACAGCAGTTCAAGGATCACTTTGATAAAAATGCACCTTTGTGGAAAGTATTGCCCGAGTTTGTGGCTAAGCACCCACGCTACGAGCGTGTTGGCTTGAAAGATATTTGCCAGCAAATTCATGAGTTCTATAAGGGTCGTGATGTCGCTCGTATGACCACTGAGATGTACACCTCAGATATGGTTCCGGCCATGATGCCTTCAGAAGCTTGGGCTAAGATGGCTCATAAAGAAGTAGATCGTGTACCACTGGATCAATTAGAGGGTCGCGTAACAGCCATGTTAGTTACTCCCTATCCTCCAGGTATTCCATTGCTAATTCCGGGCGAGCGCTTTAACAAACGCATTATTGACTACCTCTACTTTGCTCGAGACTTTAATGAGAGGTTCCCTGGATTTGAGACGGATATCCATGGACTCGTTAAAGCCAGCATCGATGGCAAGAGCGAGTATTACGTTGACTGTGTCAGGCAAGAGCGCGACATAACGCTTTGATCCACCTCACTTTTTGTACCCTAAAGCCCCGCTAAAGCGGGGTTTTTTACTTGCGCTATATTTGGTTAGTCTTTATACTTGTACAATAAATTGAACAAGTCAAAGGCTGCCATGAGAGTTATTAATTTTTCCGATGCTAGAAATCAATTTAAACAAGTCATTGATCAGGTAGTGGCTGATTGTGATGTTGCTGTGATCTCACGCAGAGATGCGGAGGATGCTGTAGTCATGTCTTTGAATACCTATAACAGCATGATGGAAACATTCCATTTATTAAAATCTCCGGCTAACGTAAAGCATTTGGAGAAATCGTTGGCGCAATATCGCAAAGGACAGACCAAAGCAAAGGCTCTGGTGGATGCTCAGTAGGCTGGTGTGGACAAATGCAGCATGGGTTGACTACGTTTATTGGCAGGGGCAGGATAAGAAAACCTTGAAGCGTATTAACTCTTTAATCAAAGAATCCTTGAGAAATCCCAAAGAGGGGATCGGAAAGCCGGAAGAGCTTAGAGAGAGTCTGTCAGGATTTTGGTCCAGAAGAATTGATGATGTTCATCGTCTGGTGTATGCCATCGAAAAAGATCAGCTGGTTATTATTGCCTGCCGTTACCACTACGAGTAATGCATGACTCTTCAATCAATCTGGCCCCTAGGGGCCAGATTGATTGCTGCTGCATGGTTTTTTATTTCAGTAAGACTGATGGTGATGCCGGAATACTTCCTGGAATCTTCTGTAGTGACATAAATTGCGAGAGCAATTTAATGGCTAGGGGTGAGTAGCCGTTATTTTCACTTGGGATGCTGTAGAGATTACCATCCAAGCCTTCGATATTTGAAAAAGGCCTTGGAGTCGATTGATTTTTATTCACTACAAAAAGAGCATATTGATTGAATTTGCTTGTATTGCTATTGAATGTTGTCGCGGTTGGTGGCAAGGTCACCATGTAAGGCTTTTCGGCCAGTTGAGCTTTTACTACTTGCCCTAAATATTCAAAAATATTATTCGTTGAGCGAATACGAATATTGAGCTTAGGCTGCGATTTTTTCTCTACGCTTGGCTTGCCGATCTCTTGTGCAAGGGTTTCTTGACAAAAGATGCTATCACCATACTCTTGACGAACAAAATTTTCATATTTATTTGTATTGATACAAAGTTTATATTTTTTAGATACCTGTATTGGCTGAAATTTGAGTTCGGATGAACTGCCCACTTTTTTCAATACGATCCCCGATTCTTTCATCGCTTCGAAAGCGTTGTCGCCAAAAGTAGACTTCAAATGAGAAACGCTCAGGGGTGGCCCAATTTTTTGCGAGGTATCTATTAAATAAGCTCCAAGACCATATGCAATAAGCTTGTAAAGGTGTTTCTGGAATTCTTCATGGTCAGGTCTCAAGGGATTATTTATCAGCGTGAGTGACTCACCATTGGGCTTAGTGATTTCAATTTCATCAACCACCAAGCTCAAGAGAACCTCTTTTGGAATGTGATTGTGTTCAAAGTACTTCACATTTTCTATCGGAAGCTCATTGAGATAACCCTTCCAAAACACTGCGTTATCGAGAGAGGATTGGGTGAAGTTAAAACTATTGCCAACGGACAGCGAAACTCCGGGTGTAATACTATTTAAGCCACCATTAATTGGAAGGTAGGATGCATTGTATGGAAGGATGCCGCCCGTAAAGAATGCGCTCGCATATGGTGTGGTTGTAATGGATCCCGAGCCATTGATATTTGGCATATCTAAAAAGCTAACGGGACGATTTTCGGAAGAACGTAGGATATTCTGGAAGATCATATTGATCTGGTATTGCTCCAGAATATTGGCGTACTTTGCTGACATCTGGCTAAAGTCAGGTGCTGTAGTTGAACCGCAGCCGCTAAGAGCTGCGGATAGGGTAATAGCAGGAAGTGCTCTGCGCACCAAAAAGAGAAAGTTCATTTTTAAACCCATTAAATTTTCCCTAGCGTAATGGATTTTTATGAAAAAGACCCATTCTTGGCACAAATTTGGGGAAAACCTTTTCCTCCAATCGGAGGAAGCTCTTACTTAATGGGTTTATCCAGCTGAAACGTAACTGGAGCATCCTCGTCTGCTTTATTGGTGGGCGCTTCTGGTTTGCCATCTTCATTACCGGTGAAATTAAAGTCTTGGCTTTGAGCCACGGCAGCAGGCTTATCTAGGAGGGTAGTTACTAAGGCCGGGAATACCATCACCAGCACGACCATCACTAACTGCAGACCTACCCAGGGGAGTGCGCCCCAGTAGATATCACTACTCTTCACCTCTTTGGGCGCAACCCCTCTAAGGTAGAAGAGGGCAAAGCCAAAAGGCGGATGCATAAAAGAGGTTTGCATGTTTACACAGAGCATGACTCCAAACCACACTAGAGCTGCGCTAGCTGCTGCTTGAGGATTGCCATTCATAGAGTCGAGCAATACCGGTGAAAGTAATTTCACTGCTACTGGTGCCAACATCGGCACAACGATGAAGGCGATTTCAAAGAAGTCTAAGAAGAAAGCCAAGAAGAAAACAAACAAATTCACAACGATTAAGAATCCAATCCAACCACCAGGAAGATTAGAGAATAGTTCCTCAACCCAGAAGCCACCATCCACCCCCTGAAAGACGACAGAGAAGCAAGTTGATCCAATGAGGATGAACACCACCATGGCAGTAATGCGCATCGTGTTTTGATAAGCCTCTTTTATAAGTCCTTTGAGATTCAGAATGCTTGCTCTTCGAAGCCACGCTAAGAGTAGGGCTCCCATTGCGCCCATAGCACCCGATTCAGTAGGGGTGGCAATACCAGTCATGATGGTGCCTAGAACCAGGAAAATCAGGACCGCTGATGGGATGATCCCCAGGAGACATTTTTTCCAAAGCGCCCAGCCTTTAAGTGTGAGGGCGCTCTCTGGTACTGGCGGTAGATAGTCGGGGCGAACACGACTCAGGAAGAAGGTATACAGGGCAAAGAGGGCGATCTGCAAAAGCGATGGACCCCATGCGCCGAGATACATACTGCCCACATCTGCACTGCCGCTTTGTGTTTTGAGTTGGTCTGCCAACACAATCAATACCAGCGATGGGGGTACTAACTGCGTAATAGTCCCAGAAGCTGCTAAAACGCCCGTAGCGTAGCGCATGTTGTAGCCGTAACGCATCATCACCGGTAAAGAAATCATCGCCATGGCAATCACCTGAGCAGCTACAGTGCCAGTGATAGCGCCCAAGATAAATCCAACGATGATTACGGAGTAACCAAGGCCGCCACGGACGCGCCCAAACAATTGGCCCATCGAGTCGAGCATTTCTTCTGCAAGACCACAACGCTCTAAGATGGCGCCCATGAAGGTAAAGAAGGGAATGGCTAGCAGTAGATCATTGGCGAGCACGCTACCAAAGATGCGCTGCGGAATGGCTTGCAAAAATGGGATGCCAAAGAAACCCTCGCTAATAGCGATAGCTGAGAAAAATAATCCCGCAGCCATTAAAGAGAATGCAACTGGAAAGCCGATCAACATAAAGACGATCAGTCCACCAAACATTAACGGGGGCATCCACTCCAATGGAATCATTGCATCGGCTTTTCGTAATGAAGGTCTTCAGCGGGGAGGGCTGTTTTACCCTGCAAAGCACCGATACGCTTAATGATTTCTGAAACACCTTGCAGGCTCAGCATAAAAAATCCAAAGGGCACTACAAACTTAATGGGGTAACGCGCTAAGCCACCAGAGTTTGAAGAATGCTCCATCACCAACCATGATGGGTAAAAGAGCGTTTTCCAAGAGAGCCAAGCAAATAAGAGGCAGGCTGGCATTAAAAAGAAAATTAAACCAAAGAGATCAACCCACAAGCGCCCGCGATCAGAAAGCTGTGAGTAAATTAAATCAACGCGAACATGTTCATTACGTTTGAGTGTGTAAGACGTGCCGAGCATAACTGCAGCAGCGAAGAGATACCATTGAAGTTCTAATGGCCAGTTATTGCTGACATCGAATCCATAGCGCAGCAGGGCATTGAGTGCTGACACGATACAAGACAACAAAATCATGATGCTGGCTGCCTTGCCCAGAAGCTGGTTTACGTAGTCAATCCCTGCAGAGAGTTTGGACCAAAACCCCATGCACTTTAGAGGTCTGCGCGACCTCGTTTAATAGCGGCAAGAACCTGGTCTGGGGCGGTACCACCGGCATGTTGGCGTGATTGCACTGAGCCATCAACAGTGAGTAATGCAAACACATCATCGCTAATCAGTTCGGGGCGGTTATCCAAACCGCATGCAAAGCGCAACTCAGAAAGACTGAGATCAGTGAGCATACAGTTTCTACCTACGCAAGCCTTAACAGCGTGGGCGACTGCTTCATGGGCATCGCGGAATGCCAAGCCTTTTTTTACCAAGTAGTCAGCCAAGTCGGTTGCTGTCGCAAAACCTTCTTCAGCTGCCTTCTTCATCACTTCAGCTTTAACTTCAATATGCGGAACCATGTCAGCAAAAATACGCAAGGTATCTTGAACGGTATCTACTGCATCAAAAAGAGGCTCTTTATCTTCTTGATTATCTTTGTTGTAAGCCAATGGCTGACCCTTCATGAGAGTCAACAAAGAAATTAGATCACCATAAACGCGACCAGTTTTGCCGCGGGCCAATTCTGGAACGTCCGGATTTTTCTTTTGCGGCATGATTGAGCTACCAGTGCAGAAGCGGTCTGGCAGATCAATAAAGCCAAAGCGGGGGCTCAGCCATAAGATCAATTCTTCAGACAGGCGCGACACGTGCATCATCAATATGGATGAAAAGGCGCAAAACTCAATCGCAAAATCACGATCCGATACAGCGTCTAATGAGTTATTGCAGATGCCATCAAACCCTAATGCCTTAGCAACTTGCTCGCGATCGATTGGGTAGGTGGTTCCGGCTAATGCTGCAGCGCCTAAAGGTAGGCGATTTAAACGGGCACGTAAATCTACCAAGCGACTAGCATCACGACTAAACATTTCAAAGTAGGCCATCAAGTGGTGACCAAATGTAATCGGTTGCGCAACTTGCAAATGCGTGTGACCAGGCATGATGGTGGCAGCATGCTTTTCAGCCAAATCCAAAAGCGCTACGCGCAAAGATTTGAGGGTGACTGCAATGTCATCAACGCTGCTACGCAACCATAGGCGCAAATCTGTTGCTACTTGGTCATTACGTGAGCGGCCAGTATGTAAACGCTTGCCAGCATCGCCTACCAATGCAGTTAAGCGTGCCTCAATGTTCAGGTGCACATCTTCTAGTGCTAATTGCCAATTAAATTGTCCGGACTCGATTTCACTCTTAATTTGAGTCATACCCTTTTGAATATCGGCCAAATCCTGGCTGCTAATGATCTTTTGGGTAGCTAGCATCTCGGCATGGGCTAGGGAGCCGGCAATATCGACCATGGCAAAGCGTTGATCAAAACCAATAGAGGCGGTATAACGCTGAACGAGTTCGTCGACAGGTTCTGCAAAACGGGCCGACCAAGCTTGGGCTTTGTTGGCTAAGGAATTATTTGATGAGCTCATAAACACAGTATATTGTTGTAGGTCTTTGATTATTTTAAATGTTATGTCCCAAACCTTAAATTCCACTCCTGAATCGGCTTCCCTAGCAGCCCCCAAGCGCCTAGTAATCGCCTCCCGCGAAAGTCGCCTAGCCATGTGGCAGGCAGAGTACCTTAGGGATTGCCTTAAAAAGCTCTATCCAGACTGTGATGTTCAGATCCTGGGGATGACCACCCGGGGGGACCAGATTTTGGATAAAGCCCTCTCTAAAGTGGGTGGCAAAGGCCTTTTTGTCAAAGAGCTCGAAACCGCATTAGAGGATGGCCGCGCTGATCTAGCGGTTCATTCCTTAAAAGATGTCCCCATGGTGATGCCCGAGGGCTTTGACCTTTCTTGCGTTATGGCCAGGGAAGATGCCAGAGATGCCTTTGTTTCTAATGATTACGCCAGCCTAGAAGATCTTCCTCACGGGGCAATTGTGGGTACTTCAAGCTTGCGCCGTGAGTCGGTCCTACGGGCCAAGTTTCCCCATCTCCAAATTGAACCCCTGCGCGGCAACTTAGACACCCGCATGGGCAAATTAGACCGTGGTGAGTATCAGGCTATTATTTTGGCCGCTGCTGGTCTGAAGCGTTTAGGTTTGGAGTCCCGCATTCGTGCATTTTTGCCATACGATCCTTACACACCGGCTGCAGGTCAAGGGGCACTGGGGATTGAGACCTTAAGTGTGCACCCCCATATCAAACAGTGGCTTGCTCCACTCAATGATTTACCAACACTACTAGCGGTATCTGCTGAACGTATGGTCTCTCGTCAGCTAGGGGGTTCTTGTGAAGTACCGCTAGCCGCGCATGCCATATGGGATCAGAACCACCTGCAGATTCGTTCCTTTGTAGCAAGTGTTGATGGCAAGGCTATTTGCTTAGCTAATGGCAGTGCTCAGGTGACATCAGTTGAAGACGCGGAGGCGCTAGGACTTGCGGTAGCTAAGGATTTGCTGTCACAGGGCGCGGCTGATTTGATTCCTAAACTTTCCAAGTAACATATAGAAATAGAGAAAAAGTAGCCATTCAGCATGAGCACTAAAACCATTATTGTCACGAGACCTAGTGGTCAGGCTCGTCAATTGATTGAAGTGCTCACCAAAGCAATCGAGGCGAGCGGCGTCGGAAAGCGCAGTCTTCCAGAAATACTCTCTTTACCTTTGCTAACGATTGTTCCAAAGTCGGATGGGCATTTAGCTGACCACATCGCTACCACCCTGAGTGACGCAGATCTTGCCATCTTTGTAAGTCCTAATGCCATCGAGAGTGTGATGCGTTTATTGGAGCGAGATTGGCAAGATTTTTCTAAGAAGATTATTCCAATTGGTGTGATGGGTGGCAGCAGTCATCTTGCCCTAAAAAATCATGGTGTTGGATCGGAAGACAATCCCACTCCCATCATCATTCCGGGAAATAACGAACACTGGGACTCTGAAGGTTTGTGGAAAGAGCTTCAATCCTTGAAATGGAATTGGCAGGGCAAAAAAGTAGTGATCTTTAAAGGTGAGGGTGGCCGTGATTGGCTGGCTGATACTTTGAAAAAGGCAGGGGCAACTGTGGAAGCTATTTCAACCTACACACGCGTGCCTTTGGATATTGATAATCCTGCTTGGCAACTTGTACGAGAAATGGATTTGAGTAAATCACTTTGGTTGCTCACTTCCTCTGAGGCGGTACGTTACCTCGGCGAAGTCATGAAAGACCAGTCTACGCAAAACCTTAATGTCGCCAGTGCACTATGCCCACACCACAATATTGCGGATGCGGCCGAAATAATTGGGTTTGGTGAAGTCTTTACGAGTGAGCCAGGTGATGAAGCTTTGATCAAGTCAACCTTAGCTTGGCTGACAATCTAAAAGTAAAAGCGAATGACTAACGCTTTGCGGTCTGTAGTAAGGCAGGCAAGAAAATCTCATTAACCAAGATGGGATGACCCTTTAAGCGATAGAGGGTGCGTCTTGCCCATAAGGGTGAACTCAAGTCAGCAAAGTGCTTAGAGTATTTTTTCCACAATTCACTGCTTTTATCTAGACGTGCAATATCGCGCGGCGGCTTTGCCTTGGAGCGTTTTCGAGTTTTACTAAACAAGACTGCGCCCAAAGGCTTAGTACCTAAGCGCAAGACTTGATGATTGCTGCCACTAGAACTGAGTGTTGGAATGACGCTGTGTGCCATCACTAAAGGAATGCCATTTGAGCAGAGCAATACTTCACGTACTCTGCAGCGTCTGAGCTTGAAATGAAAATAGCGACTTTCGTCGCTATTAAGTGATTGAGGACAGTCGCGCAAAACCTGAACTTCTAGCTTTTGCCCAATTGCATTCTCAATTTTTTGGGTGAGAGACCCGGTATCGCTTAGCCAAGGTTGCCACTCGCGTGGCGCCCGATGGATTTCACCGGAACCGACTCGATTCCATGCAGAACGGAGACGATTACGGTGAATCATTTTTAGCTACCGCTAAAGCTGCGACGTTGACCGCCGGCCTTTGGTTTAGCAAAACGTGGTCCGCCTGCTGGACGTGAGTCACCAGAGCGTGCCGGACGTGAGTCAGCAGAACGCGCAGGACGTAAGTCAGCAGAGCGCGCTGGACGTGAATCGCCTGAACGACCACCACCAGCATTACCACCACCGAAGCCGCCGCCAGAGCGAGACTCTGAGCGAGCGCCCGAGCCATAACGACCACCGCCGCCACCGCCAGAGCGATTGCCACCGCCGAAGCCACCGCCAGAGCGACCGCCACCAGAGCGATTGCCGCCACCGCCACCACCAAAGCTTGGCTTGGCTTGCGGCTCAAGACCAGCAATGACTGAAGCAACAATATCTTGCTGTGTGAAGCGTTCGATATTGCGGATCTTCGCGCGATCACGATGTTCAACCAAAGTGATAGCAACACCATTACGACCTGCACGACCTGTACGACCGATGCGGTGCGTATAGTCTTCTGGTTTCATTGGCAAGCCAAAGTTAATCACGTGACTAATACGTGGCACATCGATACCACGAGCCGCTACGTCAGTTGCAACCAAAATCTTGGTGTGACCTTTACGTAAGGACTCGAGACGGCGCATACGCACAGCTTGAGGCATTGCACCATGTAGGGCAGTTGCTTCATAGCCATTGGCACGCAATGTGTCAGCAATTTTTTCGCTCTCAACTTGAGTGCTTGCAAACACAACTGCTTGATCTAAAGAGGCGTCCGCCAAAATATGCTCAAGAAGCTTGTGCTTGTGTGACATGCTGTCAGCCCAATGTAACTTCTGTTCGATGTTGGCGTGCTTCTCACCTGCGTGAGCAAGTTCAATACGCTTGGCATCTGTAGTCAATTCGTTTGCTAAAGACATAATCTTTGGCGCGAAAGTTGCAGAGAACATCAAAGTTTGGTTACGGCCTGCGCAACGCTTATCAATTGCCTCGAGATCGTCAGCAAATCCCATGTCGAGCATGCGGTCTGCTTCATCGATAACGAGTTGTTTAACATCATCTAAGCGAATTGCTTTGCTATCGCACAAGTCGAGTAAACGACCTGGAGTTGCAACAACTAACAACGCACCTTTCAATGCCTGGATCTGCTTGCCGTAAGGCATGCCGCCCATCACAGTTGCGATACGAATACCTTTCATGCCGCGAACTAAGTTCACTGCATCAGCAGAAACCTGCTGAGCCAATTCACGAGTAGGGCAGAGCACTAACACTTTAGGTTGTGCGCGACCTGGTACAGGTGAGTTGTTCGGGTTGTCTTCGATGAGTTGATTAATCAAAGGTAATAAAAAGGCTGCGGTTTTACCGCTACCGGTTTGGCTGCTGACCAATAAGTCGCCACCAGCTAAAGCCGCAGGAATAACCTGAGCTTGCACGGAAGTGGCTTGGGTATAACCCAGTTCAGCAACGTTTTTAAGGAGTGATGCCGCTAGGGCAAAATTCTGGAACTCAGTTCCAGTGCTCTTTGAGTCTTTCGACTCGTGATTAGTTTCTTTAGAAAAAGTCATGCTATTACATATCCCCTTTAAGGGATGTCTCCGTATGTTGCACCCATTGTTTTTTATAGGGTGCGATGGTCAAAGGCATCGACCATCAGACAAGCGGCAGCGCGTTTTGTGACTTCTGTGTTTATGACTTCTAAACGGTACGCTGAAATAGAGCTGGGGGGCGATGAATAAAATTGCTTTAAAAAGCCTCCTATTATGGCATTTTCAGCACTCTATTACAAGGGTTTTCCCGACTTAATTCAGAAATAGACGCTTAAATCTTCATCTTCTCAGCTTAGTCATACAAGCATTGCATGTTTGACTCTTTATTTGAGATAACGCAAAAGCCACTCAGTCATTTTTCCATATGGAGGGCGCGCTGTTTTGGTTCCCTTGAAAAGATTTAAGCCAAAGAAGCCGCGCACTTCCAGAATCGACTTTTGATGACTGAAGGTATTAAAGCCTGCTTTGCCGTGATAGCTTCCCATGCCACTTGCACCCACTCCACCAAAAGGAAGATCTTCAATGGTGATATGTAGAAGCGTGTCATTTATGGTGACGCCACCAGAACACGTTTCATTTAAAACCCGCTTCATATTCTTTTTGTCTTTGCCAAACCAATATAGAGCCAAGGGATTGGGTTTGTTGTTGACATAAGCAATTGCTGCCGAGGTATCTGCAACAGTCACGATCGGCAGAATGGGTCCAAAGATTTCTTCATGAAGAATGCGGGCTTCCGGCGGAACATTGATCAATGCAATGGGCTCGAATGGTCTTGCGCCAGCACCAGGGTTATTGAGCAAAGGAATCACTTTTGCACCACGGTCTTGAGCATCGCTGACTAGATGTTGCCAGTATTCTAGCTGTCGCTCATCAATCGGGCCTGTCAGCTCTTCTGGGTTGCTAAATTGTGTTTGAGCTGCAGTTTGTAATTCTTGAATAAATTCTTCTTGAATGCCTTGTTCTAGCAAAACATAGTCAGGGGCAATACAGGTTTGACCACCGTTCAGTAATTTGCCGTAAGCAATGGATGCAGCAGCATCTTTGAGATTGGCGCTCTTATCAATAATGACGGGTGTTGTACCGCCAAGCTCCAGAGTGACTGGTGTCAGATTTTCTGCGGCAGCACGCATCACTTTTTTACCAATGGCTCCTGAGCCAGTGAAGAAAAGATGGTTAAAAGGTAGTGCTGAAAACTGCTCGGCTACTTCTGGGCCGCCAGTAGTGACACAGAACTCGCTAGGGTGGAAATACTCTTGAATTAAGCTGGCAATAAATCCAGAGGTGCGTGAGCTTCGTTCAGAAGGCTTTAGCCAAACGCGATTACCAGCAGCAAGAGCTGCGATTGCTGGAATGAGTGCTAATTGAACCGGATAGTTCCATGGACTCAGAATGCCAACTACGCCTAGTGACTGACTTTGAACCCAAGCCTGCGAGGCGCCCATGTGTGTTGGAACTTCTCTTTGCTCAGGCTTCATCCATTCTTTGAGATGCTTGCGGGTGTACTTGCAGGCCTGATAAATCATCTGGCATTCAGCTAGTCTCGTTTCTACTGGGTGGCGCACCCCGAAGTCAGCCTCAAGGGCTTTGCAGATCTTCTCTTCATTTGCTTCAATCATTTTTTCAATGCGAGCAATTCGATCCAGTCTCACTTCGAGAGTGGCGTTTGGTTCTGCAGCGTAGGCTGCTTTCATTTCATCGAGCTGGATAGTGAGGCGATTCATAGTCTATTAATAGTTGGCAGGTATTGGAATAAGGCATTAGGATAAAGCCATGGAAACAAATTTAGATAAAAAAGAACCACTTTTAGAGCGTGCCACCTTGGGTGGGGGCTGTTTTTGGTGTTTGGAGGCGGTTTACCAGCAAATTTCTGGAGTGCGATCAGTGGTTTCTGGCTACGCCGGTGGCGCTAGACCTAATCCGACGTATGAGGCTGTTTGCACGGGTGTATCTGGCCATGCTGAAATTGTCGACATCTTGTTTGATTCGCAAATTGTTTCATTTAGGGATTTATTAGAAATCCTTTTCGTGATTCATGATCCGACTACCTTGAACTATCAAGGCAATGATCATGGCACGCAATATCGCTCGGTGATTTTTACGCATAGTGAAGAGCAGTCCAAGATTGCTCACGAGGTTGTGCAAGAACTTGAGGAATCAAAAATCTATGCCAACCCAGTGGTGACGAAGATCGATGCTGCGCCAACCATTTATCCCGCAGAAGACTATCACCAGAATTACTTTCAGCAGCATCCTAATCAAGGATATTGCATGGCGGTAGTCGCACCTAAGCTGGCTAAATTTAGAGCGAAATTTAAATCGCTCATAGCGCCACAATATTCCTAAGGATTAACAGTCTCTAGGGTGCTAGGCGATTCACTCGCCAGTTGGCACCTTCTAGTTTGTAGTGCATGCGGTCATGCAATCTAGAAGGGCGACCTTGCCAGAATTCAATTTCAGTGGGGCGCAAGCGGTAACCACCCCAATGCTCTGGGCGTGGAGGTGTATCACCAAACTCTGTCTTAAAACGTTTTTCCGCTTCTTCTAAGAATTCACGGTTTGGGATGGCAGTGCTCTGAGGCGAGGCCCAGGCACCAATTCTGGAGGCGGCTGGGCGAGAATGGAAGTACTCATCGCTTTCAGCTGCGCTAACTCGTTCAACAACACCCTGAATGCGTACCTGGCGCTCTAATTCATGCCAATGGAAGAGGAGGGCTGCTTGAGGACGGATAGCTAAGTCTTTGCCTTTTTGACTCTCGTAGTTAGTAAAAAAAGTGAAGCCATTCTGGTCTGCGCCTTTTAGTAAGACAATACGGGCTGATGGATTGCCAGCTTGGTTAGCTGTTGCCAAGGTCATGGAGTTGGGTTCAGGACATTCTGCTTTCACCGCTTGATCAAACCAAAGCTTGAAAAGCTGGAGTGGGTCTTGGGGAACCTCGGTCTCTGAGAGCTGACCAAAGGTATAGTTTTTACGAAGTTGTGCAATGGAGTCCATTTATTCAGTATAAAGAGAAGCTATGGCAGAAGACAAGGCAGAAGGTAGCTTAGAAAATCGTCGTTTTGGTGGGGTCTCACGACTCTATGGGCCAGAACTGCGCGAGCGCTTTCTGAATGCAACGGTAGTGGTGGCTGGTCTGGGGGGTGTTGGGTCCTGGGCGGCAGAGGCCTTAGCTCGCACGGGTATTGGGCACCTTGTCATTATTGATTTTGATCATATCTCCGAAAGCAATACCAATCGACAGCTGCACGCCATAGAAGGGCAGTTCGGCAAAGCAAAAGTTGAGGCGATGAAGGAGCGCATTCTGCAAATTAATCCAGAGATCAATTTGACTGCTTGTGATGAATTCTTAGAGCCGGAAAACTTAGATCGACTTATTCCAGCAAATGCATTGGTATTAGACGCGACCGATTCAGTACAAACCAAAATTGCCTTATCAGTGTGGGCCGTGAAAAATAATCGTGCATTAGTCATGTGTGGCGCCGCTGGTGGTAAGTCAGATCCCACATCAGTGCGCTGCGAAGATCTTTCTCGTACCGAACAAGATGCTTTATTGGCTAAGGTTCGCCAAGGACTCAGACAAGATCATGGGTTCTCCAGAAATCTGAAGAAAAAAATTGGCATTCGTGCAATCTACTCGCACGAACCACGAACGGGAGCTTCCAGCGGAGGTCTGGCCTGTTCAGGCTATGGCTCCACCGTGATGGTAACAGCTGCTTGTGGGCTTGCAGCTGCCGCAGAAATTCTGAATCTCATCTCTGCACAGTAAGTTTTTCTCAAAAATTACTGTAAATCCTTAAGGGGATTCCCTGTAGGAAATTACTGATTCTTTTGCAATCAGAAATAATTTATTTCAATCCCTGCGTTGATTTCAAAGACATTTCAATATTTTCCTAAATAGATTTATTTAATTAGTCACTTTAGTAATTTTTCTCCCCTAGTGCTGATCACTAGTCCTCCCTAGACTTTGCTCCGTTGGTAAGTTGCCAATGACAAATCGAAAGGAGGTCTCCCTTGCAGACTGAACACTCTGGCTTAAAACGTCACCTCAAAGTACGGCATATTCGTTTGATGGCCTTAGGCTCAACGATCGGCGTTGGATTATTTCTGGGGTCAGCAAGCGCAATTCAAATAGCAGGCCCATCCATTCTTCTAGGTTATTTGCTGGCAGGCATTGTTGCTTTCATTGTTCTGCGGACACTTGGTGAGATGGCGGTGCATGAACCTGTAGCCGGTTCTTTCGCGGCCTACGCCAATACCTATGTGGGTCCACTGGCGGGGTATATGGTGGGCTGGGGATACTGGACTTATTGGATTGTGGTTGGAATTGCTGAAGTTACAGCGGTTGGCATCTATATGGGCATTTGGTTTCCCGAGACCCCGCAGTGGATTTGGGCACTTTCTTCTATCGTGATGATGGGCTTAATCAACCTAATTGCAGTAAAGGTATTTGGAGAATTTGAGTTTTGGTTTGCTCTGATCAAAGTGGTAGCGATTGTCGCCATGATTGCGCTTGGAGGTTCAGTCATCTTGTTTGGCTTTACCAATGATTGGCAGCCCATTGGCCTGAGTAATTTATGGCAACACGGCGGCTTCTTTCCAAATGGCATTAGCGGAATGTTGTTGTCATTGCAAATGGTCTTGTTTGCTTATGTTGGTATAGAAATGATTGGTCTTTCTGCAGGCGAGGCTGAGAATCCACAAAAAACTATTCCGATGGCCATTGATTCATTGGCTTGGCGCATTCTCATTTTCTACATGGGCGCTATCCTGGTTATTTTGGCAATCTTTCCGTGGAATCAAGTTGGGCAGCAGGGTAGTCCATTCGTAGTGATGTTTGAGAGGTTGGGTTTGCGAGAAGCAGCGGGCTTAATTAACTTTGTTGTGATCACTGCAGCGCTCTCTTCTTGTAATGCCGGGATCTTTAGTGGTGGACGCTTGTTGTACTCCTTATCGTCTAACGGCTATGCTCCTAGATCTTTTTCAAGGCTCTCACGGTACGGCGTTCCTCATCGAGCGGTAATGGCTACAGTCGGAGTCTGTATGTCGGGTGTAGTCCTGAACTATTTTGTACCAGACAAAGCCTTTCAATACATGATGGCTGCAGTGACCTTTATTGGCTTAATGGTTTGGATCGCGATCTTGATTACACAGATCAAATTCCGTCACTCGCTATCCAAATCCCAAGTAGCAGAGTTAGGGTACCGCGCTCCTTGGTGGCCATATTCCTCATGGTTTGCTTTGGCATTCATCGGATTAGTGGTGGTGTTGATGGGCTTTCATGAGGATGCACGGATCGCACTCATAGTGGGGCCGTGTTTATTGGGCGTGTATCTCGTAATGTTTTATGTCGTGGGCTTACATCGCAAAACAGCAAACCAGCGTGACTTTAAATAATAGGAGAAGGTAATGATTATTGGCGTACCTCAAGAGGTAAAAAATAATGAGTTTCGGGTGGGATTAACCCCGGGTAATGTCAGCGGACTTTGTAAGCAGGGGCATTCTGTCCTGATTCAGCGAGGAGCTGGTGAGCAAATCGGCTTAACGGATGAGTCTTATCGACTTGCTGGTGCTAGCCTAGTCAATAGTGCGGCTGAAGTGTTTCAAAAGGCGGAGATGATTGTCAAAGTCAAAGAGCCTCAGGCGCAAGAATGCGCCATGTTGCGCGAGGATCAAATTTTATTTACCTATTTACACTTAGCGCCAGATCCAAGGCAGACAAAAGCTTTACTGCAATCGGGCGCCACCTGTATTGCCTATGAAACAGTGACTGCTATGAATGGCGCTCTTCCTCTATTGGCGCCTATGAGTGAAGTAGCGGGCCGCATGTCCATTCAGGCAGCCGCATCACATTTAGAAAAAACCAATGGTGGCTTGGGTGTGTTGATGGCAGGTGTGCCTGGTGTATCGCCTGCCAAGATTATCATTTTGGGCGGTGGCGTTGTTGGCCGTAACGCTTTGCAAATGGCAGTCGGTATGGGGGCTGATGTTTGCATCTTTGATCGTGATATTGATCGCTTGCGTCAGATCGATATGTTCTATGGCAATCGCGTCAGAACTTTTTATTCTGACAGCTTGTTGATTGAGCAAGAAGTGTGTGAAGCGGATGTCGTGATTGGAGCGGTTTTGCTACCTGGGGCAGCGGCTCCCAAGTTGGTGACGCGTGAAATGATTAAAACAATGAAGCCTGGATCGGTTGTGGTGGATGTTGCCATTGATCAAGGCGGTTGTTTTGAAACATCTAAACCTACTACGCATGCTGATCCAACCTTTTTAGTAGATGGTGTACTGCATTATTGCGTAGCCAATATGCCCGGAGCGGTTGCGAGAACATCTACCTTTGCTTTAACCAATGCGACTTATCCTTTTGTTGAAGCTTTGGCAAACCGCGGAGTGCTGAAAGCACTCTCAATTGATCATCACTTGCGCAATGGTTTGAGTGTGCATAAAGGGATGTTGACATCAAAGCCAGTCGCAATGGCTCAGGGCCTAGACTATGCAATGGCCGAGGAGCTTTTAGTGGCGTAGCAATATATATCCAAAATGAGTGGGTCCAGTGAGTGCTAGGATTTAAACTATCCCTGACACGCAAAACTTACTGGACCTACTTCATTTATGGATTTTTCAGCCTTAACCCTCTCTGCCGGGGTAGTTGCCCTAGCAGAGATGGGGGATAAAACCCAATTGCTTTCATTAATGCTTGCGGCTCGCTATCCCAAGCAAGCATTAGCGATCATTGCAGGCATCTTTATTGCCACTATTGCTAATCATGCCTGTGCTGCATTATTAGGTCATTGGCTTACGACTTTAGTGTCGCCAGATGTGATGCGTTGGATTTTGGGTTTGAGTTTTTTAGGAATCGGCTTATGGTTACTTGTGCCAGATCATATCGATGATGCAGCTGGCTCTAAGGTAACTGATAGGGCTCTCCAAGTATTTTTGCTCACGGTAGGCTTGTTCTTTTTGGCCGAGATGGGCGATAAGACGCAAATAGCGACCATTGCCTTAGGCGCCCGTTACGAGGACGTATTCTCCGTAACGGTTGGCACCACATTGGGGATGATGCTGGCAAATGCCCCTGCCGTCTGGATTGGTCAGAAATTCACGAAACGTATGCCCATTAAGTGGGTGCATGCAGTGGCAGCCGTCACCTTTATTGCAATTGGCTTAGCTACCCTGATATGGGCCTGAGATAGCGAATCAACCCGTCTGCCAGCCAAGACTTAAAATAGGCTCATGAAAACTGATCTCCACCAGAGCTTTCGTAGGCTCGAATACCTACCACCTGTATACACCTTCGATCAAGTCGAACTCGATATCGCTCTGGATCCAGCGCGAACCATTGTGAAAAGTCGTATTGAGGTTTTGCCAGGCAAAAGCTTTAAGGCAGGAGCTCCCTTGGTTTTGGTTGGGCAAGAGCTCGAGTTTGTTAGTTTGCGCATCAATGGTGAAGCCCATCGTCATTTTGAATTAACACCAGAAACACTGACGATTCATACGCTGCCAAATGAAGGCAAAGAAAAGTTTGTCGTAGAAATTATTTGCGTTTGCGTCCCAGAAAAAAATACTACTTTGATGGGCTTGTATGTTTCCAACGGGAACTTTTTCACTCAATGTGAAGCAGAGGGTTTTAGAAAGATTGCTTACTTCTTGGATCGCCCGGATGTGATGGCGCGGTATCGCGTGACATTGCGTGCACGCGAAGCAGAGTGTCCTGTGCTGTTATCCAACGGCAACCTACTGACTACAGAAAAACTACCTAATGAATGGCATAGCGCTACTTGGGAAGATCCGTTTCCTAAGCCATCCTATTTGTTTGCCTTAGTTGCTGGTAAGTTGGAATGCATTGAAGAGACTATCACCACTAGTAGCGGTGCTAAGAAGTTACTGCAGATCTGGGTTGAGCCGCATGACCTCAAGAAGACTCGACATGCTATGGACTCCCTAATTGCCTCTATTCATTGGGACGAAAAGCGTTTTGGACTGGAGTTGGATTTAGAGCGCTTCATGATTGTGGCCGTAAGTGACTTCAATATGGGTGCAATGGAAAACAAGGGTTTGAATATTTTCAATACCAAGTTTGTTCTTGCTCAGCCAGAAACTGCGACAGATGCAGACTTCGCCAATATTGAAAGTGTCGTTGCCCATGAATACTTCCATAATTGGACGGGTAACCGCGTTACTTGCCAGGATTGGTTTCAGTTATCCCTGAAAGAAGGTTTGACTGTATTTAGAGATCAAGAGTTTTCTGCTGATCAAATGGGTAGTGAATCCGGTAGGGCGGTAAAGCGAATTGAAGATGTTCGCTTGCTTCGCCAATTGCAATTTCCTGAAGATGCGGGTCCGATGGCGCATCCGATTCGCCCGGATGAGTATCAAGAAATCAATAACTTCTATACCGTTACTATCTATGAGAAGGGTTCAGAAGTTGTTAGGATGTATCAAACTCTTTTGGGTAAAGACGGCTTCCGCAAAGGAATGGATCTCTACTTTAAGCGTCATGATGGTCAGGCGGTTACCTGCGATGATTTCTTGGCTGCGATGGCAGACGCTAATGGCAAGGACCTGACTCAGTTTAAGAATTGGTATAGCCAGGCAGGCACCCCAAGGGTTAAGGTGCAAGAGCACTATGACGCCGCCAAAAAACAGTACCAACTGACGCTGACACAAAGTTGTGCGCCTAGTCCGGGTCAGCCGGAGAAGAAGCCCTTTCATATTCCATTGAAGATGCGCTTAATCACAAAGGCGAATGACCAAGCAGAGCAGTTATTGGAATTAACACAAGAAACTCAAACTTGGACTTTTGACCAAATTGAAGAGCGACCAGTGCTTTCAATTAATCGCAATTTCTCGGCGCCGATTAATTTAGATTTCGAGCAATCCGAGGCAGATCTTCTGACTTTATTCTCAAGCGATGATGATGCATTTAATCGTTGGGAGGCTGGTCAGAAGTTAGCGATGCAAATGATTTTAAATAATCGTTTGCCTGATGAAAAACTGATTGAAGCGTACCGCAATATCTTGCTAGACCCTAATTTGGATCCAGCCTTTAAGGATCTGGCTTTAACGCTGCCTGCAGAGTCTTATTTGTATGAGCAATGCACGAGCGTTGATCCTCAGAAGATATTTGCTGCGCGACGTGCTTTCCGTAAAGAGATTGCGAAACAGTTGCAACTCGAGTGGGCTGCCTTGTATCAGCAGATGCAAACCCCTGGACCATTTAAGTCTGATGGAGTAGATGCTGGTAAGCGTGCCCTGAAAAATCTAGCATTGAGCATGTTGCTGGAGGCGGCACCAGCAGTGTGGGCACCAATGGCAGCCAATCAATATCAAATTGCTGACAATATGACTGACCGTTATGCAGCCTTAGTCGCATTAGTGGTGCACGGCGCAAAACAAGCTAAAGATTGCTTAATTGATTTTTATAATCGATTTGCGAATGATGCTTTGGTAATCGATAAGTGGTTTGGCTTGCAATCCAGTCGTCCCCCTGTTGATGGTCTTGATCCCACTCTCGCTGAGGTGAAGAAGCTCCGCGAACATCCTGCATTTAAGTTAAACAATCCAAACCGAGTTCGTAGCGTGATTCATTCGTTCTGCGCTAACAATCCAGCTAGCTTTCATCAGGCGGATGGCAGTGGTTATGAGTTCTGGGCCGATAGCGTATTAGCTCTTGATCCCATCAATCCCCAGGTAGCGGCTCGTCTTGCAAGAGCGCTGGACCGCTGGCGTTTATTTACCCAACCCTATCAAGATCATATGAAAGCAGCTCTAGAGCGTGTTTCTGCATGCCCAACACTCTCTCCCGATGTGAGGGAAGTGATTGGAAAGGCGCTGGGTAATTAAATTTAACGTGGGATATCTTTCATTTCAGGAGTCATCCCCCCTAGGGCCACCAGTTTTTTAGTGGCCTGCAATCGAACAAGGGTTGTAATTGCCTCGTTAATCAGGTCGCTAGGGCTAAGCTGTGGATCGAAATACTTCATTGCATCCCGGATCAATTCGTCATCAACATTGACTATCATTGCTAAAACCCCTGTTTTAAAGTGCGTAATTTTGTATCGATAAGCCATAAATTATGATGGCACCCAATAACAAGGCAAAATAGACCTTAATTTCAATAGAGCTTTGGAGTAATACCTTTGTCCTCAAGTACCCATATCAATTTCAAGCAATATTTGACCTCCACAAATCCGGCTGGTGCTGCTATCCCGGCTGGATTGCAAGATTTGTTGACCGCGGTTGTTAATACCTGCTCAACTCTCAGTCATGAAGTAGCGCAGGGCGCCTTGATTGGCTTATTGGGTTCTGCTGGTACTGGCAACGTACAGGGTGAAGTTCAGCAAAAGCTCGACATCATTGCAAACGATTTGCTGATCGACGGCGTAAAGGGTTGTAAATCACTCGCAGGTTTAGCTTCGGAAGAAATGGAGCTCCCAGTTCCAGTCCAGGGCACAGGTGACTACTTGCTACTGTTTGATCCACTGGATGGCTCATCTAATATTGATGTGAACGTGTCGATTGGAACTATTTTTTCAGTGCTCAAGAAACAGGACCCGAATGCACCATTACAGACCTCTGACTTTTTGTTGTCAGGCCGTCATCAAGTTGCTGCGGGTTATGTAGTGTATGGCCCTCAAACTACGATGGCCTTGACCCTGGGTGATGGTGTGGTGATGTTTACTTTGAATAAAGTGACTGGTGAGTTTTTGCTCATTAAGGATGCGGTAAAGATTTCTCATTCAACCAAAGAGTTTGCAATCAATATGTCCAATATGCGCCACTGGGCTGACCCAGTACGTCGTTATGTTGAGGAGTGCTTAGCCGGCGTCAGTGGCACGCGTGACAAGGATTTCAATATGCGCTGGATCGCTTCCATGGTTGCGGATGTACATCGTGTTTTATCTCGTGGCGGGGTGTTTATGTACCCATGGGATCAGCGTGAACCACACAAGCCAGGTAAGTTGCGCCTGATGTATGAGGCAAATCCAATGAGTTTCCTAGTGGAGCAGGCGGGTGGCGCATCTATCAATGGAACAGATCTCATTATGGATTTGCAGCCAACAGACTTGCATGAGCGAGTTTCCGTGATGCTAGGCTCTAAAGAAGAGATTGATCGCATTCGAAGCTATCACTCATAAGCGCATTAGTGCTTCACCAATAAAAAACCCAAGCAAGTGATTGGGTTTTTTAATGACCATGCAGTTGTGATTAAGGTCTCACCTGTTGTTTAAGGTAAGCAAGAGACTCTTCCACTTGGTCAATCAGAATCAAGCAAATATCGCCTGCAGAAAGATCATTTAGGGCTGTATCAATAGCCTTAAATTCACCATGTATTTCTTGAACTTGCTTTGCCTTAGTGGCGTCAACTAAGCCTTCTCGCAATAGCTTTAATACTTCACCATCTTCACGACCACGCTGGCAGGCATCTTGATAAAGAATGACGTTATCAAATGAGTTGCCCAAGATACGGGTTAGATCACGGATATCTTCGTCTCGACGATCACCTGCACCACTAATAACCACGTGGCTCCTCTTGGGTTTCATGGCCTCAACTGCGCTAGTAAGAGCGCGCATAGCATCGGGGTTATGGCCATAGTCAGCAATGACGGTGGCGCCATTATGTTGGAATTGATTAAAGCGTCCCGGTACGGAATTCGGATCGCTTTCAAAGCTATGTAAACCGCGAGCAATCTTTTCGGCATCAAGACCAAGGGCCCAGGCTGCGCCAATCGCAGCCATGGCATTTTCAATTTGGAAGCCTAGTACGCCATTTTGGGTTAGGGGAATTTCGCTTATGGGGAAGCGATACATCACACGCGATCCCTTGGAGGCAACTATGTAGGTGCCATCAAAATAAATGACTTTTTTATTCTTGGCACGATGAGCGGCAATGACTGGGTCGTGTTGATTTTGGGCAAAGAAAATCACTCGACCAGAGCACTTGTCACCCATCTTCACAACCATTGGGTCTGCCGCATTGAGGACGGCGGCACCAGTGGGCGCAACGTTCTGTACAATCACGCGTTTGAGGATGGCTAAATCTTCAACGCTAGTAATGTAATTAAGGCCTAAATGGTCACCTTCGCCAATATTGGTTACAACTGCAACTTCGCAGCGATCAAAGCCTAAACCTTCACGAAGCAAACCACCTCGGGCTGTTTCGAGTACGGCAGCATCTACATCGGGATGCATTAATACATTGCGAGCACTTTTAGGACCGCTGCAATCGCCGGTATCGATGAGGCGATGATTGATGTAAACACCATCAGTTCCTGTCATACCAACGCGTAGGCCAGTTTCATTTAACAAGTGAGCAATGAGGCGCACTGTAGTAGTTTTACCGTTCGTACCGGTAACCGCTACCACTGGAATGCGGCCATCTTCACCTAGTGGGAACATCATATTGATGATGTCTTCGCCAACGGGGCGTCCTTTGCCATACGAAGGCTTGAGATGCATACGTAAACCAGGCGCAGCATTGACTTCAACTATACCGCCACCTTGTTGTTCCAGTGGCTTGTAAATATTTTCACAAAGAATGTCTACACCAGCAATATCAAGTCCAATCATCTGGGCGGCAGCGACTGCACTTGCCGCAACATCTGGATGAACATCGTCAGTAACATCAGTAGCGGTTCCGCCGGTGCTGAGATTGGCGTTATTGCGAAGTAGAACGCGTTCGCCAGTCTTGGGGACGTATTGTGGGGTAAGACCAGAGCTTGCCAGATGCGCCATGGCAATGTCATCAAAGCGAATCTTGGTTAAAGCTGTTGCATGGCCATCGCCACGCAATGGATTTTTATTCTCGATTTCAACTAGCTCTGCAACAGAGTGACTGCCATCGCCAACTACTTGTGCTGGCTCACGCCGAGCAGCGGCCGAGAGGCGGTTGCCCACGACGAGCAAGCGATAGTCTGCACCAGGGAGATAGCGCTCAACAATGGTTTCCCGACCAAAGGCTTGGGTCACAATAAAGCCAGCGCGGACCTCTTCTTCGGTTTGAATATTGGCAACAACGCCTTTGCCTTGGTTACCATCTTTCGGCTTTAAAACAATCGGACCACCAATTTTTTGAGCAGCACGCCAAGCATCATCAGCAGTGGTAACTACTTCGCCTATGGGAACTGATACGCCAGCAGCGGCAAGTAAGTTCTTGGTAAGTTCTTTGTCTTGGGCAATCGCTTCAGCAATCGCGCTGGTATCACTGGTTTCTGCAGCTTGAATGCGTTTCTGTTTGCTACCCCAACCAAATTGCACCATGCTGCCTTCAGTCATGCGGCGGTATGGGATGTTACGTTGGACTGCGGCATCAACAATGGATCCAGTACTTGGTCCAAGGCGAACGTCCTCGTACAGGGCCTCTAATTCTGAGAGGGCGGCAGCAAGATCAAACGGCGCATCGTTGAGTGTTGCTTGAATCAAAGCAAAACCAAAGTCAAAAGCCATGCGACCAACTACTTCTTCGGTGTATTCCACGACGACTTGATAAACGCCAGCATCGACTGTTTGTACTGTGCGACTAAAGGTAACGGGGCAACCTGCTTGCGCTTGAAGGCCAAGCGCTGCATGCTCAAGAGCATGAGCTAAAGAAAGTACTTCATTGTGCCCGCCGCGACGCATGCTACCCAGTTGAGGAAAGCGCTCGCGAATCTTGGTTTCAAATTGAGGGATAGAATCGATTGAGCGTTCAGACTCATCACAAGAAACAATCGCTTCTAAAGCGGTGTGGCGGCTCCATAAATTTGGGCCGCGCAACATGCGAATACGGGTAATTTCCAATTAAGCCCCTGTAGCAGTAGTGGCGTCAGGCACGAATGTTTCTGCACCTGCTTCGATAACGTTGAATGGAATTTCAAGAGCCCAGGCTGCTGATATAGCCGCACCTAAATTCATGGTCTTCCAAGGAGTAGAGTGGTTGGCTTCAGAGTGACGTGGTACAGGAATGGATTTCTGATCTAGCTTTCCAGACTTCAGGGTAATTTGCTGTTTGCCAATGACAACTGCGCGACCACCGTTTGCTAAGTGGGATTTGACAATCTCAGAGTCCGAATTCTCGCTAAAGAAAATCACCTGACCATCACAAAGCTCGGCCATTTGTACGCACATTGGATCATCAGCATTGAGTACGGCAACACCGGTTGGAAGAACGACATCAATCTGGGTACGCACGACACTAAAGACTTGATCTTCGTCGTAAATAGCGTATTGCGGGAAGTTGGCTGTAGGATCCACATTGAGAACTACACCCACTTGGCAGCGATCGTAGGCTAAGCCTTCAATCAACATCGATAGATGATTATTCTCAATCACAACAGCTTCTACCGCACGATTGAGAAGGGTGCGTCGGGCATTCTCCCAATTTGATGCATTGGAGTTTGGAATGGCTCGATTACCAAAGAACAGGCCTTTACTGCAAGACAGGCCAACATAGACATTCATTAGGCGTAAGAAATGGGCAATCATTTCGGCGACAGGGGTTTTGCCGTGTTCACCGCAAACACCAACTACCGGAATACGGAAATCTACCCCAGGTGGAAAGAGGTGATTCGCAATTTCTTTGCCAACAGGTTGAGGTTTGCCGCTTGCGGGTTTGAGATGCATCAGAAGGCCTGGGCCTGCATTGACTTCAACAATGGCAGCATTTTGATCTGCCAATGGTTTGCTAATGTCCTGAGCTACTAAATCAACACCGGCAATTTCAAGACCAACAACACGAGCTGCTAAGGCTACTTGGCTAGCAACATCGGGATGAATTAAATCAGTGACATCAAATGCCACATTGCCGTTGCTTTGAATCAGTACTTTGTGATCTATTGCAGGAACACTATCACCTTTTAATTGCTGTCGTGCCAGTTCAAGTTCTACTGCAGAATCAATGCGAACAGGATTAAGAGGGTGCTCTTCTGCGGTGCCGCGACGGGGATCAGAATTAATCTGTATTTGAATCAGTTCATGAACAGTATGTTTACCATCACCAGTGACCCATACGGTTTCACCTTTTGCCGCAGCAACTACTTTGTTGCCAACAACTAGCAAGCGATGCTCATCACCAACAATGTGACGCTCAACTAAAACCTCGCTACCTTCATCAATGGCAACGGCATAAGCTGCTTCAATTTCTTGTTGGGTATAAAGGTTGATGAATACGCCACGACCGTGATTCCCGTCAATTGGCTTCACTACTACTGGTAAGCCAATATCTTGCGCCGCATCCCAGGCATCATCAGCGCTGGTAACGGTCCTACCCTCAGGTGTTGGAACCCCTGCGCTCCGTAGCAAGCTCTTAGTTAAATCTTTATCGCGAGAAATGGTTTCCGCAATTGCGCTTGTTTGATCGGTCTCTGCTGTCCAGATGCGGCGTTGTTTAGCGCCGTAACCTAGTTGAACCAGGTTGCCTTCAGATAAACGAATCGATGGAATGCCACGCTCTTCAGCTGCATTCACAATGCACGCTGTACTTGGACCCAGTAAAAGATCATCGCCAAGATCACGTAAATTTTCGATGATGGTTTGCACTAGAGCAACGCAGTCAGCATTGTCTTGCGCTAGAGCTAAATAAAGATCACGCGCATATTTGAGAGCTGTCAGTGTGACTTCTTCATTGATTGCACTAACCATCACTTTGTAAACACCGCGCCTATCGCCGTCACGCGCCTTACCAAAGCCGCCAGGGATGCCAGCTAAGTTTTGTAACTCAAGAGTTAAGTGTTCGAGAATGTGAGCGGGCCAGGTACCTTCTTCAACGCGCTTTAAAAATCCGCCAGTTTCTCCATAGCTACAGCGATGTTCAACGAGGCTTGGGAGAGCTTTCACTATGCGTTCATAAAAGCCAGGAATCAGGTTAGAGGGGTAGTCCTCTAAATCGCCAATATCGAGCCAAACCTCAATCACGGGATGGTAAGTCCACATATTGGGACCACGGAGATGCTTAACACTCAGAATCTCGATGGATTTATCTAGTAATTGGGGCATATGCAGTGTTGCGATGGTCGGCGCCAGGTTTTGGCGTTGACGCGTCAGACAGTCTCTCTGTTTCTAATAGTTATTTGAAAAACTCACAAATTCAGCAAAAATACATAAAAGGGCCTACTTAGACAATTTAACGGCTTTTGACCCTCTAAAGTTGACAGGAGCAATAAATCTAAAAAATTCAGCTCCACTATACTTTTAAGGTCAATGAAGCCACAAATCCTACCTTTTGCCCCCGTGCTACCGAGCTATTGGTTGTCTGTTTTGGGGGCCAAAACTTCCCCAGTAAAGAGCCCTGAAGCCCTACTAGCTTGGGTTGAGCTCGATTTAGGCCTCGATTTACGCTTTGAAAAAAGCCTGCTTTTACTCAGTGAACAAGGCTTGTTTTGGACAGACGGCAATACATTTGAGTCTTGGAAACTAGAGAAAAATACTCATTTAATTCACGGTGATCATGCTGGAGTAGGGCATTTGCGCCTGGAAACTCCCGATAAATTGTTGAGATCCTGGAATTTCACCCTGGCGGTAAATCCTCAAGTACTTCGCCTGCAATCTAGTTTTAAGCAATTAACTCGTGGCGAGGAAATGAGCAATGGTGAGGTCAGCGAGTATGACAAGCAAGTTTGCCCAGTTTGCTTAAGCCCTAAGCCCGCGAATTCGGATTCTTGTCCGACTTGTGATCCTGAGGATGATGCACCGCCATCTACATGGACGCTCTTCAAGCTTTGGCGTTTTGCACGCCCTTACAAGAAACAATTGTTGTTGGGTTTTGTGTTGACTCTGTTATCTACAGGCGCGACTTTAATTCCGCCGTATCTCACGATGCCTTTAATGGATCATGTGTTGATTCCATATGAGCGCGGCAATCCTATCGATTTTCATTTGGCCAGCATGTATCTGTTGGCATTATTTGGCGCTGCAATTGTTGCGTGGGGTCTGGGTTGGTGGAAGACCTATTTACTTGCATTGGTGAGTGAGCGCATTGGTGCTGATTTACGCAATACTACTTTCGAACATCTACTCAAACTTTCGCTGGAATACTTTGGCGGCAAGAGAACAGGTGACTTGATTGCCCGCATTGGTGCTGAGACCGATCGTATTTGCGTTTTCCTCTCCTTATACGCACTGGACTTTGCTACCGATGTGTTGATGATCACCATGACCGCGGCCATCCTGGTATCCATTGATCCTTTGCTGGCCTTGGTTACCTTGGCGCCATTGCCATTCATTGTTTGGATGATTCATGTAGTGCGCGATCGTTTGCGTTTTGGTTTTGAAAAGATTGATCGCATCTGGTCTGAAGTAACTAATATTTTGGCGGACACTATTCCAGGCATTCGGGTAGTCAAAGCATTTGCACAAGAAGACCGCGAACTCAAGCGCTTCGTGGATTCTAATAAACATAATCTACAAATCAATGATCGCGTGAATCGCGTGTGGGGATTGTTTTCTCCTACAGTAACTTTGCTTACTGAAACGGGTTTGCTAGTGGTGTGGGGTTTTGGTATCTGGCAAGTTGCACACCAGAAAATTTCTGTTGGCGTCTTGATTGCTTTCTTGGCCTATATCGGACGTTTTTATATTCGCTTAGATTCCATGAGTCGGATTGTTTCCCATACTCAGAAAGCAGCCGCTGGCGCTAAACGTATTTTCGATAT
Organism: Polynucleobacter sp. AP-Kaivos-20-H2; assembly: GCF_018882215.1. Classification (GTDB taxonomy): domain Bacteria; phylum Pseudomonadota; class Gammaproteobacteria; order Burkholderiales; family Burkholderiaceae; genus Polynucleobacter. The sequence continues at coordinate 779,035 of NZ_JACVOX010000001.1, read as the reverse complement.
TTTGGATCACGTCTCTAGCGTCCCTGAGCCTATCAATCCAGCGCCTTTGGGTGAAGTCAAAGGCCGCATCTCCCTGCGTGGCGTCGGCTTCCGTTACGGTAATCGTGCTGTTTCTAAAGGTATTGACTTGGATATCGCGCCAGGCGAAATGATTGGCTTAGTGGGCCATAGTGGTTCGGGTAAGAGCACTTTGGTGAACTTAATCTGCCGCTTTTATGATGTGAGCTCTGGATCCATTTCCTTGGACGGGCGCGATATTCGGAGTATCGGGATTGCCGACTACCGCAAGCGTATTGGCTTGGTATTGCAAGAGCCGTTTTTATTTTTTGGCACGATTGCAGAGAATATTGCTTACGGCAAACCAGATGCAACACGCGAAGAAATTATTGAGGCAGCACGCGCCGCCCATGCCCATGAATTTATTCTGCGCCTCCCTCTAGGTTATGACTCCTTAGTAGGAGAGCGTGGTCAATCACTCTCTGGCGGTGAACGTCAACGCATATCAATTGCACGTGCACTGCTTATTAATCCAAGCATTTTGATCCTGGATGAAGCAACATCATCGGTTGATACCACTACTGAAAAAGAAATTCAGCGTGCTTTGGATAACCTGGTTAAGGGCCGCACTACGATTGCAATCGCCCATCGCCTCTCCACCTTAAGAAAAGCAGATCGCTTAGTGGTTCTAGATAAAGGTGAGATTGTGGAAATAGGCTCTCACGATCAGCTGATGGAAGCCCGGGGCGCGTATTACACCCTGTATCAAGCCCAGCTGCGTCATGCTGCAGAGCTCGTTGAAGGCGGTGCTATTGGTGAAAGTCTGGAAGAAGAGCAAGAAGAAAAACTGGAAGAAGTAGCTAAGCACATTGGGGGTGGAGTATGAGTCAGACTCATCAGTTAGAGCGTGATGCGCTAGGCCGTCTAGTCTTTATCGACAACAAAGGTGAGCGACACATTGGCGTTCATCCTGTCAGAGCTTTTCCAATTACTGCACCTGCTGCTGGTATTAGCATCATGAATCAATCTGGAAAAGAGCTTTACTGGTTTTCGGATATCACCGCTATTTCTGAAGCAGAGCTTGGATTGATCGAGGAAGAACTGGCTGAGCGCGAGTTCATGCCAGTCATTGAAAAGATCACTAAGGTTTCTACGTTCGCTACTCCTAGTATTTGGGATATCGAAACGGACCGAGGTCCAACACGAATTCGCCTCAAGGGCGAGGAAGATATTCGTCGAATTGCTGGTAATACATTGCTGATTGCCGATTCCAACGGGCTGCAATTTCTCATCAAAGACTCTACCCAATTGGATAAAGTCAGTAAAAAACTGCTAGACAGGTTCCGCTAAAAAGGGATTTACCGCGCAAATCCCCATTCGGCAGGCGTATCCCAGGCATTTTCCCCTAAATTGAGTTAATTCCGTGTAAAAACATAGGCTTACGACACTTTTGCCCGTTTTTTAGGCCTGTTGCACTGCAATAGTATTAGGGTTATACTCTAGGTACTAACCCTTAAGGAGATTCAAATGACTGTTTTATTGAATATGATCAACCAGCTTTTTTCTGAAAGCAAACCAAGCCAAGACAAGCCTGCTCGTCACTATGATTTCGACGGCGCATATCGCGGCATGTAATTAAAAAATTACAGTAGTTCAAAAGCCACCTTTGGGTGGCTTTTTTTATGACCAAGGGGAATTGGGAATGCTGGCAACTAAGTGGAAGTGCCTTGCAATTCAATTACTTGGCTTAGGGGTAATCACTAGTGCGCAAATAAAATTATCTTGATTCCAATCAAGATAATAAAGAGGATGATGTTTGAGAATGATTGAGCCCCTAAAGAGGGCGTGAAATTTATAAGAGAAATAATTAAAAGGAGCACGGACAGTGAATAAGCCATGGCATAACCGTTGGGCGCAGTTGGTATTTGGGATTATTTGCATGGGATTGGTTGCCAATCTTCAATATGCATGGACTTTGTTTGTTAACCCCATTCAAATCAAAACCGGTTGGGCCTTATCTGCAATTCAATTGTCTTTTTCTATCTTCATCGTAGTTGAAACATGGTTAGTCCCTGTTGAAGGTTGGATGGTGGATAAATTTGGTCCAAGAATTGTTATTCTGATTGGTTCAATCTTTGCTGCTGCCGGATGGGTGATGGATAGCTATGCCAACTCAATCGAAATGCTGTATGCGGCAGCTGTCGTAGCGGGTATTGGTGCTGGCTGCGTGTATGGAACTTGCGTTGGAAATGCGCTCAAATGGTTTCCGGATAAGCGCGGTCTTGCCGCGGGCTTAACTGCTGCTGGCTTCGGTGCTGGTGCAGCAATTACCGTAATTCCAATCGGCAACATGATTCTTTCTGATGGATATGAACATGCTTTCTTGTTCTTTGGCCTTGCACAAGGCGCATTGATTTTTTGTTTAGCATTGCTCATGACTAAGCCAACCCCACCAAAGGGGGTGCAGGCTGCGCCTCGCATTGTTACAACTAAAGTTGATTACACCTCCGGACAAATGATCAGAAAACCTTTGTTCTGGCTAATCTATGTCATCTTCGTGGTTGTAGCTGCTGGTGGATTAATGGTAACTGCGCAAATTGGCCCGATTGCTAAAGATTGGGGTCTCGCGAAATTGCCAATGGTGTTATTCGGCACTACTTTGCCACTACTCACAATGACTTTATCAATTGATAACCTGTGCAATGGCTTTACTCGCCCTCTGTGTGGATTTATTTCGGATCGTTTTGGGCGGGAGAACACAATGTTCTTCGTTTTCCTTGGTGAAGGTTTATCAATGCTCGGTTTGATGCATTTTGGTAAAGACCCATATGCATTTATGACTTTTGCTGCATTGATCTTCTTGTTTTGGGGTGAAATTTTCTCGATCTTTCCAGCGATCTGTGCGGATACATTTGGTGTGAAAAATGCGGCTGGTAATGCCGGCACTTTATACACAGCAAAAGGAACTGCTTCTTTGTTGGTGCCTTTGGCATCCATTCTTTCCTCAACCGGGGATTGGAATACGGTTTTCATTGCGGGCGCAATCGTGACAATTACTGCGGCCTTTGCGGCAAAGTTCATTTTGGCGCCGGCTCGTAAGCGCTTTATTGATGATGCCAACAAGAATGCTGGTCATTAAAGTAGCAGTCTAAGTTTGTCAAAAGGGGTCTTCGGACTCCTTTTTTATTGCCTGCACCAATACGAGGGCAAACCCAAGATGAGGTAGGGGAAAGTCAGATATAATCCCCCCCATCATGAATTCCTCCAAAAACCGCTTCGTTCACTGGATTGCTGCCTTGGCAATTGCAATGAGCGCGCTTGCGCCAGCTGCATCTCAAGCAGTTTCCATGGCCAAGCATGGCGAAGGTTTTGCAATGGAGATTTGTTCTGTCGATGGCAGCAAGATGCAAATCGATGTTCAAGATGACGGGCAAGACGTTGCCAATCAAATGAAGCCTTGCCCGTATTGTGTAGCGCAGAGCGTTATCACTCCGGCATTCAACACTAATCTCAGGTTTGAAGCTCCGCAGACTTTAGCTCTGCTGCCTCAGCTTTTCTATCAATCCCCCAAGCCGCTTGCTGTTTGGGTAACTCCACCTTCCGCAGCTCCACCAGCACAAACCTAATCAAAATTAGGGCATAGCCTAGCTATGTAGTGGACAACGAAAAAATATTACGTTGTCGTATTAGTCAGTGGAGCAATAAGTGTTATTTAAGCAAAAGAAAATCAGCGCATGCGTAGGCGTGCTATTTGGGTTAGCGCTAATCAGTGCGCAAGCCCAAATTGCCCCGCCACCCGACTACGGTCAAAAAATAGGTGATGTGGTTGTTAGTGCTACTCGCTCTGGTACCGAGTTAAAGGACATGACTCAAAATACTTCTATTTTGACGAATGAAGATATTCAAAACGCCCCGGAAATGACGGTTGACCAGGTCTTAAAGAATCAAGCAAGTGTATTTTTAAATGATCAACCGTATTATGAAAAAGACCCCACCGGTCAGAGTTTGAATGTCCGCGGTCTTGGGGCTGCGCGGACTCTGGCATTGATTGATGGGCTGCCTGCAAATGACGCTATGTATGGAACCATTCAATGGAATCTGGTCCCGCTCTCAGCGGTGCAGGATGTAGAACTGGTTCGCGGTGGCGTCTCCAATCTTTATGGCAACTATGGCATGGGTGGTTTAATCAACATCACTACCAAGCCCATTAACGATAACAAAGGCGAAGTGTCTGCCAGTTATGGTTCATACAATACAAGTAATGTGGCTGCTTCAAAAGAAGTGGCAGTAAATGACATATTAAAGCTGCGAGTGTCTGCGGACTACTTTAATACGGATGGTTATATTAACCAGCCCACTATTTCTCCGGCAACAGTCTATCCAGCGAAGAATAAAGCGGGACAGTCTGCACCACTATTGCCTGGGATGGGTCCTGAAAGCGCTAACAGTGCAAATTACCGACTTCAAGGAGCCTTGAAATTAAGTCCTGATACGGATGCATTTTTTAATCTTGGTTCCCACAATATGCAAAATCTACCAACTGGTGGATATAACTTTGCTACCAAGACAACTCAAGAAACTACTTTTTCTGGAGGAGCAACTACGCGTTTGAGCGCAGCGCAAAAGGTTCAGGTGAATGCTTTTTACGAAAACACCACTCTCTGGCAGCAAAATGTCAGTAATAGCGGTGCAACACCAGCCTATATTAGTGCCAACTATAACGATCCTTATTCAACGCTGGGGGCATCTGCGCAATATACCCATGACTTAAAGGATCAAACCATTAATCAGGTAGTAGTAAGTGTTGATGGAAGACAGGTAGCTGCACAGAATTTAACGAATTCCTTTAGCTCTGCTGCTGGATATGTAAATGGAGTGGTTACCTCTTCTGATTACGCAAAAGGTCAGCAACAGTTTTATGGTGTGATGGCGCAAATGAAGGCCAAAACAGATACCATCCCATTGCAAGCCACTCTCTCGCTTCGAGAGGATCAATGGCAAAGTCAGACTCCAACCTATTGGATCGCAGGTGCAAATGGTGTTCAAAATTACACCAATGTCCCTAATCAAAATGCATATAAGTTCAGCCCTAATCTGGGCTTGTTATTACAGGCCACTAAGGAGTGGGACTTTAGGGGTGCGGCCTATCAGGGTTTCCATGCGCCTGGTTTGAACAACACGCTTCGTACTTATGGAAATTCAACGAGCGTTAGCCTGGCCAATCCATTGCTGAGCCCCGAGAACATGACTGGTTATGAACTAGGGACTGACTATCGTTGGAATGCAGGCTTTGTGCAGATCACGGGCTTTAATGCGAATGTAAAAAACGCAGTTTATGCACCCAATGTTTCTCAGGCGCAAGCTGCTGCTGCAGGTTGTCCAATCTCAGTTTGTACCGGAGCTAATGGCCAAACATTTAGTTTGTATGGCAATAATCAGAATCTTCAAAGTCGTGGACTTGAGGTACAGGCACATCATGATCTCAATGCTCAGTGGGCTGTTGATGGTACATACACCCATACGAACACCATCCTTACTTGGATTGGTTCGGGGGTTAATGCATCCTTAAATCCAATCGGATCTCAGGTTGGTGGTGTGCCACAAAACATGGGTTATGCAGGAGTGACCTATATGCCGCTTCCAAAGACTAGTCTGACAGCCAATGTTCGTTATATTGGTAATTCTTGGTTGGATGGCGCGCATACCTTACCAGTTCCTTCCTATGCGGTTGTTGGTTTAAAGGTGAACCATCAATTAACGCCAGAAGCCTCGGTATTTGCCAGTGTGATCAATATGTTCAATCGAAGCTATATCACTTACGGTACGGGAACTAGTCAAGGAAGTTATATCGCTGGGCAACCACAGAGCATTACTGTAGGTGCACGTATCATCTTCTAATCATGAATCTGATCCCATACTCTTTTAATCGATTCTTATTGCTCGGAGCGCTTCTATTGGGGGCGCTGAGCTTTCCTGCGCAGGCGCAAATGCAAATGGATCATTCGTCTATGGTTAGCACAAAGCCTGGCAATACCTGTCAGGGCGCTGGTTTGGAGTGCGCCAATGCTGCAACCCCATTTTTTACGCAGGATGGAAAGCTATTATTGGCATGGACGGCAAATGGCGTAGTTGCTGTTGCGCAATCTTCTGATTTAGGAAAAACATTCTCACCAGCAGTCAAAATTGCTGAGCACGGCAAATCATTAGATGCTGGCGCTGATGCACGTCCACAAATTGTTGCTGATAAACAAGGGAATGTCTTTTTGGCATATGCATTTTTCAAAGATGCTAACTGGAATGCGCAAATTAATACTGCTAGATCGACCGATGGGGCTAAGACATTCACCAAACCAGAGTCCTTGGTCAATGACAGCTCCAGTCAGCGTTTTCCATCGGTTCTGATCAAGTCAGATGGCGATATTTTTATCGCTTGGATCGATAAGCGTTTAGTTTCTGCAGCGAAGCAGGGTGGACAAAATCGTCTTGGCGGCTCAATTGCCTATTCTTTTTCTCAGGATGGCGGCAAAAACTTCCAGGCAGAGCGCTTTGCTAATGAGAGTAGTTGTGAGTGCTGTCGCATTGGTGGCAGCCTTGATCCAAAAGGTAATCCGGTGCTAGCGTACAGGGCAATATTTCCTGGAGGCATTCGGGATCAAGCAAGTCAAGTGATTTCAGCTTCAGGTGCTGGACCAATCCGTAAGGTGGCTGATGACAACTGGAAAACGGATGCTTGCCCGCATCATGGGCCATCCATAGCGGTATCAAATGACGGCACATTCCATGTGGCTTGGTATACCCAAGGCAGTAAGCGCTCTGGAGTGTTTTATGCAAACTCTAGCAACCAAGGGGCTAGCTATACCAAGCCTAGTCGCGTAGGCTCTGAAAGTGCCAATGTATCCAGGCCATATCTATTGGCATTGGGCCAGCAAGTTTGGTTGGTATGGAAGGAATTTGATGGTGTGCAATCTTCCGTATATTTAAAAGAATCTAGCGATGATGGAAGAACTTGGGCAGCCCCGAAAATACTATCTAGTACAGCAGGGTATAGTGACCATCCTTTGTTGCTAGCTCAAGGGAATCAAGTATTTTTATCCTGGCTTACGCGTAATGATGGATACCAACTTATCAATATTGGACAAAAGCAATGAGAAGATATTGGCTTATTTTTATTTTCGCCTTATCAATGACTGGACTTGCCTTTGCCGACCCGGTTTCTCTGAAGCCTTATCAGGCGGGAGATTGGAAATCCATCATCAAAGCTGCAAATAGTGGACCTCTGGCTATTAATTTTTGGGGCGTGACTTGTCCATCCTGCGTTAAAGAGATGCCGCAGTGGGGTCTTTTTATTAAAAACAATCCAAGTGCTAAAGTAGTTTTTATTCAGGTTGATGATGTCTCAATTGAGTCGATGAAAAAAATGTTGAGCAAAGCAAATCTAGATAAGGCCAATAATTATTATGTCGCAGCGCCTTTTGATGAGCGCCTGCGCTATGAAATCGATCCTAAATGGCATGGTGAAACACCGACAACCATAGTGATCGATAAAAATGGCAAAGCTACCAGAAAAACAGGCTTAGTAGACTTTCAGCAATTACAAAAAGCTTTGATAGTTAAACCATAATTAAATGAATCGCTTTTCAATTACCGGGAGAATAGAGATATGAAGACAAAATTATTATTAACAATATGTACTGCTGCAGGAATGGCTTTAGTAGGATCGGCATGGGCACAAAACGTTTCCAAAACTGTCACTACTAACGCTATCAAGATTGAAGATGCCTATACCCGTGCTACAGTTCCTGGCCAGCAGGTAGCCGGCGGCTTTATGAAGATTGAAAATAAGGGCGCTGCCGATCAATTGATCTCGGCTAGCTCACCTGTTGCAGGTGAAGTGCAGCTCCACGAGATGGCAATGGAGGGCAATGTCATGAAGATGCGTCAGGTAAAAGATATTGCTGTGCCAGCGGGTGGTGCTGTTGAATTAAAGCCTGGCGGCTTGCACTTAATGTTTATCAACATTAAAGCTCCATTAGCTGCAGGTGAAACAGTCCCTGTAAAGCTAAAGTTTGCTAAAGCAGGTGATGTCGAAGTGAAGATGCCAGTCAATGCAATGGGTGCTGGAGCCATGAAGCACTAAGTCATTAGATTGATTGGTAGATGTAATAAAAAAAGCCCCTAGTTTTACCTAGGGGCTTTTTCTTTTAAGGCTCTTACTTTATTAACTTAGTCCCCCAAGTTCAAGTCAGTTACCGCGCCTTTACTTGCAGTGCTTGCAAGGCGAGCATATTTAGCCAGTAGGCCGCGCGTATAGCGTGGCTTAGGTTGCACCCAAGCTGCGCGACGCTTCGCAATTTCTGCTTCATCAACGTTCAATTGAATCAGTAGTTGATGGGCGTCAATCGTTACCGAGTCGCCTTCATGAATGAGGGCAATCGTGCCACCTACGTAGGCTTCAGGAGCTACGTGACCCACAACCATACCCCAGGTGCCACCAGAGAAGCGGCCATCAGTGATGAGGCCTACAGACTCACCTAGACCTTGTCCAACAAGAGCAGAGGTTGGTGCAAGCATCTCACGCATCCCTGGGCCGCCTTTAGGACCTTCATAACGAATCACAACAATGTCACCATCCTTGATCTTCTGCGCCATGATGGCTGCCATGGCGTCGTCTTCAGAATCAAACACACGAGCTGGACCAGTGATCGAAGGATTCTTAAGGCCAGTAATCTTGGCGACACAACCCTCTGGAGAAATATTGCCCTTCAAGATTGCCAAGTGACCTTGTTTGTACAAAGGATTATCTAAGGTGCGAATCACTTTTTGATCAGCGCGCGGTACTGACGGAACATCTTTTAGTACTTCAGCGATTGTCTTGCCGGTAATGGTCATGCAGTCACCGTGGAGCAATCCGCCATCAAGCAAAATCTTCATTACTTGTGGAATGCCGCCGGCTTGATGCAAGTCAGTTGCAAGATAAGTACCAGATGGTTTCATATCCACGATCACAGGAACGCGTTTACGAATACGCTCAAAGTCATCAATCGTCCAGTCGATTTCAGCTGCGCTGGTGATGGCCAAGAAATGCAATACTGCATTTGTGGATCCACCAACTGCCATGATCACACTGACAGCGTTCTCAATGGACTTCTTGGTGATGATGTCACGGGGACGCAAGTTATTTTTGACTGCTTCAACCAGTACGCGCGCTGATTCGGCAGCACTCGCTACTTTTTCAGCATCAACGTTCGCCATCGTAGAGGAGTAGGGCAAGCTCATGCCCAAAGCCTCAAATGAGGAGCTCATGGTGTTTGCGGTGTACATGCCGCCACAAGAGCCGCTACCTGGACAGGCATGCTGTTCAACACCCTTTAAATCTTCTTCACTCAATCGACCGGAAGTAAATTCACCAACTGCCTCAAATGCAGAAACAATATTGAGTTCCTTGCCCTTGTAATGGCCTGGTTTAATCGTGCCGCCATAGACATAGATGCCGGGCACATTAGTGCGGGCTAAGGCCATCATGCCGCCTGGCATGTTTTTATCGCAACCACCAATGACGACAACACCATCTTGCCAAAGACCATTTACACACACTTCAATGCTATCAGCAATCACTTCACGTGAGACGAGGGAGTACTTCATGCCCTCAGTGCCCATGCCGATGCCATCGGAAACAGTTGGTGTACCGAATACTTGTGCTTTTGCACCGGCTGCTTCTAGAGCTTCAACAGCAGCATCGGCTAATTTTTGTAAACCACTATTACAGGGGGTAATAGTGGAGTGGCCGTTCGCAACGCCAACCATCGGCTTTACGAAATCCTTTTCTTCGTAACCCATTGCGTAATACATCGAACGATTAGGTGCGCGAGCGACCCCTTCGGTGACCATGCGCGAGCGTTCATTAAGGCGTTTCATGCTTATTACTCCAGAAAAGGTTTGTGTCGAAAGGCTCTATTGTGCCGTGAGATGGGTTAAGGGTGCTCTAGATCGATGAGCTCATATTAATTGCTACAAATGTTGCACTGCAGTATGAAAATGCCAATGAAATCATTGATTTAGATCTAAATATTAGCTAAGGAGCTAATAGCTTAGTAAAAGAGGCTGCAGTACATTAAGTCATCAATCACTTTTTCCTTTGAATTCAATGACTAAAGTCGGCCATATATACCTAATTGACGACGATGAATCCATGCGCGTTTCCCTCTCGAGAATGTTGCGTGAATTAGGTTATCTCGTCGATGACTATGCATCTGCCACCGTTTTCTTGGAGAAATCAGTTCCGGTATCTCCAGCTGTCATCTTGTTAGATATGCAGATGCCGGATATGACCGGCCTTGATTTACAAGAAAAACTCCAGAAGTTAGGTCGCAAGACTCCTATCGTATTTGTGAGCGGTCAAAGTCATCCCCATCAAATCGTTCAAGGCCTTAAGCGGGGCGCACTAGATTTCTTATTCAAGCCATTTAATTTAGAGGAGCTACTAAAGGCCGTGGCAGACGCAATTGACTTTGATAGCCGTCAGTTGAAGCGCGTTTCTCTGGATGTTGAAGCTAAGAAGGACTACGAAAGCCTCACTCCTAGAGAGCGTGAGGTATGTGGATGGCTTATTAAGGGTCTCCTAAACAAGGATATTGCCGTAAAACTAGGAACCACTGATGCCACCATTAAGGTGCACAAGGCTCGGGTGATGGACAAAATGCATGCTGATTCTCTTCAGGAGTTGGTGAGGAAGTACCTTGAATCTAACCTTGATAATCACCCATTAAATCACTAGCTTTGTGGCTAATCACCATTACTCCAGTTTGGTATTATTATCACCTTATTAATTCCACATGAGATCGTTGCTGCGCAGTGAATAAACCGGTCAAACTTCCCGAGATTCGCAAAGAGGCATTTACTAAGGCCAGAGAAAGCCTTGACCTCAGCACGAAAGATCTTTCGGGAATGGCTTGCCTTTCTGTTCGCCAAATTGAGCAGATTGAAAATGGTGAGACCAGCTCTTTCTACGGTGATCAAGTGAAATTCACAGCAGCAAAAAAAGTAGCTGGCTTACTTAAGCTCGCACCTGAAGAGGCATTTGTTTTTTCTGGTGTCGCGCAACCTGTTAAAGCGAGTGATGTTGAGGAGAAATTGCAGGGGGAGACAAAAGCTTCTGCGGAAGAAAATAAGGCAAAGACTGAGAGCGCCAAAGAAGAAAAAGAAACTGCACCAGCAGCGACTGCAAAACAAAAACCTCAGAAGAGTAACGTTAATAAAATTCCAGACAGTGTTGTTGACTATCGAGTGAAGTCAGCGGCTTCTGCAAATCCTAAAAAGAAATTATTCTTACTGTTGGCAATTGGCGCGGCCGTGATTTTCTCTGTAGTGAACTTGCGCCCCCTATTTTTTCCTGAACCGGTTAAAGAGAAAGTGGTGGTTATTCAAGAAGTAGCACAAGAGCCTACGCCAGCAAATGCGCCAGTAGAGCCTGTGACAGAAACTAAGCCAGCTCCAGCATCAGCACCAGAGCCAACTCCAGTAGCGGTTACGGCGGAATGCCCGCCTGAAGATGCATCCGCGCTCAATTTCAGGCCTGAAGCCCCTAAAAAAGCGGGTAATATGGTTTATCTGCAATCAAGGACCGCCCAAACAGTGTGTGTAGTGGATGCTAACGGAAAGACCCAAAATAAAACTCTAGAGCCAGGAGTTGGTGCGAGTGTTAATGGCAAGCCGCCATTGAAGGTGCTTACTGGCGGTTTAAAACAAGTGGATTTGTATTACCAGGGCGCGAAGGTTCGCATTAGTAACACTAGTAGCAAGACAATCATTTTGGAGCCGGCTGAAATTATTCAGCCTCCAGCTCCTCCAACCTCTACTGACTCTCAGCTACGTTGATGGCCTGAGAGGTTCGCAGGTTTAATTCGTTGAATTAAACTGCAGCGTTATCGGTTTCACCAGTACGAATACGAATCACTTGCTCTACTGCAGTCACGAAAATTTTGCCGTCACCAATCTTGCCGGTACGTGCAGCTTTAGTGATTGCCTCAATAGCTGCTTCAACACGGTCATCAGAAACCACGGCTTCCACTTTTACTTTAGGCAAAAAGTCGACTACATATTCAGCGCCACGATAGAGTTCAGTATGGCCTTTTTGACGGCCAAAGCCCTTAACTTCGGTAACGGTCAGACCTGTAACGCCGACTTCCGCCAATGACTCACGAACTTCATCGAGTTTGAACGGCTTAATGATGGATGTAATTAATTTCATGTGTTCCCCCTAATGCACTAATCATACCTAGATCTGTTCTGAAATACCAAAAACCGACCCGCTGAGCGTTCTAGGCTCTAAATTGGGAGGTAATGGGGTAGCGCCAATCGCGGCCAAAGGCGCGAGTGGTTACGCGAACCCCCGGCGGGGCTTGGCGACGCTTATATTCATTAAGCTTGATCAAGCGAGTCACTTTTTCTACGCTCTCAGCATCAAAGCCTGCAGCAATGATTTGGGCAATTGATTGGTTTTGCTCCATATAGAGCTCAACAATGCCATCCAGCACTTCATAAGAGGGCAGGTTATCCTGATCTTTTTGGTCTGGACGTAACTCTGCCGAAGGTGCGCGGGTCAGAATTCGCTCCGGAATGACTGGCGCAATACTATTACGATAGGCGCATAAGCGATACACCAAAGTCTTAGCGATATCTTTAATGACTGCAAAGCCACCCGCCATATCGCCATAGAGTGTGCAGTAGCCTACTGCCATTTCGCTCTTGTTGCCGGTAGTCAAAACAAGTCGACCTGTTTTATTAGATAGAGCCATCAGCAGAGTGCCACGCACGCGTGCCTGAATATTCTCTTCGGTAGCATCTACTTTTAAACCGGCAAATTGCTCGGCTAGAGAAGCCTCTAAAGCATCTACTGGTCCGCTAATCGGAATCTCGTCGTATTGCACGCCTAAGTTCTGGGCCATCTCCCGTGCATCAATCCAAGAGATATCGGCGGTATAGCGAGAGGCCATCATGACGGTGCGTACCTTAGCAGCACCTAAGGCATCCACAGCAATTGCCAATACCAAGGCTGAATCTACGCCGCCAGATAGGCCAATAATCACGCCAGGGAAGCGATTTTTAGTGACATAGTCACGTACACCCAAAACCAGCGCTTGATAAGCCTGAGCCTCAACAGATTGGGGTGGGGTGATCAGACCTTTTTCTAGCTCGCCAGTTGCTGTCACGGTAACAAGACCTAGGCCGGTTTCAAACTGAGGCATGGCCATCACGACTTTGCCATCACTATTTAATGCAAATGAGCCGCCATCAAAAACCAATTCATCCTGACCGCCAACAGCGTTGACGTAAGCTAGTGGTATTTTGGTTTGTGCAATATGCCCACGGAGCACTTCAATGCGCAAGGCTTCTTTTTGCAGGTGGTAAGGAGAGGCGTTGGGGACCAACAATACTTGTGCGCCAGCAGCATGAGATTGTTTGGCGGGACCTGCGTGCCAAGCGTCTTCACACAAGATCAATCCATAGCGAACACCTTCGCATTCAAAAACACAAGCTTGATTACCAGGTACGAAGTAACGAACTTCGTCAAATACTTCATGGTTAGGTAATTCTTGTTTTGCGTAGCCCGCAATGACTTTGCCGTTTTGTAAAACAGATGCGTAGTTTTGCAAACCTACGGATGATAGTTTGGGGTGGCCGACGATGACTATCAGATCGGAGTACTGAGCTAACTCTTTCATTAAGAGCTCGAGCTCTAATTTCGCCGCTTCAATAAAAGCAGGGCGGAGGAGTAAGTCTTCTGGGGGATAGCCGGTGAGCGAAAGCTCAGGGGTGACTACGAGTTTGGCGCCTTGCGAGTAGGCATCTAGAGCGGCTTTGTGAATGAGTTGCGCGTTGCCAGCCAAATCACCCAGTAATGGGTTGATTTGGGCTAAGGCAATTTTCTGCGTGCTCACTCCGAATCACAAAGCCTTTTCAATAAAAAAATTACTTGCTCTCTTTGTTGTAGCGCTCGATGCCTTCAAGAATTTCTTTATGAGCATCAGCAACACCACCCCAACCTCTCACTTTTACCCATTTACCTTGTTCGAGATCTTTGTAGTGCTCGAAGAAGTGTTGAATTTGATTCAAGCGCAATGGGTTCATATCTTCTGGTTTTTGCCAGTGTGTATAGATAGGCAAAATTTTGTCTTCTGGAACGGCCAGTAACTTAGCATCTTCACCGCCTTCATCTTCCATTTGCAATACGCCAATTGCGCGGCAGCTAACAACAACACCTGGAATGAGTGGGAATGGAGTAATTACGAGAACATCAACAGGGTCGCCATCACCGGCAATCGTTTTATTGATGTATCCGTAGTTACATGGGTAGTGCATTGCAGTACCCATAAAACGGTCAACGAAAATTGCGCCAGACTCTTTATCCACTTCATACTTCACTGGATCAGCGTTCATTGGGATTTCAATAATGACGTTGAAGCTTTCAGGGATCTTTTTACCTGGCTTAACTTTGTCGAGACTCATAAATACTCCGAATAATGATTAGTAAATACCCTGATCCTTTCAAGGGTGAGCAGGGGTGATTCTGTTACATACTGATACAGCTTAAAGACCATAGTTTAAAGCTTTCGGAAACCAGGTCTACCTAAGTGCGGTTATACAAAAAAATAAAGATTAACAAATGATTAACTTTAGGGAGTTCAAGCATGAGTAATGTCACTTTAGGCTTGTATTTTGCCTTGGCATGCGGTGTCCTGGCCGTGATTTACGGTTTTGTGATGCGCGGCTGGATTTTGAAGCAAAGTACGGGCAATGCCAAAATGCAAGAAATTGCTGAGGCGATTCAGCAGGGGGCGGCAGCGTATTTGTCACGCCAATATAAAACGATTGCCGTTGTTGGGGTGGTTCTGGCCATTCTCATGGCGCTCTTCCTTGATTTTGCGACCGCGATTGGCTTTGTCATTGGTGCTGTGCTTTCTGGTGCTTGCGGCTTTATTGGTATGAATGTCTCAGTACGCGCAAACGTGCGGACAGCGGAAGCGGCTACCAAGGGTATGAACGAAGCGCTTAATGTGGCATTCAAAGGTGGTGCCATTACCGGCATGTTGGTAGTTGGATTGGGTCTCTTGGGTGTTGGTCTCTTCTTTATGTTCCTTGTATCGATTGGCGCTGGACAAGATCTTTCTTCCGTATTACATCCCCTAATTGGTTTGGCATTTGGTTCTTCCTTGATTTCGATCTTTGCTCGTTTAGGTGGCGGCATCTTTACTAAGGGTGCAGACGTTGGCGCTGACTTGGTGGGTAAGGTTGAGGCTGGGATTCCAGAAGATGATCCACGCAATCCTGCGGTGATTGCTGATAACGTTGGCGACAACGTTGGCGACTGCGCAGGTATGGCAGCAGATTTATTTGAAACTTACGCGGTTACGCTGATTGCAACCATGGTGCTGGGATCATTAATGGTTTCTAGCGCACCAGTGGCTGCGATTATTTATCCATTAGTGCTGGGCGGCGTTTCTATCATCGCCTCCATCATTGGTTGCTCATTTGTCAAGGCAACACCTGGTATGAAAAATGTGATGCCTGCTTTGTATAAGGGCCTGATCATTGCTGGTGGTTTGTCACTGATTGCTTTCTACTTCGTAACCAACTTCATCATGCCGGACGATGCGCTAGGTATTCTTGGTAGCCAATGGCGCTTGTTTGGATCAACCGTCGTGGGCTTATTACTGACAGCAGGTTTGGTATGGATTACCGAGTACTACACCGGTACCCAGTTCAAGCCAGTGCAACATATTGCTGAAGCCTCAACCAAAGGTCACGGCACCAACATCATTGCTGGCTTAGGTATTTCGATGAAGTCAACTGCTTACCCAGTGCTCTTTGTTTGTGCAGCGATTTTTGCGGCGTATTGGTTGGCTGGTTTGTATGGCATTGCGATTGCTGCAACAGCCATGTTGTCCATGGCAGGCATTGTGGTGGCACTTGATGCATATGGTCCAATTACCGATAACGCCGGTGGTATTGCTGAGATGGCAGGCTTGCCACAATCTGTTCGCGATATTACTGATCCATTGGATGCAGTTGGCAACACTACTAAGGCAGTTACTAAAGGCTATGCAATTGGTTCAGCTGGTTTGGCATCGCTCGTACTCTTTGCTGACTACACCCATGCTTTAGAGGGTATGGGTCAACAAGTGTCTTTTGACTTGTCCAATCACATGGTCATCATTGGCCTCTTTATTGGCGGCATGATTCCTTACTTGTTTGGTGCGATGGCGATGGAAGCGGTAGGTCGTTGCGCTGGTGCGGTGGTAGAAGAGGTGCGCCGTCAGTTCCGCGATATCCCTGGAATTATGGAAGGCACTGCCAAGCCAGAGTACGGCAAAGCTGTAGATATGCTGACTTCTGCTGCTATTAAGGAAATGATCGTTCCTTCCCTCTTGCCAGTAGTTGCCCCAGTTGTTGTTGGTCTCTTATTAGGACCTGCAGCATTGGGTGGCTTACTCATGGGAACTATCGTGACTGGCTTATTTGTAGCGATCTCGATGTGTACGGGTGGTGGTGCTTGGGATAATGCGAAGAAATATATCGAAGAAGGTCACTTCGGCGGTAAAGGTTCTGAAGCTCACAAAGCTGCAGTGACGGGTGATACCGTTGGCGACCCCTACAAAGATACTGCGGGCCCTGCCGTTAACCCACTCATTAAGATTATTAACATCGTGGCATTACTCATCGTGCCACTCTTGCCAATGGTCTCTCGTTAAGTAATGAGTAGTTATTAAATGCAGTAGCAATCAGACTGCAGCAAACAAAACGCCTAGCATTGCTAGGCGTTTTGTTTGTCCACAAATTATTTGGGTAATTATTAAATGCAATACTACTATTTTATTTATAAAGGGGCTCTATGACTAAGAGGAATTTGTGGACCTCATTTTTTCTCAATGACTCGAATGTATCTGAAGATTTTTTTGGCGATCAAAGTGTATGTCCAGAAGGAGAAATTACGATTAAGATATCTGTGGATCCCAATAATCCGGAGACATTTCCCAAAGGCTTTGTAAATAAAAACGCTCTTGATGCAACTACTGATATTGAAATAGAGCTGCATAAAAAAGAAGATGAGGATCAGGCAAGATCGGACCCTCTTAACAAAAATGCCTAGCATTGCTAGGCATTTTTTTCAATAATTTAAAACTGAGAGCTTATTCCAAAGTCTCTAAATAACGCTGCGCATCCAGTGCAGCCATACAGCCTGTTCCAGCACTGGTAATCGCTTGACGGTAAATATGGTCTTGCACATCGCCAGCAGCAAACACGCCAGGGATATTAGTAGCAGTGGCATTGCCTTCAAGGCCTGAATGGGTCTTGATGTAGCCATTGTTCATGTCGAGCTGACCAACAAAGAGTTCAGTATTCGGTTTATGGCCAATGGCAATAAAGGCGCCAGTCACAGCCAAATCCTCAGTGTTGCCATCTTGTTTCTTGATGCGCACACCAGTAACGCCTTTTTCATCGCCTAGAACTTCGTCGAGAGTGGAGTTTAGTTTCAGTTCCACTTTGCCTTCAGCAACTTTTGCCATGAGGCGATCATTCAAAATTGGTTCAGCGCGGAACTTATCGCGACGATGAATGACGGTTACTTTTTTAGCAATACCAGTCAGGTATAGCGCTTCTTCAACAGCAGTGTTGCCACCACCGACTACACAAACATCTTGATTACGGTAGAAGAAGCCATCGCAAGTTGCGCAACCAGAAACCCCGCGACCCATGAATGCTTCTTCACTGGGTAAGCCAATGTATTGAGCAGAAGCACCAGTGGAAATAATCAAAGCATCGCAGGTATAGGTTCCGGAATCCCCAACTAGGCGAATCGGCTTTTCTTTCAGGGCTGCTGTATGAATATGGTCAAAAACGATTTCAGTATTAAAGCGTTCAGCATGCTTTAAAAAACGCTCCATGAGTTCTGGGCCTTGAACGCCATCGGCGTCCGCAGGCCAGTTTTCGACGTCAGTCGTGGTCATTAATTGACCACCCTGAGCTAGGCCGGTGATGAGGGTGGGGTTTAAATTGGCTCGGGCTGCGTAGACGGCTGCTGTATAGCCAGCAGGGCCAGATCCGAGGATCAGAACTTTGGAGTGTTTTGGGGTATTTGTAGTCATATTCAAATTATAGATTTGCTTGATTACAATCGATAGAACATGGCAAGAACCGCATACCCGAAGTCCAAGGCTCCAATGAGCTCCCAATCCCCAGAGAATGGCCCGCAGGGCAGGATGCCCCGTCTCTTATTGGAGGCTCGTTGGTTCATCTCTCTGGGCTTGTGCCTGGGCTTATTGGCCATTTTGCTGACCTATTCCAAGGCTGATCCAGCTTGGTCCCATGCTAGTTTTGAGGCTCCCAAGAATCTGGGGGGTCGTTTTGGGGCCTATTTAGCGGATTTAATGCTGTATATCTTTGGTATTTCTGCCTTTTGGTGGGTTGCTCTCTTTGGGCGCCGTGTCTTAAATGGCTGGCGTGAGCTTTGGAGCATACCTTTGCCGCCTGATCCGGATGCTAAGCCAGACTCTTTACTAATGCGTTGGTTGGGCTTTGGACTGACTCTATTTTGCAGTATGGGTTTGGAGTCCATCCGCATGCATTCACTGTCCTGGGAGCTCCCTAGACCCCCTGGAGGTATTTTGGGTGAGCTGATTGGTGACCCATTGCAAATGGCTCTTGGTTTTACCGGCTCCACTCTGGTTCTCCTATTTGGTCTTTGTGCTGGCCTGTCTTTGTTCTTGCATTTCTCCTGGCTGGACGTTGCAGAAAAAGTAGGGCGTTTCTTGGAGGTGACTTATCAACGCATTCGTGAACGTCGCGATAGCGAAGAAGATCGTAAGTTAGGTGAAGCAGCTGCTGAAGAGCGTGAAGAGTTTGTGGAAGAGTTCCGCGGACGCGTTGAGGTTGCAGCGCCAGTGCAAATCGTACGTGCTCCCATTGAGATTCCAAAGAGTGCTCGTGTAGAGCGCGAAAAACAGCAGCCATTGTTTGTGGACATTCCTGATTCAGAATTACCGCCACTTGCATTGCTTGATCCAGTTCCAAAGGCAAAAGAAACGATCTCTGCTGACGTGCTTGAATTTACTTCACGCTTAGTCGAACGCAAGTTAGCTGAGTTTAATGTTCAGGTGAAAGTGATTGCCGCCTATCCTGGCCCAGTAGTGACTCGCTATGAGATTGATCCAGCGATTGGTGTGAAGGGCAGTCAAATTGTGAACCTCTCACGTGACTTAGCGCGCTCACTAGGCGTTGTCAGTATGCGTGTTGTAGAAACCATTCCCGGCAAAACTTGTATGGCTTTGGAGCTACCAAATCCCACACGCCAGTCGGTTTACTTGTCAGAGATTCTGACTTCGCAGGTTTATAACGACAATCATTCCTTACTGACTCTAGCCTTAGGTAAAGATATCTCTGGAAGCCCAATGGTGGCTGACTTAGCGAAGATGCCTCACTGCTTGGTTGCGGGTACTACGGGCGCTGGTAAATCGGTGGGTATCAATGCCATGATTCTGTCGCTGCTCTTTAAGGCTAAGCCTGATGAAGTGCGTTTGATCATGATTGATCCGAAGATGCTCGAGATGGCCATCTACGACAAGATCCCGCATTTGTTGTGCCCAGTTGTAACCGACATGAAGCAGGCATACAACGCACTTAACTGGGCGGTAAATGAGATGGAGCGCCGCTACAAACTGATGAGTAAGTTTGGTGTGCGGAACCTAGCTGGCTTTAATAAAAAGATTCTGGAAGCTGAAGAGAAAGGCGAGAAGCTCACCAATCCATTTAGCTTAACTCCAGATGATCCAGAGCCAATCTATAAAGCACCAGTCATCGTCATCGTGATTGATGAGTTGGCTGACTTGATGATGGTCTCCGGTAAGAAGATTGAAGAGTTGATTGCCCGTATTGCTCAAAAGGCTCGTGCTGCAGGTATTCATTTAGTCTTGGCAACACAACGCCCAAGCGTTGACGTTATTACTGGCTTGATTAAAGCCAACGTACCAACCCGCATCTCATTCCAAGTCAGTTCTAAGATCGACAGTCGTACGATTTTGGATCAGCAGGGCGCGGAAGCATTGTTGGGTATGGGTGACATGCTCTATATGGCTCCGGGTACCGGCCTACCGGTTCGCGTTCACGGCGCATTCGTATCGGATGATGAAGTCCATCGCGTTGTGGAATGGCTCAAAGAGAAGGGCGAAGCCAACTACATTGATGGCGTTCTTGAAGGTGCTGACGAATCCAATGTGGATGCGTTGACTGGCGAGGGAGGTGGTGAAGCAGATCCTCTTTATGACCAAGCCGTTGCTATAGTTCTAGAAAATAAACGCCCATCGATCTCACTAGTACAGCGTCACCTGCGTATCGGTTACAACCGTGCCGCACGCCTACTCGAAGATATGGAAAAAGCAGGACTTGTATCTAAGATGGGTAATGGCGGTAATCGCGAGATTCTTCATCGCCCTTCAGAGTAGGCAGCCATTTTGCAAAGATTCTTATCTGCAGTATTGCTTGGAGCAGCCATTCTGTTTTCAGGAGTTACTCATTCGCAAAGTGAAAGCGGCTCAGAGCAGTTGCGTCAATTTGTACGGAACTCTAAAACTGCTGAAGGGGATTTTGTGCAGCAACAATTACGTACACCTAAAGTCAATGAATCACAAGACAAAGGTTTAAAAGTTGTTCGTCAAACCCAAGGTCATTTTGTGTTTCAGCGTCCAGGAAGATTTATCTGGGACACCCAAAAGCCTTACGAGCAAAAGTTAATTGCGGATGGCAAACAGCTGATTTTGTGGGATAAAGATTTAAACCAAGCGACATTTCGCCCGGCAGGGCAGGCCTTAGCTTCTACACCGGCAGCTATTCTGTTTGGTGAGACTTCGCTAGAGCAGCATTTTGACTTGGTTGAAGGCGAAGAGCGCTTAGGAATGAAGTGGGTAGCTTTGACGCCTAAAAAAGATCCCAATGCCAAGACTAAAAATGACCTGCCTTATACAAAGATCTCGATTGGCATGGCTAACGGCTTACCGAAAGCTTTGGAGTTAACCGATGGTCTTGGAAGCGTGGTCCTGGTGACTTTGGATAAGATCCAACTCAATGTTAATTTGCCCGCCAATCGCTTTACTTTCACTCCGCCAGCCGGAGCCGAAGTCTTGCGCTTAAACTAGAGCCTGTAAAAAACTAAAAACTAAAACCTAGAACCCTTAATCTACAGAGCATCACATGATTGATCCGCAATTACTCCGTAAAGATATCGCCGCAGTTGCTGCACGTTTAGCAACTCGCAAATTCCAACTCGACGTTGAGAAATTCAATGCCTTAGAATCCGAGCGTAAATCTTTGCAAACCCGTACTGAAGAATTGCAAGCCAAGCGCAATCAATTATCTAAAGCCATTGGCATGAAAAAAGGTAAGGGCGAGGATGCTGCTGCCGAAATGGCTGAAGTTGCAGGCGTTAATGCTGATATGGAGTCCGGTGCCGCAAGACTGGGTACGCTGCAGGCAGAGATTTCTGATTTCTTGATGGGCATTCCAAATCTGCCAGATGAATCGGTGCCTGCTGGTAAAGATGAAACTGAAAACAAAGAAGTAAAGCGTTGGGGTGAAGAGCCTATTTTTGATTTTGAGATTAAAGATCACGTTGATCTCGGCGGTCCACTCGGTTTGGACTTTGAGGTGGCAGCTAAGATTAGCGGTTCACGCTTTGTAGTTCTCAAGGGGCCAATTGCCAGATTGCACCGCGCCTTAGCGCAGTTCATGATTGATACTCATGCTACAGATCACCATTATCAAGAGGTCTACGCACCTTACATGGTGAATGCTGCTTCGATGCGCGGTACTGGTCAATTGCCAAAGTTTGAAGAAGATCTTTTTAAGGTTCCCCGTCAAATGTATGGTGAAGACGAGGGCGGTGAGGCGAAGACTGAAAACTTTTACCTTATCCCAACTGCAGAAGTGCCTGTAACGAATTTAGTTCGCGATGAAATCGTTAATGCTGATAACTTACCAATTAAGTTTGTGGCTCACACACCATGTTTCCGTTCAGAAGCCGGTAGTTATGGTCGCGATGTCCGAGGGATGATTCGTCAGCATCAGTTTGACAAAGTTGAGTTAGTACAAATCACTAAGCCAGAAGATTCCATGCAAGCCTTGGAAGAGCTCACTGGCCACGCTGAGCGTATTCTGGAATTGCTCGAGTTGCCATATAGAAAAGTATTACTCTGCACGGGTGATATGGGTTTTGGTAGTACCAAGACTTATGACCTGGAGGTTTGGGTGCCTTCACAAAAAGCCTATAGAGAAATTAGCTCCTGCTCCAGTATGGGCGATTTCCAGGCAAGACGGATGCAAGCCAGATTTAAATCAGGTCAAGGCAAACCAGAATTGGTGCATACCTTAAATGGTTCAGGTCTTGCAGTAGGCAGAGCATTGGTCGCATTGCTTGAGAATAAGCAGCAAGTAGATGGCAGTATTGCTATTCCAAAGGCAATACAATCTTACTTGGGTGGCTTAGAGATATTAAAGCCGAATTAAATTAAAACGGCTTTAATTTTTACTCTATCAACATTTTTTGCTAATACTTTATCAAGAGTTGCCAAAGATTTAGATTTGAATTGCTTTGCGGCGGCAAGATGAAGTGCGTCACCAGCCCTGAGATTTGATTTGCTATCAACAACTAAAATTCCAGCGGAGTAATACGTTTTGCTCTCAATGGGCATTAATTCAATATCGTTTTGGCAGAGATTATCAAATTTTTTCCAAGCTTCGCGACTCTGTTTTTCACTTAATTGATTGGTTCTGACCTTTAGGCTAAGTGCACTAGAAAATTCTGTAAACGCCCAAGTAGATGAAATCATTTTTGCGGAACTGGTTTCATGCCACATATCAACAGCGCCACTCTTTTCTTCTATTGTGCATAAGGCCACTAAAATACTAGTATCAACATAAATCATTAGTAGCGCGCCCCTGAGCGAACTTCATCCATAACTGATTTACCCATCTTCAAAGTAGCTCTAAATGCTCTAAGATCTGCTGCAATTGCTTTGCGATCTAATTTTTGCGGTCTAATAATTAGTGAGCCATCCTTAGATAGGGTTGCTTCAACCTTATCCCCATCCTTTAGTTGGATTTCTTTGATGAAAGCAGCGGGAATCCTAAGCGCTAGGCTGTTACCCCACTTTGAAATTTGAATATTCATGTTTCACCTCTTTAAAATAGATATACGTATATGTATATCTATTTTAAAGAGGATGATCTCTTTTGGCTAGCCATTTTTAAGTCAACGTTGCCTATATGGCTTTATGTATCGCTGGCTATAATGATTTCTCGGTTCGGAGAGGTGGCAGAGTGGTCGAATGTACTTGACTCGAAATCAAGCGTAGGGTCAAACCTACCGTGGGTTCGAATCCCACCCTCTCCGCCATTCAGACTCTATATTTGTTTTAAAGAGAAAATATCGAAAGAGCCCCGCATGACGTGGGGCTTTTTATTTGTATATAGTTTGCAATCCGCAGATATTGAATAAGACAGGGGAGTATTTCTTTTGCAGTCGAGCCACCAAGTTCTTCATGATATTTTCGGCTTTGATCAATTCCGTGGTGCTCAAGAGTCTATTGTTAGGCATGTAGTGGCAGGCGGCGATGCTTTGGTTCTCATGCCTACTGGTGCCGGTAAGTCGCTGTGCTATCAAATTCCCTCGCTTGTTCGACGTGGTGTAGGGGTAGTGGTATCGCCCTTAATTGCACTAATGCAGGATCAAGTTGATGCATTAACCCAGTTAGGCGTTAAGGCCTCATTTTTAAACTCTAGCTTGGATACAGCTACTTCTCAAAAGGTTACCAGTCAGTTGCTGGCCGGAGATCTTGACTTAATCTATGTGGCGCCCGAGCGTCTCATGAACCCTGGTTTTCTATCGATACTCGATAGACTTAATGCGGGCCCCGGAATTGCCTTGTTCGCGATTGATGAGGCACACTGTGTTTCTCAATGGGGCCATGATTTTCGCCCAGAATATCGTCAGCTCACTGTATTGCATGAGCGATTTCCTAAAGTACCCCGTATTGCCTTAACGGCTACTGCAGATGCGCCAACTAGAGCAGAAATCGTGGAGCGTCTTTCGCTCGAATCTGCCGAGCAATTTGTCTCCAGCTTTGATCGTCCCAATATTAAATATCGTGTTCTGCAAAAGCAGAGTGCTAAACAACAGTTAGAGCACTTTTTAGATGCTGAGCATGCCGATGACTCAGGAATTATTTATTGCCTATCGCGTCGTAGTGTAGAAGAGACTGCTCAATGGTTGGTAGACCGCGGCTGGGATGCTATGCCGTATCACGCAGGCTTAAGCGTAGAAACACGCAGCGCCAATCAAAAACGCTTCTTACGTGAAGAGGGCGTCATCATGGTCGCAACAGTAGCGTTCGGGATGGGTATTGATAAACCTAACGTACGCTTTGTAGCTCACCTAGATCTTCCAAAAAGCATGGAAGGGTACTACCAGGAAACAGGACGTGCTGGACGCGATGGCTTGCCTGCAAATGCTTGGATGGCCTATGGATTTGGGGATGTAGTGAGCTTGCGGCAAATGGTAGATTCTGGCGAAGCTTCTGAGGATCGTAAGCGGGTAGAGCGCCAAAAACTCAACGCACTACTAGGCTATTGCGAATCCACAACATGCCGCCATCAAACAATCTTGCGCTACTTTGGGGAGACGCATCCTGGCGGCTGCGGGAACTGTGATAACTGTCTAGAGCCCGTGGCGACTTGGAATGCCACACAGGAAGTACAAAAGGCGTTGTCATGTGTTTATCGGACAGGCCAGCGTTTTGGTGTGACCCATTTAATTGATGTCCTCCTTGGTAAGGTTACTCCCAGAGTGAAGCAGTACTTTCATGAACAGGTCAGCACCTTTGGGATCGGCGCAGAACTCAATCAGGCGCAATGGAATAGTATTTATCGTCAACTGGTAGCAGGCGGTTATCTAGATGCAGACATTGCCCTGCATGGCGGCTTAAAGCTGGTGGATGAAATCGCATTACCTGTGTTACGTGGCGCGCAAGAGGTTTGGTTGCGCAAAGAAACGGGCTACTCCAAGACTAAGGCTACGAAATCGGGAGCAAAGAAAAGTTCTACGCATCCCTTTAGTAATGTTGCAGATGAAAAATTGTGGGAGGCGCTCAAAGCTAAGCGCACTGAGCTGGCACGTGAGCAGGGGGTCCCACCCTATGTGATTTTTCATGACAGCACTTTGCAGGAGATGGTGAGGTCTACACCAACGACCTTGGATCAATTTAGTCGTATTGGTGGAGTGGGGCAGGCCAAGTTAGAGCGGTATGGCGAACACTTTATTGAGGTTATCCAGGAAAATCTAGAGCGCATTGGTTAAATCACAATCGGGATCACAACCGGGATCACAATCATCGTCAATTATTCTTTAGTGTCTATTTTGAATCGGGCTTTAAGAGCCTTTTTAATCTTTTTTTGAGTCAAGTGTTGCCAAATTAATCTTTTCTTTAGAAAAGAATCAGGTTCTTTGCTGATGTCAGGCTTTTTTTCTGGGCTGGTATCTTCACTTTGATGACGTTTGCCGCTCATGATGACCTCGTGAGACTAAAGAATTTGGTTACCTATGGGCTGTTAGTACAAACTATTGACAACCAGTAAAAAGAGAATTGCACTTCATCTCCCATAAGTAGGGCTCAACTCTACAAATTAAATATGACAGATTGATGTGATTTTGATGACATTTCATCACCCAAACATCAAAGTGATATGGAATTTTCTATTAGGCCTTCAGGGTCCTGGAGTAGTCATATTTTGTCTTAGCAGAATTGGCGTAAAGGTAAATGGTTGCTCAGACTTCGGATTTACCCCAATCGTTATCGCTTGGACCTGTTCTGCACCCATCACCTCTAGTCGTAATACGTTTTCCAGAGTATGTTTTTGATCTACCGTTTTCAGCGGTTGATCAAGGATGAGTCGATGGCTGTCACCATGAATTAACAGTACAGGCTTCTTGAATGCTTGAGCATTCTTACTTAATACCTGCAAAGTATCTCGATAGCCGCTATCTGGGTTCACAGCCTGCGTGGGTGTGTAGAACATATCGGCTTGGTAGCAAAAGATGATTCCTAAATAATTCATCTTTTGAGCCAGCGCAAAGCTGTTTTGGATCCAATCTATATTGGCCTGATTACGTTCATAGTATTCAGCTTTCGCTTGTTCATCCCGCTCAAAGTTATTGTTAGATCCAGGAATGTGTACGCTGACAAATAGAAATTGATTCTTTACCCAGTAAGCATTTTCAACAAACTTTTGATACCTAGGATCAACATCGGCTTGTCTGGTGAGCTCCAATTGTTGCTTGCCAAAACTCTTGCGAGTATTAAAGAAAGTGCTTCTGAGATTGTCTAATCGTTCAATAGGGTCATAAGATCCGGCTAGCGGTCGATGGCAGTCTGTCCACTCATTGTCCCCAATGCTATAAATTAAGGGGGATGTAAACTGATTGAAATAGCTCTTAACCTTTTGATTATATTCATCGCTACAAGGTGTTGAGCCTGATTTAGTGTCGCCAATAAAGATGCTAAAACTCGGATTAGTCTGATTGATTGCTGCAATTAATCTTTCGTAGCGGGGGTAGTCTTCAGGGATGGAGTAAGGCATATCTCCTAAGGCTACAAATTTAAACGACTCCAATGACTGCGCAGATGCTCCTAAGGAACACGTGAAAAGTAGCCCAACAAGTATTGATTTAAGTAATTTCATGCTTATTTATAAGAGGTGGGCGCATCATCTAGTTCCTTCACTTCAAGCTCGCCAAAGATATACGATTCTGAGCTCACTTGCTTCCAGCCAAGATCATGGAAAACATCTTCGTAACTCTTGGAATATTTTTTATTGCTCTGGTAAAAGATGTCTGTTAATTCATCCTGCTCATCTTCCTGTACTGTATCGGAAAAATAAATGACTTTTTCCCCGCCATAAGTCTTGCTAATGACCCCACCGGGGATATCTTCAATGCAGATGCCAATGTTGGGATTGTATGCCTTAATAAATGCGGGTTTAATCTTGGTTAAAACGGAGCCTAATTTCCAGACCATGCCGCACTTAATCTCTTTATTGAATTGCTGAAATATGTTGCGCTCTACTAGGGAGCCCATTTCTAAAGGAATAATTTGATAGTACATTTAGTTGCTCCAGTTTAAATGTAATGGGATTCCTTTAGTTTGATGGAAAATTGTGACAACTTGATATTCCATATCCAATAGGAATTTAAAATCTCCAAGTAACCCCAACTTCGCTCCGTGTGGCGCCGGCTGCTTGCGCTGCAAAAGTTTCGCCGTAGTTTGCGCCTGTCCGCATATAGGAGACGCCAAGATCTACATTGTTGGTTAGGGAATAAATCCCCGCAATCAAGGCGTAATGGCTTAAGTATTGTTCGGATGATGGTGGGTTGGTTGCTGCCCCAAGGTCTAAAGCGATTTTTAAATTCTTGGAGATAGACCAAACAGGAGCAATAGACACTAAAAAGATGTTTGTCCGATTAAGGTCGGTAGTGGTCCCGACGCTGTAATTCGTGTTGTATGGCGAGCGCATATAAACAGCATTCACGTGTAACTCGATGTCTTCCCAGTATTTAGAGGCGATGAAGTTCACGCCATAATTCAATGCAGCTAAGCCTAGGCCTGCAACTTGCTGCTGTTTACCGGCAGGCAATACAACCGTAGGCTTAACGGCGAGTGCATAGCCTAGATCGCTATCCTCATGAAAGCGCCACTTACTTGCCAATACATAATTTGAGAACTTAGAGAAAGTACCGCTTGGCTCGTTGTAGTAAGTTGCTGAGAGTGATGCCTCTACTTGATCGCTTAGTCCACGTGTATAGGTAAACGGAAAAGCTTTTGCATCCGTTCTGCCGGTGTACTCCTCGCCCGGGGTGATGACATCGGCTTGCTGGGATCCACCATTTCGGTTAATGGAGAAAAAATATTGCTCGATTTGATTCCCGCCAGCTTTTACAGTGCCCGCATCATCCGTATTCAGCGGCTCAAAGGCATAGGCAAATGCTGGCACAAGCAGAAACGCAAGGAATAATGCTTTCATTGGAATCTACGAGGACCTACCTATTGTTTAAACAACCTGTGTAGAGCACTTTCATGTCATTTTGATGACAGGTGGGCACGCGATTGCTTAGCGTGTGCCATACAATTTAACGATGACTACAGAGATTATTGCAAAGCCTTTTCCGGTTGCAGGCGTTGTATTTGCTTGGGCCATGCCTATATCGGGTAATGGGCATGAAATTCCATTATTTGAAATTGCTGATGCACTTGAAAATCCAGATATCTCTATCTGGCTACATTTAAACCTATCCAATTCTCAAATACAGCGATGGCTTGAAAACACGCCGTTGATTCCTGAGCGCGTAGTAGAAATGATTCAGGAGGGGGTTAACCTCAGTCGTTTAGAGCGTATTGAAAAGTTAGATGATTGTCTTTTGATGGTCATGAACGACTTTCAGCAAGAGTTTGGGGATGAGGGCGGTGACTCAAGCTTGGGAACTCTTTGGGCAATTGTCCGGCCAAAGCTGATGGTTTCTCTGCGCAACAACCCCCTGAGAACTACTGATAAATTACGGTATGACTTAAGGAATGGTCAACTCAATCCAGCTTCTATTATTGAATTATTTCATGAGCTATTGGATTTGCGTGCTGAGCAATTGAGAACACTTTTGGCGCATCTCTCAGAGAATATGGATGATTTGGAGGAAAAACTTCTAAAAGGAAGGGAATTTCCAGAGCATGAAAATCTCGGCAGGATACGTATTCAATGTAGTCGCCTGCGAAGGCATTTTTCACCAGAATTAATAGCGCTACACCGCTTGTTGAAGCGCCTCCCATATTGGTTTAGCGAGGAGGATAAGCATCGCTTAAATGATGACTTGGACCTGCTTTCCTATTTAGTACAGGAGATTTCCAGTCTTTATGATCGCGCAAAGGTATTGCAAGATGAGCAGGCGGCCCACGTAGCTGAATTTAATGCCAAAAACTTGCAAGTCTTGTCCGTAATGACGGTGATCTTTTTGCCAATGACTTTAATTACCGGGGTAATGGGTATGAATATGGAGGACCTGCCTGGATTGAGGGGGTCTTTTTATGAGGTTATGATTCTGATGTCTATCACTGGGGCAGCGGTTTTTGCCTCTTTAAAGCTAAAAAGGATCATTTAAGCTACTGATTAAGTCTTTTCTAGCTTGCCAAAATACTCCACACCGGGCTCAAAATATCTTTTATAACTTATTGTTTTATATAGTAAATTTTCTTTAATGACACTTTGTCATTAAAGCGTCATAGTGAAAACGTATCGTCCTAGTATCGCAATGTTGCGTTATTTCAATACCAGGACTAATCACATGAAATCTTTTTTGAAAAAGGCACTAGTTATTGGCGCTATTTCACTTGCACCAACAGCATTTGCTGTGGATATGACAGGCGCAGGCGCAACATTTCCATACCCAATTTACGCTAAATGGGCTGAAGCCTTTAAAGCCAAGACTGGTTCTAACTTGAACTATCAGTCAATTGGTTCTTCTGGCGGTATTAAGCAAATCAAGGCAAAAACTGTTGATTTTGGTGCTACAGACAATCCAGTTAAATTTGATGAATTAGAAAAAGATGGCATGGTTCAATTCCCAGCCATCATTGGTGGTGTAGTTCCTGTTATCAACGTGGACGGTGTAAAGCCAGGCGAGATCAAATTAGATGGCCCAACATTGGCTGATATTTTCCAGGGTGTGATTTCTGATTGGGGCGATAAGCGCATTGCGATTATGAACCCAGGCGTGAAGATTCCTTCTGGCCCAATTACCGTAGTAACACGTGCAGACGGCTCTGGAACAACTGCCATTTTTACTGACTACTTAGCAAAAACAAGCACGTTGTTTAAAGATGCTGTTGGTTCTGGTGCTAACGTAAAGTGGCCTGCTGCCTCTACTGTTGGTGGCAAAGGTAACGAAGGTGTTGCTGCTAACGTAACACGTGTTAAGAACTCTATTGGTTATGTTGAGTATGCATATGCCAAGAAAAACAAAATGACCTTCATCTCTTTGAAAAATAAAGACGGTAATTTTGTGGCTCCTGATGACCTGACATTCTCTGCTGCTGCTGCTGGTACAGACTGGTCCAAGATTCCTGGTATGGGCACATTCATTACCAACGCTTCTGGTGCTAAATCATGGCCTATCACTGGCGCATCTTTCATCTTGCTTTACAAGAACCCTGAAAACAAAGCTAACGCTGCTGAAGTAATCAAGTTCTTTGAGTTTGCCTTTAAAGACGGCAAGAAGATGGCAGAAGAGTTAGATTACGTTCCAATGCCTGACGCTA
The DNA here is from genome assembly GCF_018882215.1 of Polynucleobacter sp. AP-Kaivos-20-H2. Lineage (GTDB taxonomy): Bacteria > Pseudomonadota > Gammaproteobacteria > Burkholderiales > Burkholderiaceae > Polynucleobacter. Next base: position 748,637 of record NZ_JACVOX010000001.1, on the reverse strand, counting down.
CAACTGACTTCATTCGCAAGAATGTATTCACAAAAGTTGTTACCAAGTAAGGTTTGATGGATTTCTCCTCAAGCATTCATTAATAGACGGCTCCACAGTGTTGTGGGGCTGTTTTAATATTAAATAAGCCTATCTAAATGGATATCACCCAGTCTCATTCAGCGCCTACAGCGCAGGCTCTAAAAATCGCAAAATTACAGCGAGTTCAGGACTTTTTGTTCCACGGAATTACGCAATTCTTTGCATTGTCGGTTCTCATTGCCTTGATGGGTATTCTGATCTCCTTAGTGATTAACGCTTGGCCAGCTTTGCATACTTTTGGTCCTGGCTTTTTCTTCTCCCAAGAGTGGGATGTAGTGAATGGTGAGTTCGGCGGCTTGATTGCTATTTATGGCACGGTTGTTACTTCAATCATTGCTTTATTGATAGCGGTTCCGCTGAGCTTTGGTATTGCTGTTTTCTTGACTGAGCTCTGCCCAGGTCCCCTACGTAGACCCTTAGGTACTGCCGTTGAACTACTGGCTGCTGTTCCATCCATCATTTACGGTATGTTTGGCCTGTTCATTTTTGCGCCTTTATTTGCTGAATATATTCAGCCAGCATTGGCTGCTACCTTGGGTCAAATTCCAGGTTTTGGCATCTTATTTTCTGGCGCCTTTAATGGCATCGGTATTCTGTGCGCCGGCTTAATTTTGGCGATGATGATTTTGCCTTTTATTGCATCTGTTATGCGTGATGTGTTTGAAATTGTTCCTCCAGTGCTAAAGGAATCCGCTTATGGAATTGGTTGCACTACTTGGGAAGTAGTGAAGAATGTTGTTCTTCCTTATACCAAGGCTGGTGTAATCGGTGGCGTCATGTTGGGCTTGGGAAGAGCGCTTGGTGAAACGATGGCGGTCACGTTTGTGATTGGTAATGCGCACCGTTTATCTGCATCATTATTTGCTCCGGGTACCTCAATTGCCTCAACACTTGCAAATGAATTCGGTGAAGCTGAAGCTGGCAACCATTTATCTTCCTTGTTTGCCTTAGGTTTGGCGCTGTTCATTATTACCTTTGTTGTTTTGGCATGCGCCAAATGGATGCTAAACAATATGGAGAAAAAGCAGGGATTGAAAACATGAACAATACCTCTAATATCGATCAAGCAGTTTTTGCTAAACGCAAGCGTGCAAATAAGATTGGCTTGACGCTATCCATGGGTGCAATGGCCCTCGGTATGGTCTTTTTATTGTGGATCCTGAGCGTTTTGGTCTTTAAGGGATTGTCAGCAATTGACTTAAATCTCTTTACACACAGCACACCAGCTCCAGGCTCTGATGGCGGTGGTCTTGCAAATGCTATTGTGGGAAGTCTTTTGCTAGTGGGCACCTGTACTTTAATCAGTACCCCTATTGGTGTCTTAGCGGGTCTTTATTTATCTGAGTATGGCGATCGTAGCCGTGTTGCTGCAGTGACTCGCTTTGTAACAGACATCATGTTATCTGCCCCTTCAATTGTGATTGGCTTGTTTGTATATGCCTTTGTAGTTGCGCAAGCCAGACACTTTTCTGGATGGGCGGGAACCATTGCGCTCGCTTTAATTGCTATACCGGTGGTAGTTCGTACTACTGAGAATATGCTGCGCTTGGTGCCAGGTAGTTTGCGTGAAGCTGCTTATGCTCTCGGTACTCCGAAGTGGAAAGTTGCTTTTATGATCACTTTGCGTGCTGCACAAAGTGGTGTAATGACCGGTATCTTGCTTGCCTTGGCTCGCGTCAGCGGTGAAACGGCACCATTGCTGTTTACAGCGCTAAATAATCAATTTTTCTCGACCAATATGAATGCGCCAATGGCAAATTTGCCAGTGGTGATTTTCCAATTTGCCATGAGCCCATATGACAACTGGGTTGAACTAGCATGGGGCGGCGCATTACTAATTACATTTGCCGTTCTCGGCTTAAATATTTTGGCACGAGTGGTATTCCGTGAGAAGGTCCAAGGATGATGAGCAATATGAAAACTATGTTTGACTTAAATAAGATTGATAGTCAAGGGGGTAAGGTGGAAACAACAAATCAACATTCAGAGCAGGCAGCTATAAATGCGCTTGAAGTCAGAAATCTGAACTTCTATTACGGCGCTTTCCAAGGCCTCAAGAATATCAATCTGGATATTGAGCAAGGCAAAGTAACTGCCTTCATTGGTCCTTCAGGCTGTGGCAAGTCCACATTACTGCGTACCTTAAATCGCATGTATGACCTCTATCCTGGCCAACGTGCTGAGGGTGAAATCAATTTCTATGGCCAGAATATTCTAGAGCCAGGGCAAGACTTGAACTTGCTGCGTTCACGTATTGGCATGGTTTTCCAGAAACCAACTCCATTTCCAATGTCGATCTATGAAAACATTGCCTTTGGTGTCCGTCTTTATGAAAAACTTTCTCGCTCTGAGATGGATGAGCGTGTTGAATGGGCGTTGAACAAAGCTGCTTTGTGGACTGAAGCAAAGGACAAGTTAAACCAAAGTGGCTTGTCCCTCTCTGGTGGTCAGCAGCAACGTCTGTGTATTGCTCGTGGTGTTGCAGTAAAACCATCAGTGATATTGCTTGATGAGCCAACTTCTGCTTTAGATCCAATTTCGACTGGAAAAATTGAAGAGTTGATCAATGAGCTCAAGCATGAGTACACCATTGCTATCGTTACTCACAATATGCAACAGGCAGCCCGCGTATCCGACTACACTGCTTATATGTACCTTGGTAGTTTGGTGGAGTATGGTAAAACAGATGAAATCTTTATCAAGCCTAAGCGTAAAGAAACAGAAGACTACATTACCGGTCGCTTCGGTTAATTGGAGACACTAAATGCCAGATAAACACCTATCCTCACAATTTGATGCCGATCTTAATTCGCTTTCAAGCCGTTTGCTTGAAATGGGCGGATTAGTTGAGTCTCAAATTGCCACAGCTATGCGTGCATTTACGCAAATGGATCTTGATACTTGCAATATCGTGATTGAAAACGAAAAGCTTGTAAACGATCTAGAAATTCAAATTGATTTAGCTTGTACTGAAGTGATTGCACGTCGTCAACCAACTGCGCGCGATCTTCGTTTGGTAATGGCTGTATCTAAAGCGATTACGAATTTGGAGCGAGCGGGTGACGAAGCGGAGCGTGTTGCTAAACGTACTAAGCGTTTAATTGAGTCTGGTAGTCCACACAATATTAACGTTGCCGAGATTCGCCTTTCGGGACAGATGGCCATTACTCTATTGCGTCGTAGCTTAGATGCGTTTGCAAGACTAGATACTGTAGCTGCTGCAGAAGTGGTTGCTGAAGACCGTCAAATTGATGAGGAGTTCAGAGGCTTCGTTCGTAAGTTAATCACTTATATGTCTGAAGACCCCCACATCATCAGCACTGGATTAGATATGCTGACGATTGCCAAGGCGATCGAACGTATTGGTGATCATGCAAAAAATATTGCTGAATTCGTGATTTACATCGCAAAAGGGTCTGATGTTCGTCACATTCCGCACGAAGATTTGGTGCGCGAAGCTAATAAGCAATAACTCAACTTCTGAATATGACTCACCGCATACTAATAGTTGAAGATGAGCCATCAATTGCAGAGTTAATTGCAATTAACTTGACTCATGCTGGTTATGAAGTGGAGAAGGCGATGCAAGCCGACATAGCTCATGGCATGATGAAGGAACAGTTGCCCAATCTGGTGATTTTGGACTGGATGCTTCCTGGAAAGTCTGGCGTTCAGTTTGCTAAAGAATTAAGAGCAAATGACCGTACAAGGGGTTTGCCTATTCTGATGTTGACTGCTAAAAGCGAAGAGGCGGATAAAGTCTTGGGCTTAGATTCCGGGGCTGATGATTATGTGACTAAACCGTTCTCGCCTAAGGAGCTGATTGCTAGAGTTCGAGCGCTGCTGCGAAGACAGACCGCCGTTGATGATACTGGCCCTCTCACGGTTGGACCACTCAAGTTAGACCCCAGCTCCCACAGAGTCTTAGCAGTGTGGCCAAATTCTGAGACAAAGCCAGTATCCCTTGGACCTACTGAATATAGACTTCTTCAATATTTCATGGCCAATCCAGAACGAGTGCATTCACGTGCAAATTTGCTCGATAAAGTATGGGGCAATGAAGTCTATATCGAAGAGCGCACTGTGGACGTACACATCAAACGCTTAAGGGCCGCATTAAGTCCTGTTGACTGCGATCGATTTATTGAGACAGTTAGGGGCAGCGGTTACCGTATCACCAAGATACCAACCGAATCCTAGAGCCTATTTTCAAGGCTTTTAAGGCTATTTCAGGACTCTCCCTGAGATAGTCTAAGATTGCACCATGATTTCCGCCATCTCGCGCTACATTATCTTTGCATGCTTTGTTTTAATAGTTTCATTTATTGCCTTCTATACTTGGGGTGCTCAATGGGCTATTTTCACAAGCATTGCCTTAATGTCTATTCCTTTGATTTACTCTTACGTCAATCTAGCGCGCCTATTAAAGAATATTCAATCAGACACCGTTGAGAGCATGCCTTTGCCTAGCGGTTTTTGGGAAGAGATTTTTTTTAAGCTGCAGCGTTTGGTAAAAAACTTAAAGCAAAGAATGCGCATTATTGAGCAGCAACATGAGCATTTTATAGAGGCCTTCCAAGCATCCCCTAATGGTATTGTGATGCTTGATGAGAGCGATCATATTGAGTGGTGCAACTCAATTGCAGAAAGTTTCTTTGGTCTGAACTATAAGCGTGATGTCATGCAGCGGATTAATTTTCTTATCCGCCGCCCAGAATTTATTCAATATTTAAGTAGACGTTATTTTGAAGAACCTTTACTTCTAGAGCGAATGGGGCCTGATAGCAGCCTTAGTTTGATGGTGCAAGCATTTCCATTTGGAAATCAACGTAATTTATTGTTGGTACAAAACGTGACTGATCTGCAAAAAGCAGATTCCATGAGGCGTGATTTCGTTGCTAACGTATCTCATGAGATGAGAACGCCTATTACCGTCTTAATGGGATTTCTGGAGACTGTTCAAACCTTAGATCTCGAGAAGAGTCAACGCGATCAATATTTTGACATGATGATGTCCCAAGCGCACCGTATGAAAAGTCTAGTTGAGGACCTTTTAACGCTAGCGAATTTGGAGGCAAATTCATTGCCAGCTGCAATGAACAAAATCAATACTGAAACTTTGATGGCATTACTGAGAAATGATGCTGAGGCTTTATCCCAAGGAAAGCATGGCTTTAGTTTTGAAGTTGCTGATAAGCAATGCTTGTTGGGTGAGGAAAGAGAAATTCTCTCTGCATTTAGTAATTTAGTTTCAAATGCAATTCGCTACACACCAGATGCAGGTTCAATCCATGTAAGGTGGGGCGTCAATGCACAAGGGCAAGGTGAATTTTCAGTCACAGATACTGGACCTGGCATTGCCTCAGAGCATCTTGCAAGGCTGACAGAACGCTTTTATCGAGTGGACAGAAGTCGTTCTCGCGATACGGGTGGCACCGGCTTAGGTTTGGCAATCGTCAAGCATATTGCAAGTCGCCATCAAGCTCAGTTATTAATTGAAAGCATGCCAGGCAAAGGCAGTACTTTCACACTTCGATTTCCTAAAGAGCGCTTAACTCTTTAAGGCTAATCCTTTTTCTTTTTCTTCTTCTTTTTAGATTCTTTGGTCAGCTTTTCGGTTTTTCCGCTGGCGTATAGGCACCATACCTTGATTTCTTCAAACAGCTCCACTAGATCATCGTGTGGAAGACTTTTTAGGTCAACCAGCCCAATGGCACCAGTCTCTTGCAGTTGTTTCACTGCATCTTCATATCGATAATCACTCATGGCATATATTTGTCATTGTTTGGATAGGGGATAGTAGCAAAGTAATATGACAAAAATCCATTTTTCGACTGTTTTGATGGGTTTTAGTCAGGATCGTTCGAAATCTCAGAGCTGCGCCTAACCCCATTTATCCTGGCAAATAACCGCTCCATAGGGCCGCCAATCATTAAAGTGAGCAAGATTGCGCCCAAGGAGAATCCCCCAAGGGCAAATTGTCCAGCCCCAAATGCAGCCCCAATGAGGGCGCAAGCCCAAAGGCTTGCTGCTGTAGTTAGTCCATGAACTCGTTGTGAACGTTGTTCTCGAATAATGACGCCAGCACCCAGGAAGCCAAGGCCAGTTATAAGGCCCTGAAGAACTCGGCTAACAGACTGGGCATCATCTTTTACGAAGTCGCTGATAAGCATTACGGCGGTTGCTGAGCCAATCGCCACCAAAGAGTGGGTACGAATCCCGGCAGATTTATGGTGCAGCCAGCGGTTTAGGCCAAGCACAGATCCAACAAAAAGGGCCAGGGCTAATCTGAGGGCAATAGTGCTGTAGAGATCCCAATCAAACATCTGAATTTCCTTGTTAGATAAGTGTTTATATAAGCCGGAGTGTATCTCAGCTATGTCAATCAGTCACAAAAGCGCCTTCACCCTGTCATTTCGACAGTAAATAATTGAATGCTAGTTTCGCGACATTTCTACAAAATAAAAATGTCTTAATTAATCTTTCACCACAAGGATTTATATGAAAAAAACTTTATTAGCAATTTGGCAGGCCTGGTACGAAGCACGCCTAGCTTATGCAAATCGTTACACTTCCCACCGCCTTGGTAGTTAACTTTATTTTTATTGTTTAGTCATTTCTTTGTAACAAAGCGCCGCTATCGTTAACTTGTCAGAAAGCTTCTGACCAAGACAAATCTGTATCGTTCTTCCTTTGCACCCAGCTTATGCTGGGTGTTCTTTTATCTAGCATTAATAAAACTGAAATAAATACAACATACGATGATGAGAATGATGATTTACCGGAAAGCGAAAATCCTATGAATACAGATTTAACAAAATACCTGTCTGATGTTTTTCGTAATGAAGTTCAGGGAAGTGCTAGCCTCAAATCCATCAATACTGAAATGCAAGCCAGTAGAGATTTGGTAGACCCAAAGTTCGATCAATTTGTGCTTGATAAAAGGTTCTCATTGCGCTTGGATGAAATCATTTAATTAGTATTTTTTAGTAGCCATTTATTGATGACTCATTGATGACTCATTCTTACAATATTTTATTTCTGTGTACCGGTAATTCTGCTCGCTCCATCCTTGCTGAAGCGCTTGCAACTACTCTTAGACATGGACGTTTTATAGGCTACTCAGCCGGCTAAAATCCAAAGAAATTCGTTCATCCGATCGCTTTGAAGCTCGTCAGGGAAATGGGATATCCACTCGAATTACTGAGAAGCAAGACTTGGGATGAGTTTGGTAGGCATGATGCGCCGCATATGGATTTCATCATTACTGTTTGTGATTCAGCTGCAGGTGAGGAGTGCCCTTATTGGCCCGGACATCCTACAACTGCTCATTGGGGCTTTATCGATCCAGCCGCCGTTACTGGCAGTGAACAGGAAATGTGGGATGCCTTTAGAAAAGTCGAGATGGGTTTACGCAATCGTATCGAGTTATTGCTTGATCTTCCAATAGATAAGTTAGATCACTTGCAAATAAAAGATGAACTCCATTCTATTCATCAACAATGCAATTAAAGCATTTATAAGTACACCACACTATGGCTACCTATACCGTCAATTACGCTGGCATCTCGCTCACAACGCATCAAAAATTTACTATTGCTAAAGCAATTACTAAAATTCATGCTGATGTCACTGGTGCTGAGGCCTATTTTGCTCAAGTCATTTTTAAACAATTGGACCTACATGATTGTTTTATTGGTGGCGTGCTTCTTGACGAGCCCCATCTCTTTTTAAGTGGGCAAATCCGCAGCGGTAGAAGTGAGCAAATGAAAAAACAACTTCTCGTTGAGTTGGAGGTTGCCATTCAGAGTGCCACTGGATTGGCGGGCCATCAAATTTAGGCTTATATTGATGAAATTATTCCTGGCCAAATGATCGAATATGGCCAAATACTACCCGCGGTGGGGGATGATAGTGTTTGGTTCTCGACTCTTCCGGCGGGCATTCAGAAGAAGCTGAACTACCTCAATTCATAGTTAGCCTCTTTTGGGGAATAGCTTTAATATGGGTGGGTAAATTCATTGCCCAGGTAGCCCATGCACTCACAGAAGAAGCCCAAATTTGCTGTTCTTAGGTCGGTAGAGTCCTTCAGTAATCCAAGGCCTAGTATCAAAAAGCGCATGGCAGACGGCAAAGCCTTGCGAAAGCTGGTGAGCTTCGCTCAGCAAGGTATTTATACGCCACCTCCACATCGGATCGATCCCATCACTATTTTGGAAAATCAAGCCAAGACTCGAATCGAGTCCTTGATTCCGATTCGTCATGAGCGCATGTTGCAGTCACCCTTTGCTTTTTATCGTGGGGGTGCTGCGATCATGGCTCAAGACTTAGCCAACCAGCCATATACAAGGATTACTGTTCAGCTTTGTGGAGATATGCACGTCTCTAATTTTGGTTTGTTTGGAACTGCAGAGCATCGGCTGGTATTTGGCATCAATGACTTTGACGAAACTCTGCCAGGTAGTTGGGAATGGGATCTCAAGCGTCTTGTTACGAGCGCAGTGATTGCTTGTGAAAGCAACGGTGGCGATAAAGTATTGAGTAAAAAAATTGTATTGCGTATTTGTGCTGAATACCAAAAGCGAATGATGCAATATGCCAAGATGACCTATTTAGATTTAGCTCAAGAATTCATTAGTGATACAGATATTCGCAAACATTTCAGTAAGGACCATCAAAAGCAAGTGGATGCCTACTTAAAGCAGACCAAAGGGCAGGGGAATGTACAGGTTTTACAAAAACTCACTACCCTGGTTGGCAAAGATAGAAAGATTATCAATAAGCCGCCATTAATCGAGCACTTCAAAAAGAATGCTTTTGGTCACCCCTTGAGCACACTCATTGATAAGGCTTTGCTGAATTATTCAAGTACCTTACTGGCCGATCGTAAGATTTTGTTTGAGCGTTATGTTTTGAAGGACTTTGCACGTAAAGTAGTTGGTGTTGGAAGCGTAGGTACAAATTGTATGGTTCTTTATTTTGAGGGTGATAGTGAAAACGATCCCTTATTCTTGCAATACAAGGAAGCTCAAAAATCTGTCTTAAGTCCATATTTGGGTGAATCAATCTATCGTGATATGGGTCAGCGCGTGGTGGCTGGTCAGAGATTGCTCCAAGGTGCCCCAGATATCTTTTTGAATTACGGCTCTATGCAATTCGATATCGATAAAAGTCAGGGGTTCTATCTCCGCCAATTACGTGATATGAAAGGCGGAATACCGATTGGTCCAGGCGGTGTTTCCATAAAGAATTTTGCAGATTACTCCAAGTTGTATGGCTGGGCACTAGCCCTTGGTCATGCCCGTTCTGGGGATGCAGCCGAGATTGCTGGATATTGTGGTGAGGAAAAAGAGTTTGGTGAGGTCATGTATTCATTTGCCAGATCTTATGCAAAGCAGAATGAGCGCGACTTTGAATTATTCCGTAAGGCGATTAAGAGTGGAAGGCTTAAGGCTGCCAAGGCATGAATGCGCTGAAGTAGTGTGCTGTGAGGCAGTCATCAAATTGTCATTTGATTGGGAGATAGTCTAGTTTGACCCATCTCATGCACTATTTATCCCATGAATACATCACCATTTCTGAGAGCTGCATTTCTCATCTTCCTAGGTAGCTTTGTCGGTTTAGCACAAGCTGCGGCAGTTTATCCAATCGATCAGGCCAATATATTGGCGGGTTCTAAGTTCGACATCAAGGTTGAATTCAATACCGTTACCACTCCTGAGGAAGTTGTAATCGAACTTAACGGAGTACCAATCAATAAAGCCATTAGCGCTAAACCAGAGTTCATTTCAAATGAAAATGGTAAGGGTAGCTCGTTTCTATTTAGGGATGTTCAGCTATCCAAAGCTGGTAAATATCAAATCATCGCTCGAGCACCCCAAGAACGCTTACAGGTAAGTTGGGATGTATATGCAACAGGCCCTCGCCGTGTCAAGAATGTGATTCTATTTATTGGTGATGGCATGACGATTGCCAATCGTACAACCGCTAGAGTTCTGTCTAAAGGTATTCAGGAGGGTAAGTATCAAGGTCGATTAGCCTTTGACGATATGCCTAATACCGCAATGATTGGGACATCAGGGTCTGATTCTCTGATTACTGATTCTGCGAATTCAATGAGTGCTTATACAACCGGTCATAAAACAGCAGTAAATGCCATGGGGGTTTATGTATCCCGAGCCAGTGATAATCTCGCACATCCCAAGGTGGAAACTATTGCAGAGCTAATTAAGCGCAATACCAAGATGGCGGTAGGTATTGTTTCTGATGCCGAGTTGGAAGATGCAACACCAGGCGCCATGGTTTCCCATACAAGACGCAGAGCCGATAAGCAATATATTGCCGATCAATTGCTATTAAGTGGTGCTGAAGTCATTCTTGGCGGTGGCTCTGCCTATTTTTATCCGCAATCCTCTAAGGGCTCAAGGCGCAAGGATGAGAAGAATTTGGTTGAAAGCTTCAAGTCGAATGGTTATCAGTTAGCTTTTACAAAACAAGAATTACTTTCAGCATCAGAGAGTAAGGGTACAAAAAAACTATTTGGTGTCTTTCATCCAGACAATATGGATGGATCGCTGGATCGTTTGTATCTGAAAAAGAATACGGTTGAGCAATATCCCAATCAGCCAGATCTAACAGAGATGACCCAATCCGCAATTGATGTTTTATCTAGAAATCCCAATGGATTTTTCTTGATGGTTGAGGCGGCATTGATTGATAAGTTCAATCATCCTCTCGATTGGGAGCGGGCAGCATTTGACACCATCATGTTGAGTAATGCTGTACAGATTGCTAAAGATTTTGCTAAAACACATCCTGATACTTTGATTATCGTTACACCTGACCACACCCATAGCGGATCCATTAGCGGGGTAGTGCACGACGATAAGCCGGGACCCTTGCGTGAAAAAGTGGGCATTTATGCTGAGGCTGGCTATCCAAACTATCCAAAAGCGGATATTCAGGGTTATCCAAATAAGATTGACGTGTCTAAGCGCATCGCATTCTTCTATGGCAACTATCCTGATCACTATGAAACCTTGCACCCAAAACTGGATGGCACTTTTGTTCCTGCCGTTAAAGATGATTCCGGTAAATATGTAGCCAATCCAAAATATCTCCAACTTCAGGAGGATGCAATTCATGTGGGCGGCAATTTACCCTCACATCAAGATTCTGGCGTGCACACAGCAGATGATGCTGTTCTCAATGCTGTGGGTCCTGGGGCAGATAAATTTAAGGGTTTCATGGATAACACTGAGGTATTCAAAGTAATGGTAGAGTCTTTAGGTCTTGGCTCAAAATAATTACTAGTCCCATGGAATTTGTTAGTAACATTAATTATGCGTCGTTAACTGACACCGCAATTAGTCTGACTGCAGCCTTTTTCTTTGGCGGTTTAATTGGACTTGAGCGTCAATATCGTCAACGAACTGCAGGCTTAAGAACCAATATTCTGGTTGCTATTGGCGCAGCAATTTTTGTTGATGCTGGAAATCGTCTGACGGGGCATGATGGGGCTGTGCATGTAATGGCTTATGTTGTCTCTGGCATTGGCTTTTTAGGTGCCGGCGTCATCATGCGCGAAGAGGGTAATGTTCGCGGGATCAATACGGCAGCTACCTTATGGGCCTCAGGGGCGGTGGGCGCCTGTGCAGGTGCAGATTTGATATTAGAGTCTGGATTGGCAACTTTATTTATCTTAGCTGCTAATACTCTTTTGCGACCTGTGGTGACTTTTATCAACCGTCAACCACTGGACACCATCTCGGTTGAGGTGACGAATTCTGTTTATATCATCACTCCTAAGCATGCCCAAAAGCACGCCTTGAAGCAATTTATTAAGACGCTAGAAGAGGCGGGCTATCAAACCCAAGACATTGAAGTGCATCAATTTGGCAACGATGATATTGAAATTCAGGCCGTATTAACAGCGTCGGCTGTTGATGGGGATAAGATGGATAAATTGATCGCTAAAATTGCCGATCAAGAATTTGTTTCGCAGGCCTTTTGGAGTCCCAGCACAACGGATTAACCCTTATTGGTCTTGACACAATACTGAAATAATTTTGGTTCAATATATCTTTGTGAATACAAACACTGCATTTTTAGAATCTATCGTTACCTGTCCTTATTGCCAAGCTTCAGAGGCTATTAAAATTGAGCAAGGCTCTTCTCAGCATTTATATCGTTGCCGCTCATGTAGCGCAATCTTGAAGCCAAAGTCGGGGGATTGCTGCATCTTATGTAGCTTTGGTAATCGTGATTGTTCTAGCTCTGAGCAAAACTTAGCGGCCTAATTAGAGCCCTTAATCCCAGACATAAAGGCTTGCTGGCATTTTCATCAATGTGTCACTTTTTTTACATAAAATAGACACAATTGATACAGCATTCCATTTTTGGGGAATATTTTGGCCAGCAATCCCGTAGATCCTTTAGTTCATTCAGAAGACCTTGTTGCTGCGGTCGATTTGGGATCGAATAGCTTTCGCATGTTGGTAGCCCAAGCAGTAAATACCCCCTCTGGCACACAGTTACGCCCTATTGATACCTTGCGTGAGACAGTTCGCTTGGCCGCCGGTCTGACTGAAAATAAATTGCTTGGCAATGACGCCTATCAGCGGGGATTAATAGCTATTCGACGCTTTGGTGAGCGCATTCGCGGCTTTGATCCTGCCAATGTTCGAGCGGTGGCAACCAATACTTTGCGCGTTGCCAAAAATTCTCAACAATTTATTGAAGATGCGCAAGTAGCTCTAGGGTTCCCGATTGAAGTCATTGCTGGAGTTGAGGAAGCTCGACTCATCTATATTGGCGCAGCACATGAAGTTCAAGCAGTTCAGGGCAATAGGCTGGTCATTGATATTGGCGGCGGTTCTACTGAATTCATTATTGGCAAAGGTTATGAGCCAAAGTTGATGGAAAGTCTCTATATTGGTTGCGTCTCTCATAGCATGCGTTTTTTCCCCAAGGGAAATATTGATGCCCATGCTTTTAAAGAGGCTGAGTTGGCAGCTCGCCGTGAAATACAGGTAATTTCTGGCGCTTATTTAAGAAGCGGCTGGAAGCAGGTTATTGGTTCCTCTGGTACCGCTAGAGCTCTAGCCGATCTCATTGGAAATAATCATTTCAATGGAAGTGGCGACGGCTTAATGATGGGCCGCGTCAATAGCTCAAGTGGAATAATTACCCGTGAAGGCCTTAAGAATCTCAAAAAACACCTTCTCAAGTATGAACATGTAAATCAAGTGGAGCTAGAGGGTCTGAAGGATGACAGAAGATCCGTGTGGCCAGGCGGTTTAGCGATTATGTTGGCAGCATTCGATGAATTAGGCATTGAAGAAATGGAAGTAACCGATGCTGCATTGCGTAGCGGTGTTTTGTACGACTTGCTTGGCCGATCACAACATCACGATATGCGCTATGTGACCGTAGAGCAATTTATGCAACGCTATACCGTCGATCGTGAGCAGGCTGATCGGGTTGGTAAATTGGCTGCTGATTTTTTACAGCAATTACCAAAACCTGAATCAGAGAGTAGGGCAGATAATGTGGCGTTATTGCAATGGGCGGCCAATCTGCATGAAATCGGATTATCAATCTCCCACAATGGCTATCACAAGCATTCTGCGTACATAGCAGGTAACGCAGATATGCCGGGCTTCTCTAAAAATGATCAGGCTAGACTAGCGGCTTTGCTGATTGGACATACCGGCAAATTAGGAAAGCTTGCCAATAACCATAGCTTTGAAGACTGGCGTATGCTTTTTTGTTTGAGACTGGCACAGGTACTTTGTCGCGGCCGAAATGACACCAATTTTCCGAATGTAAAAGTTTCTGAGCATGACGGCTCATATTTGGTTAGTCTTTCTAAGGAATGGGTAGCCAAACACCCCTTGACTGAATTTAGTCTATTAAAAGAGGCGGCAGAATGGGAAAGGGTAGGGCGTTCTTACCAAGTTAGCTTTAAGTAGGGGTATATCTCAGAATAAAAAAGCCACTTCAATGCGAAGTGGCTTTTTCTTTAAGAGCTGATGCTTAAATATTACAAACCAAAAAAATGCTTTGCGTAACGAGGGTTGATTTCTGAAAGGCGGAGCATCGTCAATAAGTCAGCTGTATTAAAGTCGGGATCCCAGGCTGGAGCGCTACAAATTTTTGCACCTAGCTTCAGGTAACCTTTGATCAATGGTGGAGGCTGCACATCTAAACCACCATTTAGCTTATCAAGAGGCAGAGGCAGGCGCGGGAATGCATGAAACTCTGTTGGCGCCATTTGGTCGTTGCCTAGGGAGTTATAAAGACTCGCTGCAAAGTGACCACCGTCAGCCATTGGAATACTGGCACAACCAAGCATGATTTCATAACCATTCTTTTGCATGTATTGAGCTAAGCCACTCCATAGGGCCATAATGACAGCGCCTGAGCGATAGTCTTGGTGAACACAAGATCTACCGAGCTCAACCAATTTAGGGCGCAGGTGGTCAATACGGGATAGATCAAACTCAGAATCAGAATAGAGGCGACCGATCTCTTGAGCCTTATGAGGTGGAAGTACGCGGTAGGTGCCAACTACTTTCAGACTGTCTTGATCACGAATCAACAAATGATCGCAATAGGAATCGAATTCATCGACATCTAAGCCTTCAGCGTTCTTAGGTAGGCTAGCACCCATCTCCTCGGCGAATACTTTATAGCGCAATCTTTGCGCTTCTTTAATTTCACCAGGTGTGCTTGCCCAAACAATTTGAAATGCCGGTTTTTTAGGCTTATCAATCTGAACCGCAGGAACAGGAGCCATTTCTCTGAACTCGGCCCTTGTTGTATTTACAAATTTCTTGCCAAACAGCTTCTTAGCTAACTTTTTGGTGAGTTTTTTAAGGGGATTTGGCTTGATTCTTTTTAAGGCTTTGACCTTCTTGGGGGTAAAGATCTCAAATGAACCTATTGGATTGGGGATGTCAGACATGGCTGGCCTTAGTGGGTAATTAAAATGATGGGAGCAAGGGGATGCAAACTGCAGCCCAGAGTAGAGCCGCTACAAGTAGAGCAAGCATGACAGCAGCACTACCAAAATCTTTTGCCCTTTTGGAGAGGTCATGGTGTTCGAATGAGATTCGATCGATTGCTGCTTCCACGCTGGAATTCAATAGTTCAATAACAAGCACCATCATCAAGGAAGAAACTAGTAATGATTTCTCTAGCAGTGTTATTGGTAACAAGAGGGCGGCTGGTGTTAGCAAAGCAAATAAAGTCAGCTCTTGTCTAAAGGCGCTCTCTTCCATAAACGCATAAACCAAACCACACCAAGAGTTCTTGGCTGCATGCCATGCTCTGGCAAGGCCACGATTGCCTTTATGGGGATTCTGATCTATGTGATATGGAGAGTTCACGCTGGGTTTTCTTTAGGCTAGTGCTGTTACGTGAACTTCTGTAGTTGGTACTGGCTTTAGGTGATTGGCAAATTGCTCAGAAGCAGCTCTCCAGGAGAATTTTTCTGCATGTGCGCGTGCTACTTCGCGGGGAATTTTGAGAGCCTGCAGGCAAGCTTCACGCAAATCTTCGTTCATGGCACCTGAATTAGAATTTCCCAGTACGTCAATCGGACCGGTCACTGGATAGGCTGCCACTGGAGTGCCGCATGCCATGGCTTCAAGCAACACCAAGCCAAATGTATCCGTCTTGCTAGGAAATACAAATACATCTGCTGCCGCATATACTTTTGCTAATTCGTGCTGCTGCAGTACGCCTAGATAATTCACCTCTGGGTATTTTTCTTTGATTCCAGCCATCGCTGGACCGTCCCCTACTACCCACTTTGAACCTGGCAAATCGATTTCTAAAAAGGCATTGATATTTTTCTCAACAGCAACTCTACCAACGTATAAAAAGATGGGATGTGCAGTATTTAGGGCCTTGGACTCCTGCATCTTGAAAATGTCTAGATCAACACCTCTTGACCACAACACGACGTTATCAAGACCATAAGCTTCTAGATCATTTTTAACGATAATCGTTGGAGCCATGACAGCCATTGACGGCTTATGAAACCAGCGAATAAAGGCATAGGTGATTGCTAAAGGAATGCCGGTACGCGCTTTAACATATTCCGGGAAGCGGGTGTGATAAGCAGTTGAAAAAGGCAGGCTATTTTTGACTGCATAGGCGCGAGCAGATAAACCTAGTGGGCCTTCTGTTGCAATATGCATTGCATCAGGCGCAAATTCTTTAATGCGACGAGCTACTTCTTTGCCTGGGAAGAGTGAGAGGGCGATATCAGGATAGGTTGGGCAAGGAATGGATTTAAAGCCATTGGGGGTAATCATCTCTACTTGATGTCCCATTGCGATTAATTCGGCACGAGTTTGTTTCAAGGTGCGGACAACGCCGTTTACTTGTGGATCCCATGCATCCGTAATAATCATAATTTTCATAGCACAGCCTCTTTTATGAGTGATTCGATAGCAGGTTGAAGAGTAATCTGAGGAGTTTCAACTGGTTCACCCTTAATGTGCGTCCAGTAAATAATTTTGAGTTCGCCTGTTTGTGTTTCAACTAGGGCAGAAAGGCTTTCAACCCAATCACCATCGTTGCAATACAACAAGCCATCAATCTCACGTATTTCTGCTTTATGAATATGGCCGCAAACTACGCCATCGCAACCACGTAAGCGGGCTTCTCTGGCCATGATGTGTTCAAAGTCTGCGATATAGCTGACGGCGTTCTTTACTTGGTGTTTAAGGTATTGCGATAGCGACCAATATTGCAGGCCCATCTTGGCGCGGACCATATTGAAATAACGGTTTATGTAAAGAATGAGTGAATAGAGGTTGTCACCAACGTATGCAAGCCACTTAGCGTATTGCATTACGCCATCAAACTGATCGCCATGGGTTACCCATAGCTTTCTACCATCAACTGTCGTGTGAATCACTTCCTCAACTACTTTGACATCACCAAAAGACATTCCAAAGAATTGTCTGGCGCTTTCATCATGATTTCCGGGAACATAGATGACTTCGGTCCCCTTACGTGCCTTACGCAAGAGTTTTTGTACTACATCATTATGTGATTGAGGCCAGTAGAAAGACTTCTTCAGTCTCCAGCCATCAATAATGTCGCCAACTAGGTAGAATTTATCCGCTTCGTTGTGCTTTAGGAAATCCAGAAGGTAGTCTGCCTGACACCCTGATGTTCCTAGGTGTACGTCTGAAATCCAGATGGCTTTGTAATGCATCATGAAATAGTATTAAGCCTACTGAGTATGAAACTAGAATGACAGTTCCAAGACAGTTTTATGACGACGCAGCAATTTCTGAATTTGTTTTATATTCCTACAACATATGAGTCTGAATACACACTCCAAACAGCCCCCGTTTCAATATTGGGCTTATGTATGGTCGTGGGTTTTGGTGTGGTGTCATGTGATTGCTGGATTGGCGATCCTGTCTTTTCAGTTCCCATTTGCCACTCAGGAGGCTAAAAATACGCATATTCAGATGTGGTCAAAAAGACTGCTAGCTATTTTTGGTATTGACTTAAGACTCAGAAATCCAGAAATTCTTCCTACCACCCCTTATCTACTCGCATCAAACCATATCTCTTGGATGGACATCCATGCGATTAATGCTTTTAAGCCAATTCGATTTGTAGCAAAGTCTGATGTGGAGGGGTGGCCCGTTTTTGGATGGATGGCCAAACAATTGGGCACGGTATTTATCAAGCGCGATAACTCTCGTCATGGAAAGCAGGTTACGAGCGAGGTGGCTAAGGTTCTTCAAACCCAGTCAGTCTGCATTTTTCCAGAGGGCACCTCCACAATAGGCGAGGGCGTCCTACCATTCAAACCTAATTTATTTGAATCGGCTGTTATTGCTCAAGTGCCAGTCTATTCCTTGGCGATTAGCTATAGATCATCCCTTTCAGGCGAGAGAAGTAATGTGGCAGCCTTTATTGGGGATATGGGGCTGCTAGAGTCCATGGCTCAGATCTTGAAGGATCGGAGCCTGATTGTGGAGTTAATCTTTTTGTCGCCCTCAGGAGCCAGTCCAGATGCATCGAGCGACCGAAAGTGGCTGGCATTACATAGCCAGGAGACTATCTCTGCTTATATAAAAGGCAATCCTCGCCTGATGTAATAAATATGTCATCATTTCTAGCTATAAATCTAGTCTAGGAGCGTAAACCAATGACATCGAAGCATAATGAAATGGCCGACTGGTATCGCCGTGCTCAGGAGGAGATTCTTGATAGCATGGACGAAGAGCTTGAGATGGAGCTCGACGACGATCGTTTATCTGCTGATGGCAGTGAAAGCTCCGAAATTCCACGCAATGTTTACTTTCGTGAGCTTTTTAGACTCCAAGGCGAGTTGGTCAAGCTGCAGGATTGGGTTGTAGCCAACAAGCTGAAAGTGGCAGTCCTATTTGAAGGCCGTGATTCTGCAGGTAAAGGCGGAGCGATTAAGCGTATTACACAGCGACTCAATCCACGTGTATGTAAAGTAGTCGCCTTACCTGCTCCCAATGAGCGCGAGAAAACACAGTGGTACTTTCAACGGTATATTTCTCAGTTACCTGCTGGCGGCGAGATCGTTCTATTTGATAGAAGCTGGTACAACCGCGCAGGTGTCGAGCGGGTAATGGGGTTTTGTTCTGATGATGAGTATGAGGAGTTTTTAAGAACAGTTCCTGATCTTGAACGCATGATGATTAATTCAGGCGTCATCTTGATTAAATATTGGTTTTCAATTTCTGACGAAGAGCAATACAACCGTTTCATGATGCGTATCCATGACCCGTTAAAGCAGTGGAAGTTAAGCCCAATGGACCTAGAGGCTAGAAGGCTTTGGGAGGCCTATACCAAGGCCAAAGAAACTATGCTTGAGCGAACACATATCCCTGAAGCGCCATGGTGGGTTGTCGCTGCCAATGATAAGAAAAAGGCTCGCCTAAACTGCATTTCGCATTTGCTGAGTCAAATCCCCTATCAAGAGATTGATCACCCAGAGATTACTTTACCAAAACGCGTTCATAACCAGGATTACCTACGAGGCCCAGTACCACCTGAGATGTATGTTCCCGAGGTTTTCTAAGGACTTATTCTTCGAGCTTAGATAGCTTGCCGTCCCATTGGAAGACGATATTCTTATCAGCCTTCAGTAAGCCTTTATCTTTTCCTGGATATGAAACTCTAGCAAGAAGATCCTCAATCATATTGAGATGAGCAACTTTTTTATCGTTCGCTTTCACAATGATCCAGGGCGCATCTTTAGAGCTGGTTTTTTCTAGCATGTCATTTCTACATTTGCTATAGGCGTTCCAGTTTTTCTGCGCTTGCTGATCAATCGGACTAATCTTCCATTGCTTGAGTGGATCTTTAGCTCTATCTGCAAGACGAGCAGCCTGTTCCTTTTTGGAGATATCTAAATAGTATTTGAGAATAGTCATACCTGAGCTAGCCAGAATGGACTCAAACTCATTTACGGTCCCCATGAAGTTGGTATATTGCGCCTTCGTGCAGAAATTCATCACCATCTCAACGCCGGCACGGTTGTACCAGCTGCGATTGAAGAGAACAATTTCACCTTTTTTAGGTAGTTCAGCAACATACCTTTGAAAGTACCATTCGGCAGACTCGCTATCGGATGGTTTTCCGAGTGCAACCACGCGAGTTTCCCTGGGGCTTAAGTGCTGCGTAATGACTTTAATAGTGCCATCCTTGCCAGCCGTATCGCGGCCTTCAAGAATGACTAGTATCTGATCACCTTTGCTTATCAAGCTATTTTGTAGCTTGACTAACTCAATTTGCAACAAGCGAAGTTGGTCATCATAGCTAGATTGCTCTAGCTTATCCTTGCCTTTTTGGCCCATTAGCTTGCTTCGTTTGTATTAGCAGGGCTAGCAGGAGCAGTTTTCTTTGCAGCCGCCTTTTTAGCAGGAGCTTTCTTGACTGGGACTTTCTTAGCGGGGGCCTTTTTAGCAGGAGCTTTCTTGACTGGGACTTTTTTAGCAGGAGCTTTCTTAGCCGGAGTTTTTTTGCTAGCTACTTTTTTATCTAACTTATCCAATGCTTTTCCAAGCTTATCGATGAGCTTTTCTCTGTCTGATTCTAATTTATCAAGCTTTTTTAATAGTTGCTTAACTAATTTCTTTTGGCTCATGATGATTCCTGGGTTGATTGGCATTTCGTTGTATTGGCGTATCTTGAATCAATCCTACGTTTAATTTTCTCTATTTTCAAGCAAATATGACACAAATCTGTCATTTAAATAACTTGGCTTGTCACAATTCAGAAATATATTTCGATATAATTGGAAATATGAAAAATACTGATGCCATCAAAGCTTTCCTGGCGCTAGGCCAAGAGACCCGCTTGAATATTTTTCGCTTGATAGTTCAACGTGGTGATACTGGATTAACGCCTAGCGAGATTATTGAAAAACTAGGGGTTGCCAACGCCACACTGAGTTTTCACCTGAAAGAACTAGTAAGCGCTGATTTATTGTCAGTAGAGCGTCAAAGTCGCAATCTCATCTATCGACCCAATGCAGACTTGGTGCAAGAGTTAAGCGGGTTCTTACTTGAAAACTGCTGCGGTGGCAAATCCTGTGCTCCAGCATCGATCTTTAAAAAGGCGAAGGCTAAATGAAACAATTCAATATTCTCTTCTTGTGTACCCATAATTCTGCTCGGTCTGTTTTGGGGGAGGCACTTGCTTCAACTCATGTCAGCGGCAAATTTGTGGGCTACTCAGCAGGATCCACTCCAGGCACTTCAGTAAATCCATTTGCACGTGAGTTGGCTTTGCAGATGGGTTACGACGAATCTAAATTACGCTCCAAGTCATGGGATGAGTTTGGTTTGCAAGATGCCCCGAAGATGGATTTCATTATTACGGTTTGTGATAACGCGGCAGGCGAAGTGTGCCCATTTTGGCCGGGTAAACCGGCTACCGCCCATTGGGGATTCCCAGATCCATCGCAAGTGACTGGATCGGATGACGATAAACGCCGTGCATTTAAAGAGGTCATGATTGGCTTAAAAAAACGCATTGATCTTCTGGCAGATATGCCTTTAGATCGACTCAATTCACTTAGCCTTCAAGAAATTCACGCTAAATCATGAGCACAGTTACCAGCAAGCTTTCCTTTTTAGATCGATATCTCACTGTTTGGATCTTTGCTGCCATGGCAGCAGGTATTGGCTTGGGATATTTTGTTCCTGGAGTAGAGGGGTTCATTAATTCCTTTCAATCGGGCACTACCAATATCCCAATAGCCATTGGATTGATACTGATGATGTATCCACCGTTTGCGAAGGTGAAGTACGAAGACTTGCCTGACGTCTTTAGAGATAAGCAGATCTTTGGATTGGCATTCTTACTCAATTGGATTGTTGCGCCTATCTTGATGTTCTTCTTGGCCATCCTCTTTGTTCCCAATCAGCCTGAATACATGGCAGGTCTTATTTTGATTGGGATAGCGCCTTGTATTGCCATGGTGATTGTCTGGAACGATATTGCCAAAGGCTCTACGGAATATGCAGCTGGCTTAGTGGCTTTTAACGCAGTGTTTCAAGTGCTGTTCTTTAGCCTATACGCCTATTTTTTCTTAACTGTCTTGCCACCATATTTTGGCTTTGCAGGATCCGTCGTCAATATCACCATTGGTGAGATCGCTAAGACGGTTGCTATCTATCTAGGCGTTCCTTGTGTTGCAGGATTCTTGACGAGATACATTGCCCTCAAATTTGTGTCGAGAGAGTCATATCAAAATACTTTTGTTCCCAGAATAGGCAAACTCACCTTAATTGCTTTGCTCTTTACTATCGTAGTGATGTTTAGTTTGAAGGGTAAGCTAATTCTTCAGTTGCCAATGGATGTGGTTACCATCGCAATTCCATTGCTAGTCTTCTTTGTGGTGATGTTCTTGCTGACATTCTTGATCACTATCAAAATGGGTATTGAGTACAAGCGCTGCTGCACTTTATCGTTTACAGCATCTAGCAACAACTTCGAGTTAGCCATTGCAGTAGCCATTGCCGTCTTTGGAATTAACTCTGGAGCAGCCTTTGCGGCAGTGATTGGGCCCTTAGTAGAGGTGCCGATCATGATTGGGCTGGTTTCGGTTGCTTTATGGCTTAGGGATAGATTTTTTAAGTCTTAAGGAGACTTATGAAGACACAGTCATTATTTTCTGCGTTAACAGCCGTGTTATTTGCTAACTTGTCTTTTGCACAAATGCCGCCCCCAATGATGCCTAGTCAAGGAATGCAGCAGGGCATGTCAAGACCGCCTCAAGGGAGTCAAGGAAGCATCATACGAGACGATCCTCATCGACCCGTTGACCAAATTAGTCGTGGTCTTGGGGTGACGCCAGACCAATTTAGAGCTTGCTTTAATGATGTCAATCCCGCACCCCAAGGTTCTTTGCCGGGTTCCAATCAGAAGCATGCCAATAAGCAAGTTCTCTTAAGCTGTCTCCAGCGTGCAAATCCGAGTATTACCAATAACAGCCTAGATGCGGTGATGGATCAATACAGGCCTGGGGGCAGGGCGGCTCAGTAATTCGGGTGCCCTAAGATAGAATCAATCTATCCCTCATCTTTTAGGCGGTATTGAAAATGGTACGTCATTACTTAGTGGTTTTTCTAGGCCTGATGTTAGCGGCCTGCTCAACACCAGTTAGTCAGTTTGGTGTGTACAAGCAATCAGATGGCACAGTTGGGGTTCATGCGCCCAAAGATGCAAAAGAAAATGAAGCGCAAGAAATGGCGCTCGAGGAGTGTAAAAAACTGGGGAAGAGAACTGCGACGATTGTAGAAAGCAGAAAAACGGTCAATGACCGTTTTCCCTTAACTTATATCTATCTTTGCAGATAGTGGCGAGTAGTTAATTCGCCATTCATTGGTGCTTAGCTAAGCAACCACTTCTTAATCGACTTGTTGACGCACATCGCATCTAAAGCAAGACCAAAGAACTCAGAACCGTTGGTAACCATGCTTTCGATTGCTTCCACTTTGCCAGACTTGATGCCACGCAAATAGGTTGCAGCACGGTAACGCAAGAAGTGCTCAGTTTCACCATTTTCATTCTCGGTTGGGCAGATTTCAAGGCTGCCATAGCGAGTTTCTGGGTTAATGTTGAGAACAGCTAGGCTCAAAGCCCCAACCAATTTCTCGGGCACTGGGATAGGCACATAGGAGTAGAGGGAGATCATCATTTCCTCTTCGTCTACTTCAATGATGTGATCAATGTCCAGCACATCTTTTTCGGTTAACTCTGTCTCACCAGAATCGCCACCACCAAATGTGGATTCAAACTGCAACATTGCAGTATTGCTTCCTTTGGAGATCTCGATCATGTCAGGGTAGCCAAGCAAACCTTTCCACCAATACATCAACGAGAAGGTGCAGGGCTTTACTTCAACCAATCCCTTGTTAGTAGACTTTGCAAAATACAGGCCGTAAAACTCATCATCTTGCTCAAGACCATATTGGTCTACTTTAGGTGATTTAGATGAAGCAGGTTTTGCAGTCTTCTTGGCAACTTTCTTCGCTGCTGGCTTTTTGGCCGCAGGTTTCTTTGCCACTAATTTTTTAAGTGCCACTTTTTTGGCAGCAGGCTTCTTTGCGGCCACTTTCTTGGCTGCTGGTTTTTTCACTACCTTTTTGACCGTCTTTTTGCTTGCTACTTTCTTGGCAGTAACTTTCTTGACAGCTTTTTTAACAGGGGCTTTTTTTACCACCTTGGTAGCTACTTTCTTTTTTGCTGGAGACTTCTTTGTAGCCATGGTTTATTACCCTTCTTTCGGTAGTTATCGTGCTTGATGCACTTTCTGATATTACTGCAAATTCCCTCGGGAATTGCCCTTTCCTATATGGGGTTTGTCCCACGGAATACAAGGGAGGGGATGAAATAAATAGATGGCAGAAGGCATTGTTCTTGGAATGGAGGGTTGCTACACTAAAAGCGTGAAGTTTTGTGCAACCTAAATATCAAGAGGGCTTATGTTTCCTGAATATCGCGAACTCATTACCAAGCTGAAAACGACAGATCGTCATTTCTCGCATTTATTTGATAAGCACAACAATTTAGATCAAAAGATCCAAAGAATGGAGTCCCATTCAGAGCCGAGTACTCCAGAAGAAATCGAGACCTTGAAAAAGGAAAAGCTCCTTTTAAAAGACCAGATTTATGCCGTCTTAAAGAAGGCAAGTAACTAGCTAAGCAACTAGCTAAGCAAATAAGCAAGCATTGATTTGGAAAAGCCTAGAGGCAAAATGCTCCTAGGCTTTTTTCAGGAAGCAGGCCTTGAGTAGCATATTGCCCGCTTCTGTTTTGCAGTCGACTTCATGATCACCTGATACCAGGCGAATCCCTTTAATCTTGGTGCCCACCTTCAGGGTAGTGGAAGAGCCTTTGACCTTGAGGTCTTTGATGAGGGTGACTGTGTCGCCATCTGCTAGAAGATTGCTATTGGCATCTTTCACAATGAGCCCAGCCTCAGACTCTTCTGCAGCAGCAGCCATAGGCCATTCATGGCCACACTGGGCGCAAACATAATTTTCCCCATCGGGGTAGGTCATATCTTCCTGGCAGGCAGGACACTTCGGTAGATTATCTGTGCTCATCACTTCATTTTAGTCTAGGGGTAATGAGTCTTGGCCCTCATCTAGTACTCGATTTAGAATGGGTAAGTGAATAAAACCCTGAAGATTTCTCTTATTGCTTTGTTAGGCTGTCTTGCCATAATGGGTTTGGGCGCATGGTACGCGTCCTCTTTTGTAAATCCTGCCCAGGTAACCAAGCTCCTGAGTTCTTCGGTAAAAGAGGCTACTGGGCGTGAGTTGAAAATCACCGGTCCAGTCAGTCTGAGCCTTTTCCCATCAATTAGCGTAAAAGCAGAACAGGTGTCTCTGAGCAATGCCTCATGGGCAAGCATTCCTGACATGTTCATATTCAAGAACATTGAGTTAGATATTAGGATACTTCCGCTTCTGAAAGGTAGCGTTGAAATCAGCAGAATCGGTATCAGGGGACTAGAAGCAAACTTACAAACCAATAAGGCTGGGGAGGGTAATTGGAATCTCACTCCGCCTACGATAGTTGCCAGTGGTTTGCCAACACAGTCTGCAACTAGCGATTCTTCTAGTAATGCCCTTGTCTCCATTAAAACTCTTGATGTCGTAGATGCCCGTATCAATTATCAAGACGGACAAAAAGCAGCCAGCCCGATTAGTATTCCTAAACTTTCTTTAGATGCTAGCGATGGGAAGTCTACGATTCTGGTAGATGTGCAGCGCACTAATTACACATTGAACCTAAAAGGCAAAACAACTTCACTGCGTAATGCTTACTTCGCTTGGAATCAATCTCCAGTAAACCTAGATCTCGATTTAGTTTTGACTTTAAACGGTAAGTCGCTTGCAATTTCGGGCGAGATCGATAAAAAGCCAGATCTATTGCCAAAATTCAATATCAATCTCAACTCAAAGTCCTTTGATTTAGCACCCTTAGCGGGTTCTGTTGTTATTGCTGGATCAGCTGGAAAAACTTCCCAAGCATCTACACATAAGGCCCAAGGAAAGTATTTATTCACCGATGACGCATTGCCGTTTGATCTTTTGCCTTTGGCTGATGGCCTTATTAATATCAATATTGCTGAGCTTGGGATTCCGCATCAGGCGCCATTTACGAACTTTAAAACGACACTTCAATTTCAGAAAGATAGGATTGATGCGAGTGATATCAGCTTTAATGTAGGTAAGGGAAGTGCCCAAGCACAGCTGTCCATTAATCAGTTCACGAGCCCTGCGCCTAAGATTTCTGTGAAGGGTATTGCTAAAGACTTTGCCTTAGAGCAGATTATTGCCGTCACCGATTCAAGCGCTAGAGTTTCTGGTGGTGATACAAAAGTGGCCTGGAACTTACAGGGAAGTGGTGTGAGCCCACATCAAATGGTTAGTCGAGCTAATGGGGCTATTCAGGTTTCAGTGGGTCAAAGTAAATTAGATTCGAAGTTCATCAATAAAGGCGGGGACTTTGTCATCACTGTAATAGATGCAATCAATCCGATGTATAAGAAATCCAATCAAACTACTTTGAATTGTGCTGTTGCCTACTTACCCATCAATAGCGGGATGGTAAATATTCAGAATTCAGTTGGCATTGAGACGGACCGTCTTGATATCACCTTAGCGGGCACAATCAATCTTGCCAACGAGGCTCTCAATATCAGTATTAATCCAAGAGAAAAATCAGGCCTTACAACGGGCTTGGATCTGGCCGGACTTGTAAAGATTGAGGGAACATTACAAAACCCGCAAACTGGAGTGAATAAGGCAGGAGTGGTGAATAGCGCCGTCTCTATTGGGTTAGGCTTCTTAACCGGCGGCATAAGTATCGCGGCGGAGAATGCTAAATCATTGGCGACCAAGTCGCAGCCATGTAAAACAGCACTGCACTCTTGGTCGGACATCTATCCTGCTAGCAAGTAAGCCTAGCTAAGCTCGTAAATCAGCTTCTTAAAAAACTAAGCCGCTGACAAAGAGGCTAAATAAAGAAATAAAGATGCTGGCAAAGAACGCTGTCCAGAAGCTGGAGATCGTAAAGCCACTCACCACTGTAGAAACCAGCATCAATACCAAGGCATTAATCACGAGCAAGAAGAGGCCCATGGTTACTACTGTTAATGGCAGCGTGAAAAGAATGAGCAAAGGCTTGACGATGGCATTGGCAAATCCCAAGAGTAGGGCAGCGATTAATAGTGAGCCACCATCTGCAAAGCGCAAGCCACTAAAGATATAGCTGGCAACCCAAAGAGATAAAGAAGTCAGGCCCCACTGGACTAGAAATAAAGTTAAGTTGCTCATGGATATTCCTTTGCTTATGTTGTAAGGGGTTTATGCCTAATGACTATATTAGCAGCTGATTAATAGTGTGGGGGGATTTCATCTTTAGAACTCCCGCCTCCGCCGCCACTGCCGGCTTGCTCTTTGATTGCCTTTAACTCGCGATACAGAAATTCGATTTGCTGTTGCTGTTTGTAGATTGTCTCATTGAGTTTCTCAATTAAGTCTTCCGTGAAGCTCAATTTGATTTCTAGATTAGTGATGCGTTCTTCTGACATAACTTACTTTCTATTCTGAGATAAGCTCAAAGCGCCCATCTTCCATTTCTGCTTTAGGTCTAATCCAAAAATCATGCGATTGCATGGATTCGTAAACATAAGCTGGCTCCAGATTTGCTTCTACATTAGCCAAGAAGACAACCTTATAAAATCCACCAGTCTTAATGTGTCGCAATTTACTGCCTGGCTTAAAGAGGCCATCGTCAGGATCGGCCATTTTGGGTTTAATCATGTCAACAATGCACTTTCTCGGTATGATCTAGCGATGGCAAATTCCATCCCATACTCCATTCTAGATATATCTCCGATTCCTCAGGGTTTTACTGCTGCCGATGCACTTCGTAACTCTTTGGATGTGGCAAGGCATGCCGAAAAATGGGGCTATACCCGCTATTGGGTAGCAGAGCATCACAATATGACGGGCAATGCGAGCTCTGCAACTGCAGTCTTGATTGGCTATATTGCTGCTGGCACCTCCCATATCCGAGTGGGCTCTGGTGGCGTCATGTTGCCAAATCATGCTCCCTTAGTGATTGCTGAGCAATTTGGCACCCTAGAAGCTTTATACCCAGGAAGAATTGAGCTTGGCTTGGGCCGTGCACCCGGTACCGATCAAATGACTGCTAGGGCATTGCGTAGGGACTTATTGGGCAGTGATGATCGCTTTCCGCAGGATGTCCGTGAGTTACAGCATTATTTTGGCCCGTTACAAGAAGGGCAATCTGTAAAGGCGATACCAGGAATCGATAGCAATGTTCCGATCTGGATTTTAGGTTCTAGTTTGTATGGAGCTCAATTAGCCGCTCACTTTGGCTTACCTTATGCCTTCGCTTCTCACTTTGCGCCAGAGCAGCTTTTAGAGGCAATGAAGATTTATCTTGAGCTCTTTAAGCCATCAGCTCAGCAAGCTAAACCGTATGCAGCATTTGTGATGAATGTAGTTGCTGCGGATACCGATGAAGAAGCTCAACATCTATTTACTACTCTGCAACAAAATGTTGTCAGAATGCGGCGCAATACTCGCGGACAATTACCGCCCCCAATTGCTGACATAAATGAATTTTGTGAGCCTCATGAACGAGCAGCTGCAGATCATACCTTGCAGGTTTCAGTAGTGGGTTCGCTAGAGACAGTAAAGAAGGGGATGCGTCGTTGGTTGGATCTTACTGGCGCAAACGAAATCATCTTGACTGGGCAAATTTTCGATCATCAGGCTCGTCTCAGATCTTTTGAGATTGCCGCACAGGCCGCGCAAAGCCTATAAGATCGCTGCGTTGTAATCTGCGGTAATCAATACTTGTTCTTTTGCAGCCTGATTCGCAAATCGCAGCACTGCATTGTCTTTGCTGATTAAGATGCAGGGCTTTGCGGTGTAAGCAAGATCTAAAAAGACTTGATCATCTGGGTCTTGGCATATCCAGGGCGCTTTGACCAAGTTTTTATCATCCATGATTCTTGTTAAACCATGCCATTGCTCGCGAATTTGCTCTTGTTGCACTTCATCAAGCGAAAACAGGGGGCGAGCAATCACATCAGTAAATTCTTCTAAAGTGATTGGAGTTGCTAGGGCATCTATTTTGCCTTCAATCAATGCTTGTTTTAAATGAAGTGCTCTAAAGTCATTGAAGACAAAAAGATCTAGCAATGCGTTGGTATCAAAAACTACTACCTTCATTTATAACGCCTATTGATTGTTGCGCCAAATCTCTGGGGTAATGGTGACCTGACCTTTATCGGAGGAAACATATGCTTCGCCATCTTGCACATTGACATGGATCACCATGCTGCGCTCAACCAACTTGTTCAGCTCTTCCGCTTGTTCTGCTGGAATAGAGACTATTTGTAAATTGCGAGCACGATTGAGTTTGTTGGCAATACCATCCCACCAGATTTTGCTGGTATGTCCGCCATAGCAATAGACAATCACTTGATCAGCACGACCACAGGCTTTCAGAATACGACGCTCGTCTGGTTGGCCGATTTCAATCCATAACTTGATTGCATCGGTAAGATCTTTAATCCACAGATCGGGTTCGTCGGTATCACTCAAACCCTTTGTAAACACTAGATCCTCATTTGCCTGCAATGCAAAGGCAATGATGCGGATCATCATCCGCTGCTCAGTCTCAGAAGGGTGCTTAGCAATAGTTAATGAATGGCTGCCATAGTAGTGGCGGTCAGAATCTGCGACATGAAGGTCGGCTTTGTGGATAGTTGCGCGTAGAGCCATGACCTATTATCGCCTTTATGAACTAACTCCTGGCCTGAGTGAGCTTATAACCAGTATTATTTGGCTTAGGGCTCCTGATGAGCCTGGAAATGCCTCAAATTACTGTGTGCCGTAAAACCCATGATCCGTATTACTGAATTACGTCTACCAATTGACCATGCTCCAGAAGCTTTGGAGAAGGCGATATTGAAGCGTCTCAATCTAGATGCCAAAGACTTAATACGATTTGAAGTCTTTAAGCGTAGTTACGATGCTCGAAAGAACGTCGCTCTCTCTTTTATCTATACGGTTGACTTATCTGCAAAACATGAAGATGTTCTTCTGAAGCAATTTTCTGGAGATATTCATGTAAGACCATCCCCGGATACGAGCTACCACTTTGTAGCAAAAGCCCCTGAAACTATAGACTCTGGAAAAGCACTGCGCCCAGTAGTCGTTGGATTTGGCCCATGCGGTATTTTTGCTGCTCTAGTGTTAGCGCAAATGGGCTTTAAGCCAATTGTTCTTGAGCGTGGAAAAAAAGTTCGTGAACGCACTCAAGATACCTGGGGCTTGTGGCGTAAGAATGTTTTAAATCCAGAATCCAATGTGCAATTTGGCGAGGGTGGGGCTGGTACGTTTTCAGATGGTAAGTTATATAGTCAAATCAAAGATCCTAAGTTTTATGGACGCAAGGTCATTTATGAGTTTGTGAAAGCCGGCGCTCCCGCAGAGATTACCTATGTAGCTAAGCCCCACATCGGCACCTTCCGGCTAGTTGGCGTGGTAGAGAAGATGCGTCAAGAAATTATTGACTTAGGCGGTGAGATTCGGTTCTCGCAAAAGGTGATTGGCTTTGATATTGAGAATGAGCAAATTACCGGGGTCAAGATTGAGGGGCAGGCAGATCTACCTGCCAACCATGTCATCTTGGCTTTAGGGCATAGTGCACGGGATACCTTTGAAGCCTTGCATCATGCTGGCGTCTTCATGGAAGCTAAACCCTTTTCTGTTGGCTTTCGGATTGAGCACCCACAGTCACTGATCGATAAAGCACGCCTTGGTCCTCATGCGGGCAATGAGTTAATTGGTGCGGCAGATTACAAATTAGTCCATCACGCCAAAAATGGTCGTTCTGTCTATAGTTTTTGCATGTGCCCTGGTGGCACAGTAGTCGCTGCTACCTCCGAGCCGAATCGAGTTGTAACCAATGGCATGAGCCAATATTCTCGTAACGAACGAAATGCCAATGCGGGCATCGTTGTTGGCATTACGCCAGAAGATTACCCAGGCGGCCCATTAGCAGGCATTGAGTTTCAGCGTGCTATTGAATCAAAGGCTTTTGAATTAGGTGGTAGAACTTATGAAGCGCCGGGTCAGCTGATTGGCGATTTTTTAGAAGGGAAGGCTTCCACTCAGTTTGGTAGTGTGATGCCGTCGTATAAGCCGGGTGTTCATTTAACGGATCTGGCAGAAAGCTTGCCTGCTTATGCCATTGAGGCGATTCGTGAAGCGATTCCTGCTTTTGAGAAGCAAATTAAAGGCTTCTCTATGAAAGATGCTGTCTTAACCGGCGTAGAGACGCGCACTTCCTCCCCTTTGCGAATTACTCGAGGCGCAAACTATCAAAGCCTAAATATCAAAGGCCTTTACCCAGCAGGTGAGGGCGCCGGTTACGCGGGTGGAATCTTGTCTGCAGGAGTTGATGGGATTAAAGTAGCAGAAGCAGTGGCGTTAGACTATCTGTCAAAGTAAACACCACATAAGAATCCTATGAACCCCGTAGCAACTCATTCATCAGTCGAAGAAAAAGAAGTACTTTTTCATCCAGAGCTGTTGAAAAGGTTTGATATCAATGGGCCGCGCTATACGTCCTATCCCAGTGCTGATCGATTTCATGGGGATTTTTCTGAGGCTGACTATTTAGGAGCGCTGGAGCGGGTGGCCAAAGCTAATGAGCCACTGTCCTTATATTTCCATTTACCGTTTTGCCCCAATATTTGTTATTACTGTGGCTGCAACAAGATCATCACCAAGGATCATGGGCGTAGCGCCAAATACATCAAATATCTCGCTAAAGAAATGGCCATAGTGACTAAGGCCATGGGTGCTCAGAAAAAGATTCCCGTTACACAATTGCACTGGGGTGGTGGTACCCCCACTTTTCTATCGCATGAAGAAATGACAGAGTTAATGCAGTACACTCGCGAGCATTTTGAGTTACTACCTGGCGGTGAGTATTCGATTGAGATTGATCCGCGCCGCGTTACTGAGCAAGATATTGCACTCTTGGCTCATCTGGGCTTTAACCGCATTAGCTTGGGTGTGCAGGATTTCAACTTGGCAGTTCAAGAGGCTGTTCATCGCGTACAAACGATTGAAGAGACACAGGCAGTTATGGATTGGTCTAGAAAGCATGGGTTTAAATCCAGAAGCGTTGACTTGATCTATGGCCTACCAAAGCAAACGCCAGAGACTTTCAAGGAAACGGTTGATGCGGTATTGGCTATGAATCCCGATCGTCTTTCTGTCTATAACTACGCACACTTGCCACATATCTTTAAGCCGCAACGCCGTATTGCTGAAGCTGACTTGCCTGCGGCAGCAGATAAGCTGGATATTCTCTCCAATACTATTGCACGCTTAGGTGAGGCAGGATATGTTTTTATTGGCATGGACCATTTCGCTAAACCAGATGATGAATTAGCTATTGCCCAACGAAAAGGTAAGTTGCATCGCAATTTCCAAGGCTACTCCACTCAGGCAGAATGCGATCTTCTAGCATTTGGAATTTCTTCAATTGGTAAAGTGGATGATTGCTACTCTCAGAATGTGCGCACTTTGGATGAATATTACGAGGCATTAGATGCTGGTTACTTACCGGTGCTCCGAGGTTTGCGTCTTGATGAAGACGATTTGATGCGCCGTGAGTTAATTGGTGAGTTGATGTGCCAATTTGCCTTAGACACCAAAGCTTTTGCAACATCACATCAAATTGAATTCTCAAATTACTTTAAGACGGAAATAGAAGAGCTCAAGAGTCTAGAGGAGGTTGGTCTCCTCAACTGGGAGGGTGAAAGTATTTTGGTTCCCACCAAAGGTCGTCTACTTGCTAGACGGGTAGCCATGACTTTTGATCGGCACCTCAGAGAATCTCGAGCCAAAGGGACCTATTCCAAGGTTCTGTAAGGGTAAGTCTGAGGTAATTTGATCTAGATCAAATAAGCCCAAAAACTCTGTTGCTTTTTAACCAATAAAAAATCTCCAGCCTCAGTCAATTTGATTTACATCAAATTGCACTCCCTTCATCAATTCGAAAATGATTTCATCGAAATTGATAAGAAAAAGGGAAACCATCATGCGTATTAAGACACTCATAGCAGCAATGGCTGCTGTAACATCCTTAGCCCCAATCGCGGCTCAAGCTCAAGCAGAAGAAAATCCATGGATGTTGCGTGTCCGTGCGGTGGATCTGCTTTGGCAAAATGGACAGTCTGGCTTGGTTCAAGCCGCAAACGTAAAAGCTAAAAATCAAGTTATTCCTGAGTTTGATGTTTCTTACTTTTTCACAAAAAATATTGCTGCTGAATTGGTGTTGACATGGCCGCAGCAGGTGAATATTACTTATGGCCCAGGTAGTGCCAACGCCGGTAAGATTACAGCTTTGCCGCCATCACTTTTAGCTCAGTACCACTTTACTGATTTAGGTGCTTTTAAACCTTATGTTGGCGCTGGTATCAATTACACCATCTTTGGAAATCGTCAAAATTTCCCTGCGCTCGGAAATCAGGTTCAAGTTGATCAGTCAAGCGTTGGTTTTGTTGGTCAAGTTGGCATGGATTACATGCTGGATAAAAATTGGGGTTTAAACGTTGATGTGAAATATGCAACTATGAATACCAATGTAACTGGTAGCGGAGCGCTTGCCGGCGCATCTGGCAAGTTGACATTGAATCCATGGATGCCAGCTGTTGGTGTGACTTACAAGTTCTAAGAATTTAGTTCTTAGGTCTTAAGATAGAGCCCCTTAGGGGCTCTATTTTTTGACTAGTCCAACCTACCAAGTCCCGCATGGCCTGCAAGGAAGGAGAAGTCTTCCCGAAATGAGCAGAAATATCTCCTCTTTTGAGGAAATGACGATAATGTCAGCATGGCTTTAATCGTACTCACTGATGCAAAACTGGCTTTTGGCCACGTTGACCTCCTCGCAAACACCGCTTTCTCACTGGAATCTGGTGAACGTGTTGGCTTAATTGGCCGCAATGGCACTGGTAAATCTTCTTTGTTGAAGATATTGGCCGGTATAGAAAAAATGGATGATGGCCTGTTGCAATATCAGCAAGGCCTCAGAACTGCTTATGTTCCTCAAGAGCCTATATTTGAGGCTGAAGAGACTGTCTTCGAGGCGGTATCGAAAGGCGTTGCTCAAGCTAAGGCCTTGCGCGAGGAATACGAGGCTCTTAGCGTTGGTGAATGGGATGATGCTTCCCATGATCGTCTTGACGAAGTGCAGTCGCAATTAGAGGCTTTGAGCGGTTGGAATTGGGAGCAACGTGTTTATGAAACATTAGATCGTTTGCACTTAGAGACTGATCTCAAAATCAATACACTTTCTGGCGGCACTAAGAAACGGGTTGCCTTAGCGCGTGCTTTAGTTGAGATGCCTGACGTGCTGCTACTTGATGAGCCAACCAACCATTTGGATTTGGATTCGATTGCATGGTTAGAGGAATTGCTCAAAGAGTATCAAGGCTCAGTCATTTTGATTACCCATGATCGCGCCTTCTTGGATAACGTCTGCACCCAGATTGTTGAGCTCGATCGCGGCATCCTCCGTAGCTACCCTGGTAACTTTACACAATATGAAGTTTTAAAAGAACAAGAACTGAATTCTGAATCTTTGGCTAATGCTCGTGCCGATAAATTATTGGCGCAAGAAGAGGTCTGGATTCGTAAAGGGGTTGAGGCACGCCGCACTCGAAGCGTTGCCCGAATTGCCCGTTTAGAAAAATTACGGAGTAGCCGTGCCGAACGCAGAGATGCGATGGGGCAGGTGAAGTTGGCTGTTTCTGCTGGAGATCGAAGCGGCAAGATTGTGGCTGATCTTCAAAACGTTAGCAAAACCTATGATCGTCCGATTGTGCAAGATTTCACGGCAACGATTTTGCGCGGTGATAAGGTTGGTTTACTGGGTCCTAATGGCGCAGGCAAAACAACTTTGCTGAAATTGATTTTGGGAACTATTGCGCCAGACTCTGGTACCGCAACTATGGGTACACGTATTGAGGTCGCTTACTTTGATCAAATGCGCGAAGGTTTGGATCTGAATGCTTCGCTGGAAGATTACATTAGCCCAGGTAGTGAGTGGATTGAAATCAATGGCAATAAAAAGCACGTTAAGAGTTACCTGAGCGATTTCTTATTTGCTCCTGAGAGAACCAATTCCCCAGTAAGTACTTTATCGGGTGGTGAGCGTAATCGTTTATTACTAGCACGCCTATTTGCGCGGCCTGCAAACGTCTTGGTCTTGGATGAACCTACTAACGATTTAGATATTGATACTTTAGATTTGCTTGAGCAACTCTTGCAAGACTATAAGGGCACGGTTTTCTTGGTCAGTCATGATCGTTACTTCCTAGATAACGTCGTCACTAGCATTATTGCCAACGAGGGTGATGGCTTCTGGCGTGAGTACGAAGGGGGTTATGAGGATTGGAAAATCCAGAAAGCGCGCTCAGACAAAATTCGTGCTGCCACTGCCAATGCCAACACAAAATCTGTAGATAAGCTTGAGGTCAAAGCAGAGGCAAAGGTAGAAGCTAAGACAGAAGCTAAGACAGAAGTTAAGCCTGTAGCTAAGAGTGGAGTTCAGAAGCTCAATGGCAAAGAGCGCCAAGAACTGGAAGTTTTGCCATTACAGATCGAGACATTGGAAACTGAGCAGGCCGACATTGGTATTGCCATGAGCAATCCCGATCTCTATAAAAATGAACCTGAGTTGGCAGCGAGCATGCAAGCGCGCTTGAGTGAAATCACTGCTGACTTAGATCAAAAGCTACAACGCTGGGAGCAGTTATTGAGTCGTTCAGAGTCTTAGTGCTATAGCCTAGTCGCGAGGTAAACGAGCGCGCAACTGGGCGATTTCATCAAGCAAGTCTAGTGCTAAGGCAACCCCAGGCACATTCAACTCGAGATCATGGGTGAGGTGTGCCGCGGTTTTTGCTCTTCGCAAAGAGTCGCCACTAAAGCGCCAATTCTGAGGTGAAGAGCCGGCTGGACTTAAAACACCTTCGGATACCCAGGTCATGATGAGATCTTCAGGTGTGCGTGAGGCATGAGAGAGTTCAACAATGGTCATGTGCACCTCATTCTCTACAACAGCACCTTCAATCCAAGTGATATTGGTTTGTGTCATATCAATCATCTCTTCAAGTGTGTTCTAGGGTTGAAATCAAAAGCCTTCTCAAAGGCTTGATAAGCTTCTTTTTGTGATTCAGTATCAGCAGGAGGCAAGGCGATAGAAGGTACCGCATATAAATCACCTGGCTCTGAACTTGGTATGCCTTTACCTTTAAGGCGCATCTTCCGACCAGCAACAGTTCCGGCGGGGATCTTCAATTCTAAAGTACTGCCTGCAGGAGTGGGGACGTTGACGGTAGTACCCAGTGCCGCTTCCCACGGCGCCAAAGGAATATCGATGAAGACATCCTTGCCTTCTACGCGATAAATAGCGTTAGGATGAAATTCTATTTCGAGATAGAGGTCACCAGCAGGGCCCTCGCCAACACCAGGGCCACCTTGTCCAGAGAGTCGCAGATTTTGGCCAGCCTTAATGCCTTTAGGGATGCTGACATCTAACTTGCGTTCTTGGGTACTGACGTGGCCGCTTGCATCTTGCACGGGCATATGTAATGCAATAGTGCGCTTAGCTCCGTTATAGGCATCTGCGAGATCAATCAAAATTTTGGCGTGATGATCTTGGCCTTTGAAATTCATACCCTGGCGAGGATTGCCACCACGACCACCTTGGCGATGTTTGCCGCGACCAAACAGAGATTCAAAGAATTCGCTTTGATCACCTTCAAAACCGCCACCGTAACCTGGATGACCACCGCCAAAGCCGTCATCAGAATATTCAAAGCCTTCATTCCAATTTGGCGGAGGGGTAAAGTCTTGACCGTTTTTCCAGTTCTCGCCAAAGCGATCGTAGGCTGCGCGTTTCTCAGTGTCCTTTAAAACGGCATAAGCTTCGCCGATTTGCTTGAACTGCTCTTCAGCACCAGGCTCTTTATTAACATCCGGATGGAACTTGCGCGCCATCTTGCGATAGGCTGATTTAATCTCAGCTTCAGTGGCGCCACGAGCTACGCCAAGAGTTTCGTAGTAATCCCTAAATTTCATAAGCCTGTTTCAGTTTGATTTCTGTCTGGGTTGAGCTAATAAGATTGATTCTACAGTTCTCTTAGCTCATTACCCCAATTTGCCATGGAACAAATTCATAATCTCCTAGGCCAAGAAGTTCGCTTTTGGAGGCCTCCCCGGAGGCAGTACGCAGGAATAACTCAAATATCCGCTGACCCATCTCCTGAACGGAGACGGTGCCATCCAAAATCTCACCGCAATTAATGTCCATATCTTCAGTAAGGCGCTGGTACATTGGCGTATTGGTGGCTAATTTGATGCAGGGCGCAGGCTTAGAGCCGAACATGGATCCACGACCGGTGGTAAAGGCAATCAGATTAGCGCCGCCAGCGATCTGGCCAGTGGCGGATACGGGGTCAAATCCCGGGGTATCCATAAATACAAAGCCTTTAGTGCTCACTGGCTCTGCGTACTTATAGACTTCCATTAGAGGACCAGTGCCACCCTTCATGGAGGAGCCTAGGGACTTCTCAAAAATATTCGCTAAACCACCAATTTGATTGCCGGGACTTACTTGCCCGTTAATTTGCACATCTCTACCAACAGAGTATTCATCCTTCCACCAGCGAATTCGCTTAATGAGCTTTTCACCCACTTCTTTGCTAACAGCGCGGCGGGTAAGGGTGTGCTCTACACCATAAATCTCTGGGGTTTCCGAAAGAATGCCAGTGCCACCATGACGGGACAAAATATCAATCGCAGCACCTAGTGCAGGATTGGCTGTAATTGATGAAAAGCCATCGGAACCACCACACTGCAAGCCAACAGTCAGGTGACTTGCTGATACCGTTTCCCGTTTTACTTGATTAGCCGCAGGCAGAAGTGCTTTGACAGCTTCGATGCCAGCCTCAATAGTTTTGCGCGTACCACCCGATTCTTGCATGATGAAGGTATGCAGAGTATTGCCTTCGGCCAGGTCCTCCTGCTCCATCAAACCTTTTAATTGATTGCGCTCGCAACCAAGACCCACAATTAGAGCAGCCGCTAGGTTGGGGTGACGAGCATATCCAGCCATAGTGCGGCGAAGTAATTGCATCGGCTCACCACTCATCTCCATGCCACAGCCGATGTCATGACTAAACGCTACGACTCCATCTACATTAGGAAAATCTTTCAATCTTTCAGGGGTAAACCAATCTGCAATTTTGTTCACAACAGTTGCCGAACAATTTACTGTCGATAGGATGCCGATGAAATTACGTGTTCCTACTTTTCCATTGGGTCTGACATAACCCTGAAATGTAGCGCGCTGATCTTCAGGTAATAATTGGGTCGGCTTATATTCGCTTGCATAAGCATAGTCACGATCAAACTCGCGAAACTCGGTATTGTGGCTATGTACCATCGTGCCGGGTTCAATGTCGGTATTCGCAAAACCTACCGTGACGTTGTATTTCAGAATTGGCTCGCCCTTGAGGATCTTTTTGGTAGCAATTTTGTAGCCAGCAGGCACTTGGCTGCGACTTGTAAAGTTCTCGCTAGGAACTTCAGCACCAATTCCAACATCAACCCGTGCGACCACAATATTGTCATTAGGATGCAGACGAATAACAGGGCCAGCCAGTTTTTTTTCAGAGATCTCAATCATCGGTTTCTTTCGATTCAATAGTTTAATTATTCAGCAGTTGCGCCAGATTTCTTAACAATAGGGGCCCACTTAGCCACTTCGGACTTAATGTAGTCACCCAAATAGTTTGGGGTACTGGTGACCACTTCAAAGCCCTTTCCATTAATTTGCGCTTTGATTTCTGGATTGTTAAGCACACTGATGAGTTGTGCATTCAGTTTGTCGACAATCACTTTTGGTGTCCGTGCTGGTGCAACGATTGCGTATACAAGCTCAACTTCAAATTTAGGTAGGTACTCTGAAATCGCTGGAATTTCTGGGGCGCTTGGAGAGCGTTTAAGACTGGTAATACCTAGTGGGATCAATTTTCCAGAACGCACATAGGGTAAAGCTGCAGGCGTACCAACAAGCGCAGTTTCAATTTGACCACCAAGTACATCAGTTAATGCTGGTGCGGCGCCCTTATAAGGCACATGCAGAATATCGGTTCCCGCTTGCGTATTAAATAGTTCGCCACCTAGGTGAAGTGGTGTCCCAGCACCTGATGAGGCAAAGCTTACTTTATTGGGATTAGCTTTCGCATAGGCAATGAGTTCTGGAATTGTTTTGAAAGGTGCCGATGGGTTAGCGACAAATAATAGCGATGAAGATGCGACCAAGCTGACAGGAGCAAAATCTTTAACGAGGTTGTAATTCAGTTTTTTATAAAGCGTTTCGTTAATAGCTTGGGTGCCCACCATCATCAGAAAAAGGGTGTAGCCATCGGGTTTGGAATTGGCTACATACTCAGCGGCAAGATTAGCGCCTGCGCCCGGCTTGTTTTCAATAATGATAGGTTGACTAAGGTTTTCGCCAAGTTTGGGAGTAAAACCTCTCGCCAAAACATCAGAAGGCCCACCCGCAGCAAATGGAACGATTAGCTTGATGGGTTGAGTGGGATAGCTCTGCGCCTGTATGCTGTTGGTAAAGCCTATGCTAACTAGCGATAATGCAATAAAGATTTTTCTCATGTAATGTTCTCCGTATTCTTATTGTTTATTCTTATTTAAATGTTGTGTAAAAAAATGAAAATCACTCAGGCAACCATCTTCCCGCTTTCAATTCCACTCATTGAGCCAATCAAGATGGCTAAAGAAGTGATTGTGGATGCCAAAACTGTATTGCTTTGCCTCACCGATGAAGAGGGTCGCCAAGGTTGGGGTGAGGCATCTGTTGCACCCCTCATGACTGGCGAGACTCTCGAGAGCCTATTAGCGAGCGTAAAGTATTTGGTGGAAAAAGCACGTGCAATTGAGTGGGGTGATCCTAAGGATTTTTCTAAACTATTTGATGCAATTTTGTATGGCAATCCATCAGCTA
This sequence comes from Polynucleobacter sp. AP-Kaivos-20-H2, assembly GCF_018882215.1. Taxonomy (GTDB): domain Bacteria; phylum Pseudomonadota; class Gammaproteobacteria; order Burkholderiales; family Burkholderiaceae; genus Polynucleobacter. The sequence continues at coordinate 708,869 of NZ_JACVOX010000001.1, read as the reverse complement.
AGTCTTGTTTGGAGATGGCATTACTTGATCTGTATACACAGAAAAATTCGATCGCGCTATGGAAATATTTGCGCTCATTTGCTGTAGGCGTTGCTTCACCGGAAGTGGCCCAGATTCCCTTGCTGCGCATGCTTGGCGGTTCATTGGAAAAAGAAATCGCTGACGCTAAATTATTTCGTGAAGCAGGATTTAAGCATTGGAAAATAAAGATTGGTTCTTTATCAGTTGAAGAGGATTTACGTCGAGTCAAGGCGCTCTCAGATCTGCTAGAGGGCGACGTCATTTCAGTGGATGCTAACGGTGCCATGTCATTAGAAGGGGCTATACAGTTTTGCACCTCAAAGCAGGCGTGCAAACTGTCATTTGCTGAACAGCTGATTAACGCAGATTCTGCAATGGCTGATTTCGTCTTGCTCAAGCAGCAATCCCCAATTCCAATTGGCTTGGATGAATCTATCCATGGCACAGATGAGATAGAGGAATTTGTGAAAGCTAAGGCCCTTGATGGCGCTAGTCTAAAACTTATTAAAACTGGCGGTGTACTGGCGGCCTGCAAAAGCGCACAAACCTTGCGAGCAAATAATCTAAAACTCAACTTAGCTTGCAAAGTAGCAGAAACATCTCTAGCGGGGGCTGCAACAGCATCCATCGGTTTTGCGATAGGAGATGTGCCTTGGGGATTTAGCATGTCAAATCAATATCTACGCTTTGATATCTGCGATCGTCCATTAACGGCAACGCATGGCCATCTTGATATCGCTCAATTGAGCTCTATTGGCATCGGGATTACTCCCAACCTCGATCTTGTGAAAGATGCTGTAGCTCAAGATTACTCAATCATTCAATATTGAGAACGTCAAAAGCAGCCTTCAACCTACGAGAGTAGGAGTCGGAAACAGTTTTGATTTCTTCCGGGGTCCACTTCCTAAATCCTTCCCCAGCTTTCATACCTGTTTTCCCATCGGCCATGAGTTGCACTACTTTTGGAGGTAAGGCAGTGATATTAGAAAGCGAAGGATAAATTTCCTTAGCGGCATTCGCCATTCCATCCCAGCCTGAAATTTCTTTTTGTGTCATCGGGCCTACAGCGGCGTAACGGAAGCCAAAGCTATATCTCACCGCATCATCAATATCGGCTGGCGTAGCAATTCCCTCTTGTACGAGCGAGAGCGCTTCTCTCATCAAAGCATGTTGAATACGGTTCGCTAAAAATCCAGGAATATCCTTCTTTACCAGGACGGGCTTCTTTTCGATAGCCCGATACAGTTCGCAAGCTTGCTCCGCATATTTGAGCTCTGTTTTTTGTCCCATAACAATCTCAACCAGAGGAACAACTTCTGCGGGCATGAAATAGTGCGCACCCATCATACGGTTTGCAGTTTTGAGGCCTTCTGCAATTTTGCTGATGGGGAAGCCTGAGCTATTGCTGCCAATAGGAATATCTAGTGGCACCACTTGATCAAGGTGTTGGAAAACTTTTTGTTTTAGTTCTAAGTTCTCGGCAACAGTCTCAATCACCCAGGAGAATTGATTCCAGTCCTGCCAATCCTCTAGGACCCCAATGAATTGCTGCTTCTTTATGTCAGCATCATCTTTAGCGGCATTGTCTCCAACCATACCTATTTTTTTTGCAAGGCTGATGGCTTTATCCAAGCAGGCGTCAGCCTTGTCTTTTGATCTCCCCAGAATCACTACGGGTATGTTTTGGGCAATAAAGCCGGCTGCAATGCCAGCACCCATGATTCCAGTTCCAATAACAGCTACAGATTTCATATTTTTCAACCTATTCGGTTAAGTTATAAACAGCTTAAATTAATTTTGATCAACAAGGACTTAAGGTTATCATTATTTATGGTTTAATTGTTTAATAATAAAACATACTTATCCGTATAACTTACCCTAGGAGATCCCCCCATGACGATGCACAACCCTTTCCAGCCCGTTGAGAAAATTAAAACGGAAGTGTTTTCAACTATGCCAGAGAAGTTTCGCAAAAAATCCCGTACCGGATGGTCCGATCCTAATCGTCAAGGTGCAGAGGTTGAGTGCTTTTTAGAGGGACCTTCATTCGATCGTGAAGGTAATTTATGGTTTGTTGACATTCCCTTTGGTCGCATTTTCCGCATTGACACCAAGGGCGAGTGGGAGCTAATTACTCAATATGATGGTTGGCCAAACGGCATGAAGTTTCATAAAGATGGTCGTGCTTTTATTTGCGACTACAAAGCAGGTTTGCTGGCGCTAGATCCAAAAACTGGAAAAATTGAAACTATCTTAGGATCAATGTATAGCGAAAACTTTAAAGGTTTGAACGATCTACACTTTGCCTCGAATGGCGATTTGTATTTCACAGATCAAGGTCAGACCGGTATTGCTGACCCAACTGGTCGCGTGTTTAGATTGCGTGCCAATGGGCAACTGGATCGTTTGGCGCTTAATGTGCCAAGCCCAAACGGCATTACTTTGAACACTCAAGAAAAGCATGTATTCGTCGCAGCCACTAGATCTCAGCAAATCTGGAGATTGCCTTTGATGGCTGATGGCTCTGTTTCCAAGACGGGTGTAGCAATACAGTTAACAGGTGGTGTTGCAGGTCCAGATGGTATTGAAATGGATTCAGAAAATGGTTTGTTGGTATGTCATCTTGGTATTGGAATCTGGAGATTTGATAACAATATGTTACCAACCCACTTGATCTACTCTGAGAACCCACATCACCATCATTTGGCTAATATGTGTTTTGGTGGGGCGGACGGAAAAGATCTCTACATTACCGAGTCTTTATCTGGCGATATTCTGAAAGCACATCTGCCAGTTGCTGGTAAAAAAATGTTTGGACTTTCTTAAATTGAGTGAACGATCACCGTTATATAAGTCTCTAGCCAAAACGCTAGAGCAGCGTATTTATAACGGTGATTGGCCAGTGGGATCCGTCTTGCCTGCCGAGGCGGATCTTTGTCGAGATTTTCAGTCTAGCCGGCATACATTACGGCATGCACTACAAATTCTGGAGGCTAATGGCCTTATTTATCGCCATCAAGGCGCGCCTACAAAAGTGGTGTCTAGACAGCGCTTACGTCGTTTCACCCAAAGCTATAACTCTCCAATTGATATCCTGAGTTATTCACGGGATACCTATCGACAGAACATAGTCGAAGAATTTATTGAGCTAAATAAGTCTCTAAGTCAGATTGTTGGTGCGCCAATTGGAGCATCTTGGTATCACATTGGCGGAATTCGAAAGCGTCAGCAGGCGGAGGAGGTCATAGCCTGGACGGATATTTATATATTGCCCCAGTTTGCTTCGTTGACAAAAGATCCAGAACATACCCAAGTAATGGTGTACGAGCAGATTGAGGAAAAATATGGCGCTCGGATCGAGAGGGCGGAGGTAGATGTATATGCCTCTCAAGTGTCGCCAGAAATTGCGGAAAAACTCCACATCAAGCCTGACACTGCATGTCTAGTCATTATTCGTCGCTATTTTGATGATCAGGATAAATTATTTGAAGTTACGGTAACGCATCATCCGGAGAATAAATATGTTTACAGCATGGAATTTAAAGCGAGCTCAGAGGCTTAAATCACAATGAACTATTTATCTATAAGTGGTGCAGAGCGTTTTATCTCGAGCGCACTTCAAGCGGAAAAAGTTCCTGCAAGTGATGCAGACATCATTGCCAATCTGATGGTGCAGTCTGATCTCGTTGGCGCGGATGGTCATGGAATTTTCCGTTTGCCATCTTATTTAAAAAGAATTCGGGCAGGTGGCGTGAATTTGAATCCTAATATTCATATTGAGCGCGAGCAGGGTGCAACTGCGTTGATTAATGGTGACAATGCCTTAGGGCATTTGGTGATGAATAGAGCCGTCGACCTCGCTATCGAAAAAGTGAAGCAGCACAGCGTATGTTGGATTGGTAGTCACTACGGCAATCATTCTGGCGCAGCATCGGTATATGTACGTATGTTAGCGGAGCAGGGCTACATTGGTATTTATATGGCCGTTGGTAACGCAAATCATATGGCGCCATGGGGCGGCATTGACTTATTGTTGTCAACCAATCCAATTGCAATTGCAGTGCCAGCAGGCGATGGGCCAACAGTGCTTTTGGATATTGCAACTACTGTAGCGGCCTATGGCAAAGTAAAAGTAGCTGCACAAAAGGGAGAGTCCATTCCAAATGACTGGATGATTGATCGCCAGGGTAAGCCAATTACAGACCCTAAAAAATCTGCCGAAGGATCTTTATTGCCCATTGGTGGGTATAAGGGTTATGGCTTAGCAGTCATGATTGGCTTGCTTGCAGGGGCGCTTAACAATGCAGCAGTTGGCAAAGGCACAATTGATTTCAATGCTCACCACGACTTGGTTACAAACACAGGGCAAACGATTATTGCAGTCGATCCAAGTGCGTTTGGAAACACGGAAGAGTTTATAAACAGAGTAATTGCTTTAGTGAATGATTTGAAAAATTCATCAACATTGCCTGGCGTTAAAGAAATTCGTGTGCCAGGTGAAGGCGCAGCAAAAACAATGGCAGAGAGAAGTGAAAGGGGTATCCCTGTCTCGCCCGAGCTACTAGAGGCATTGAATGCTTGCGCTCAGGAATGCGGCATCCCCGCTTTAACGTTTTAAAAAAATACTAAATTACTGGAGGAGACATATGTTTAAAAAACTAATAAAAAACATAGTAATAGGTGCAGTAGTTGTTCCGGCTGTTGTTACAGTATTTGCAGGGGCAGCCTGGGCTGCCTACCCAGATAAACCTATCAAGATGATGATTGGTTATGCGCCAGGAAGCTCTACTGATATTGTCGGCAGGATAATTGCCAATGATCTCAGTATTGCTCTAAAGCAGCCCATTATTGTTGAGAATCGTGGCGGCGCAGCAGGAAGCCTAGCAGCAGATGCGGTGGCAAAAAGCGCCCCTGATGGCTACACCATCTTGTTCGCACAAAATGGCCTGGCTATTAATGTGGCAGCCAATCCAAAACTGCCGTTCAATGGCCAAAAAGATTTATTGCCGGTCGTTGGGGTCGCGGCAACTCCTCATATTCTGATTGTCAATAACAACTCATCAGCCAAGAGCGTTGCGGATTTAATGGCAATGCTTAAAGCCGAGCCAGGTAAATTGAGTTTTGGCTCTTCAGGAATTGGTAACTCCGATCATATGGCTGGTGAATTATTTTTAGCGACTACTGGATTGCAAGCCATTCATATTCCGTATAAAGGTGGGTCACCTGCTGCTACAGACTTAATGGGTGGACAGATCGACTTTTATTTCGCAGGCATGCCAGTAGGCCTCCCTTTATATAAAGGCGACAAGTTAAGGGCATTGGCTGTCACCAGTAAAAATCGTTTTAGTGGTGCCCCAGAATTAGTAACAATTCAAGAGACGGGTGTTAAGGGTTACGAGATGGCTTTGTGGCAGGGAGTATTTGTGCCTGCCAAAACGCCTCAAGGAATCATCAAGGAGTTAAATAACTCTATTTTGAAGATCCTAGAAACCCCTGAGATGAAGGACCGTTTTCAAAAGGCTGGAGTACAAATTGCCCCGATGAATACTCAGCAATTCTCGGACCTGTATTTTTCAGACATTGCTCGATGGAAAACAGTGATTGAAAAGGCCAAAATTAAGTTAGATTAACCCTGGCTCTTCAGAAATACACTAAGCGCTGAGGTCGAATACCAAGACTTCGGCGCTTTTTCCATGAGAGAGTGCTAATTGGTTTTCATCTTGTATTAAGAGGGCATCACCGCTATTTAAAATGTGGCCATTCACATCAAGTGAACCACGAATAAGGTGAACGTAGGATTTTCTATTGGGATCTAATGCTAGTTCGAATGATTGACCCTGATCAAAAAGTCCAGCATAGACCTTGGCATCTGCATTAATTTTCACAGCACCATCAGTTCCGGTAGGGGAGGCAATGATGCGCAGCTTGCCATCTTTTTCTATTTTTGGGATGGATTGTTGTTCATAGCTTGGCTCAATTTCTAAAACATTGGGCTCAATCCAGATTTGTAAAAAATGAGTGGTTTGATCTTTGGCGTGATTGAACTCGCTATGAGTGACCCCACTACCGGCGCTCATGCGCTGGACATCCCCCGGCGGGATTCCTTTGATATTGGCCATGCTATCTTCGTGCGCCAGCTCTCCAGATAGTACATAACTAATAATTTCCATATTGCGATGGCTGTGCTTGCCAAAACCCATTCCTGCAGCCACGCGATCCTCATTAATGACGCGCAGATTTCCCCAGCCCATAAAACGGGGGTCGTGGTAGCCAGCAAATGAGAAAGAGTGGAAGCTTTTCAGCCAGCCATGGTCAGCATAGCCGCGATCTTGGGATTTTCTAAGATTTATCATGTTTTCAGGGTGTTAAAAGTCTAATTGAAAGAATCAGAATAAGCCTATTATCATTACCATTAATAATATTTGCCGATCGGTAGCTTATGGGAAGCTTTAAACAAGACCTTCAAGAAACATATTTAGGCTTAACTGAGAGCGCTCAGCAGGGCTGGAGTGATTTCATTCAGTTTTTGCATGAGACTTGGCCACTTCTGATTCTTCTGCTGACAATCTTGATGGGTATTTGGTGGTATGCAGACCCACCGCCTCCAAGACATGTCCTCATGGCTAATGGATCCCCAGGTAGCTCATATGAAGATCTCGGAAAAAAGTATGTGGAGTTTTTCAAGGCAAAGGGTATTACTCTGGAGTTGGTCACTACTACGGGAGCGCAAGAAAATATTGATCGCTTATCAGATCGTGACGACCCCGTACAAGTTGCTTTTGTCCAGGCCGGAGTAGGCCACTCCAAGGAAGTGACTGGTATTCAGTCCCTAGGTGCAATCGCCTACGATCCTATTTGGTTGTTTTATCGAGGTCCTGAGCTAAAGTCTACCGAGTCCGATACGGTGGGCGTCGTACTTCAACATTTTGCTAATAAAAAGATTTCTGTAGGAATTGAGGGCAGCGGTACCTATGCTCAGTCAACCAAAATACTGAAGGCCGCTGGCTATGAAAAAGGAGTGCAAGTTCTCAATCTTGCTGGGCATGATGCAGTGAAAGCACTGCAGGCAGGCGAGATAGATGGAACCTTTATTGTGGATTCCTATGATGCTCCCAATGTACAGGCCTTGTTAAACGATAAGTCCTTGCATTTAGTCAGCTTTAAACGTGCAGCAGCCTATGCCAAATTAATGCCCTATCTCAATATTTTGAATGTCCCTCAGGGGGCTTTTAATTTGCCACGTAACTTTCCACCAACTGATATGAAGCTGTTGGCAACAACAACGAATTTATTGATTGATGACCGCATGCATCCGGCTATTCAATTTCTATTTTTGGAGGCTGCTAGAGAGATTAATGGCAAAGAATCTTTCTTTTCTGAGCGCGGAGAGTTTCCCTCATTTAAGGATTCCATGTTGCCTGAAAGTCCTGTTGCAATTCATTACGAGAAAAATAATTACCCTTTGTTGGTGAATTATTTTCCTTTTTGGCTAGCCGAGCTCATTAGTCGCCTCATTTTTATAATGTTGCCATTCTGTGTTTTAGGGTATCCCATTTTGCAAGCGCTGCCTGGGTATCGCGCCAGAAGAATGCAAAATAAGATTAATCGTTTATACGGCTCTTTAAAATACTTAGAGCAAGAGTTGCTCAATGGATTTAACGACGAACAGCGCGATGATTATTTAAAAAGACTCAATTTGCTCGAGTACCAGGCCTTAAATATCAATATTTCACAACGTATGTCTGATGACTACTATGCATTGCGTGCGAGCATTGATTACGTTCGAAACTGCTTAAATAGGGGCGTTCACCCCTATCAATTTGATGAGGGTGAAGGGGGAAGAGTAGAGTCCCTCTTATAAAGCATTATTCACTCTCGCCCGATCTGCTGGGAAATTTAAATGATGCGTAACGAACGACGGCATTAGCCAGGGCCAAAATGAGGATAGTCAGCCCCATAAATAGGATGGGCATATCAGCCTCATGCTTGGTATTAACCAAGTCAATGATGAGACGAGTAACGGCAGTGATCGCTACATAGATCAAAAAGCGGACTGGCATATGGTTGGTCTTGAAATAAATTCCAACCATGGCGCCAATTTCGAGATAGATAAAAAGCAAGAGGAGATCTTCAATCGAAGCTGAGCCCTTGTTGACCATTCCCAAGAATGCAACAGCCGCAGACCAAACGGTTGCAGCACCGATTCCGAATAGCGCAATCCGATGGAATAAAGAGACAAATAAATTTCCAATGGGGACAGTCCATCTTTCAATGGCATTCTCTAGTTTGGATGCATCCTTTGGTGAAGTAGGGGTCATGCTCATAAAGTCTCCGATTTATTTAATATGTTTTACTTAGCATAGGTATCTATAGGGCCATGTAAACAAAAAAGAAGCGCTCAGCCTCATTTTTTTAAGTATTAACTTAGATCAACCCAGGCTGTCTGCCCAAATATTGTGAGCCCAGCCCCAGGCATATATCCCTTCAAGAGTGGAGGGTGCTGGAGAGAGGCCTCCTGATCCTGGAACTGGCTTGAAGGTTTTTTCGGCAGCAATGTACTGGTGGACGCTAGCGACGTGAACCACTTCTCGGTCATTTACAAAGCTATAGCAGGTATTGGTGAGAACTGGTGCGGGGTTTACTTCCCAATTACTCAGCTCTGCCACAATGGCAGCAGCAGCTACCTTGGCGTGTTGGTTAGCCATATGACCTGATTTGGGCATTGCATAGGCAACTTGAATCGAATCTCCTAAAACATGAATATCTTTTTGCGCGGTGGATTCAAAGTTTAGGAAATTGACATTGACCCAGCGACCATTAGAGTTGGCTAAGCCGGTTTTAACAGCAATCTCACCAGCACTCATTGCAGGCAATAGATTTAAAACATCCGCCTTAATATCATCTTGAACTTCAAGCTTAACCATTTTGGTTTTTGCATCTACTGCCACCACATTGTGTTTTGGTAAGTACTCAATCAATCCTGAATATTGCTCAGCCCACACTTTTTTGAATAGAGCGCCCTTTGAGGTGACATCTTGATTGGCATCCAGAATTAGCACCTTAGACTTTGGCTTATTGTGCTTGAGATAGTTTGCGACTTGGCAAGCGCGCTCATAAGGACCAGGAGGGCAGCGATACGGTGCTTCCGGAATGCAGATGGCAAAAGTGCCACCATCGCGCATAGAGGCGAGTTGTTTATGTAAGGCGGTAGTTTCAGGACCCGCTTTCCAGGCCTGGAGTGTGACGCCAGCTTTATTGGCTTGTGCAAGCCCCTCAATGCTATTCATCATCAAGGTAACGCCAGGTGAAACTACGGCCTTATCGTAGCGCAAGGTTTTTCCAGAGGCGAGTTTGACTGTTTTCTTATCAGGATCCATGCTGGTGACGCTATCCTGAATGATCTTGATCCCATGACGTTTGCTGAGGTTGTCATAAGAGCTGGTGATATCAGAGAGGGTGCGTGAACCACCTACAACTAAGTTTGAAAGCGGGCAGGAAATGAACGTAGGGTTTGGTTCAATCAATGTCACCTTAGCAGTGTTGTTAGAGAACAAGCGTAAATATTTAGCAGCAGTAGCACCGCCATACCCTCCGCCAATCACAAGGATTTCTGCTTTTTGTAAATTGGCCTTCGCTTGGCCAGAGAAGCCTGCAAGTAAGCCGATGGCAGCTGCGCTATTCCCAATAAAGTGTCGACGATCCATGATGTGCTTCCTTATTGTTTCTTGCCAAGTTGATTGGCAATGGTTTCGAGTTGCTCGTCTGAGTAGCCTTTAGCTAGTTGAGGCATGATGGTGCCTTCACGCGCACCAGATTTAAACGCTTTCAGTTGAGTCAGTATTTGTTCGCTAGTAAGGTTGTTTATCAACGGCATCCCACCATCAACCACACCCTTACCATCTGTTCCATGACAGTTTGCACAAGTAGCAGCTAGCCCACTTTTGTATAAATTACTGGCATCAGTGTTTTGAGCAAGAGCGGAGCCGCTCCAATGACTTATGGCAATATAAATGGACAAAAGGATTGCGGGTTTTAAATGCTTTGCTTGCATCAAGACTATCTCCGTTCGGAATATTTTCTGGGTAATAAGTTGTACATTGCTTTTTTAGCATCTTAATCAAGAAGGCGTTGCAATGGGTTATTCATTTCAGATTCATTTTTCATAAGCCCATTCGAAAATATGGCCAACTTTGGTTTTAATTGAGTTTCCCATAAGCCCTATAAACTATAGCCATGCGAGCTTCATTCTCTTACCGTTCCGCCTTATTGATACTCCTTTTAGGTGTATTTACCTACCTTTATGGTTTGGATAGCCGATTTGCGCCAAAAAACGGTGATGAGTACCCCTATATGCATATTGTGCGCATGACGGCGGAGTCGAGCCATTGGCTGCCTCTGCAGTCTGAAATGGATGGCATTAAAAACACTAAGCCGCCATTGATATTTTGGCAGGGTATTGCTAGCACGCATTGGGCAAGCGAATGGAGTTTGGCAAATTTGCGTTGGCCTAGTGTTTTATATACCGCACTTACGGCATTTCTCTTATTTTTAGCAGTCCGACGTTTCAGTGGCAAAACGCAAACTGGAATATTGGCAGCATTAGTTTGGCTTTCCTTTTTTGCAACCTATCGCTACGGTCGACCATTCTTAGCGGATCCCCCAGAAGTATTTTGGGTATCGCTACCATTTATGGCGATTTTGTATTGGGGTAAGAGTGCGTTTGAATCTAAATTCTTTTTCCCATTGATGGCGGGGATTTGTTTTGGTCTTGCACTATTTGCAAAATCTTTTGCCTACATCGTTCCTGCTACTTTTGCTTTGGGACTGTATTACTGGCGCTGGCGGCAGTGGAGTATTCCTCAGGCACTTATCCGCGACCTATATAAGTTGATCCTGATTGCTGTACTTGCCCTAGGCGTATTTGCCTTGTGGTTTGCCATGGACCCCTATCCAGAAGCTGTTTGGAAGGAATTTGTGCTGGGCGAGAATGCCGGTAAGTTTGCTGCTCGCCAGTCTAGTTATTTCATGGATTTGCTGCGCGGTGGCGACAGTATTTGGCTTTTAATTTTGACGACGATTGCTAATGCAGGCTTATTTAGCTTTGTGTTGATATCGACTTTGATGCAATGCTGGCGTGCACGTCGCTTTCTGAATTTAGAAGAGATTCTATTACTGCTCTTGATAGCAGCGTTTTTCATTGTGTTCAGCTTACCTAGTCAGCGTTCAGGTCGCTACCTTTTACCAGTGATGCCAGCCTTTGCGGCGCTGATTGCCTTATATTGGGATAAGTTGCCTTTATGGAGCTTCCGCATTGCCTTGCTTTTGCAATTACTGGTGTTATCGCTCTTGCTATGGATTGGTATCAATCTTCAGTTCTCACAATTTATGGGCGATGCTGGCGGATGGACTTACTCCTATTGGCATTGGATTCTCATGGCGGCAGGAATATTGCTGGTCTTGCTTGGCTTACTGAATCTACGCTTTACTAAAACCATTTCTTTGGCGGCCTGCTTTTTGGTTTATTGCGGGTTGACTAGTAGTCTTGCTCCATTAGAAGGGCGCTTAGGGCGCTACTCGGCAGAAACGATTGCTCAGTTGCAAGGCAGGGATGTTTGGATTCCTTGTGACTATCGAGCCAAGGATGAGGAGTATCGATTGTTGCTGCCAGGTGCAAAACTGCATGGTTATTTAGCGAAAGATGCTAGTGATGTCGCAACTCTGACATCCGCCTACTCTTTAGTTGCGGTGCATACTTCTTTGGGTGCTCAGCCTGCACTCTGTGATTCTTGTCAGATTGTTGGACAAAGAATGGAGATGAGAGCCCGTCACTCTAATGAAGAAATTCAGGAAATGTTGATGGGGCAGATTGGCAAACATTTATTTGTCAATGAGTACCTGATCTCTACACCGGTAGCGAACCCAGATTTATCGAACTTAAAGGATGTTTGTAGATGAGTCGTGTCATTGCCCTTTGTTTTTTGTTGCTTGCTGCAGTGATTGGCTTTCTGCATATTGATAGTCACCCAGTGTGGGCGCCATTTGCTACTCCTTCTTTCCAGGTAGATGAAGTTCTGGATGAGCCAGCAGTAACGAAGACAAAAGGCCCCATCAAAATCAACATTCCTATACCGCAATCACATTGGCTTCCTGATACTGGTGCTGCCTCAGTCCATGCAGCTTCAATGATTGCTCTCAAAGATGGTGCAGTGAGAGCATTTTGGTTTGCCGGTAGTCGCGAGGGTGCTGCTGATGTATCGATCTACAGCTCCGTATATGACCTGAAGTCTTCTAGCTGGAGTGCGCCTATTGTTGTGATGGATCGCATTAGTGCGGAGAAGGGGCTTTCACGTTATATCGCTAAGTTAGGCAATCCTGTACCAGCCAGATTGGCCGATGGTCGTCTGCAATTGTTCTTCGTCACCGTCTCTATTGGCGGTTGGGCAGGTAGTTCAATTTCTGCCATAACATCGGATGATGAAGGTTTGACATGGAGTAAGCCGCAACGCCTCATTAGCTCCCCCTTACTGAATTTAAGTACCCTCGTGAAATCCCCTAATGTGATGTTCGCCGATGGTCTACTGGGCTTGCCAGCCTATCATGAATGGATAGGGCGTTTTGGCGAGTTTCTAAGAATAGAGGCGGGTCAAGTAATCGATAAACGTCGTATGAGCTCTGGACGCAGTGCGATTCAGCCACTCGTATTTGTAAATGATGCGCAAGATGCCAGTGCTTATTTTCGGCAAACACGAAGCTCTGGGTTGCCAAAGCAAATCCCGGTTAGTCATACAGAAAATGCGGGTCAAACATGGCATCAGTCAGAAGATTTGGCCATTGCCAATCCCAATTCTGCAGTTGCTGGGCTTGTTCTCAAAAGCGGCGCTCGTATTTTGGTTTTAAACAATACTGAAAATGGGCGTTATCGTTTGGTCTTATTGATGAGCGATGTCAAATCTGGGCAGTGGCAAACCATTGAGGTATTAGAGGATGATGAAGCTATACTTGAAGCTCAACGTAAAGAATTCTCATACCCTTACTTAATCACTGTAGTTGGCGATGATGCGCATTTGGTATACACCTGGGATCGCAAGAAGATTCGGCATCGATATTTTTCTGGTGCTTGGTTAAAGCATGCCTATCAGCAAGTAAGCAGGACTGAAGCAGATCCGGCTCATCAGGAGGTGCAGCAATGAATCAGTTTATGCAAATCATAGCTTTGATTGAATTGTCTATTTCTTGTGCGGTAGTGGGTGTTTGGATCTTGCAAAAGTTTTCTCCAAATACTTTTCCATTTGCTATCAAAGTATTTTTAACCCTTCTGATGGGAAATATTCTATTTTGGCCGTTAGGTATGAACTTACCCTTGGTTGCCTATGTGCGTGGCTTGACTGGTGATCTGAGCATCGTGTTGACTTTATTGTTGTGGATCTCATTGCTACCAGCCAATAAGCCCGCACCGATTGTTTTCAAATTTGCCGTGGCAATCATCGCATTATGTTTTTATCCATTTGCCTTGGGCTTGGGAATGGTCGATCCTTATGCATGGGGTTACGGATCTATTGCATTTTTAGTTGCGGTCCTATTTTTTGCCTTAGTGTGTGGCTTGGCGAATTGGACGAAGGGCGTATGGATTATTGCTATCGCCATTCTGGCTTGGGCAGCCCATTGGCATGAGTCTGCCAATCTTTGGGATTACTTGCTAGATCCTTTCTTGGCCATATGGGCAATATGTGCCTGTATTGGAATGATCCATAGAAGGAAAAGGGACAAAGCCCGCTCTGGATATTTGTTTAGACCGGGTTAAAAACCAAGCTATCTACGAAAAGTTAAGCATGTGCAGAAATAAAAAAGCCAGCGAGATGCTGGCTTTTTTATTGTTAAGGTAAGCCCTTAATCAGCGTAGGCTCCAGCCTTACGAATTACAGGACCCCATTTATTAATCTCAGCTTCAAGATGTTCTTGCAAGCCTTTTGGAGTTCTCTTAGCTGGTGAAACAATTTCAATATTGGACTCTGCTAAACGAGTCTTTACTTCAGGATCATTTAAAGCAACGTTAAGCGCCTTATTGATTTTATTGACAACTGCTGGAGGTGTGCCTTTAGAGACATACATACCGTGCCAAACTTTTACTTCAAAACCTTTCAAGCCTTGTTCATCCAAGGTAGGTATGTTAGGAAGGGCTGGCAGGCGCTTAGGTGTTGTGACGCCATAAGCTTTTACTAAACCATCTTTAATATAAGGAACGGTCTGTGTGGTCTGATCGCAGAGTAGGTCAACTTGGCCACCAAGCAAATCGGTTAATGCAGGGCCGGTTCCTTTGTAGGGAACGGTTGTTAATTCCACGCCTTCGCGCGACATAAACAAAAGGCCGCATAACTGAGACACCGCACCAGGACCAGCGTTTGCTAGCGTTACTTTATCCTTATTGGCCTTGATGTAGGTCTCTAATTCTTTAAAGTTGTTTGGTGGGAAATTCTTGCGACCCAAAAGCACCATTGGTACATCCACGACTTGGCCTATGTATTCAAAGTCCTTCATCGGGTCAAAGTTCAATTTTTTATACAAAGCCGGTGCAGTAGCCATGCCCATGTGATGAATAAAAATCATGTAGCCATCTGGAGCGGAGCGCGCAACACGGGTTGCAGCAATGGTGCCACCAGCACCAACAGTATTTTCAACAATAACGGTTTGGCCCAAATCTTTACCCATCGGCACAGCAATCAGACGAGCAACAGCGTCTGTAGGTCCGCCAGCAGCAAACGGCACAACTAATGTGACGGGCTTATTTGGATAGGGATCTGCAGCTAACGCATTACCTGCAATAAATCCTAGGGTAGCGATTGCATAGAAACCGGCAAATAGTGGTTTACGTAATTTCATTTTAGTCTCTAATGGTAGTAATAAAAATTATATGAGTGCAAAGCAACTCAGGATTATTTTGCCAGTTTTGTAACTCTTTAGACATAGGAAACTCTTAGTGTTTACCAGCAATTGCCAGAGTTCTTTTGGCTAGTAGCACCACAGGTCGATCAATCATACGGCCATCTAGCTTTACAGCGCTACCCTTGGAGGCCATGTCTGCCTCAACGACCCGTTGGGACCAGGCTAGCTCTTCTTCAGTTGGCGTAAATGCCTTGATGACGATAGCCACTTGTTTTGGGTGAATACAGAGTTTTCCGCCAAAACCCATACGCTTTGCGCGTTCTGCGTCGTCGGTAATGCGCTCAATGTCGTCAGTGGAGGGTGTAACCCCATCAATAGGAGGGGCAATCTGTGCAAGTCGTGATGCTAAAACGATCTGAAAACGCGCTGTTTGCAATTCGGTCTCTTGGCGGTCGCAGACCATGCCCAGATCCGCTTGTAAATCTAAATTACCCAAAGCAAGGCGAATGACTTGATTGGAGTTTGCTATTTCTTTCAGTTTGTCTAGTCCAATTGCCGTTTCAATCATGGGAATAATTGCAGTATTGGGGAGTATGAGGGCGGCTCCATTAATTTGGTCGAGCGATTCGCTCTTAGGAATTAATAGGCAGGCAACTTCAAGTTGTTGAGCAAGGATCAGGTCAGCTGAATAAAATTTACTACCAGGTGAGTTTATACGAATAACTAGACGCTTCTTTTGCTCAGGACTAAAGCTAGGCCATGCGGTGCGAATGGAGTCACGTGCACTCTCTTTGTCTTCCTCCGCAACGGCATCTTCTAAATCCAAGACAACGCCGCTAGCACCACTATCGAGGGCTTTCATAAAACGTTCAGGACGTGTGCCTGGTACAAATAGAAAGTTAGTGCTAAAGCCTAGTGGCGTTTCGAGTGGATTCATATCAATCTAGAGAATAAGGGAGCGAGTGGTGGGTTTACTTATGTGGATGGCAGTAGAAAGCCTATCTTGGCTTGTTTGCGGATATTCCACAAGGGATCAATTGCTTTGCTCATCTCTTTTGGGTTAGCGCCCCCGCTAAAAGCGGCTAGGCGCATTGCTTTATCGGTAATTTCTGCGCGAGATAGGGTATTGCTAGGGTCGCCTTTAGGTTCGTCTACGCGACCCTCCAGAATTTGCCCATTGTTCAAGTGAACTTTGACTTTGCCAATCCAACGTTGCGGATAAGCGCTATCTACCTCTGGATCTAGCGTCATAGAGACACGCTCACGGAAAGCGCAGATGGCATCATCATGAAAGTGCTGATCAAATTCTTGCAAGCCAGCAAATTGGTAATATGCAACCAAAGCGAGCACCGTTCCCATAGAAAATTTAGACTGATGCACGGTAGTAGGGTCAGTTACCGGGCCTAATACATCAATAGCGCCTTGGTGAACCAAGGTTTCTACTTTCGCAATATCGCTGGGCGACAGTTTGTTTGCCAGCATGACTTGAAGTAGGGCATCTGCAGCGGGGTGAGTATGACGACATGAAGCGTAATACTTAAAGCTTGTTTCTGCCAAAGCCCAGCGAGTACCTAAACGATCAACCAATTTACTGGGGTCGCTATCGCTTGACATGCCTGCCGCTAATCCCTGCTTGCCCTCCAGAATATGTTCAGCGCCTGTAAAGCCAGCTTGCGCAATATAGGCAGACATTAAGCCGGTGGAGGCTGCATGGGCGGTGTGTAGTTGCTTGGAGTCTGCAGCATCACGCAGAAACTCCCAAAGGCCGGCTGATTGCGTGCCTGCAGAGCCAAAGGCGTGGAGCATTTGATCTGGATTGAGTTTGAGTAGGCGTCCAACTGCCGCAGCTGCAGCTAATGTGCCAGCTGTACCGGTGGTATGAAACACTTTGTAATGAGAGCGTCCTAAAAACTCACCAACCCGAATACCTACCTCGTAGCCTGCGACTGCCGCAACCAATAAATCTTCACCAGATGCACCAATGGCTTGTGCGCAAGCAAGCGCAGGTGGAAATACTACTGTGGCAGGATGAAAAACTGAGCCATTGTGAACATCATCCTGTTCGGCAACATGTGATGCTGCGGCATTAGCCATTGCTGCTAAAAAGGGGCTAGAGGTTTTACGAGAAACTAAAACTTCAGAGGGGCCAGCGTGTGTTGCATCAAACCCACCCATATTTTGGGCAAACTGAGTAATGAGTTCCACTGGGTGCGAGCCTTTGCCAGCAATAGCTGAACCAAACCAATCGACTAATAGGTCTTCGGCGCGGCTCATGACGTCGCTTGGAATATCTGATGCCTGTAAATTGGCCGCAAAGCTAGCTAGCTCGCGAGAAAGGTGTTGAGTGGTCATCAGTAAACCTTCTTGTGTTTAGGCTAGAACAGCAGTGGCTTGCATAGTGAGCCAGCCCTCATGATCTTGGGCCCAAATGGAAATAGTTTTTCCACTCGGATCTTTTTCTAGATACGGCTTGGCATTTACTTTAAAGATATTGATATCAAAAGTAGGGCGTACAGCGCGGAACTCAAAACTCTTAAGCTTGCATTCTGGAATGCTTTGGCGCACTAGATCTACCAATAGTGTCGCAATCAAAGGACCGTGAACAATGAGGCCTGGATAGCCTTCAACTTCAGTGACATATTTACGATCATAGTGAATGCGATGGCCATTAAAAGTTAATGCTGAATAACGAAAGAGAAGTACGTCATCAGGTGTAATTGTTTTACTCCACTTAGCATCGGTAGGCGCCGCAGTAGGGTCAACAGGTTTATCGTCTGGTCCTGGAGCATCGCGATACACAATGTCATGCTCTTCAATAATCGCCAGACCGTTCTGGTTAGAGATTTTGTGATTGACCAATACGAAAATTAAATCACCGGTGCGACCTGCTTTATGGGTTACGGACTCAATCGTGGAAACGCGTTCAATCTCGTCACCAACGCTAAGTGGTTTTAACCATTCAATGCGACTCCCTGCCCACATGCGACGAGGTAATGGAACCGGCGGAAGAAAGCCACCACGTTTTGGATGACCATCAGGCCCGATTTCGGATTCGCGGGCATGGGGCAGAAAATACAGCCAGTGCCACAGCTCAGGTAAAAAAGTTCCCTTACTTGGTGCAGCATCATCGCGATCCAAGGTTGCGGATAATGCGCGTACGGGGGCTGCTGTGACGGTGTCTTGCAGAGACTCGGTTTTACCAAGCCATTCTTGCAGGTGGGTGATAGTTTGAGGTTCGATTCGCATAAGTTCCATTATGCCAATCTTGTGAAAAAACTCATCCTATCAAAATAGAGATGTAATAGAAGAGCAATCCAGCCAAGGCTGAACCGCCCAATATCGAAATAACACCCTTTTGATACTTAAATAAAGCTAAACCAGCTAGAACGCAGATCAGAATCGAGATCCAAGAGATTGAGCCGCCAAAGCCTCTTGGTAAAAAGACGTGATAAGCAAAGAAGAGGCCTAGATTAGCAATGACGCCAACCACTGCTGCTGTGATTGCTGTTAGCGGTGCTGTAAAGCCTAGCTTGCCGTGCGTTGATTCAATTAATGGACCGCCTACTAATATAAAAAAGAAGGAGGGTAAAAAAGTAAACCAAGTAGCAACACAAGCACCAAGCACCCCAAACCAAAATGGATTGGTATTGCCAATGAGGTGTTGGATATGTCCAGCAAGGTAGCCAACAAAAGCCACTACCATGATGAGTGGGCCTGGTGTAGTCTCGCCTAGTGCTAAACCATCAATCATTTGGTTGGCGCTGAGCCAATGAAAGTGTTCGACTGCTCCTTGGTATACGTAGGGTAGAACTGCGTAAGCACCACCAAAAGTCATCAATGCGGCTTTGGTAAAGAACCACGCGATGTTTGGATACAAGGTCTTCCAGTCAAAGATGGCTATTAATGCACCAATAGGAAGGAGCCAACAAGTCAATGCTACAAGGCTATGACGGACCGCTTTTGAATAAGTAAATTTGGCGTGTTCGGGGGTAGGGGTGTCATCATCAATGATGGCGCTACCAAATTGTTTTGCTTCTTTCGTGCTATGCCCACCAGCTTGTTGGAAATATTCTGGATAGCGTTTACCACCCCAGTATCCGATTGCTGCCGCAATCAGCACGATGATTGGAAAGGCGAGATTCAAAATAAAGATGGCTAGAAAAGATCCAAGAGCGATCCATTGGAGTGCTTGGTTATGAATTGTTCGTTTACCAATTCGCACGGCAGCGTGCAACACGATTGCAGTTACTGCAGGTTTGATGCCAAAAAAGATGGCGGCAATCCATGGGACCTGTCCGAAAGTGAGGTAAACCCACGATAAGCCAATCAAAATAAGCAAGGAAGGTAATATAAAGAGTGTGCCTGCCAGGATGCCGCCCCAGCTGCGGTGCATGAGCCAGCCAATATAGGTCACTAGTTGTTGAGCCTCAGGCCCTGGCAATAACATACAGTAGTTCAGTGCATGTAAAAAGCGCCGCTCAGAAATCCAGCGACGCTTTTCAACTAACTCTTGGTGCAGAACGGCAATCTGTCCTGCGGGCCCACCAAAACTGATGAAGCCTAGCTTAGTCCAGAACTTCAGGGCCTCGTGCAGTGGAATGCTCAAACTTCATCCATTCCGCCAACCACTTGGCTAAAGCCGTTATCAACGTAAATGATTTCAGCAGTGATGCCATTGGCTAAGTCAGATAATAAGAATGCAGCAGTATTGCCCACATCATCAATCGTCACATTACGACGCAGTGGAGCTGTTTCCTCAACCGCTTGCAAAATCTTGCCAAAGCCTTTAATGCCAGATGCAGCCAAAGTTTTAATTGGGCCAGCAGAGATGCCGTTAGCGCGAATGCCTTTAGGACCAACTGAGCCAGCGAGGTAGCGAACAGATGCTTCAAGCGATGCTTTTGCTAAACCCATAGTGTTGTAGTTAGGAACATTCTTCATGGATCCTAAATAAGTCAATGTGAGCAATGAAGATTTGTCACGCAACATCGGGAGCGCTTCTTTTGCCATTGCTGGGAAGCTGTAAGCAGAAATATCGTGAGCAATCTTGAAGCCTTCACGAGAAAGACCTTCCAAGAAATCGCCAGCAATTGCCTCGCGTGGCGCAAAGCCGATGGCATGTACAAAACCATCAAACTGGGGCCAGGATTTAGCTAAATCCTTAAAAAGGGCGCTGATTTGCTCGTCGCTACCCACATCGCAGTCAAAAATGAGTTCGGTATTGAATTCTTTTGCAAAATCAACAATACGGTCCTTGAAGCGCTCGCCCACATAAGTAAGGGCTAGTTCGGCACCTTCACGGTGGCAGGCCTTGGCTATGCCATAGGCAATGGAACGGTTAGAGAGGAGGCCGGTAATGAGGATTTTTTTGCCGGTGAGAAAGCCCATGTTGTGTCCTTTACTTCAAATATGATTAGCTATCTACAATTGTTGCATATATGCCCACCTTAAAGCCCATTCGACAAATTGCCTATTTCTTGCTGCTAGCCCTGCTGGCGGGGCTAGGGGCCAATATAGCTCTTGCGGAACAAGGGATTGCACAATACGGCAAGCCTAAATATCCTGATGGATTTACCCATTTTGATTACGTTAATCCCAATGCCCCCCGGGGTGGAACCCTGGTCTTGCCAAACCCAGGGCAAAGAACGAGCTTTGATAAATTCAATCCATTTACCCTGAGAGGTATCACCGCTCCTGGTATTGAATTGATGTTTGAGTCATTGGCCGAAGGAAGTGCTGATGAGGTCTCTAGTATTTACGGTTTATTGGCAGACGATATTCAGGTAGCCAAAGATCACAAGTCGGCCACCTTCCATCTTCGATCTGAGGCAAAATTTTCAGATGGTAGCCCAGTCTTGGCTGCTGACGTTAAATATAGTTTTGATACCTTGATGAGCGGTAAAGCGCACCCGCGTTATAAAACTACATTTGCCGATATTAAAGAGGCAGTTGTTTTATCTGATCGGTCTATTCGCTTCGACTTTAAGAATGACAACACTGAACTACCCATCCTGGCAGGAACATTTCCAGTGTTCTCACGGAACTGGGGTAAGCAAGCAGATGGAACGGTGATTCCATTTGAGAAGCTCGCTTTTGAAACTCCAATTGGTAGCGGGCCTTATTTGATTGAATCTTTCAAAGCAGGTAAATCGATTGTTTTTAAAAAGAACCCAAACTATTGGGCTGATCAACTCGGAAAACCCTTAAATATCCGCGTTGGCTTTTATAACTTTGATCGAGTCCTTTATAAGCTTTACAGCGATGATGCTGTTAGGCTGGAAGCCTTTAAAGCGGGGGAGTTTGATGCTCTGGTTGAGTATCGCGCCAAGATTTGGGCTAAAGGGTATGTGGGCTCTAAGTTTGATCAAGGTGTTCTCTTAAAGAAAGCATTCCTAAATCACAATGGCGCTGGCATGCAAGGTTTCGCAATGAATGTGCGACGTCCTATTTTTAAAGATGCGCGTGTGCGTGAAGCCTTAGGCTATGCGCTTGATTTTGAATGGCTCAATCGCCAAATATTTTTTGATCAGTACAGCCGTATCAATAGTTATTTCACCAACAGTGATTTGAGTGCCAACTTTGATGGTCCTCGCAAACCTACAGAGTCAGAGTTAAAGCTACTCAAGCCCTTAAAAGCAAAATACCCACAGTGGGTTCCAGATGCCGTCTTTGGCCCAATGCCTGCGGCGCCATCAACCCAGCCTCCTGGCAGCCTACGCCAGAATTTAAAGAAAGCCCGTGAGCTCCTTCTTCATGCGGGCTGGCAATATCGTGACGGTGCATTGCGCAATGAAAAGGGTGAGCCATTTCGTTTTGAGATTGTGGAGGATGGCGGGTTCTTCTTGAGAGTGATTTCTGCTTATGTACGCAACTTAGAAAAGCTGGGAGTACAAGTAGATATTCGGACCAGCGATTTTGCTTTGCATCAAAAGCGCATGAATGAATACGATTTTGATATGACCACCGTCAGATTTCAGGACTCTCAAAATCCAGGCAATGAACTCTGGGACCGCTTTGGCAGTCAGGCTGCCAAAGAAAAAGGCTCTGATAATGTGATTGGTGTGCAATCTCCCGTGGTGGATGCTTTGATTGATGAAATTACCAAAGCACAAAATCGGGAACAGTTAAGAACTGCAACGAGAGCCCTAGATAGAGTTCTGTGGAATAGTTATTACGTTGTGCCGCAGTGGTACAACCCAACCCATCGCGTTGCCTTCCGCCACGAGATGCGTTATCCAGAACCTCCTTTGTATTACTCAGCCGAGGCATGGATCATGCAAAACTGGTGGAAAGAAGAGGCTAAATAATGCAAGGTCAAATGCGCGCTTACATTTTTAAACGTTTGCTCTTGATGATTCCGACAATCTTGGGGGTGCTAACTCTTACCTTTGCAGTAGTGCAATTTGTTCCAGGTGGTCCAGTAGAGCAAATGGTATTGGAGTTAAAAGGGAAGGGTGGTGCTGCAACAGGCGGCTCCGAGTCCTCCGGATCCGGATCAACCTATCGCGGCCGTCAAGGTGTCGATGCACAGCGTTTAGAGGAAGTGAAAGCATTATATGGTTTCGATAAGCCACCTCTTGAACGCTATTTCATGATGTTAGGCCGCTTTGCCAGATTTGACTTAGGTGAAAGCTATTACCAACACGAAAGCGTTTGGACTTTAGTGGTCTCTAAGTTGCCAGTCTCGATCAGCATCGGACTGTGGACCTTCTTCATTACGTATTTAGTTTCCATACCCTTAGGAATAGCCAAAGCAGTACGCGATGGTTCACGTTTTGATGCCGTCACCAGCAGCATGATCTTAGTGGGTTATGCGATTCCTGGTTTTGTATTGGGTGTCTTATTGCTGGTGCTTTTTGGCGGAGGTAGTTTCTTGCAACTTTTTCCGCTACGAGGCCTTACTTCGGATAATTGGAGTGATCTGAGTTTGCTTGGCAAGATCATGGATTACTTGTGGCATTTAGTGTTGCCGATTACCGCCTCTGTTTTAGGTAGCTTTGCCGTAGTAACCATGTTGACTAAAAATTCCTTTTTGGAAGAAATTCGTAAGCAGTATGTTTTGACTGCGCGCGCAAAGGGGCTTACTGAAAAGCAAGTGCTATGGAAGCATGTATTCCGTAACGCACTCTTGCCTTTAGTGACAGGATTCCCGGCTGCATTTATCGGTGCATTTTTTACTGGCTCGCTTTTAATTGAAACGCTGTTCTCATTAGACGGGCTTGGCTTACTTTCATATGAATCCGTGATGCGACGTGACTATCCGGTGGTCTTTGGCACTCTGTACTTATTCACTCTCATTGGCTTATTCACCAAGTTAATCTCGGATCTTTGCTATGTTTATGTGGACCCACGTATTCAATTTGGTGCAGGAGGCGGCTCATGAGTCGTTGGCAGCGCTTCAAGAATAGTCGCATGGGGTATGCAAGCCTGTGGATCTTCATGGTCCTGTTTGGTTTATCGATGTGTGCTGAATTGATTGCGAATGACAAGCCTTTGGTGGTGCGCTATGAAGGCCATTTCTATTTTCCGATTGTGAAGAGTCAGCCAGAAACTGTCTTTGGTGGTGACTTTGCGACTCCAACTGATTTCTTAGATCCCGATATTCGTCAGAACATTACCAGTAATGGAAACTGGGCAATCTACCCGCCGATTCACTATAGCTATGAGACGCTCAATTATTTTTCACAAGTACCTAATCCAGCGCCACCTTCATGGGAGAACTGGTTAGGGACCGATGATCGTGGGCGCGATGTTTTGGCTCGCCTGATCTATGGTTTCCGCTTATCTATTCTTTTTGGTCTTGCACTAACGATTGTTGGCGTGAGTGTGGGCATCATCACTGGATCTTTAATGGGCTTCTTTGGAGGTAAGTTTGACTTAGTCTCGCAGCGCCTCATAGAAATCTGGTCAGCTATGCCAGAGTTATACTTGCTCATTATTTTTGCCTCGATCTTTAATCCTAGCGTTTCCCTACTGATTATTTTGTTGGCCGCTTTTGGTTGGATGGGCCTCTCGGATTACGTCCGGGCTGAGTTTTTTCGTAATCGCGCTCTGGAATATGTGCGTGCAGCAAGAGCATTGGGTTTAACCAATTTACAAATCATGTGGCGTCACATCCTTCCTAATAGTTTGACGCCAGTGATTACCTTTTTGCCATTTCGCATGAGTGCCGCCATTTTGTCCTTAACCAGTTTGGACTTTTTAGGCTTGGGTGTACCCCCGGGCACTCCAAGCTTAGGCGAACTACTCTCTCAAGGTAAAAGCAATCTTGATGCCTGGTGGATCTCTCTCTCAACCTTTGTTGTCTTGGTGGCAACTCTGTTGCTATTAACTTTTATGGGTGAAGCATTGCGTAATGCTTTTGATTCTCGTAAGGCTGGCGTAATGAGCGGAGGTCGCTCATGAGTTTGCTTCGTTATGAGGATCTGTGCATTTCATTTGGAACGGGTCGCCGTGAAAAGTTTGCGGTCAATCATCTTGATTTAGAAATCGGCATTGGTGAGCGTGTGGCATTGGTTGGGGAATCCGGCTCAGGTAAGACGCTGACTGCATTGGCGCCATTACGTTTAGAGCCCGAGGGCGCCAAAGTCTCTGGAAAGATTCTGTGGAATAAAAAAGATGGGAAGGGCACAGTAGACTTGCTCTCGATGTCTATCCAAGATATTCGGGAGATTCGTGGTCGCGAAATTGCGATGGTGTTTCAGGAGCCGATGACGGCCTTGAACCCGCTCTTTACTGTGGGCAATCAAATTATTGAAGCAGTGCAGATCTATCAACCTTTGATATCTAAAGCGGATTCGATTGATGCCGCAATTGATTTGCTTCGTAAGACGGGAATACCTGAGCCTGAGCGCCGCTTTCATTCTTATCCACATCAACTCTCGGGCGGCCAAAGACAGCGCGCCATGATTGCGATGGCTTTGGCGTGTAAGCCACGACTACTGATTGCCGATGAGCCTACGACAGCTTTAGATGTGAGTTTGCGTTTGCAAATCTTGGATTTACTCAAAGAGCTCCAAGAGGAATCCAAAGATCATGGTGGTATGGGCATTCTGTTGATCACCCATGATCTCAATTTGGTGAAGCATTTTGCACAACGTGTAGCTGTGCTCAATCAAGGTAACTTGATGGAGGCTGGGCCAACCAAACAAGTGTTTGAACACCCAGAGGATCCTTATACGCGCGCCTTGGTTAATAGTGAACCGGTACGTGACCTGGCACCTTTGATGCCATTAGCTCCAGTGTTGTTGAAAACAGAGGATCTATCGGTTGCTTACCCGAGCGCAGAGTCAGTCTCTTGGTTTAAAAAAGCGCCATCACATAAAGTGTTGAAAAAAGTCAGCTTTGCATTAAAGCAAGGTCAGACTATCGGTGTCATTGGCGAATCAGGCTCTGGCAAAACCACTCTAGGTATGGCTGTGCTCGGTTTGCTGGGTGATTCAATGGCAGAAGTGACTGGCAATGTTGATGTGCTTGGCAGCGATTGGCAAACACTCAAGCCTATTGAGCGACGTGCGATGCGTTCTAGCTTGCAGGTGATCTTTCAGGATCCCTTTGGCTCGCTGTCACCGCGCATGAACGTATTGCAGATTATTTCTGAGGGCTTGGATGTGCATTTTCCGAAACTGTCTACTGCAGAACGTGAGACACGTGTAGTGGATATGCTCAAAGAAGTGGGTTTAGATCGTTCTGCGCTATTGCGCTACCCCCATGAATTTTCTGGAGGGCAGCGCCAAAGAATTGCGATTGCGCGTGCCTTAATTTTGCGCCCACAAATTTTGGTATTAGATGAGCCCACCTCAGCATTGGATGTCTCTATTCAAAAGCAGGTGCTTGCCTTATTGACCGAGCTGCAGAAAAAGTACAACTTGGCCTATCTCATGATTAGTCACGATCTGGCGGTGATTCGAGCAATGTCTCACGAAGTGATGGTTCTCAAGGGGGGTAAGGTAGTGGAATTTGGCGATACCGAAACCCTCATTAAGCATCCCCGTCAGACCTATACCAGGGAGCTATTTGCGGCTGCAGAGCTGACTTAGATGGCGGATCAAAACCCCCTTGAATGGGCTAATTTGGTGCATTTGCCCTGATTTAAAGCAAATTTATGTTTATAAACAAAGACTTAAGCTTAGACTCAAAACTTGGTTAATTAAGGGTTCTTTGTTAAACTGATTAGATGTCACTGAAAAAAGCACTCCTTTTAAAACTGCTGGGCCTAGGTTTAGGCGCCATCATCTCTGTATCTGCCTATGCGGTTGATGCGGCGGTAGAGGCATCTGCAGATGCCGTAGTTCCCAAAGAAAGCATGTTCCAAGCAGGGCGCTCCTACATTGCCCGAGTATCAGACCGCTTGGCCGATACCGTGACTGGCAAATCAGAGGAATTAATTAACCGCGCTATGGAAGTCATTGGCGTGCGCTATCGCTGGGATACAGAATTACCGCAGTCTGGATTAGATGGCAGTAGCTTTGTTGGCTATGTCTTTAAAGATAAGCTGGGATTCTTATTGCCACGCAAATCAACGCAAATGAGCCGTGTTGGTAAACCGATTACCCGTGAAGAATTGCAGCCAGGAGATCTTGTATTTTTTAATACGATGCGCCTTACTTTTTCTCACGTCGGAATTTATGTGGGCGATAACAAATTTATTCACTCGCCTTCTAAAGGCACCAATGTTCGAGTGGATGATCTAGGCAGTCTCTACTGGGATAAACGTTTTGACGGAGCACGTCGTTTAGACGGTAGCGACAATCTCGATGACTCTGAGCGTCAAGAGCTGCTTAACGAAGTCAAAAATCTCAAGCGTAAATCACGCAGCCTTTAATTAGGGCTGTTTCAACTTCTCATGCCGCAACTTGATATTTCGGGCAGAAAGTTTTTCCTGTAGCGACTTCGGAAGCGAATCAATCCCCTTGGACGCCTTTAACTCAGGCGGAGTCCAGATAAAATCATCTTGACTCTTTTTAACTTTTTGATTCATTGGCATCTTTCTCCTTTACCAGATCCTTTGTGAAATTGGGATTAAGAGCCTAGCCCTTGAGCTTCTCTTTAATCAAGCCCATTTGCTCTTGTGCCGCAGCTTCTCCAGCTAGTATGGCGGCATTTCTGGATTTGAAATCACCGCTACCCATTTG
Organism: Polynucleobacter sp. AP-Kaivos-20-H2; assembly: GCF_018882215.1. Classification (GTDB taxonomy): domain Bacteria; phylum Pseudomonadota; class Gammaproteobacteria; order Burkholderiales; family Burkholderiaceae; genus Polynucleobacter. The sequence goes on along the minus strand of NZ_JACVOX010000001.1, from coordinate 681,834 downwards.
CTTTAACTGCGGCTGAATCACGATATCAGCACTCTTGAGTTCATATTGATTGATACTTCTCTGCATGATAGAAATAGTTTGCTGCAAAACACCTAAGGTTCCGCTGGCATCTTGATGAACCGGCTCGGAAGAAATATTTACTGCAATGACTAAGGTTGCCCCCATCTGTCTCGCATAGCTGACTGGTACTGGCGCTACTAAACCACCATCGACATATTCTTTACCGCTGATCACTGCCGGCTGAAATACTCCGGGTACGCTGCAAGATGCGCGAACGGCTAAACCGGTATTGCCTGTTCTAAATAGAACCCCTTGACCAGATTGCAATTCAGTAGCAACAATTCCTAAGGGGATGCGCATTTGTTCAATCGATTTGTTTTGCACTTCTCGGTTCACCATATTTTGCAGAGCATCACCCTTGATGAGCCCACCAAATCGGCCGGTAAAAGGGAGGCCCCAGTCGGCAATCGTGGCCTCATCTAGATTGAGGGCTAAGCGATTGAGATCATTCCCAGTAGCACCTGATGCGAGTAGGGTGGCAATCACGCTGCCAGCGCTACTGCCAACAACAATATCGGGTCTGATGCCTTGGGCTTCTAATGCCTTGATGACGCCCACGTGAGCAAAACCTCGAGCTGCTCCAGCGCCTAGAACTAGGCCAACTACAGGCTTTTTACTCCCAACAAGGCTGCAAGAGCTCAAACCTACGCCTCCAAGGAGGGCGCCCATGCCAATTCCAAGGCCGAGGAGTCGACGGCGCTCTAAGGAATAGATGGCCATAGGTGTGGATAAAGGGGGTTGGTGGAATTCTTGTGCATGTGGCTATTGTATTGAGCCTACCTTATAATGGGCGCAAGGTGAACGAAAAGTACTTCGTTTCAGCGCGGGCATATCCCAAGAAGAACTGATGAGATGGATTGTCCGTAGTAGCTTGAGAACACCAAAACCCATTACTAAATACCTTTTAAAGCCTAGTCAGGATTACTCCTGGTAGCCCGAATTTTATGGACGATCACAATAAGCGCGTCATTGAAACAGCCCTCCTGTGCGCACAGGAACCACTCACCGTTGCTGATTTGTCTCGCTTATTTTTAGAAGACATCACTACGGCAGATATCGATGAAGCATTAGTCGAGCTGCAACGAGCTTGGGATGACAAGGGTATGGAATTAGTGCATATCGCGACTGGCTGGCGTTTTCAAAGCCGTCTTTCGATGCGTGAGTACCTAGATCGCCTTACTCCAGAAAAGCCGCCGAAGTATTCACGTGCTGTTATGGAAACTTTAGCCATCATCGCTTACCGCCAACCTGTAACCCGTGGTGAGATCGAGGAAATTCGTGGTGTTGCTGTGAGTAGTAATGTAATGAAGCAATTAGAAGATCGTGGTTGGGTTGAGGTAATTGGTCATAAAGAAACCATTGGTCGCCCAGGCTTGTATGCCACCACCAAACAATTTTTAGATGATCTCAGTCTGACTAATTTGCAAAGCTTGCCGATTTTGGAAGATGCGGCGCCAATGGCTGCTGCGGCGCAATTAGGTCAAGCAGTAATGGAGTTTGACCCATCTGCCACTGTTGAGACAGTAGTGATTGATGCAGATGCTCAAGAGGTCAGCGAGATTGACGAAGAGACAACCGAAGCAACTTTAGAAGAAACCAGTATTGAGGTTTCTGAAGAAGAGGCTAAAGAAGTTACCCCTGAGTCTGAAGACAACCCAGACGAAACAAAATAATAATTAATGACAAGCTCTAACGAAAACGATTCATCCCCGGTAGTAAATCCATCGGCAACCCCTTCAAATGCAGACGCTGCACCATCGAACTCCGATGGCCAAAAGTCTGAAGGTGGAGAGCGTGGTGAACGTCGCCCGCGCCGCCAAGGTGCCGGAGGCAGTAAACACCCATTTAATAAGAAGCGCCCATTCAATAAAGATCGGCCACGTCGTGAAGGTGGTGATGCTAATGGTCCGCGCGAAGGCGGTAACAATCAAGGCAATAACCAATCTTCTAAATTAGCTCCCAATCCAGCTGAGAGTGAGGCTTTGTTTGCTTCAGTTGTCTCTGGTGAGTTTGACGCGGCTTTAGATGCTCCTGAAGTTGAGGAATTAAAAAATCCTGATGGTGTGAATGAGAACGAGGTATCTCATCAAACTGGTGCAGAGCGTCGCGCGCAACGTGCACAACGCTCACGAGAAGATGAAGATTCAGATGCGCCAACCGATGAGGAAATGAGTAGTCTGCAGTTTGCGAACGTTGATGATCTCCCACTCAGTTTGCGTGATGAAGTGTGGTCTGACCTCGATGGTTTAGATGATGATGCAGATGATGAAGATACCGTTAAGTTGCACAAGGTATTAGCTGATGTTGGTATGGGATCCCGTCGCGATATGGAGGACTTGATTATTCAAGGGCGCGTATCAGTTAACGGATTACCAGCGCATATTGGTCAGCGTATTGGGCCAACAGACCAAGTGCGTATCAATGGCAAGCCTGTACATCGCAAGATTCAGACTAAGCCGCCGCGCGTGATCATGTACCACAAGCCGGCAGGTGAGATCGTTAGCCAGTCAGACCCAGAAGGTCGTCCAACCGTATTCGATCGTTTACCTAAACCGCGTCAAGGACGCTGGATCGCGGTAGGTCGATTGGACTTTAATACCGAAGGTCTTTTGTTGTTCACCACTTCTGGTGAGTTAGCAAATCGCTTAATGCATCCCCGTTACGGTGTCGAGCGTGAATACGCCGTGCGTATATTAGGTGACTTGAGTCAAGAAAATACTTCGCTCTTAAAGAGTGGCATTACGCTCGATGATGGTCAAGCTAAATTCTTGCGCCTAGCGATGGGCGGCGGCGAAGGCGCTAACCGTTGGTATCACGTTGCATTAAGTGAGGGTCGCAATCGCGAAGTGCGTCGTATGTTCGAAGCAGTTGGTCATACGGTATCTCGCTTAATCCGAACTCGTTACGGCATTTTCTTGCTACCTCCACGCTTACGTCGTGGCAAATGGGAAGAGATTGAAGCTGGTGGCATCTATAACTTGATGAAGTCTGCTGGTATAAAAATGCCACAGCCGCAAGATAAGGGCCGTGGCCCTAATCCTAATAATCGAGATCGTCGTCCAGTTGGAGAAGATTTCCAGCCGGATCCAATGCAAACCTCCGTTTCTTACTGGGGGTCCCGTGATGCTTTAACCCTTGCTAGTGGCCATAACGGCCTAACGCATCAGGGTAGAGGTGGAAAACCTGGTGGCGGCAGTGGTTCTGGCGAAGGGCGTGGACCTTTTCGGGGTCGCACTCAAGGCGGCAGACCTGGACAGGGTGGCCAAGGCGGTCGCAGTGGGCAAGGCGGACAGGGTGGTCAGGGTCAAAACCGCACTAAAGGCAGCAAAGTTCACCACGGGCAGTCTGCTTTTGTGACGGGCAACTCCCAGAGTCCTGGAAATGGGCCTAAACGAAGCGCACCAAAAGGGCGCAAACCCTTCAATAAAGGACCTAGAAAACCCCGTAATCCGGGCGAAAGCTTCTGATTTGTATCAGTTTTCTGCCAAATAGGCTATAATTTTGGTCTTACAGCAGGATTCTGCTGTTTTTAGTAGTTACCGACTGATGTTGCGATCAACGTAAGTCGGCCTGTTCTGAATTTCGAGAATATGGGCTTTGAAGCCCATTTTTTTTTGCCATTTTGGTATGAAGGGGTGTCGTGAAGGATCAGCAGGTTATTTCTGCAGAGCTGGAAAACTTGGGTTACACGCTAGTGGAGATAGAGCGTGAAGCCGGAGGATTGCTGCGCGTCACGATTGAAAACCCAGATTACGAACGCTTGATATCTGTTTTGGATTGCGAGAAGGTGAGTCATCAGTTGAGTTACACCTTGCCAGTTGAAAACATTCCATATGAGCGTTTAGAGATTTCATCTCCAGGATTGGATCGTCCAGTGAAAAGTGCCGCTGATTATGAGCGCTTTGCTGGAATGCAAGTGGATTTGAAATTGCGCGTGGCAGTTGGCGGTCGCAAGAATTTTCGTGGTGAGTTGCAAGGTTTGCTGAGTGGTGAATTGAATTCACCAGATGCAAAGTTTGGTTTGGTATTTGAGGGTGCTGATGGTCAGCCCTCTCAATTGGAGTTCTCTTTAGCCGAGGTCGATAAGACTCGGTTGGTCCCTGTTATTGATTTCAAAGGAAGAAAGTCATGAGCCGAGAAGTTCTCATGTTGGCAGACGCGTTAGCGCGTGAAAAGAACGTTGATCAAGCTATCGTATTCGAAGCGTTGGAGATGGCTTTGGCCTCTGCGACTAAGAAGCGTTACGCTACAGAAGATGTGGATATCCGCGTTGCGATTGATCGTGAAACTGGTGAATACGAAACCTTCCGTCGCTGGTTGGTTGTGCCCAATGAAGCTGGTTTGCAAGAGCCGGACAAAGAGATTCTGCAATTTGAAGCCCAAGAGCAACTCGCCGACATGGAAGTTGGTGACTACATCGAAGAGCAAATCGAATCTTTAGCGTTTGGTCGTATCGGTGCACAAGCTGCTAAGCAAGTGATCTTGCAACGCATTCGTGACGCTGAACGCGAACAGATTTTGAACGACTACCTTGAGCGTGGCGAAAAAGTCATGACCGGTACCGTCAAACGGGCAGACAAGAATGGCCTGATTATTGAGTCTGGTCGTGTTGAAGCATTGCTCCGCCGCGATCAAATGATTCCGAAAGAGAACTTACGTTCTGGCGATCGTGTTCGCGCATACATCCTTAAGGTGGATCGTGAAGCACGTGGCCCTCAGATTGAGCTTTCTCGTACTTGCCCAGATTTCTTGATTAAGTTATTTGAGAATGAAGTTCCTGAGATGGAGCAGGGTTTATTGGAGATTAAAGGCGCTGCCCGTGATCCTGGTATCCGCGCAAAAATTGCAGTCATTACTTATGACAAGCGCATCGATCCAATTGGCACTTGCGTTGGCGTACGTGGCACCCGTGTTACCGCGGTTCGCAATGAAGTTGCTGGTGAAGCAGTAGATATCGTATTGTGGTCTGAAGATCCAGCCCAATTTGTGATTGGTGCTTTGGCTCCAGCTCAGGTTTCATCAATCGTGGTTGATGAAGAGCGTCATGCAATGGATGTGGTGGTTGATGAAGAAAATTTAGCAATCGCGATTGGCCGTAGTGGACAGAACGTTCGTTTGGCGAGTGATTTGACTGGTTGGCAGATCAACATCATGACTCCTGAAGAGTCTGCTGAGAAAACAGAAAAAGAAGCTTCTTCTGTACGTCAATTGTTTATGGACAAGTTAGACGTAGACCAAGAAGTGGCTGATATTTTGATTGAAGAAGGTTTCAACACATTAGAAGAAGTGGCCTACGTACCACTCTCTGAAATGTTAGAGATTGATTCATTTGATGAAGATACTGTGAATGAGTTGCGTACCCGCGCTCGTGATTCTTTGTTAACTATGGAGTTGGCAAAAGAAGAGCGTATCGGCGAAGTGTCACAAGACTTGCGTTCCCTAGAAGGAATGACTACAGAGCTGATTGCTAAACTTGCTGACAATCAAGTACATACCCGTGACGACCTTGCTGAATTAGCTGTTGATGAGCTAGTTGAGGCGACACAAATTGACGAAGAAACTGCGAAAACGCTCATCATGAAAGCGCGCGAACATTGGTTTACTTCATGAGAGGAAGTAGTGCATGGCAACAACAGTAAAAGTACTCGCTAAAGAATTAAAACGTACCGCGCCAGACCTCTTGGAGCAGTTGAAGGCGGCCGGTATCGAAAAAGGTTCTGAGGACGATAGCATTACCGAAAAGGACAAAACTGTCCTGCTTGAGCATTTACAAAAAGCTCATGGCAGTGCTGATGCGGGCGCTCGCAAAAAGATTACTTTAATCAAACGTGAGAGCTCAGAAATTCGTCAAGCGGATTCTGCTGGACGTACTCGCACCGTACAGGTTGAAGTTCGTAAAAAGCGTGTACTTGTAAAGGCCGGTGATAAGGCGCCTGAAGAGGCTCCGGCTCCAGTAGTTAAACCAGTTGCTCCAGTGGCACCATCTAAACCCATAATTTCTGAAGAGGAATTAGAGAAACGCGCAGCTGAAGCAACACGCCAGGCTGAGTTATTGGCTCGTCAAGAAGCAGAAATGAAGGCCGCTGAAGAAGCGCGTCAAAAAGAAGTTGCAGCCCCGGTAATTGCTAAAGAAGAAGTGCCTGCAGATGCAGCGCCTGCTGCCGCCGCAGCTGCTGCAGAGAAAAAGGCAGCAGCAGATAAAGCAGCTAAAGATTTAGCAGCTAGTAAAGAAAAAGAGTTAGCAGATATTCGTGTTCGTCGTGCTGCGGCTGAAGCTGAAGCTTTAGCGATTCGCGACATGATGAGCAATCCTGCGCGTGTTCTCAAAGCACCAAGTGAAATTGCTTCTGAAGAGGCGAAAAAAGGTACTTTGCACAAACCTGCAAAAGTTGAAGGTGCTGACGATAAGAAGAAGGCTGTTGCCAAAGTTGGTGGCAAGACTATTAAATCTTCTGAGACATCATCCACTTGGCAAGAAGAAGGCGCTAAGAAACCTGGTGGCCTAAAGACACGCGGAGATTCTTCTGGTGGTGTTGGCGGTTGGCGCTCAGGCGGTGGACGTAAGAAGCAGCGTCAAATTGCTGAAGCGAACGTAGATACCAACTTCCAAGTGCCTACAGAAGCTATAGTGCGTGATGTTCACGTACCAGAAACTATAACTGTTGCTGAGTTAGCTCATGCAATGGCAGTGAAGAGTGCTGAAGTGATTAAGTTGCTGATGGGTATGGGCCAGATGGTCACCATCAATCAAGTGCTTGATCAAGATACCGCAATGATTCTCGTAGAAGAAATGGGCCATACAGCTCATGCTGCAAAATTAGATGATCCAGATTTGGACCTTGGTACTGCTGGTCATGATGCAGAGTTATTGCCACGTCCTCCGGTCGTTACAGTAATGGGCCACGTTGACCACGGTAAAACTTCTTTGCTCGATAAGATTCGTGCAGCTAAAGTAGCTACCGGCGAGGCTGGCGGCATTACTCAGCACATTGGTGCATACCATGTGGAAACTCCACGCGGCATGATTACCTTCTTAGATACTCCGGGTCACGAAGCCTTTACGGCAATGCGTGCTCGCGGTGCTAAGGCAACGGACATTGTGATCTTGGTTGTTGCGGCAGATGACGGCGTAATGCCGCAAACAAAAGAAGCGATTCACCATGCGCTTGCAGGTGGCGTTCCAATTGTTGTGGCAATTAACAAGATTGATAAGCCAGAAGCCAATTCTGAGCGCGTCAAAACTGAGTTGGTTGCAGAGCAAGTGGTTCCTGAGGAATATGGTGGCGATGTGCCATTTATTCCCGTATCCGCAAAAACTGGTGAGGGCATTGATGCCTTGCTAGAGAACGTACTCTTGCAAGCTGAAATCTTGGAATTGAAGGCACCTAAAGACGCGCCAGCTCAAGGTTTAGTCATTGAAGCGCGTTTGGATAAGGGTAAGGGTCCTGTAGCAACTGTATTGGTTCAATCAGGCACACTCAAACGTGGAGATATGTTGTTGGCGGGCTCAACTTACGGACGCGTACGCGCTATGTTGGATGAAAACGGCAAGCCATGTAACGAAGCCGGCCCATCTATCCCAGTAGAAATTCAAGGTTTAGCAGATGTTCCTGCAGCTGGCGAGTCAGTACAGGTAGTTCCTGATGAGCGTAAAGCTCGCGAAATCGCATTGTTCCGTCAAGGCAAGTTCCGTGATGTGAAGTTAGCGAAACAGCAGGCATTCAAGCTTGAAACCATGATGGAAAACATGGAAGAAGGCGCTGTTGAAGCTAAGTTGTTACCGTTGATTATTAAGGCTGACGTACAAGGTTCTCAAGAAGCTTTGGCACAGTCTTTGATGAAGCTTTCTACACCAGAGGTGAAGGTACAAATTGTTCACGCAGGCGTTGGCGGCATTACTGAAACCGACGTCAACTTGGCAGTTGCTTCTAAAGCGGTTATTTTTGGATTTAATTCCCGTGCGGATGCCGCTGCTCGTAAGTTAGCTGAAAACAATGGTGTGGATATTCGTTATCACAACATTATTTATGACGCAGTGGATGAAGTGAAATTGGCATTGAGCGGCATGTTGACTCCAGATAAGAAAGAAGAAATTACTGGTCTCGTTGAGATTCGTCAAGTCTTCCTGGTATCTAAGGTGGGTGCGATTGCGGGTTGCTTGGTGGTTGATGGAATTATCAAGCGCACATCTAGTGTTCGTCTCTTGCGTGACAACGTTGTTGTTTGGACTGGCGAACTGGACTCTCTCAAGCGCTTCAAAGATGATGCTAAAGAAGTTCGAGCTGGTGTCGAGTGCGGCCTGTCATTAAAAGGCTATAACGACATTAAAGAAGGTGACCAGCTTGAGGTATTTGAAGTTACTGAAGTTGCACGTTCACTCTAAGCAATATGCATAAAACTAGCCCGCATCGTAACCAGCGTCTCGCCGATCAAATTCAGCGAGACCTGGCCGAACTTATTCCGCGTGAATTGCGCAGTCCGAGTTTAGGCTTGATTACTTTACAAAGTATTGAGCTCACACCGGATCTGGCCCATGCCAAAGTGTTCTTTACGGTTTTGGGTGCTGAGCCTGAGCATGCTTTAAAAGCGCTTCAAGAAAAAGCCGGGTATTTGCACTCACTCTTGTTTAAGCGTTTGCATATTCACACGGTTCCTACCTTACATTTTCACTATGACAGCTCAGTAGAGCATGGCATAGAAATGTCTCGATTGATCGATCAGGCCGTTGATAGTGATCGCAGCAGCGACCATAGAGATGAGACTAAATAATTCATGTCAATACGGATCGACGGCGTAGTGCTGCTAGATAAACCTGCTGGAATGAGTTCACAGGGTGCCGTTACTGCAGTCAAGCGCGCCTTTAATGCTGACAAGGCCGGCCATACCGGTACATTGGATCCAATGGCGACTGGCCTATTGCCTATCTGCTTAGGTGAGGCAACTAAATATTCACAAGACCTGCTTGAGGCTGATAAGACCTACATCGCAAGAGTGAAGTTTGGCTCGCGTACCGATACTGGTGATGCAGAAGGTCTGACCATTGAAGAATTACCTTTACCTGCATTTTCAAGCGTAGTTGAAATCAAAGCTGCATTAGATGCTTTACTTCCAAAATTTACGGGGCCGATATCTCAAGTGCCGCCAATGTATTCCGCACTCAAGCGTGATGGCAAACCTTTATATGAATATGCGCGTGCAGGTGTCGAGTTAGAGCGCACTCCACGAGATATTACAATTCACTCCATTCGTTGGACTGAAATTGCTTGGCCAGAAGCTACGTTAGAAGTCAGCTGCAGCAAAGGAACCTATATTCGCGTATTGGCTGAAGACATTGGAAATGCTTTAGGTTGTGGCGCCCATTTAGTGGGTTTGCGTCGCACCGAAGTAGGACATCTGAATCTTGAGCAGTCGTTTACGCTTGAATCAATTCAAAGCGGCTTGCAAAATAGCGCTAACTACATATTGCCTGTGGATGCCTTGCTGCAAACATTGCCGCACTTAACCGTGGATGAGCAACAAGCTAAACGTCTTGAGATGGGGCAGCGTGTACCTCTGAACTTACCTTCCATTGAAGCATTGGTTCGCATTTATCGCGCGACTGCTGCTCCTCATAACTTTATTGGTACTGCTGATTGGCGTTCTGGTGTGTTGCATCCAAAGCGCTTAATTTCTCAGGCTCATTAATTAATTTTTATTTATAACCCTTTTACTTATCTTTAACTCAAGAAGCTTCACATGACTAAACGCGCACTTCGTAACATCGCCATCATCGCCCACGTTGACCACGGAAAAACTACCTTGGTTGACCAACTCTTGCGCCAATCTGGCACATTCCGTTCAAATGAAAAAATGACCGAACGCGTCATGGACTCAAACGACTTGGAAAAAGAGCGTGGCATTACTATTTTGTCCAAGAACTGTGCAGTGGAATATGACGGTACACATATTAATATCGTTGATACCCCAGGGCACGCGGACTTCGGTGGTGAAGTTGAGCGCGTTCTCTCGATGGTTGATGGTGTATTGCTCTTGGTTGATGCGGTTGAAGGTCCAATGCCGCAGACCCGCTTCGTTACCAAGAAAGCCTTGGCATTAGGTTTGAAGCCAATCGTTGTGATTAATAAGGTTGACCGTCCAGGCGCACGTTGCGACTACGTGATCAATGCAACTTTTGAATTGTTTGACAAACTTGGTGCAACTGAAGAGCAGTTAGATTTCCCAGTGATCTATGCATCAGGCTTGAATGGTTATGCGGGAGAGTCAGAAGATGTGCGTGAAGGTACTATGCGCCCCTTGTTTGATGCTGTTCTGAAGCACGTTCCTGTGCGTGACGACGACGCAGAAGGCCCATTGCAATTCCAGATTTCTTCAATTGACTACAACAGCTATGTTGGCAAGATCGGTGTTGGTCGTATTAGTCGCGGCCGCGTGAAGTCAGGCATGGAAGTGGTCTGCATGAACGGTCCTGATGGCACGCCATTCAAAGGCCGTATCAACCAAGTATTGAAATTTAAAGGTCTCGAGCGAGAAATCGTTGACGAGGCAGTTGCTGGTGATATCGCCCTCATCAATGGTATTGAAGATTTGGCCATTGGCACAACAGTATGTGCGGTTGATAAGCCAGATCCATTGCCAATGCTCAAGATTGATGAGCCGACCTTGACCATGAACTTTATGGTGAACACTAGTCCATTAGCTGGTCGTGAAGGTAAGTTTGTAACTAGCCGTCAAATTCGTGAGCGTTTAGACCGCGAATTAAAGGCTAATATGGCTCTGCGTGTAAAAGAGACTGATGATGACACCGTATTTGAAGTATCAGGTCGCGGCGAGTTGCATCTCACTATCTTGGTAGAGACCATGCGTCGTGAAGGCTATGAAATGGCAGTTTCCCGTCCACGCGTTGTCTTTCATGAAGAGAATGGCGTCAAAATGGAGCCGTATGAGAACTTAACGGTGGACGTTGAAGATGCCACTCAAGGTTCTGTGATGGAAGATTTGGGTAAGCGTAAGGGTGAGTTGCAAGATATGGTGAGTGATGGCAAAGGCCGCACCCGTCTTGAGTACCGCATTCCTGCACGTGGTCTGATCGGCTTCCAAGGTGACTTCATGACCATGACTCGCGGCAATGGTTTGATGAGTCACACATTTGATTCTTATGCTCCAGCGAAAGATGGCATCTTGGGTGAACGCCATAATGGCGTATTGATCAGTCAAGATGATGGTGAAGCAGTTGCCTACGCTATTTGGAAGTTACAAGATCGTGGTCGTATGTTTGTTAGTCATGGTGATCCTGTATACGAGGGAATGGTTATTGGTATCCATAGTCGAGACAATGACTTGGTTGTTAACCCAATTAAGGGTAAGCAATTAACCAACGTTCGCTCTTCTGGAACTGACGAAGCAGTTCGCTTGGTAACACCAATTGATTTGACCTTGGAATATGCGGTTGAATTCATTAGTGATGATGAGTTGGTTGAAGTAACGCCGAAAAGCGTTCGTATCCGTAAGCGCCACTTGAAAGAGCATGATCGTAAGAAAGCATCCCGCGAGTAAGCTCTTTTCCAGCTTCACAACAAAAGTCACCTCCGGGTGGCTTTTGTTCTTCATTGAAATCAAAACTATAAATTAATCATTTATAAGTTAAATAAATAAAACTAGATATACATGCTGCCATCAATTGAACAACGCCTTGCCCAAGAACTTGCTGCTAAACCGGCTCAAGTAGCTGCTGCTATAGCTCTGATGGATGAGGGCGCTACCGTACCATTTATCGCTCGTTATCGTAAAGAAGCTACCGGTGGCTTGGATGATACGCAGTTACGTTTATTGGAAGAACGTCTTAGCTATCTTCGTGAACTAGAGGATCGCCGCAAAACAATCGTTGCTTCCATTGAGGAGCAGGGCAAGATGACGCCAGAGTTGCTGAAAGCCATTATGTTGGCAGAGGATAAGACTCGCTTAGAGGATCTTTACCTGCCGTATAAACCTAAGAGAAGGACTAAGGCGCAAATTGCTTTAGAGGCTGGCTTAGAGCCCTTGGCAAATGATCTGCTCAATAACCCCAAGCTCGATCCTGAAACAGAGGCTGCAAAGTATCTGAAGGATGCGTTTCAGGTCGATGGAACAGATAATCCTGGCGTTGCGGATACCAAGACTGCGCTTGAAGGCGCACGTCAAATTTTGATGGAGCGCTTTGCAGAAGATGCAGCATTGGTGCAATCTCTTAGAGAGTACTTGCAAGATCATGGTGTAGTCGAAGCCAAAGTGATTTCTGGTAAAGAGCAAGAGGGAGAGAAGTTCGCTGATTACTTTGATTACTCTGAGCCGATTAAAGCCATTCCATCGCATCGTGCCCTAGCTTTATTTAGAGGTCGTCGGGAACAGATGTTAATGGTCAACCTGCGCCTAGATTCTGAAGAAGAAAAGCCAAAATGGGATTCTCCTCACAATCCTTGTGAAAACCGGATCGCCAATCATTTCAAGATCAAAAACGAGGGGCGACCCGCCGATGCTTGGTTAGCCGATACGGTTCGCTGGACTTGGCGCATTAAGTGCTCACTGCATTTAGAGTCAGAGCTAATGACAGCACTACGTGAGCGCTCAGAAACTGAAGCGATTAATGTATTTGCTCGCAACCTTAAAGCCCTCTTGCTGGCAGCGCCTGCTGGCCCAAGAGTCACTATCGGCCTTGACCCCGGCATGCGCACTGGTGTGAAAGTGGCCGTAGTGGATGCTACTGGAAAAGTAGTGGACACCGAAGTAATTTACCCGCATCAACCAAAAAATGATTGGGCTGGTTCATTGGATGTCTTGGCTAAATTAGCTGAGAAGCACAATGCCACCTTAATCTCGATTGGTAACGGTACTGCATCTCGCGAGACTGATAAATTAGCCCAAGAACTGATTAAGGCTAAGCCAGAACTCAAACTCACCAAGATTGTTGTTTCTGAAGCGGGTGCCTCTGTTTACTCTGCATCTGAATACGCCTCAAAAGAATTACCAGGTATGGATGTATCGCTCCGTGGTGCGGTATCGATTGCACGTCGACTGCAAGATCCCTTGGCTGAGTTAGTGAAGATTGATCCTAAATCAATTGGCGTAGGTCAGTACCAGCACGACGTCATGCAAACTCAGTTGGCTAAATCATTAGTCGCAGTAGTTGAGGATTGCGTGAATGCTGTCGGTGTTGATGTGAACACTGCTTCAGCCCCATTGCTAGCAAGGGTTTCCGGTTTAAGCTCAACAGTGGCTGAGGGAATAGTGGCCTATCGCGATAGCAAGGGTGCATTTAAATCGAGAGTTGATCTAAAGAGTGTTCCGCGACTCGGCGATAAAACGTATGAGCAAGCTGCTGGATTCTTGCGCATCATGAATGGCGATGATCCATTAGATGCTTCTGCAGTTCATCCTGAGTCTTATCCTTTGGTAGAAAAAATTCTGAAGGATATTAAGAAAAGTGTGAAAGAAGTGATTGGTGATGCTAGCTTGCTGAAGTCACTTTCACCAGAAAAGTATGCTGATGGTCAGTTTGGTGTACCCACCGTGACTGACATTCTTAAAGAATTAGAAAAGCCTGGTCGAGATCCACGTCCGGAATTTACTACTGCAACTTTTAAAGATGGTGTCGAAAAAATTAGCGATCTCAAAACGGATATGATTTTAGAAGGCGTAGTGACTAACGTTGCCGCCTTTGGTGCCTTTGTGGATATTGGTGTACATCAAGATGGTTTGGTGCATATCTCTGCTTTATCTAATACCTTCGTAAAAGATCCGCATAGTGTTGTTAAAGCGGGGCAGGTTGTGAAAGTCAAAGTGCTAGAGGTGGACGAAAAGCGTAAGCGTATTGCATTAACGATGCGCTTGAGTGATGAAGCCCCAAAGGAGAGTGCTAAGGCAGGAGCCAAAACTGAGCAAAGAGCCACCAATCGCCCTAGGTCAACAGAAAACAGAAAACCACAGGAAGATAGAAGGTCGGCCGCACCTATTAACAACGCCATGGCTATGGCATTAGCTAAGTTAAAAAAGTAGCAGCTTATTTTTTTGGAAGAGTGCAGTAGCTTGGGGGTTCTATCGATCCTTAGGGATTGATAGGCATTACCGTTACAGCTACATCAAGCGTATGGTCTGCTCCGCCATGAATGACGCCGCGGATAGGGGAGACATCGGAGTAATCTCTTCCCTGGGCCAAGTGAACATAATCTTCCCCAGGAGTTCCGTAGCCCCAGCGATTATTAGTTGGGTCTAGATCACACCAAATGCCCTTACCTAAAATACCGTTTTCATCCATGCTGGGAACATAAACCGACACCCAGGCATGCGAAGCATCTCCGCCAATGAGTCTTGCTTGACCAGGCGCAGGATTGGTCAGAATGTAGCCGCTCATATATTTTGCTGGAATGCCGATACTGCGAAGCGATGCAACCAAAATATGTGCAAAGTCCTGGCATACACCCTCACGCTTATTTAGCGCCTCTAGTGTAGGGGTGTTGATGTCGGTGCTTTTACTAACGTAATGGAATTCACTATAGATACGTTTCATCAAATCAATTGCCGCATCTAATATGGGCCTACCAGCTGTGAAATTAGCCCTCGCAAATTCTGCGAACTCTGGTCTCAAAGTAATGAATGGAGATGTAAATAGAAATTCTGAGGCAGCATCCCATTGGGTATTGGAGTGATAGCGGAAGTATTCGCGTACCAGCTCCCAGGGTGCAGTCTCCTGGGGCTTAGGGCCATATTCAGTAGCTGTAGTCTCGATCAGCGACTTGGCTGTGATGAGTAATTCGCTGTGCCTATTCTGCAAAGAAAAGAAGGTGCAAACATTTCCATGGCTATCTATATTCTCTTCACTCCAAGAAGGCCTCGGGCTCACCTGAACTTCGGACTTTAATACCCGTTGTGTTTCTAGATCTGCTGGTTTGAGGTGAGCAAAATGCTGTGCAATCTCAACATCAGGATCATAAGCGTAGCGGGTATCGTGGGTAATTTCTAGCAACATAATTAGCGCATTACATTTGGATGCTGTATTCATTAGAGTGAATCAGGTTGAAATAGCGTGCGCTAATTGCATCTGAAACATTCCAGGCAGATTGCGAGCAATTGCTCAAACAATTTCTCAGGTTAGAGAGATTGCCAAACCCATCGGCAGTCGATAAGGTATATAGGTCGTAATCTAGTAGATTAATGACACTACGAGTTAACTCATCCGGGTTATTTCGCTCGGTGCCCGCAAGTTTAGAGAGTCTGGCGCGGAGCGCTTTGCTAACCCAGGCCAGGGAACGTGGATTTTCATCATCCATCACTAGTAAGCTAATTAAAGGGGCCATCTCGCGACTTTGTTGGTGCTGTGCATGAAAGGTGATAGTGCTATCAAATAAATTGAGTAGAGCTGTATAACCTGAGCTGTCTGCATTTGGATTATTAAGTAAGCCAGAAACGCTGGCTGAATCTAATGCGTTTGTCAGAAAGGCAAGTCTCTCGATATATCTGCCAATTGAAAGTAGCTGCCAGCCATCATCACGTGTCATACGGTCAGTTTGAGCGCCAGTGATCGCCGCTAAGCAGCTACTCGCACCATTTAAAGCGTCGATAGCGAGCGAGGCAGAAAAATCATTAAAGGTATTGGCTTTATGGCAATCAGCTTGAAATTGCTCAATGCAATGATTGATAGTGCTCCACTGTTCCGGGGAGAGTCGTTCCCTTACATTAGAGGCTGTGCGCTTCATGGCATTCAGGTTATAGCCCACGCTGGTGACGCTGTCGCTGGCATTGAGAGAGTTAATTAAAGTGCGCTCAAAAATTCGGTGACGCATATCACTCTGATCAAAGTTACTTGGTACCCCTTCAGGCACAAGTCCGTAGTAGTGACATAGGTTTTCTAGCCAAGACCACAATGAACGGGAAGGGGTGTATTCGCTATTAATATTTTCAAGATAAAGCTTGGCTAAGCGCAGAATATTTTCACTGCGCTCGGTATAGCGCCCAAACCAATAGAGATTCTCGGCAGCGCGGCTGGTAACCAAGCGCTTACGCATTACTTTTTCAGTGGTTTGAATCGGGTGCTGTGGTTGTTGTTCTTGCTCTTGGGAGGGCTGTGGGCTTTGAACCCATACATCTGCACTACTACCGCCCCGTTGCATAGAAGCAATACCTGAATCAGTGCTGGCGATACGGGCAAGTCCACCTGGTAATACTTGCCAGCTATTAGAACCATCACTCAGGGCAAAGACTCGTAACATATATGAGTGGGGCTCAATCAAAGACGCATCATTGAGGTTAAAGGCATTTAACCAGGTTGGCATTTGTGCCAATGGAATGTAGGTTTGTACAGTGTGCTCATCGGGTTGCCTAGTAATGCGGCCCACCCATTCATCTAACTGAGCCTGATTTAGATCGCAGCCTAAAGCGGATTCGTAACTTTGATGACCTGTGCCATTCGGAAACGTCGGCTTAATGGCGCTATGCCCTAAATTCGGAATGGCAGCCTCAAGTGCAGCGCGTTCACCACACCACCAGGTATCCATTGCTGGAAGCTGCACTTTTTCATTTAAAAGTCTCTCGCTAATCGACGGCAAGAATCCCAGTAGAGCGGGGGATTCTAGGAAAGCTGAGCCAGGAGCATTTGCCAGTACAACATTACCAGCGCGTATCGCTTGCAATAGACCGGGGACGCCTAGAGTCGAATCAGAGCGCAGTTCTAATGGATCTAAAAACTCATCATCCAAACGCTTGAGCAAAATATGTACAGGCTCTAAACCGCGTACCGTTTTCAAAAACAAATGTTGGTCGCGTACGGTTAAGTCACCACCCTCAACCAAAGTTAGGCCAAGATAACGAGCGAGATAGGCGTGCTCAAAGTAGGTCTCGTTATAAGGTCCCGGGGTAAGGAGGGCAATATGGGCATTAGCACCTGCCGGACTTTCAAGCTTCAATGCATCGATTAAGTCTCTATAGGCATTTGCTAGTGGGGCAATCTGCATGAGCTCATATGCTTTGGGAAATTGCCTTGCAATCAGATTGCGATTTTCCAAAAGATACCCCAGACCAGAAGGTGCTTGGGTGCGTTGCGACAGTACTGACCATGATCCATCGGGTGCTCTGGCTAAATCAAAAGCCATGATGTGAAGATATTTTCTATTCTTCAGCTCGACACCATGCATGGAGCGCAAGTAACCAGGATGTCCATGAATTAATGCTGGAGGAATCCATCCTTCCTTCAACAAATTTTGCTGCCCATACACATCCGCCATAATGGCTTCGAGTAAACGCGCTCGCTGCAAAACTCCAGACTGAATTTTTTGCCAAGAATCGGGGCTAATGAGGAGCGGGAATAAATCTACTGACCAAGGGCGCTGCGGACCAAACTCGTCGGCATAGACGTTATACGTAATGCCGTTATCCCGAATCTGCCTGTTGAGTTCTTGAGTACGTTGATCAAGATCGCTTAACCCAGAGGGGCCAAGAGATTCAAAAAAAGTTTGCCATTGGGGCAGTAGCGACTCTGATTCCCCTCGCAACTCATCAAAGTGTCCCTTTTTAGGTGTGGGTGATAGACGGTTGATGTCCTCCACCAGCGAAGGGTTGCTGGAGTCTTTCAAAGTATAAGCCTGAGGGTTGTCCACAAACTATTGTCTCACCGCCGCATATCCAGCGTAAATGGAAATTCCTTGCTAGCCGGGAGGTCAATATTCGCCTGAACCCCTTCAACAGTTCCTGGGGTATGGCCCATCCTAAAGAAGCGAGAAAGACGGCGACTCTCTGCCTCATAGGCATTGATAGGGAAGTTATCGTAGTTTCGGCCGCCAGGATGGGCAACGTGATACTGGCAGCCCCCCACGGAGCGTTTATTCCAGGTATCGATCACATCAAAAATCAATGGAACATGAATGCCAATACTAGGGTGCAGGCTAGATGGAGGATTCCAAGCCTTATAACGAACGCCTGCTACATACTCTCCCGCAACACCTGTTGGCTGGAGTGGCAAAGGCTCGCTATTGCAGGTGATGGTGTAGCGGCTTTGATTTAAGCCGGTAACGCGTAATTCAATTCTCTCTAATGAGGAGTCAACATAGCGTGCTGTACCACCTGCAGCATTTTCCTCGCCCATAACGTGCCATGGTTCAAGTGCATTGCGTAAGGTGATTTCTGTACCCATAGTTTGCAATTGTCCAATGAGCGGGAAGCGGAATTCAAGGTGAGGTGCAAACCACTCCGGCTTAAAGTCGTAGCCGTGCATTTGCATCTCTTGAATGACATCATCAAAGTCCATTTTGATAAATGTTGGCAAGAGGCAGCGGTCATGGAGTTCAGTTCCCCAGCGCGTCATTGGTGCCTCATAAGGCTTATCCCAGAAGCGAGCTATCAAGGCGCGAATGAGTAATTGCTGAACAATGCTCATATGCGCATGTGGAGGCATTTCAAAAGCACGTAATTCTAGTAGGCCTAAGCGACCCGTTTGACTATCTGGTGAATACATCTTATCAATACAGAACTCACTGCGATGGGTGTTGCCAGTGACATCAATCAGGATATTGCGTAGGGTTCTATCGACCAGCCATGGCGGCATGCTTTGGCCAAACTTCTTGCGATTCTCACGAATTTCTTTCAGCGCGATTTCTAATTCGTAGATTTGGTCATTGCGTGCTTCATCCACGCGAGGTGCTTGACTGGTTGGTCCAATAAACATGCCGCTAAAGAGATAGCTCAAGCTCGGGTGGTTGTGCCAATACAAAATCAGGCTGGCCAAGAGCTCAGGTTTGCGTAAGAACGGACTATCAATCGGCGTTGCACCACCCATCACAAAGTGATTGCCACCACCTGTACCGGTATGACGGCCATCCGCCATAAATTTCTCAGCAGAAAGGCGAGATTCAAAAGCAGCTTGATATAAGAATTCCGTATGCTCAACCAATTCGCCCCAGTTATGGGCTGGATGAATATTGACTTCAATAACGCCTGGATCTGGTGTCACCTGTAATAACTTCAAGCGTGGGTCGCGTGGTGGGGTATATCCCTCCAGCACAATTTGAAACTGAAGTTCTTCAGCAGTTGCTTCTACCGCCTCCAGTAAATTGAGATAGTCTTCAAGACGAGCGAGTGGGGGCATGAAGACATATAGCACGCCTGACTTACCGCCATGCTCATTCTCAGCCTTAGGTCCATTGGAGCGCATTGGGTCACGCGCTTCTACGCACATCGCTGTTCTAGTAACCCATGCGGCTGATTCTTGTCGTTTAGGATGCCTTACTTCTTGCGACTGACTCCAAATCGTTTTGCCAGACGCTGTAAATTCTTTACGGGCTGGTTGTTGTTGGTGAACAATTGACGCTTGACTATTTAATGGCGGTCTAGGAGCAAAGGGATCTTGCTCAATGAGATAGGGGTAGTCTGCTTTACTAACCCAGGGTAGGGACTCGAGGGGAAGTCGATAGCCCATCGGCGAATCACCTGGTAACAGATAGAGGCGATCATCACGATATTCCCAAGGACCCGTCTTCCAAGCGGTATCCAGGTAATTCTTTCCTTCATTCGCTTCGATAGGGAGGACGTATCCCACCACGGAATCTAATTTCTGCGTGAAGACCCGCTTTAAGCGAGTACGCTCCATCTCATCATCTAGGTTTGATTTGAAAGGATCAACGTTGACAGGTAGCTTAGATTCCCGCCAGAGGTAATAAAAAACATCTTCATAAGCGGGTTCGATAAATTTATCCGCTAAACCTAATTTTTTGGAAAGTGTGTAGACAAATTTTTCAGCATCTTTACTGGTGTAGTTAGTAGGATGGCGTTCATCGGCGAAGAGTTTGGGATTTTTCCAAATAGGCTGTCCATCAGCCCTCCAATAGATTGACAAAGCCCAACGAGGGAGCTGCTCTCCTGGATACCATTTGCCTTGACCAAAATGAAGGAAGCCACCATCGCCATATTCCTTACGAAGCTTTTCTACTAAATCGGTTGCGTAACCCCGCTTCGTTGGTCCTAATGCATCTACATTCCATTCACGTTCATCGCGACCATTAACGGATACAAAAGTAGGCTCACCACCCATGGTCAAGCGAACGTCGCCTGCAACCAATTGCTTATCAACTTGATGACCCAGGTCGACAATAGCTTGCCACTGTTCTTCGGTATATGGTTTGGTTACTCGGGGTGCCTCATAAATGCGAGTAACCTCCATGGAGTGAGCAAATTGCACTTCACATTCGTCAACACCACCTTCAATCGGGGCTGCACCTGAAGGTTCAGGGGTGCAGGCAACAGGAATATGGCCTTCGCCAGCAAATAGGCCGGAAGTCGGGTCCAAACCAATCCATCCTGCACCTGGCAAATACACCTCACACCAGGCGTGCAAGTCGGTGAAATCTACCTCTGTTCCACTCGGTCCATCCAGCGCTTTCACATCTGGCTTGAGCTGTATGAGATAGCCTGAAACAAAGCGCGACGCGAGTCCGCAAAGACGCAAGAGATTCACCATTAACCAAGCAGAATCACGACAAGAACCACTGCGAAGTTTTAATGTCTCTTCTGGGGTCTGTACTCCAGGCTCCATTCGAATGGTGTAGCTAATATCCTTGTGAACTTTTTGATTGAGTGCAACTAAAAAATCGATCGTGCGCATCTTGCTGCGATCAACCGTTTTAAAGTATTTGTTGACGCCGTCATTTCTCTTTTTACCGAGGTAAGGGCGCAACTCTTTCTTCAGATCTTGGCTGTAGGTAAAGGGGTAGTCTTCAGCATCTGGCTCTAAAAAGAAATCAAATGGGTTGTATACGGCCATTTCTGTAACGAGATCGACTGTTACTTTAAAGTGCGTCGTTGGTTCAGGAAAAACCAAGCGCGCTTGATAGTTTGAAAATGGATCCTGTTGCCAGTTAATGAAATGACCTTCAGGCTCAATCTTGAGAGAGTAAGAAAGAATATGGCTACGGCAATGAGGTGCCGGTCGTAGACGAATTACCTGCGGTCCCAGTTTGACTGGGCGGTCATATATATATTCGGTAACGTGGTGTAGGGCGGCGTGTATAGACATGACTCAAAGTCTATAAGTTCACCACAAGGGTGCATTATTACGACGCACAAGATGGGTGCGTAAAGGTGAGGTATGCCCAGATTTGGGCAGAACACGTCAAAAACAGGGCATTTAGATGCCAATCCCCATTTCAGGTGGGAATAAGTTGTAGTTATGAGTCAGCCTATTTGGTTGGTCAATAGCCAGGAGGAAATATGGTCGTCTACATCACTCGCAGTATTATTGCCAGAATGCGTCGTAATGACGGTACGGATAATGGCTGCAGACCTCTCAATCCTGGAAAGTATGAGGCTAACAAGACCAATGATGGGGCGCTGGAAATTCTTCAGGATGCTGGCGAGCCAGTCTATCTTTTACCCTTTATCTGGTGGGAGAAGATGGAGTTAGGCGATATTTTGATTGCAGCCTAAAAAGACGTAAACATAAAATTAGAGACAATACTTTGAACTATCAATATATCAAAACAGAGCAGGCTGATTTAATCGCAACAATTCGGTTTAATCACTACGAAAAGCGTAATGCATTAAGTGAGTGCTTAATAGAAGAGATGCACCACGCGCTAGAAGAGTTTAGCAAGCAAGATGTGCGGGTCTTGGTTTTGAGATCGGATCAAAAGAATAAAGTTTGGTCTGCAGGTCATGATGTGATGGAATTGCCTAGATCAGAGCGGGATCCCTTACCCGCTGATGACCCTGTCATGGTTTTGCTGCAATCCATCAGAGCCTTTAGAGCGCCGGTGATAGCCATGGTAGATGGTTCGGTATGGGGTGCTTCGACTGATTTAATCATGAGTTGCGATATTGCTATTGGTGATCATGACTCCACCTTTGCAATTACACCAGCCAAGTTGGGTCTACCTTATACCGCAAGCGGCATTTTGCACTTCATGTCACGTATGCCCTTGAATGTTGTTAAAGAAATGTTCCTGACTGCTGACCCCATTGGTGCAGATCGCGCTTTACAGATCGGCATCTTGAATCATCTGTATGTTTCAGGCGAACTAGAGCTAAAAACTTACCAAATGGCTCGAACTATTGCTTCGCGTTCACCCCAGGCTAACTCTGTGCTCAAAGCCCAAGCGCAAATGCTTTCTGATGCCGCAGTCATGAACCCCGCCGTATTTGAGCACCTACAATCCTTGCGCAAGAATGTGTATATGGGAAGTGACTATCGAGAGGGTATTACTGCATTCCTGGAAAAGCGCGATCCCGTATTTGGTCAGGCCAAGTAAAAGCATAAAATAGGGTTTCAAATAATGGAGTTCTATTCATATGCAAATCAACTCAGAAGGAGTGTCAGCATCGCGGGTATATTTGCCTGCTGATCAATCTCACCTGAATTTACTGCAATTCTTTATAGAGCAATTTCCCCACATTCCAGGAGATGAGTGGGAGCAACGTTTCGATGAAGGCCTCATCCTAGATCAAGATGGCCAAGCCCTTGCCGCAAATAGTCCTTACCTGCCAAATATTCATCTGCTGTACTTCCGACGTCTGACTCGTGAGCCTGACATTCCTTTTGAAGAGCAGATTCTTTTTCAGGACGAACATATTCTGGTTGCAGATAAACCCCATTTTTTGCCGGTAACACCAAGCGGACTTTACCTACATCAAACCTTATTAAATCGACTCAAGAAAAAAACAGGCATCCAAACACTCAGCCCAATACATCGCATTGATCGTGATACAGCAGGGCTGGTTATCTTTTCAGTTAACCAAAGTGAACGAGCTCAATACCAAAATTTGTTCAGGGATAGGGTGGTCAACAAGGTTTATGAGGCAATAGCGCCATACTCTGAAGAATTAGAAAAACAACTTCCCATGACTTATCAAAGCCGCATTCAAGAATCGGAACATTTTCTGCAGATGCAAGAAGTTGAGGGTGAGCCAAACTCGGATACACTTATTGAACTCATAGAAAAAAACAAGTCATGGGCTAAATACCGATTAACACCAGGTAGCGGTAAAAAGCATCAACTGCGTTCCCATCTCAATGCCCTCAATATCGCTATTAAGAATGACCAGATTTACCCTATCCTCACGCCTTACCAAGAATATGATTTAGATTTTTCAAGGCCATTACAGTTACTGGCATATGGTATTGAATTCCAAGACCCAATAATTGAGGAGTTGAGATCATTTAAGAGTCTTCAGCACTTAAATTTTTAACTCAGCAAAACTTTGGGTTTGAGAGCGATGCCAATAGAGCTCAAATACTCTCGGTAGGTTCAGTCCTGGATCAATATGCTCTGCTTTTAGCAGCAATCCTGCAGGCATCTCGGGGAGTAAGAAAGATAAAAGTCTCACCTCATTTTTGCTTATGCGACGAATAATATGATGGGCATCTATTTCAGTTGGGTGATTTAGTCCTGCTGCCTCAACAAGTTCTTTTAAAGTTTTCAGAGTTTCATTATGAAAATTAAATACACGCTCAGATTTGTCCGTTACAACTAAGGCCTTCTGCCTGATCGGATCTTGGGTGGTAACACCAGTTGGACAAAAGCCGGTGTTGCAGACTTGAGCTTGAATACAGCCAATGGAGAACATAAAGCCGCGAGCGCTATTGCACCAGTCTGCCCCCAGTGCAAATGTAACGGCCATATCAAAAGCACTAATGACTTTGCCCGAGCAGCCAATCTTGATCTTGTCGCGTAAATTAACCCCCATTAAGGTATTGTGTACCAGGCGCAAGCCATCTTGTAGCGGTGTGCCAACGTGATTAGTAAACTCTACTGGCGATGCTCCAGTGCCACCCTCAGAGCCATCAACCACGATAAAGTCTGGATGAATATTAGTTTCTAACATAGCTTTTACCAAGCCAAACCATTCCCAGGGGTGGCCTATGCAAAGTTTAAAACCAACCGGTTTTCCACCCGAGAGATCACGAAGTTTTTGAATGAAGTGCATCATCTCTAATGGTGTTGAAAATGCACTATGTGAGGATGGGGAAATACAGCTTTCGCCTTCTTTAACTCCGCGAGCGGCAGCAATCTCGGCAGTGACTTTGGGTCCAGGTAATATCCCGCCATGTCCAGGCTTGGCTCCTTGGCTGAGTTTGATTTCAATCATCTTGACCTGAGGGTCTAAGGCATTTTCTTTGAACTTGTCTGCGTTAAAGCCGCCATCAGGATTGCGGCAGCCAAAATAACCTGAGCCAATTTCCCAAATGAGGTCTCCACCATGAACGCGATGGTAATGGGAGATGGAGCCCTCACCAGTGTCATGAGCAAACCCACCTTTTCTAGCGCCTAGGTTTAAGGCAAGAATGGCATTAGCGCTCAAGGACCCAAAGCTCATAGCGGAGATATTGAAAATACTGGCTGAATACTTTTGTTTGCAATCCTTGCCGCCAATCTCTATTCGAAAATCATGGCTAGGTAAGTGGGTGGGCGCTAATGATTGATTGATCCATTGGTAGCCTGGTGCCATTACATCTAAAGTAGTGCCAAAGGGAATTTCATCGGCTACTGCCTTCGAGCGTGAATAGACTAAAGTTCTTTGCTCTCTGGAGAAGGGGGTTTTATCGTTATCACCCTCAATAAAGTACTGCCTAATCTCTGGGCGAATAAATTCTAATAAAAAACGCATATGCCCCAGAATGGGATAGTTTCGCAAAATAGCATGCTTGGTTTGTGTACAGTCGTATATGCCTACAATTGTTAGCAATCCAAAAACCAATAAGACTGGCCAATCAAAAATACCCATCAATAGAGCAATTCCGCTCAAAGCTGTTCCGCATATACAGATAGCAAAAGTACTTAGTCGGATAGGTAGTAGGGGGTGTGATTGTTTGCTCATAAGGGGCTCAATTCAAGGGGATTTCAGTATAGATAGTAATTAAGTAGGTTTTATTGTGCTTTAAATCAAATTTTGACATGAAACTAGCTCTCTGCTGGAGTATTCTGAAGTGGTAGCCACTATCAACAATAGGAACCATATGTCACTAAACCATGCAGTAATTTGGATTGACCATAAAGAAGCTCACGTCATATTCTTAAGTGAGGAGGCTAGCGAAGCCGAAGTGATTCGCAGCAAAAGCACCCACACTCATCTGCATCACAAAGCCAATGAAGTCGGTAGTGGCAAAGTCGCTTTAGATTCCAAGTATTTGCATTCAGTCATCAATGCCGTGAATGAATCCAAAGAAATTTTGATTCTTGGTCCAGGTTCAGCAAAATTAGAGCTCATCAAGCACGCGCACAAGCATGATGCCAATATCGCAGAAAAAATTGTTGGCGTAGAAACGGTTGATCATCCTACTGATAAAGAAATTCTTGCTTATGCACGCAAGTTTTTCTACAAAGCAGATCAAATGATTTAAAAAACGAATCAAGGAAATTGAAAATGAAAGAAACTCAAGAGCCCTTAGGTCCAGATGGACTCCCTGGACATGATTATTTTCTAGATGCAGTAAATCATATTGATGAAGCTGTGGCGAACAATACGATTGCCGCTGGCGCAGCTAAAGGCTTAGTATTTAGCTTGGTTGAAACCTTAGGCGCAATGGTGGGTGATCCAGATCTACCGAATCATCTGAAGTCCGGTTATATGGGCGCTTTAGATCTTGCGGTTGAGTTAGAGGCGAAGCTTTCTAAATAAACTAGCTATCAAGAGCATCTAGAGTAAGGGCAGCTTCGGTTGCCTTTATGCATTTAAAATGACTATCAATTGCCATTTAATCGAAGTTCATGATCAATACTCCAAAGAAACGTTTAGCAGTCGCCCCCATGATGGAGTGGACGGATCGCCATTGCCGCTCTTTTCACCGCACGCTTACTAAAGAGGCTGTGCTTTACACGGAGATGGTTACTTCTGGCGCATTGATGCATGGTGATGTCCCGCGCCATTTAGATTACTCACAAGATCAACACCCTGTTGTTCTTCAGCTTGGGGGATCAGAGCCAACGGATTTGGCAAGGTCTGCCGAATTAGCGAAGCAGTGGGGCTACGATGAAATTGACCTCAATTGTGGCTGTCCCTCAGAGCGCGTTCAACGCGGAGCTTTTGGCGCTTGTTTAATGGCTGAGCCTAATTTAGTTGCAGACTGTGTAAAGGCAATGAAGAAAGCGGTAAATATACCAATTTCTGTAAAGCATCGCTTAGGCTTAGACTCAATGGATGCTGCAAATTCAGAAGCCGACTACCAATTTGCACTGAACTTTATTCTTGCAGTAGCTGATGCTGGTGCGAGTCAGGTAACGATTCATGCACGCAATGCTGTGCTCAAAGGTTTATCGCCAAAAGAGAATCGTAGCAAACCGCCATTGCGTTATGAAGTAGCTGCAAAGCTAAGATTGGATGCGCAAAAGCAATTTCCGAATCTCAAAGTACTGCTCAATGGCGGCCTGGAAACTAATGAGCAAATCGCTGGCCATTGGAATGATTTTGATGGCTTCATGGTGGGAAGGATGGCATATCATTTTCCTGCGCTGCTCTTAGGTTGGGATGACATGATCAATACCGATGGTGATGCTGCCGGCTATCTCTTTAGTGAAACTGAGTGGCATCGCATTCAGATTGCCCTAGTGATGCAAGTTCAGGCTTGGTTTGATGAATGCCAAGCCAAAGGAAAACTTTTTTATATTGGCGCATTCACAAGGCATATTTTGGGCTTAGCTCATGGCAGGGCAGGGTCACGATATTGGCGCCAGCGTCTCTCAGATCACCATGCTTTGGCCAAAGTTCAGAGCAAGTCAGCCATATTGGATTTCTTTATCGATGCGAGTCTGTGCCTTGGAGATTGGGCCGCTTTTGAGTTCGAAACAGCCTAAGAACCTGGAAATACTGTGTTTTTGACAGTTTTTTAGCTGAAAAGCTATAATTTGTGATCTTCAGTGGCGGACGTAGCTCAGTTGGTAGAGTCCCAGATTGTGATTCTGGTTGTCGCGGGTTCGAGCCCCGTCGTTCGCCCCATAGTCTTCGAGTAAAAAGCCCCTGAATCAGGGGCTTTTTACTTTTCAACCCTGAATTACCAATTTAGACTTTTATGCGCCATACGTTTGCCCCTGACAGCAAAACATTTCAATACTAAGCGTAGTTTTCGAGTTCTAATATGCTTACAAAATTTCTACTGTATATGAAAAAATTTGATGTCTTTCCAATTATCTTTGGTGTCTTGCTCAGTATTGTGGCCTCGTATTTCATGCTCAGATCTACCCTAAGTCAAGGCGCTCCTAGTTCAACTATTACTTCAATACAGATTGGAAATTTGATGTGGGATCAAACCGAGATGAATATTGCTGATGTAAAGATGTATGCGTCATCTACGGAGTTTGTCAGTGCTGCTGAAAAGAAGGGTGGCGGATTGTCTTATGAGTCCGGCTTTGTTCAAAAGCCAGGGTGGACTTGGAAGACGCCATACGGTGTGATTGCAAAAGATGCTGAGCCTGCAGTTCATCTAAACCAGAAAGAGGCTGAATCTATTTGTCGCTATTTTGGTAAACGTTTGCCAACAGATGCCGAATGGACGAGTGCCGCATTCTTGGAGCAAAGAAGCAATCCGCCGACTGGATATATCAAGGGTCAGCGTTACCTATACCCAGGTGGCAGCACTCCTGAGGCATCTCATTGTCTAAGTGGTTGTGGTGACTACAAAGGCCTTGCACCGGCCGGCGCTCTGAACCGAGGCGCTGGACACGTGATTACTGGCTCAACCAAGCCTAGCGTCAATGGCTTGTTTGATATGGGCGGTAATGTATGGGAATGGACTGCTACAGAGCGCAATGGCGGCTACATCACTCGTGGAGCATCGTGGTGGTATGGCCCTGATAGACAGCAAGAGAGCGATGTTGAATCCAAGCCTGGCGATATTGCTGTGGTTTATATCGGATTTCGTTGTGTAGCCGATGCCGTGAAACAATAGGGAATGACTAATTCCGCAGTAGATTCTTCTGAAATTGAAATTACCCCCGATTACCAAGCGGTAATTGAGGCTATTGAGCGTCACGATCCTTATATATTCGTTAGCGGAAAAGCGGGCACCGGTAAAACAACCCTCATCGGCTACCTACGAGAGACCATTCCTGGCAACGTCGTGGTAGTTGCACCAACAGGGGTTGCCGCTCTTCAGGTTAAAGGGGTGACAATCCATTCCTTCTTTAGATTACCACCGCGACTTATTTTCCCTGAGGAAGATATCAAGCCGCTGCGTGATAAACGCCTTTATAAAGATATCCGCTTACTCATCATTGATGAGATCTCGATGGTACGTGCTGATGTCGTAGATGCAATGGATTTATTTCTGCGCGAGAACGGTCCGCAAAAGGGCAAACCCTTCGGTGGTATTCAGGTGATGTTTGTGGGGGATTTATTTCAGCTGCCACCAGTAGTTTCTAGTGCAGATATGCAAGTCTTGTCAGAGCGTGGTTACGAAGGACCCTATTTCTTTTGCGCTATGGCCTTGCATCGAAAAGATGTCACGATGGTAGAGCTCTCTAGGATCTTCCGTCAAAAGGATGAGCACTTCGCAGGCTTATTAAATCGCATTCGAATTAATCATGACATTGATGAGGCTCTTGATACTCTAAATACACAGTGCTATCGCAAAGATGCTGAGATAGATGAGCAGACCATTACTCTGACCACTACGAATGCACGAGCAGATCAAATCAATGGTGCTGGCTTGCGCGCAATTACCGTTGACGGTAAGGTCTACGCAGGTCAGTCGACCGGTAAATTTAATATTGATGAGCGTAACTTGCCATCACCCAATAATTTGGTACTCAAGGTTGGCGCCAAAGTGATGTTCACTGCAACGGATCCTGGATTTCCTAAGCGCTGGGTCAATGGCACTATTGGCGTAGTGCGTGAGTTATTGCCAGATAAAGTGAAGGTGATGGTGCAAAACGGGCCGTATTCAAATACTGTTGAAGTCACAGGCCATCAGTGGGAATCTTATCGCTATGATCACGACATGATGTCAGGGAAGATCTCCCCGAGCATTATCGGCACTTATGTTCAGATACCGCTCATGTTGGCTTGGGCTGTAACGATTCATAAGAGCCAGGGCAAAACACTTGATAAAGTGAAAGTAGATCTTTCATCAGGAGCGTTTGCCTCGGGACAAGTCTATGTTGCCCTAAGCCGTTGTAAAACGATTGAGGGCATTTCTCTACAGAGGCCGATTGAGCCCAGAGATGTGAGCTGCGATCAAGAGATCAAGCGTTTCTATCTGAATTGCTTGCCTTCTAAATAAGGCTATTTTTTCTTATTTGACGTCTGCCGGCTTATGTAATAACATTGTTGTTACTATGAATAAGAGCCATAAATCCAATGCTGAAACTAGAGTGCCACTACAGGTAGCCATTCGAGCTATTGGCAACTCTAAAGGCGTGGTTATCCCAAAGATTATTCTTGAACAATCCGGGATAAAGGAGATTGTTGAGATGTCGGTCGACGGAGAAAAAATTGTTTTAAGTAAGCCTAAAAATACTGTGAGAGAGCATTGGGCTCAAGATGCCCAAAGCCTTGCAAAGGTTGTCGAGGATAAGTTGGTGCTTGGAGAGTTTGCAAACGAAGAAGATGGGGATTGGGTTTGGTAAGGAGCATCGTTTCTCGTGGAGAAATTTGGCTTATTAATTTAGATCCTATGATCGGAAGTGAAATTAAAAAAACACGTCCTTGTATTGTGGTATCACCTCAAGAGTTAAATGACCATTTGTGCACCATCATTGTTGCGCCTATGACTAGCAAGGGTAGACCTGCGGGCTTTCGAGTGCCTATTACGCACGATGGCAAGAAGGGGCTAATTCTTTTAGATCAAATTAGAGCTGTTGATAAAGCGCGCTTGGTCAAGAAAGTGGGCAAGAGCAATCCAAAAACCCTATCTGCCAGTCTTGGCGTGCTACAAGAGGCTTTTGCTATTTAACTTCTTTAGAAGCCAGCTGCCAATCCATCTCTACGGTGATCGCTGCCAGCAATATAAGCAGAGTCGGCATCTTCTGAGAGCCTGGCAATTGCTTGCGCACTGCCAAAGTCCAAGCTGTTCGCTGGTTGTACAGCAACCTCATGTCCTAGCGCTTTCAATCCATCAACCACGCTCTGGGGCATTGCCGCTTCCACAGTGAGCTTGCCTACATCATCAATACGCCAACGTGGCGCATCAGAACAGGCTTGTGGATTCAGGTATTCATCTACAAAGCGCATCACAAATTGAATATGACCTTGTGGTTGCATATTGCCGCCCATCACACCAAATGCCATAGTGGGTTTGCCATCCTTAGTGAGGAAGGCGGGAAGAATGGTGTGAAAAGGTCGCTTGCCTGGTGCAACTTGATTGGGGTGCCCATCCTCTAATCGGAAGCTCATGCCGCGATTATGGAAAGCAATGCCACCTGGGGCAACTACTCCAGAACCAAAGCCTTTGAAGTTGGATTGAATATAAGAAATCATGATGCCGGATTCATCGGCGGCGCATAAGTAAACAGTGCCGCCTGAATGAGGATCTCCAGGCCCATAGCTACCAGCCTTGTTGTTATCAATCATGGCTGCGCGACTGGCCAAGTAATCTCTATTTAAAAGAGAGCTCACTGGCATTTGCATAGAGCGTGCATCGGAAACGTAGGCATAAACATCAGCAAACGCCATCCGCATAGCTTCAATTTGCAAATGAATACGTTGCGCTGAATTAGCCGGGTACTGTTTCACATTGGCTGCTTGCAAAATACCTAAGGCAATTTGAGCGGCAATACCAGATCCGTTTGGCGGAATTTCATGGAGAGTGTAATCACCATAATCAAAGGCCAGAGGCTCAACCCACTCCGGCTGGTTATCAGCGAAGTCTTGCATAGTGAAGCAACCGCCAGTAGCCCCTGCAAAGTCCACCATACTTTGTGCAAGTGGACCTTTATAAAAAGAATCGCCTTCCGTGGCAGCAATTTCTCTTAGAGTCTTAGCTTGCGCAGGATATTTCCAGATTTGCCCCGCTTGAGGTGCTTTGCCACCAATTAAAAATGACTCTACAAAACCAGGTTGGTTTTTAAGGATTGGGATAGCCTCACGCCATTGACGAGCGATAACAGGTGAAACCGGAAAACCATTTTCAGCATAGTCGATCGCACGTTTAAACAATTGCGCAAAGGGCAGCTTGCCAAATTTTCTGGAGAGTTCGATCCAACCAGCAACCACGCCGGGGACAGTGACTGTATTCCAACCAATTAAATCCATACCCTCTTTGCCAGCAAAATACTCTGGCTTCCAAGATGCAGGGGCACGACCAGAAGCATTTAGGCCATGTATCTTCTTGCCATCCCAAAGGATTGCAAAACCATCTCCACCTATGCCGTTCATCGTGGGCTCAACAACGGTGAGTGTGATTGCGGTTGCAAGTGCCGCATCCACTGCGTTGCCGCCACTCTGTAGAGCTTCAATACCAGCCTGAGTGGCTAGCGGTTGAGAGCTCGCAACCGTGTTTTTAGCTAAAACAGGGGCGCGACTACCAAAAGGAGGGGATATCAACATGATTATTTTTTCTATTTATTGATTAGAGGCGCTTATCAATCAATCTTGATATTGGCAGCTTTGACAATCTTGGCCCATTTAGCTTGTTCGGCAATCGTAATCTCGGTGAGTCTTTCTGAGTTTGCAAATTGCGGATGAATCCCTTGATTGGCCAACCTATTTTTAAAATCAGGATTAGTCAAAATTTTGCGGATTTCTTTTTCTAAGCGGGAGACTATAGAGGGTGAGGTGCCTTTAGGTGCATAAATAGCAAATAGGTTTTCAACATCAAATTTCTTCATGCCATCTTGCTCAAACGTTGGAACATTGGGTAGTAAAGGGGAGCGCTCAGAGGAGGCAATGGCGATAGGCCGTAGCTTACCGCTTTGAAGATGCGGTAACGATGCGGTAAGGCTATCAAACATCAGCATGGTATTGCCTGCTATCAAATCAGGTAAAGCAAAGCTACTCCCTTTGTAAGGGATGTGGACACCAGTCGCGCCAATCCTCTGCATAAATAATTGGGCCTCTAGATGAGATAGGGTGCCGTTGCCTTGGGATGCGTAATTAAAGTTGCCGTTTTTAGACTTAATGAAGGCAATGA
Organism: Polynucleobacter sp. AP-Kaivos-20-H2; assembly: GCF_018882215.1. Lineage (GTDB taxonomy): Bacteria > Pseudomonadota > Gammaproteobacteria > Burkholderiales > Burkholderiaceae > Polynucleobacter. Next base: position 649,706 of record NZ_JACVOX010000001.1, on the reverse strand, counting down.
GTTCTGGCATATTTTTTGCAGGAACGCTGGGATTTACTTCCAGTATGTGAGGTACCGAACCAACTTGGGCTACTGAGATGAAATCTTTTTCCAAATCAACCGGTGGATTATTAAAGAGGGCTTGTGCAATGGCCTGGTTTGTTAATGCGCTAAAGTGAATCGTGTAGCCATCAGGATTGGCCTTAGCAGCAGCGGTCATGCCAATCATTCCACCAGCGCCTGGTTTATTTTCAATCACAACGGCTTGACCTAAAGCTTCTCCGAGTGGCGCGGCAATACTGCGAGCAAAAATATCCGTTGAGCCTCCAGCAGGAAATGACAATATCATTTGAATCGGCTTCTTAGGCCAATCCGCATCTGGTGCAGCTATGCCGGTATTGATCAATCCAAGGGTAAGGGCGATGCTAAAAATAATCTTACTTAGGATGCGATGAGTGGGATTCATAAGAGTCTTAATGTAGAAATAGAGAAATAGAGAAATCAATTGAAGTCTGAAATGATGAGCTTACTTTTCATCTTTATACCAATACCACTTATATAGAAAGCTCTGACCTAATCTCCTAAATGGTGCAAAGGCTTCAGATCGTACTTTCCCAAACAGGTTGGGAAACTCTAAAGGGGAGTTGTAAATTGGGAGCTTAAATACTTCTGAATTGACCTTGCTACCAGCAACGAGCTCAGCCAAGCGCTTACCAGCCCAGGTAGAGAATGAAACTCCATTGCCACCATAACCTAGGGCATGCCAAACCTTTTGCGTCGGGTCTGGCTGAGTAATGCGAGGCATCATATCGTGACTGACATCTACCCATCCCCACCAGGAGTAATCAATCTGAATGCCTGCAAGAGGCGGAAATTTTCTAGCAATGGCGTCAGTCAATAATTTTAAGTGCACAGGGGCATCGGCATCGGCACCGCTAATAGAACTTCGGCTGCCTAATTGAAGTCGATTGTCTTTTAAGAGGCGGTAGTAAAAGCGCAATGTGCGTGTGTCAGTTAAAAAAGTATGCGAAAGAAAGTTGCAGGCTGCGATCTCTGCATCACTGAGCGGTCTAGTGACTACGGAATTGGACAGAATAGGGAGGATGCGATTCTTAATGGGTTTTAATCCTTGTATGCCATAGCCACCGGTACAGATCGCAATCCGTTTTGCACGCACTACGCCGCCCGGCGTTTGAATATGATGCACACCATCAATCGTTTCCCAGGACTCCGCTGGACTAGCGGTATGAATCTTTATTCCTAGGCTTTGTGCTTTTTTGAGTAATCCAAATGTCAATTTGAGTGGATGGACACCAATTCCCTCGCGCTCTAAAAGTGCTCCACTTGCATCATGATCATCACAGTATTGCGCTCTTAATTCTTGCGCACTCATGAGCAAGGGATCGTACCCAAAGATCTCTTTACGCACCCTTGCTTCATTTTGCAAATAAGCCATTTTTTCTGGACGATGAGCAACATAGAGGTGACCACCATCAGTAGCATCGCAATCAATTTGACTGACTAGTTCCTGGAAATTTTCAAAGCCAGTGTAGATTTCTCGATCAAGCTTTTTAGCAGTATCTAAACCCCAGCGCTCAATCCATTGAGAGCGAGACAGACGACCGCTGGCATTTTGACCTTGCCCGCCACTTCTGCTGGAGCAGCCCCAAGCGGTTTGGTTGGCTTCTAAAATCACCGCTTGAATGCCATGCTCTTGGGCTAGGTAGAGTGCAGTCGATACGCCGGTTGATCCTGATCCAATCACAACAACATCGACATCCATGTCTTGGATGATTGGACCATCTGTTTTTGGCGGGGTACCAGCGCTGGCAACCCAGTAGCTGGGAGCATAGTCTCGACCTGCCCCTGGATTTGAGGAGGTCAGCGGATCATATAGTGGGTCATACAGTAAATCAGATTTCATGGGGATTGAGTCTAGGGCATTCTGGCTTATTTTGCAGGTAGGTTGGGGCGATTCTTGCGAAAAGCATTTTTCAATTGAATCCTGCCGTCCTTGAAGGTAAAGATATCCACACCGTCAGCCTCTACTCGAGTGCCATCGGCAGCCGTTCCAGTAAAAGTCCACTCTGATACACCAAAGTTCCCATCCACAAAGTGTCGATCATTGATCCATTGAGCATCCGGAAAATTGATCCAAGCACTCTCAAACGCAGCTCTCACTGCCGTCATACCAACATGCCGTGAGCCGCAGGCATCAGGACCGGCTGCAGTCTGAAAAACACAGTCATCACTCATATAGCTCATGAGAGCATCAATATCGTGGCGATTCCAGGCAGCAGAAAATGCGGCAAGCGTAGTGGGGGTCATGAGGTTTTCTTTATTTTGCATAAAAATACTAAGGGCTAATTTGAGCTGAATTTGAGTAGGGATTGGGTTGAAAGTGATCTGAAGTGGGTTTGAGATAAGTACTATAGTATCGAATGATTCCTATAAAAAACTGAGACACAAAATGCGCAGCTATTCAAAAAGCCATTTGGAGTTATTTGACATCCTAAAAAACGGGTCATTGCAATGAAGCCTTATCACTTGTGGCCCGCATTGCAAGATATCGTGGCCGATGTAAAGGCGGGTAGAAGCTCAGCTTGCTCACAGGTCGAGCTTGCCCTGAGTTTGGCGAGCAAAGAAACCTTAGATTCCGCAACTTCTCCTACTTTCATTAGCCTCCAACCAGAGTTCGCATTGGCGATGGCGGATATGCTCGATGCCAAACTTAGCAGGGGCGAGGAGTGCGGTGATCTCTGCGGTATCCCATTTGCAGTAAAAAACAATATTGATTGGGCAGGATTTCATACCAGTGCTGGTAGCCCTAAGGCTTACTGTCATGAGCCTGAGAAAACAGCCTCGGTATTGCAGGGTCTGATCGATCGGGGGGCGATCCCGATTGGTAAAACCAATATGAATGAGTGGGCGGTGGGTTTAACTGGTGAAAATGCCCACTTTGGCAATGTACCAAACCCACACTTACCGGGCTGCCTATCAGGCGGGTCATCCAGCGGTAGCGCCAGAGCAGTAGCCATGGGTATTGTTCCGATGGCGCTGGGCTCTGACACTGGGGGTTCGATTCGGATGCCTGCAGCATGGTGTGGCATTGTTGGTCTGCGACCCTCAAGTGAGTCATTTGCATTAGATGGGGTGGTTCCGCGTTCTCGTACATTAGATGTAGTGGGCCCTATTGTCCGAACAGTGGGCGATTGTCATTACTTCTTGGGCAACTCTTTTTTGCCTAAATCTACTGTATTGAAGTCTGGTGCAGATCTTCTCTCCATCAAGATTGGCTGGGATCCTAGTTTGCTAGCTGGTGTTGAGCAGGGTGTGGCAACTGCCTTTCAACAGTTCATGTCTGAGGCAGAAAAAAATCCTGGCGTGACATTCATTGAGCAGTCCTGGCCAAGCTTTCCAGCCGCCACTAATTGCGCATTAACTGTATTGCAGATGGAGTTTTTGCAGGATTTTCGGGAGATGTGCGGTGAAGTCGAGATCTATGCCGACCAATTAGGTAAACCGGTAATAAATGAACTGCGGCATTCTGCCTCACTGGACTCCGACGTACTTCGTATCGCCTATGCCGAGCTAGAGACCTTTCGGCAGTCTATGGCCAAAATAATGGCTTCTGTGGATATGCTGGCTTTGCCCTTAACCCCGTGTGGGCCAGTGTTAGAGAGTGGCTTACCAGAGGCTTCCAAGCCACTGAGGGAATTAAGCCTTCCCATGGGGGCTGCTGGTTTGCCTATTCTAGGGATGCCCCTTTTATATACAAAGGAAGGTTTTGACTTATCTGCATCCAGCTTGGCTGGCGTTCAATTGGTGGGCAAGCAATATCAAGAACACAAACTTGTATATATGGTAAAAACTTACTTAGGTGCACCAAATTGAGGCGCAAAAGATTTCTTTGAGTAGTCCCATTCAGTAGTCTAGTTATATAAGTTTGTAAGCACGGCATTCATAAAAATAAAGTTGGTTTTGCAATGCGTTTAATTACGGAGACAATATGATTAATACATTAAGACGTTCGGTAATGTTGGCAGTGATTCCTCTTGCAGTTGCTTTTGGAACTGTCGGAATCTCAATGCCAGCACAAGCACAGCAGCAAAAAACCCTGAGATTTATTGCTCAGGCTGATCTCAAGATCTTAGATCCAATCACCACCACGGCTTACATCACTCGTAACCATGGTTATATGGTGTATGACACCCTGTTTGCGATGGATAGTAAGTTTGAAATCAAGCCACAGATGGTGGACAAGTTCACCGTAAGTCCCGACAAAAAAACTTATACCTTTACTTTGCGTGATGGCCTCAAGTTCCACGATGGCACACCGGTTCGCTCTGCAGACGTGATTGCTTCACTTGAGCGCTGGTCAAAGCGTGACGGTCTTGGCCAAAAACTGGCAGAGTCTACAGATTCCTGGAGCGCAACAAACGATAAAACGTTTGTTTTAAAACTCAAGAAGCCATTTGCTTTCGTTTTAGATGCTTTGGGTAAGCCTTCTTCCAACGTGCCATTCATCATGCCAGAGCGTATTGCGAAGACGGATGCATTCACAAACATCACCGACCCTACTGGTTCAGGCCCCTTCAAGATGGTGAAAGACGAATGGGTTCCTGGTAGCAAAGTGATTTATGTCAAAAACACAGATTACATTCCTCGCAAGGAAGCGCCATCTTGGGCCTCAGGCGGTAAGGTGGTTAAGGTTGATCGTGTAGAGTGGCTGTACATTCCTGATGCAGCTACTGCAGCAAATGCCTTGGGTAATGGCGAGGCTGACTGGTGGGAGCAAATGCCTCCAGACCTGATCCCAGTGCTTGCTAAAAATAGCAGCGTGAAGGTACAAAACATCGATCCTTTGGGTTCAATGGGTCTGATTCGTTTTAACTTCTTAAATCCTCCATTTAACAATGAGAAGCTCCGCCGTGCAGTTGCCATGGTTGTGAATCAACAAGATTACGTTTTAGGTATTGCTGGCAGTGCAGATAATGGTAAGCCTTGCGCCTCCTATTTCACTTGCGGCACACCTTTGGCTAGCAATGTTGGCTCTAGCTTATTAACTGGCAAACGTGATTTTGAGGCTGCTAAAGCCTTGATTAAGGAATCTGGCTATAAGGGCGAGAAGATTGTCATTATTTCTGCAGCGGATCAGCCGATCGTTCAATCACAATCCCTTTTAACTACAGAGCTTTTACGTAAATTGGGCTTGAATGTGGAATTGCAAGCGGGCGATTGGGGCAGCTTAATTACTCGTCGTACTTCTAAAGAGCCAGTTGATAAGGGTGGTTGGTCTATCTTCCATACTTGGCTGGTTGGTCCTGACTTGCTCAATCCAGGTGTGAACTTTGCCCTGCGTGGTAATGGTGAGAAGGCTTGGTTTGGCTGGCCTACAGATCCAAAGTTAGAGTCTTTGCGTGAAGCGTATTTTGAGGCACCTAATGCAGCAGGCGCTAAGAAAGCAGCAGAAGCAGTTCAGGCTCGCGCATTTGAGTTCCTGCCTTACATTCCGACAGCCCAGTTTATTTTGCCAACCGCATACCGTACTAATCTCTCTGGGATTATTGTGGCGCCAATGGCATTCCTCTGGAATGTGGAGAAGAAGTAATTTTGTTTTTCATTAAAGCCTTAGGAGTTCAGTTTTGCTTTCATATATCTTAAGGCGCTTGGGCGCAACGGTGGTCGTGATGGCCGTCGTTGCGTTTGTTGTTTTCTCTCTTTTGTATCTCACGCCTGGCGATCCTGCTGCCGTTATTGCAGGAGACGTGGCTACGTCTGAGGACATCGCCAGAATTCGTCAATCTTTAGGTCTAGATCAACCATTCTTAGTACGCTTTGGAACCTGGGTCTGGGCTTTGCTGCATGGTGATTTGGGAACATCCATCTTTAATAGCCTGCCTGTTTCCAAACTCATTGGTCAAAGAGTGGAGCCCACTTTATCTCTGACGATTTGTACTTTAATTGTAGCCATTTTGACTTCCGTGCCTCTTGGTGCAATCGCAGCAGCCCGCGCTGAAAGCAAGTTAGATCACGCCATTATGGGATTTTCTGTTCTGGGTTTTTCTATCCCCGTCTTTGTTTTGGCGTACTTATTGATACTGCTCTTTTCCTTGCAACTAAACTGGTTGCCAGTGCAGGGCTATCGCCCCATTAGCGAGGGTATTTGGCCTTGGTTTAAGCATTTGATTCTACCGAGCATTGCATTGGGCACGGTATACGCAGCCTTAATTGCCCGTATTACGCGCGCCAGTGTTTTAGATGTCTTATCCCAAGACTACATTCGGACTGCGCAGGCCAAGGGCTTAACAGAGCGCAACATCATGATTCACCATGCACTTAAAAATGCGGCCGTTCCCATCATTACGATTATCGGTATTGGTATCGGCCTACTGATCTCCGGGGCAGTGGTGACCGAAACTGTTTTTGCTATTCCAGGAATAGGGCGCCTAACTGTCGATGCCATTTTGCGGCGTGACTATCCCATTATTCAAGGAGTAATTTTGATTTTCTCCGCGACCTACGTCCTCATTAACTTGATGATTGATTTGTCGTATGTCTTTTTTGATCCTCGCATTCGTTACTAGGCCCTATGATTAATAACAATGCTATGGACACGGTAACTGAGTCAGTGCAGATTTCAAAAGTGCGTTTATTTTTGAATGTGCAGTTGCCCTCTGTATACAAGCGCTATCCTTTTGCAGTCATTGGCGCGGCAACATTGTTGCTCATGACTTTTATCGCTATTTTTGCGCCGTTCTTGGGAACTATCGATCCACAGTCAGTTGCGCCTTTGAATCGTCTCAAGCCGCCTAGCTGGGATAATTGGTTTGGAACAGATGCTTTAGGCCGAGATGTCTACAGTCGCGTGATGTATGGTGCGCGTGTATCACTCATTGTAGGTATTGCAGTCGCATTTTTAAGTACGATTATTGGTTTATCTATCGGACTAGTAACGGGCTTTATACGTTGGTTAGATGCCATTGTGATGCGCATTATGGATGGACTCATGTCTATCCCTTCCATTTTGCTAGCGATTGCCTTGATGGCTTTAACTAAAGCCAGTATTGAAAACGTGATTATTGCGATCACGCTGGCAGAAGTGCCACGGGTAGTGCGCTTAGTTCGTAGTTTGGTGTTAGGTTTACGTGAACAGCCTTATGTAGAAGCTGCAGCAGCTTCAGGCACACCTTTAATCAAAACCTTAGTACGTCATATATTGCCTAATATTGCTGCTCCACTGCTAGTTCAGGCAACGTATATCTGCGCTTCGGCAATGATCACAGAAGCTATTCTGTCGTTTATCGGCGCAGGGACACCGCCAAATATTCCGAGTTGGGGAAATATCATGGCCGAATCGAGAAGCTTATTTCAGATTGCCGGCTACCTTATTTTGTTCCCATCGATTTTTCTGTCTGCCACTGTATTGGCTATCAATTATTTGGGTGACGGCCTGCGTGATGCTCTGGATCCTCGTCTTTCGAGGAGAATGTAAGCGATGAGTCAAAGCACTGGCAAATCAATCTTAGAGGTCAAAGATCTACGCACATATTTTTATACGCGTGATGGTGTAGTGCGCTCTGTAGATGGCGTATCTTTTTCAATTTCTGAAGGCGAAACGCTGGCGATTGTTGGAGAGTCAGGTTGCGGCAAAAGCGTCACTTCTTTATCTTTGCTGCGCCTAATTCCATCGCCACCTGGAAAGATTGTTTCAGGTTCTATTCTTTACCATGGCAAAGATCTCTTGGAGCTCTCAGAGGATGAGATGAGGGGTATTCGAGGCGATAAGATCTCTATGATCTTCCAGGAACCGATGACCTCATTAAATCCTGTGCTGACTATTGGTAGGCAAATCAGCGAGGTATTAGAGCTTCATCGGCACTGCACCAAAGATGAGGCACGTACTCGAATCCTAGAATTATTAAAACTTGTAAATATTTCTGAGCCTGACAGACGCATTGATGAATATCCGCATCAGCTTTCAGGGGGCATGCGTCAACGTATCATGATTGCTATGGCCTTAGCTTGCGATCCTGAGATTTTGATTGCAGATGAACCTACTACTGCTTTAGATGTGACCATACAGGCACAAATTCTGAATCTCATGCGTGAGCTACGAGATCGGACTCGTGCAGCCATCATCTTAATTACCCACGATCTGGGAGTTGTTGCGGAAATGGCGCAGCGGGTTGTGGTGATGTATGCGGGCAGAAAAGTAGAAGAGGCCAGTGTGTTTGATCTCTTTGCCAAGCCTTTGCATCCATACACCTTAGGCCTTTTAAATTCAATGCCGCGTTTAGATGATGCCAGCTCTAAGAGGCTGGTGGAAATTCCAGGTATGGTTCCTTCGATGAAGACGGAAATTGTTGGGTGTGCCTTTGCGCCTCGTTGCTCTGTAGCTACTGAGCGTTGCACTCAGGAATCACCTATCTTGCAAGATCATGGCAATGGTCATTGGGTCTCGTGCTGGAATCCAATATCTGCGGCTGGAGTTGCGCATGAGTAAGAGTAAAAAAGTGCTCTTGGAGCTTAATAATTTATGTAAACATTATCCGATTCGTAAAGGTTTATTTAGTAAGGTTGCTGCTTATGTTTATGCGGTTGATGGCGTCAGCTTTAGCATCTATGAAGGCGAAACTTTGGGGCTGGTAGGGGAGAGCGGTTGCGGTAAATCGACTGTCGGTAGAACCATCCTGCGCCTACTAGATCCTACTGCGGGAGAAATTCTTTGGCGCGGAGAGCGTATCGATGAACTCTCGCGCTCAGAGATGCGGCCCTTCAGAAAAGAGATTCAGGCAGTTTTTCAGGATCCTTATTCTTCTTTAAATCCGCGAATGCGAGCTGCTGACATTGTGTCAGAGCCTTTGCGTAATTTTGAGAAGCTCACACAGGCTGAAGGTCGTGAACGAGTAAAAGAGTTATTTGCCTTGGTGGGATTAAGACCGGACCAAATGTTGCGCTATCCCCATGAGTTTTCTGGCGGCCAGCGCCAACGTTTAGGTATTGCACGCGCCCTATCCGTGAAGCCAAAACTCATTATGTGTGATGAACCTGTATCTGCATTGGATGTTTCAGTTCAGGCACAGGTAATTAACTTATTGGGTGATCTCCAAAAAGAGTTTGGTGTTTCCTATTTGTTTATTGCGCATGACCTAGCCGTGGTTAAGCACATTAGCCACCGAATCGCTGTGATGTACCTAGGACGTGTTGTTGAGTTGGCAGAAACGGCAGAGTTGTTCTCCAGGCCATTACACCCCTATACAGAAGCCTTGTTATCGGCCGTTCCCATTCCAGACCCAACGAGACAGCGCAAGCAGATTGTTTTAGGTGGAGATGTGCCAAGCCCTATTAACCGTCCGAGTGGTTGTCATTTCCATACACGCTGTATTTACGCACAAGAGCGTTGTAAGCGAGATGAGCCAAAGTTGGAGGAGGTTTCTCCTGGGCACTTTGTGGCTTGCCACTTTAAATTAAATACCTAGCTCTAAATGCTTAGGGTCCATAGGGCAGTAGCGATCAACATGATGGCTAATAGGTAGTTAAAGAACATCAAGCGTCTACCAGTTCCAAGCCATTCTTTAAAGAGCGCTCCAGTGATGGCATAAGTCATATTGCTTGTAAAGGCAAAGAACATTAATACTGCACATGCCATGGCTAGTCGTTCAGTTGGGTTATTAGTGGTCTGTCCTTCTGTGTAAATAACCCAAGAACCGTTGACGGTAATTGCGAGAAGCCAGACTTTAATATTTAAAAACTGAATGACTACGCCTTTAAAGAAGTTCATATTGAGGTTTGCAGTGCTTACATCATCTAATTGCTTGCGCTGACATAGCTTGAATGCTAGCCATAGTAAATAGAAGCAACCTAGCAATTTGATAGATAGCCTCAGGCTGGGAACCTCGGTGATTAAAGCACCTAAGCCCAGGCCGCTAGCCAGCATGATGAACAGCCATCCTATAGGAACCGATAGGGTAAATGGAATGGTGCGACGAAATCCTTCGTTAGTCGCAATTGCCGTAGTTAACATCGTATTTGGGCCGGGTGAAAAAGTCATTGCCGCACTAAAAAGTACCAGTGCAATGAACTCATTGGCATTAAAAATAGAGAGCATGTTACAAATACGACTTGCTACGAGGTAGTTTTGGCATCAAGTGGATAGATCGGGCGTCTAATGTGCTTTATATCAAACCAATCATAATTTGAGCTAGTAGGGCCACCTTGATCTGAGTCGCACTCTACAAAGCCTTTGCTGATTGGGAAGAAAACCGGTCTACAGTACATGCGTGATTTCAGTAAAACGAATGATTTACTTTCCAGCTGAATGCCTAGACTGGTCATCACAGCAATGTCATAAGGTTCAACCCGTGCAGAGCTAATGACGATATCCACATCCTTAGTTTGAAATAAAACACTGGGACCCATGTTTAAGATAGATCCATTGAAGATAGGACCTGTTACGGTGATCTTGCCATCACTAATGGCCTTAACAATCCCTGTGAGCTTTAATGGCGGTCTTGCTTTGCCTTTACTCATCCAGCCAGACTTATTGCCCAATTCGATGGTGACTTCCTGGTTGAGGCCTACTTTGATTAATTTTTTGACTGTTTCAGGATCTGCTATCGGTCCTGCAGCAATATTGCTTAACCCATACTGAAGCGCGGCCTCGAGGATATCCGTAGTATCGCAAGTCCCACCTGACATGACATTGTCACTATGATCAAGCAATAGAACCGGACCCTTATCTGCGGTTTGCGCAATAGTGGCGGCTCTCATCAAAGCCAATTCAATCGGCGTGCTCTCATAAACAAAGCCATCTGCCTGGGCAAGAATCATATTCTGCAATTCATCCGCTACTGCATAAGCGATTGCGTTTGATGGGTCTATGTGTTGATCGGCAACCACAATGACGGACATGCCAGCACCCTCAAAATCAGCGAGACTAAAACCTGCCATGATGGAGATTCCTAAAACGCCAGGCCTAGACTCCATCTCAATAGCTGCATCGACTACCGCTTTCATGGCACCTTCATTGGTGTTGCTACGTAGGGTATGAGATAGAACAGGGACTTGTCGGAAAGCAATGCTTGGACTTACATCTCCCTGCAGCATTTTTTTGAGCAATTTTCCGGCGTGTACGCCAGTTTCATACATATCAATATGAGGATACGTTTTGAAGCTGACCATGACATCGCTATGTTGAACCATGGCAGGCGTCACATTACCGTGTAAATCAAGCGCCACTGCAAGAGGGATGTTAGGCGCTATTGCTCTAATTCTTTGCAATAGAGTGCCTTCTCCATCAACTGCTTCTTCAGAAACCATCGCGCCATGCAGATCTAAGAGAATCGCATCACATCCTTCCTGAACTGCAGCTACGATACTGTCACAAATTTTATCGTACGCTTGAGCGCATACCGTGCCGCTTGGATTGGCATAAGCACTAACAGGGGTAATGATCTCAACATTTTCTTCTTGGGCGATTTGTATAAACGCACCCATGGCTGTTCTGGCGTTCTTCTGATCGTGATAAGCATCTTCACCCCACCTTGGATTGAATGCCTCGAGCGGTGTGGGAATCGGCGAAAAGGTATTGGTTTCATGTTGAAAGCGTGCAATAACCCATTTGCCAGCTAATTTTTTCTCTGTCATTGTCTTTGTAATGAGATTATTTGGGTGCTATGGATTTGGACTTGGCGTAGGCTAAGATTGATTGCAGCAGTACATTAGCACCAGCCTCCAAATGCTCTGCTTTGGCATCCTCGATTTCATTGTGACTGACACCGTCTTTACAAGGAATGAAGATCATCCCTGTAGGTGCAAGACGATTCATATAAATAGCATCATGACCCGCCCCCGAGACCACATCCATGTGGGAATAACCGAGTGCTTGTGTGGCTTGACGAATAGCGTCAATGCAGCCTGCATCAAAATTACAGGGTGGAAAATAAGATACTTCTTTTAGTTCGATAGCGATGGATTTTTCGGCAGCCACTTTTTCAATAAATGCTCTCAGTTCAAGCGTCATCTGATCCAATGTCTCGTTATTAGGATGACGTATATCAATAGAAAATTGCACTCGCCCTGGAATGACGTTTCTACTATTGGGAAACACTTGCACCATACCAACGGTACCTCTGCCATGCGGAGCGTATTGATGGGCAAGTTCAACGACTTTTTGCATGATGCCCAGAGAATTCTGCAGAGCATCACTTCGAATATCCATTGGCGTTGGACCAGCGTGCGCTTCAAAGCCTTGAACAGTGCAATCAAACCAACGTAGACCCATTACGGCTGGAACTACACCAACCATCTTGTCTTGATGTTCCAGAACGGGGCCTTGTTCAATGTGAGCTTCAAAGTAAGCTGCGCAAGGGTGGTCACCAGGTTTTTGAGTGCCCAAGAAGCCAATGCGAGTTAGCTCATCTTTAACATTCTTTCCTTGATTATCTTGAGCTGCATAAGCAAGCTCTTGGCTAATAGCCCCAGCAAAAACCCCTGAGCCCATCATGACCGGTGTGAAGCGCGAGCCTTCTTCATTGGTCCAAAAAACCACCTCAATAGGGGCTTCAGTTTCAATGCCATGATCATTTAGGGTTTCGATTACTTCAAGTCCTGCCAATACCCCATAGTTGCCATCATATTTGCCACCAGTTGGCTGCGTATCAATATGACTACCAGTCATGATGGGAGCTAGGTCGGGGTTGCTCCCAGCGCGGCGCATAAAAGTATTGCCAATTTGATCAGTCACGATGGATAAGCCTAAGCTCAAAGCCTTATCAATCACCCATTGACGACCTTGCTTATCCAAATCAGTGAGGGCAAGACGACAAACGCCACCCTTTTGGGTGGCGCCAATCTTCGCTAAGTCTAGGAGGGAGCGGTAAAGCCGATCTCCACGAACACGAAGTACGTGCTCTGCATTCTGAGGGGCTTTAGCAGCTCCCACAATTAGAACGCCTTCTTGAGTACTTTGCCAAAAGTCTCAATAAAGGATTCAAGTTCAGATGGAGTAGCTACAAACGGCGGACCTAAGGCAATCGTATCTCCAGTGATGCGAACTAATACTCCGTTCTCTATGCAACTCTCTAAGACTTGCATGCCTCGTAATCCTGGCTTACCAGCGATGGGCTCCAAATCGAGACCTGCCGAAACCCCACAGTTACGGATATCCAGAATTCCATTCATACCCTTATAAGAATGAACACCGTCTTCAAGTATTTTCTCTAATACCTTGGTCTTTTCCATAATGCCATCGGATTCAAAAATATCTAAGGATGCATGGGCTGCTGCAGTCGCGATAGGGTGGCCTGAGTAGGTGAAGCCATGGAAAAACTCAATGACTTGTTCTTGGCCACCAGCACCCATAATGGTGTTGTAGATGTCTTCGCGCACAATGACGCCGCCCATGGGGATTACGCCATTAGTGATGGCCTTGGCAAAGGTAATCATGTCAGGTTTAACGCCAAAGCGATCAGCACCAAAATTGGAGGCTAAGCGTCCGAAACCGGTAATTACCTCATCAAAAATCAGTAAGATGCCGTGCTTGTCGCAAATTTCTCGTATTTTTTGTAAATATCCAACTGGCGGAACAATAACACCAGTAGAGCCTTGAACAGGTTCCAGAATCACTGCCGCAATATTACTTGCGTCGTGCAGCAGAACAATTCGCTCTAACTCATCGGCTAAATGGGCACCCCAAGTTGGCATTCCTTTGGAGAAAGCCATCTGCGATAAATTCAGTGTGTGTGGAAGATGATCTACTCCAGGCATCATGACCGAACCAAATGATTTGCGATTGGTGGGTATTCCGCCAACCGAGATTCCACCGATACATCCACCGTGATAGGCTCGCTCCCTACCAATAAAACGCGTGCGACTAGCTTCACTTTTTGCACGGTGATAGGCAAGGGCAATCTTCAGGGAAGTATCTACTGCTTCTGATCCAGAGTTCACAAAAAATACTTTGTTTAAACCTGCTGGTGCATAACTAACAATTCTTTCAGCCAAACGAAAGGTCTCAGGTCCTGCCATTTGAAAGGCAGGGACATAGTCCATTTTTTGATATTGCTTTTGAATGGCTTCAATAATGCGAGGATCGCCATGACCTAGTGGTGAAGTCCATAGACCGGATGCGCCATCAAATAATTTTCGTCCATGATCGTCGGTGTAGTAAACACCTTTTGCCGCCACCATGATTTTTGGCTTGTTCTTGAAGTAGCGATTAGGTGTGTAAGGAAGCCAATAGGCATCCATATTTGCCACACCAGTATTGGTATCTACTTCTTTAAAAGGGGAGCTTTCAATTTTCATTTGGCCTGTGCCTCTTCATGTGATTCGTTATTCTGCCAATCTATGATAAGCCTTTCAAATAGGGTCGTAGCTTGGGTGATTTTCTCGGTGTAGCAAAATTCATTGGTCTGGTGTGCCATCTCTGGCTGACCAGGACCTAGGACAACGGTAGGAGGGTCTCCAATCTGGCCTTTTAATGCAGAAGCATCGGTAAAGTAAGAGATCGATTTGGGAGAAGGTTGGATGCCATTAATTGTTTCACAATGGGCGTAGACGGTTTGTATCCATGGATGATCTGGTGGGGTATAAATTCCCTCTACATCCATGATCGTTTCCAGTTTGATATTAGGCCCCAGTGTTTTGCAGAGACAGCCGTAAATATGACGGTGACTTTGCCCTGGAACAGAGCGAATGTCTAAGGTCATTTCTGCTGCATCAGGTACCGAATTAATATTCAATCCAGCTTTAGCTGTGCCAACGTTGAGAGTACCTTGCCCCATTAACTTATGGGCCGGGGTATCGAATTCATATTTTTCAAGCAAGAGGGCGCCCCTTGCTATTTTGTAAAAGGCGTTATCGCCTCGTTCGGGCATAGAGCCATGAGCGGTAATTCCCTCTGCTTTTGCCCTTAACCAATAGGCACCCTTGTGGCCAATGATCGGTTCATTTGCAGTTGGCTCAGCAACCACAAAGCATCCTACATTGCCAATAAAGTCGATCACTTGTTTTTGGGCAGCAATATAGAAGGCGCCTTCGCAACCGGTTTCTTCACCAGCAGTAATAATCAAACTAATGCCGCCTTGGTTTCTTGCCATTTCAGCAGTACGCATTGCCGCTACTACAAAGGCGCCAATGCCACTTTTCATATCGCTGGAACCACGCCCAAAAAGCTTGCCATCAACAATTGCACCTCCAAAGGGCTCATGATCCCATTGGCGATCGCCTAAGGGCACTACATCCACGTGCCCAGTGAAGCAAATATTGGACTTATTGGCTGACCCCGGAATGCGCGCAACAACACTTCTGCGGCGGGGAGCAAAGTCTACATTCATACACTCAAAATTGGCAGACTCTAGTAACTCAGTTAAATAATTACAAAGTTCGTCTTCATTGCCTGGTGGATTAATCGTATTGAAGCGGATTAAATCTTGCGTTAGCTTGACTGGGTCTGGAATATTCATCGAGTTGTTTCGCGTTGGCTCTCTTTTAATATTAATTTACTTATTGAGTAAATGGTAGATGACTGGTACGGCTACGGCGCTTATCACACCATTCATTCCCATCGCTAGACTGGCATATGTTCCAGCTTCTGGGTGAATGCTAAAGGCGCGTGAAGTGCCTATGCCATGTGCCCCAATACCAATCGCAAAGCCTCTTTGCCACCAAGCCTTCATTCTCAACGCATTTAGAACAAAAGGCGCCAATATTGCCCCGAGTATTCCGGTGCTAACTGCAAAGATCGCGGTAAGGGTGGGTGAGACCCCGATACGTTCCGCAATACCCATAGCAATTGGTGCTGTAACTGATTTGGGGTACATTGCGCCAGTAATACTGGAATCTGCTCCAAGCATGGTGGCAATTCCTACGGCACTAATAATCGACACCAAGCCGCCGGTACAGAGCGAGGCAGCTAAAGGGATGGATCGGCCTTTAATGCTACTCAGCCCGCGATAGATTGGGATGGCTAAAGATACTGTTGCAGAGCCCAGTAAAAAGTGAATGAATTGGGCGCCTTCAAAGTAAGTTGCATAAGGCATTTCTATAAATTGAATCGTACTTGCCACAATTAAAATGGATATGGCTACCGGGTTAGCAAGTGGATTCTGATGGCTGGCTTTATAAATGCTCAGACCAATTTGATAGGCTGCAAGCGTAATGAACAAAGCAAACAGTGGACTTCCGGATAGATAGACCCAAATTTCGACTATGGAGTGCTTTTCACTCATGAGATTCTTTTTTACTTAAAAAGCGTGCAACAAGAGCGCTAGAGGCAATGGTGAGTATGACGCTACCTATTAGTGCGCTAATGATCGCCAAGGCATTGGCTTGTAGCTGCGGCAGAAAAAGCACCACGCCAACGGCAGCTGGCACGAAGAGTAGGCCAAGGTACTGGCTAAAGCCGTCAGCCACCATTGCTAGCTCTGAATTAATCCCTTTACGCAAAACCAGCCACAACACTAAGAGAACTAGCCCAATGACCGGGCCTGGCAAGGTTGGGAGCAGAAATTTAGAGGCAAGCTCTCCAAGGCTTTGAAAGAGAAGGATTTGAACGAGGCCAAAAATCATGTATCGATCTTACAGGGCATTAATTTATGTTGCAAAGCAATAAATCAATTCTTGGTTAAGAT
This sequence comes from Polynucleobacter sp. AP-Kaivos-20-H2, assembly GCF_018882215.1. Taxonomy (GTDB): domain Bacteria; phylum Pseudomonadota; class Gammaproteobacteria; order Burkholderiales; family Burkholderiaceae; genus Polynucleobacter. Next base: position 633,090 of record NZ_JACVOX010000001.1, on the reverse strand, counting down.
ATTCACACCTAAAGAAGGGGTATATATGTTCCCCTAAAACAATAATGCAGTAATTAATAAAAAACAGGAGAGCACTCATGGCTGAATTGAATGTCAATGGCAAAAAATACAAGGTGGACGTAGATCCAGAAACCCCATTGCTTTGGGTGATCCGCGAACAGGTGGGATTAACCGGCACTAAGTATGGATGTGGAGTGGGTCAATGCGGCGCTTGCACAGTGTTATTTGAAGGCCAGGCTATTCGTAGCTGCTCTATTCCGGTGGCTTCAGCTGAAGGCAAAAGAATCGAGACGATTGAAAGTTTAGAGAAGAGTGGTCAGCTTTCTAAAGTTCAAAAAGCGTGGGTAGATAATCAAGTGCCTCAGTGTGGTTACTGTCAATCTGGCATGGTGATGGCAACCACTGCTTTGTTAAGAAACAATCCAAAGCCTACCGATGCGCAGATCGATGAATCTATTACTAATATCTGCCGCTGTGGCACATTCCAGCAAGTACGTGCAGCGATTCATGCGGCTAGCAAGGCTTAAGGGGAAAGACATGACTACAAATACAAATACTTCCCGTCGCCATTTTGTTATTGGCTCTAGTGCCATTGCCACTGGCTTAGCGATTGGCTTTGATCTCTCATTCATGTCTGCTGCAAATGCAGCGGTCGGTTCAGGCGCATCCGCCATGGCCCCATTAGCCACTCCAGAAATTGGTGTGTGGGTAGTAGTAAAGCCAAATGATGATGTTGTCGTACGTATTGTGCGTTCCGAAATGGGTCAGGGCACGATCACAGGTTTAGCTCAGATGGTTGCAGAAGAGTTGCAGTGTGACTGGAAAAAAGTGTCTTATGACTATCCATCACCAGGCGAGAATTTAAAACGTAACAAAGTCTGGGGTAGCTATTCCACTGGCGGTAGCCGTGGTATTCGTACTTCTGAGCAATATGTTCGCAAAGGCGGAGCTGCTGCGCGCATCATGTTGATTCAGGCTGCAGCCAACCAATGGAACGTTCCTGCCTCTGAATGCGTAGCAAAAGATAGCGTTATTACCCATACACCGTCTGGCAAAAAAACGACTTTCGGTAAAGTATCCCTAGCGGCATCACAGCTAGAAGTGCCTAAAGAAGTGCCATTGAAGGATCCAAAAGAGTGGACCTTGATTGGTAAGCCAGTTAATCGTATCGACGGTGTTTCTGACAAGGTAACTGGTCGACAGGTCTATGCAATTGACTTGAAGATGCCAGGTATGTTGGTGGCGAACATTAAAGAGTCTCCAGTATTTGGCGGCAAAGTGAAAAGCTACGATGCAGCTAAAGCACAGAACATGAAAGGTGTTAAGAAAGTAGTTCAGGTAGGTGACTCAGCAGTAGCCGTTGTCGCCGAGACTTTCTGGCAAGCTAAAACTGCATTAGATCAAGTGAATATCGTTTGGGATAGCGGTGATAACGTCAATGTCTCCAGCGCTTCTATTAAGAAGATGTTGGAAGAAGGGCTGAACGCTGACGATGCTTTTGTACATAACACCAATGGTGATGTTAAAGCCGCAATGTCAGGTGCGTCTAAGAAATTAGAGGCTACTTATTTCTACCCATTCTTAAATCATGCCACTCTAGAGCCACAAACAGCGACTGCAAAGTGGACCGCTGACTCTTGCGAGGCTTGGGTTCCAACGCAAGACGGCGAAGCTTCATTAGCGGCTGTGATTGCTGCATCTGGACTTCCTGCGGAAAAATGCAATGTCTACAAGGTAAACCTTGGCGGTGGATTTGGTCGTCGTGGAGCGTTCCAGGACTACACAACGCAAGCGGTGAACATTGCTAAACAAATGCCGGGCACTCCCATCAAACTGATTTGGACTCGTGAAGAGGATATGACCCAAGGTCGCTACCATCCAGTCATGATGTGTAAGATGACTGCAGCAATTGATGACAAGAAAAACGTCACTGGTCTCAATATGCGCTTGTCAGGTCAATCCATCTTGGCTGCAGTGCGTCCAGCAGTAGTTGCTGCAAACAAAGGTAAAGATCCTTTGACCTTCCAGGGTCTTGAGGATAGCGGTGAGCATGGCATTACTTACAGCTTCCCTAATCTCACTATTGACCACGCTATGCGTAATACACACGTGCCTCCAGGATTCTGGCGTGGTGTGAACGTCAACCAAAACGCCATCTTTATTGAAACGTTTATGGATGAGTTGGCTGAAGCAACCGGCATGGATGCGGTAGAGTTCCGTCGCAAGCATATGGAAAAGTACCCACGTGCAGTTGCAGTATTGAATGCGGTAGCTGATGGTATTGGCTGGACTAAGCCAGCTGCCCCAGGCGTCTATCGTGGTGTTGCGCAAATGCGCTCATTCGGTAGTTATGTTGCTGCAGCCTGCGAACTGTCTGTTACTAATGGTAATGAAGTGAAGATTCATCGCATTGTTGCTGCTACCGATCCAGGTTATGCGGTGAACCCTGCGCAAATTGCACGTCAAGTTTCTGGTTCTTTTGTTTACGGCTTATCCGCTTTATTCGAAGAAGAGATCACGATCGAAAAAGGTGCTGTTGTTCAGAAGAACTTTGACACCTTTAACTCGATTCGCCTCTATCAAATGCCAAAAGTGGAAACCATCATCATTCAAGGTGGCGGTAAGGAATGGGGTGGAGTAGGTGAACCGACGATTGCTGTAGCTGCTCCAGCTGTTCTCAATGCCATTTATCGTGCAACAGGCAAACGCTTGCGCACAGTGCCTTTGAAAAACAGCGGCATTAAGTTGGTCTAAGAGTTAGTTCACAGTGAAATTGTGTCGATGAGAAAGAGGATTGCACTAGCGTTTTCATTGCTAGTCATCCTCAATCTGAATGCTGTGCATGCTCAAGTAATTACGGGGGATTCGATTTTCGAATCCCTTTCTTCTGAGGCAGGCAACCCAGTACGTGGCAGAGCAATCGTAGCAAGTCGTCAAACAGGTTTATGTTTGTTGTGTCATAGCGGCCCCTTTCCAGAAGAGCGCTTTCAAGGAAATTTAGCTCCTGAATTGAAGGCGAGCGTAGCGAGGTTAAATGCACCTCAATTAAGAGCACGCATTGTGAATGCAGCACATTTCAATCCAGCAACCATCATGCCAGCCTACTATCAAACAAGCCATCTCAATCGTGTAGCCTCTAAATTTGTTGGTCAAACCATATTGAGTGGCCAAGAGATCGAAGACGTGGTCGCTTTCTTAATGACTTTGAATAATCAAAACTAACTGAACTCTAGATGAAAAATATTATTCAGCATCGCCGGCAATGGCTTAAGCAAGCTCAAGGTCTTGGACTGATAGCCCTAGGCTTGTTAGCAAATCCTTTAACAGTCTTTGCTAAAAAAGAAGAGGCTGATGAGGCTATTAAAAAGATTGTTAGTGGAGCTGCTATTCGGGAAGGTAAGGTAACTTTAACCATTCCTCCTCTAGTAGAGAACGGCAATCTTGTGGTTTTGAAGGTCAGTGTTGATAGCCCCATGACTGCCAATGATTACGTCAAGACCATACATGTCATAGCCGAAGGAAATCCTTTGCCTAATATCTTTACCGTTTACCTCACTCCACGTTCGGGCACTGCCAATATTACGACGCGCGTTCGTTTAGCGGATAGTCAGAAGGTATGGGCTATTGCGCAAATGAGTAATGGTAGTTTTTGGCAAGGCTCTGCTGAAACTTTGGTAACCCTTTCAGCATGTACGGAAATGGTATGAGTAAAACTTCCCGTACATCCATCACAATGCCGGCGACGGCTAAAAAAGATTCCATTATTGAGATTCGCGCAATTGCGCAACATGATATGGAGTCAGGCTTTCGCTATACCGAGGGCGGCAAGCTCATTCCCCGCGACATTATTCGCACCTTTACCTGCACCTACAACACTGTGGAAGTGTTTAAAGCGGATTACTATTCAGGAATTGGTGCCAATCCCTTAATCATCTTCACCACGATCGCTGTTGAATCCGGAACTCTTGAATTCAGGTGGGTGGGGGATGATGGATATGAAGCAGTGAACCAGGCTCGCATTACTGTTTCGTGAATCAGCAGACACCTTTATTCCTAGGCAGTATTTATTTAATACTTGCCAACCTCATGCCTATGGGGGTAGCTAAAGCAGTGCAGCCTTCCCAGCAATCGAGTTATGAATTAATGTCTACTGAGAACAAGGCGATGCAGGATGACCCTTCACTAAACCCAGCGATGTTTTGGGTTGGTGATGGTGAAAGTTTGTGGCAGCAGAAGGTAGGACTACAGAGCAAATCTTGTAGCGCCTGTCATGGTGATGCAAAGAAATCCATGCGCGGTGTAGCCACCCAATACCCTAAATTAATCAAAGGCAAACTCCAGACCCTAGAGGGGCAAATTAATCAGTGTCGAGTTGGCGCTCAATCAGCCCCCGCTTTAGCTTATGAGAGCAAAGACCTGCTAGCTTTAACAGCCTTCATTGCGTTTCAGTCTAAAGGGATGCCAATTACAGTTAGTGAAAATTCTGCTAACGCAGCTTTCATGAAAAAGGGTAGGCAGACCTTTAACGAGCGTATGGGACAGCTCAATTTATCTTGTGCGCAATGCCATGAGGATAGGGCGGGCCTTAAGCTTGGTGGTAGCCCAATACCTCAAGGACACCCCAATGCCTACCCAATATATCGTTTGGAATGGCAAACCTTAGGTTCATTGCAAAGGCGCCTTCGTAACTGCATGAGTGGTGTAAGGGCACAACAATTTGAATATGGTTCGCCAGAGATGGCGCAGTTAGAGTTATTTCTGATGTGGCGAGCTAGAGGCCTACCCCTAGAATCTCCGGGGGTGAGGCCTTAGCAAAATCTTTTTTGGACTTAGTCCGAAAAGACTACTGAAGTTGCTCCATTTATAAGCACGCGGTCATGTAGGTAGTAACGTAAAGCTCTTGATAGCACGGTGCGCTCTAAATCCCGACCCTTGCGAACTAAATCATCTGGTGTATCGCCATGCGTAACGCGAGTCACATCTTGCTCGATGATCGGACCTTCATCCAAATCGCTAGTCACAAAATGGGCAGTAGCGCCAATGAGTTTGATCCCGCGCGCATGCGCTTGGTGATAAGGCTTAGCACCCTTAAAACTAGGTAAGAATGAGTGATGTACGTTAATGCAGCGACCAGATAACTTAGTCGATAAATCATCTGACAAGATTTGCATGTAGCGCGCTAGGATCACCATGTCCACATTAGATTCTGCAACGATTTCGAGAAGTCTCGCTTCTTGAGCTGGCTTGGTGTCGGGAGTGACTGGTAAGTGGTAGAAGGGGATATCCGCAAAATCAATGCTGGCATAGACGTCACGAGGATGGTTGGAGACAATGCCGCAGATAATCATCGGCAACTCACCAATACGCCAGCGATAGAGAAGGTCAACCAGGCAATGGTCTAGCTTGGAAGCCATGATTAATATGCGTTTAAGATCCTTTACTGCACGCAAATCCCAAGTAAGCTCAAAACGCTTTGCAATTTCCACAAAGCCCGCTCTAAGTGACTCTACATTCGCAGGGCAGCTAAAGCTAACGCGCATAAAAAAGCGCTTCGAGGCTTTGTCATCAAACTGTTGAGCTTCTTCAATGTCGCCGCCTAGTTCAAATATATAAGTGGAGACCGCAGCAACAATACCGGGTTTATTTGGGCAGGTAAGGGTTAGGTAATAGTTTTCGGTAGCCATATCAAATCGTTAGTGAATTACTTGTAAAAAGTAATTTTAGTCTGTTATCCCACTGGTTGGGGGCGGTCGGCCTAGTTATTGCTGGGCAGATTGCTTGGTCTTATCCGCAGGCCCCAATAAGGGCTCACTTTTATCTGTAATGGTTGGTAATACAACCTCAATGCAGATGGGCTTTGAGTCAATTACATTAAAGAAGCTGCATTCTTTTTTGGTGGCAGCAGAGGCGGCGTGCTCTAAGGGGGATTTGCCTGTGGCTGCAGTTGAGGCAAGACTAACTGCTGTTCCAGGATTGGCTACAGCAGCAGTTCCAATAGTGCTGGCAGCTGCCGTGCCAGAGCTACTAAGCGCTACCAATGGCGCAGCGCAGGCACTCAAAAATCCTAGTGCGCAGATTAAACCAATCCAGCGGATATGGATTAAGCGCAATTACGGAAAATTATTTGCTACGACACGCAACATTAAATACGCCTGCAGCCCATGAGCCGTTAGGAATGGCTTCAAAAATGCTATCAGGAGTTTTTTGATCTACAACAACTTTGCCTTTACCGCGATTGCCAGTGAATACTTTGAATTCAATCGGGCGATACTTACCAGTACTGCAATCGTATTCATTTAAACCAATAATCGAATTCACATTCTCTTTAGTTTGTGGGTCTTGACCAGGCTTTTTAAAGTCCAGCATCGACATGATCTGCGCTAAATTTCCCTGAGTTTGCAGAGTAGCAGTATCCACATACACAGTGGATTGATCATTTTTGCCAATATCTTGCCAAGCAGCCATAGCATTGCCGCTGACGAGTAATGAGGCTGAAATTGCGAGCAGAGTAACGATAGATTTCATGAGAATTCAGTCCTTGGTAATTGCTATTGACGTAACTATTTCATTTTAAACGCCTATGGCGCGAAGTACCAAAATAGGGGCGGTTTACTTATTGACTAATTCTAGCTGGCGATTGGTCTTTTTAGGCTTCATCTGCAGGGGAAGGTACTCATTGTTCGCCCACAATGAGTTCATATTGCGATACAGCTTGCTTTGTACCCATCCAGACTGGCCTGTCTGATACACAAAGAGTGATTTCTCCAGATCGGATAAATCATAGACTGTCCGTAAGCTTGGCGCTTGCAGTGTTTCAAAGGGATTTTTGGATTGCATCAGCTCGAGACGTCCTATGTTGACAGAAAAGCTATCTCCCGGAAAAGGCGTTTTGATGTTAAACAAACTTCCGACCAGCGGTACCTTGCTCAGTGGACGATGTTCAGAGATGGCAATATGTGCCTTACCCCAGGCCCAAGTCTTGGGATCGTTGCCATACTCTTTGCTGAGGTAATCCAAGGCTTTATCAAGCGCCTTGTTGGAGGACTCTTGGCAGGATTCAATCTGCTCAGTCTTGGGATCATCGCACCAGGGGCTGTTGGGATTTTTGATTTGCTGTATTAGTGGAGCGCGGTAGTTGCGTGTTCCATAATTTTCGGTAAATAGGTAACTTAATCTTGAGAAGAGATTGCGGGATAACTGGTCTGCCCAGGCATTAAACAAGAGGGCGCCTGCGCTATCCACTTTCATATTGCCGTCAAAACTTTTGCCAATCTCCATCGCTTGCGCGCTCAGTGGGTGAGAGCTTTGGCTGGACTTAAATAGATCTAATAATGGTGTTGCCCCGAGCGATAGGGTATCACCTTGCATGGTTTTCATATCATCAGCCGAATGGAGGCTCTTGGATTTAATGAGATCAACTATGCGGTCATAGCGTGTTGGTAAGTCCCAGTCTCCCGTTAAAGGATTGGGATCATTGGCTGCGATAATCTTTTGATTGGCGGTTGCTATCCAACCTTGCTCTGGGTTGTTGCTTGCAGGGAGCTGCTCAAAGGGGACATAGCCATTCCAGTCATACTGACGATCCCAGCCCAGTGCTGGCGCTACTCCATAAAGCCCCTGATGCAGAATTCTTTTGGGGGCTACTCCCGCTGCCTGATAAGCAATATTGCCCTCTGTGTCTGCCATCACCACGTTTTGCATCGGAGCATAATTTTTTCGTAAGGCTTGTTTAAATTGATCAAGATCAGTTGCACGATTCATATCCAATAAACCGGCAACAGATTGGTTTTCTACATCGAGTGCTGTCCAGCGTAAGGCAAGAGCAAAACGATCTGCATCAATCGTACGCTTGGCTTTAGCATGAGAATCCGAAATGACAGGACCATGTCGAGTTTCTTTTACCAAGAAAGTTAATGAAGGGGATCCTTTGATATCAATGATCTCTTGATGCACTTTAAATGGCAGTGGCCCATCAGGACCTCGATACATACCCGGATTCTTGGAGTCAATTTGCTCAATGTATAAATCTTGAACATCGGGTCCGGTATTGGTAAAGCTCCATGCAAACTTATCTGTTCTACCCAAAACAATTGCAGGAATTCCGGGAAGGGTCCCGCCGATCACATTTAAGCCAGGAGCTTCTAGGTGGGCGAAGTACCATATAGCCGGAGCAGATAGTCCAAGATGGGGGTCATTAGCTAACAACGGCTTGCCAGCGGTGCTGAGTTTGCCGCTCAAGGCCCAGTTATTGGAGCCGATGCCATCCCTGGCTCCCATTTGGTCCAACTGACTCAACTCGGTTGCGGGTAAGTTCTGAGGCTTACTTTCTGCTTGACCGGGAGAGGGATGAAATACCTTCAACTCTCTGTACAGCTTGGAAAAATCCATATTACTAACGGGTTCATCGGCCTCATATGGCGGCACTACCTCCCAAACTTGTTTGGTTGTGAGGTATTGGGATAGCTCAAGCCTTTGCAATTCTTTCTGCCAATTTCCACCTAGGTCATAGGCCATCATGAGCATCCAGGCGACGCTATCTGTTGGTGACCAATGGCCTGGTTTTGAACCTGTTAAGAAATACTCAACTGGGAGAGCCCAACCTAATTGCGCATTACCAGCATTGACGCCATCGGCATAGGCTTGTAGTAGACGCTTGGCAGAAACGGGGTAACGATCAAATTGGTGTTCAGCTGCACGCTTGACACCTAGGGTGCGCACAAAGCGATCAATTTTTACGGTGTCATTACCCAAGATTTCTGAAAGTCGACCGCTCGCAATACGTCGATTCATTTCCATTTGCCAGGATCGTTCACTAGCATGGAGGTAGCCCAAGGCAAAGTAGGCATCTGCCTGGCTTTTTGCATTGATATGCGGAATATCAGACGCATCAAAGGTAATGGCAACAGAATCACCTAGACTTTTAATTGTGCGCTTGCCGGAGATGTTGGATTGGGCGGAATATAAATAGGCTAGAGTGACTACTAAGCCAGTAATGAGACATAACCCTATTAGCCAGAGCCCAGCCCGTAAAAGCTTGCCAAGTTCCGATGATTTTGCCGGTAAATTCATGAGGATATTTTATATGTTTTGTTCAGTGCACCCTTGGGGAGCGGGGTAAAAAGGGCTCCAGGGGCTTATAAGGGGCTTGCGTGCTAAAATTTCACTTGTCTTGATTTATTTAGCACGGCTTTATTGTTGATGCGAGCCCGAGTGGTGAAATCGGTAGACACAGCAGATTTAAAATCTGCCGCTCATAAAAGGGCGTACCAGTTCGATTCTGGTCTCGGGCACCACCTATATTCCATAAGCCTTCCACGCCTGTGCGCAAGGCTTAGCGGACAAAAAAATCTAAAAATACGTAGCACAGTCGTAGCACAAAATGATTAACGACTGTATAGTAAAGCTATATAAAAACGTAGCTTTTATCTAAAAAAATGCCCCAAAAAGCCCCTCATACGCACCACATTTTAGAAGGCGAAGCGATTTTATATAAACGCAGTGGCACACCACATTGGCAGGTGCGTTACAAGATAGCAAGTAAGTGGTTAAGAGCAACGACTAAGCAAGAAAAACTGGCAGATGCTAAGAAGGCAGCAGTAGATTTAATACTCAATGCTAAGTTTAGAGAAAAGAATGATTTGCCTGTTATCAATAAGCGTTTTAAGTCTGTTGCTAACTTAGCGATTAAACGGATGAATGAGTTAAATGAGGCTGGGCAAGGAAAAGCTACATTTAAGCAGTATATCTACGCTATCAACAAATACCTGATTAAGTATTTTGGCAAATACAACATCGACAAAATAGATTTTCCACTAATAACCCGATTTGCTATGTGGCGCATTGAGGAAATGGAAAAACAGCCTAGTCAAAGTGCTATTAACACTCATAACTCAGCACTCAATCGTGTTTTCGATGAAGCACTGCTACGTGGGTACATTACACAGTTACAAATACCCCATTTAGAAAATAAAGGCGCAAGCAGTGATAGGCGCCCAACATTTACAGAGACTGAATATGATGCGCTGGTATTGGCAATGCGTACTTGGGCTAAAGAGGCGCGCAAAGGATATGAAACCGAAGCACGCAATATTTTGCGTAGCTATATATTGATTTTGGCAAATACGGGTATTCGTGCTGGAACTGAGGCGATGAACTTAAAGTGGAAACACATTTTTTATGACACGATTAACGACAAACAAACGCTGACATTTGCTGTAAAAGGCAAGACTAATAAAGAGCGTCGCATACAAGTGAAAACGATGGTGGCACGTTACTTACAGCGCATACAGCAAAGCGATGAACTATTAAAAGGTATGACGTTTGATGAAGTTATTGCTAAACAGATTGATAGATATGTGTTTAGGATTAACGATAAGGATATGACAACGCAGTATGGCAGGATGTTTAAGCGATTGCTGGAAAGTACTGCGTTATTAGTTGACCCGATCACAGCTAATGAGCGCACCCTGTATAGCCTTCGTCACTACTACGCTACAAGGATGCTAACTAAAGGTCACGTATCGCATTATCAGCTTGCGCAGTATATGGGTACTAGCGTTGGCATGATAGAGAAACACTACGGACATTTGCGACTGCGTGATGTTGCCCAGAAGTTTGTGGGTGAAGGTGAAATACAACAAGAGCTGAAGTATGGAAAGAGTGACAAAAAGCCTGAAGCGATTGCATTGCTTGAAGATGACGAAGAAGATGATGACTAAAGCACTAGAGTGTCTTAGCTATGCCTGTCGTCTGTGTATTGTTTCAAAATAAATCTACCTAAAATCAACTAACTCCCATGCTTTTTGACGCATTTTGCTTTATTTGACTTAGATTAAAGATGGTGGGATTGAGATTTTAAGGTTGCTTGAAAACTGCGCACTATTTTTTTACTTACTTAAGTTGAAAATCTGTTGCTGTGCTTTAACCATCTTTTGCCTTGCCCGCTCAGCCTTTAACTGTTTAGCAATAGTGTCCTTCTGTCTTTTAAGTCCGTCTATTCTTGTTTGTTGTGGTGTTAAGGGTTTGATAGGCTTTATGAACTTAGCTACTTCATCAAGTATTGCTACGCTTGTATCTTCTTTTGCTACCTGTGTAGCACTACCGATTACATTGTTTATTCCGTATAGATATTGACAGATTAACTGTGCGTGAAAAGTACTACTGGCATAAACCGCAGTCCTTAGTATCTGTCCATGTACTCTTACAGTTAAAACATACTTATTCATAAAACTATTTACCGAAACCCAATCTTGTAGCTTCGCTAACTTCTGTAATAGCTTCGTCCAAAGCTCCATTCAATACTTCTGTCTTAAGTATTTTTAATGCGTTAATCAACTCGTCTCCACTTGTAAGCTCAATACAGTTGGCTTTTGTTTTTTTATTAAGCGTTAAAGTTTTAGAGCCGTACTTAATAGCTAGGTTGATTTTTCCAGCATCGTTAATCCAATACCACTGTTTGACACGTTTAACAGTTTCAACTGTCATCTTTTCTCCAGTTTGCTTATTGGTATAAGTTTTTAACTGTTTTGGAGCATAAGTTTTACCAGCTTTTTCAGCCTCACATAACTCCAACTGCTGATGTAACTTTGCTACTAGCTTATTGCGACGATGTATTACTGGGCTAACAGTTAACTGTTTTTTATTAATCACCAGTTTCAGACTATTTAAAACACTCATTTCCAAGCTCCTTTTAAGTAAACGAGCTTTAACTGTAGTTTCTAGTTGCCTACTTTCCTATGCTTTTGCCTACTATTTAGGCATCGTAAGTTATTGAAATATATGGATTTACTGGAAATATTCTGGTTTTATTTGGTTTAGATAAATAAAAGTATGGATATACAACAAATACGACAAAAAACTGCCTATAACGCTAGTGCAAAACCTACGCAAAAACAGGCTACACGTACGTGGTTAAACAGCTTACATAAGCAATATCCACTTGCGCTAACACTGACGCTAAAACAGTCAATCTGCGTTAGAAACGTAAAAGGTGAGTATTACAAGCGGTTAGATAAGGACGATATAAAGCAGATAGCAAGGCACTTTACACACAAGCTGAATAAACAGGTATTTGGTAGCAGTGCTAAACGCTATGGCAGGGGACTGAAGTACCTAGCAGTAATAGAGGGCGAAAGAAGTAATAAAAACTTACATATACATATGGCTATTGGTGGTTTGCCTGATGATGTGAAATGGAATGAAGTTGATAGTTTAGTAAGAAACGCTAAGTTAAGCGTCGATGGATTGGATGAGCAACACAAGGTAGATATTGTTGATAGTGGCTGGATGGAATACATAACGAAAGAGTTAGGTATGAAAGACACGGACAATGTACTTTGGGATTTGATGTAGTACAGCATTACTGCTTTAAGTTAGCTTTTGCTGAAGACGAATGAAGTTGTACACAGCTTCAATAGCGAAGCTTTGCTTAAAAAACATCAAATCCACACTACAAGCAGTTAAAACAAACATCGAATATCAAAGTAGCTGAAATAGAAATAACAGCATATAGGACTTATAAACAGGTGAATAAAACTGTGGCAGTTTGACTACGGATTACTTAAATACGTATATGTAAGGAAATAAGTAAAAGCTTACATATAAGCACTAAGTAGATGTAACCACTTGTTTTATGGAAAGATTTTATTGAAATGGGATATAGGCAAAAAGAGGTAGGAAAGCTACAACTAAGAAAACATACTAAACACTTAGAAAACATTAGATATGAGGTGGATAGTATGAGTAAGCAAGCGAAAACATTAACCGCAGAAGAGCTGCGCAGGGTGTTAGATCACGTAGCTACAAGAAAACACAGTGCTCGTAACAGGGCATTAGTTGTTACCAGTTTTTATAGTGGTTGCCGAGTTGGGGAGCTTAGTAGCTTGACATATGAAGACGTAGTGGATGATGCTGGTAATGTTAGGGACGAAATAAGACTTAAAGCTGAAAACACTAAAACTAAAGAGGCAAGAATAGTATTTGTAAATAGTAGGTTAAAGCGAGAGCTTCAACAATACGCAAATGCCTATAAACCAGTCAATCTGCAAGTAAAGTTTTTCTACAGTCAAAAACGTAAAAGTGATGGTTACAACGCAAATACATTAACGCAGTTTTTCCACTACTTATATAAACGAGCTGGTATCTTCGGAGCAAGCTCGCATAGTGGTAGACGTACGTTTATTACTAACTTAGCAAGTAAGGGTGTTGGAGTGCGTGTACTAATGAGTCTGGCAGGACACAGAAACATTAGTACAACGCAGGCTTACATAGATGTTAATGACGATATGAAGCGTAAGGCGGTTGAGTTAGCTTAGTTGTTTAAAACAACATTTATAGTTTAGGTACCTTGCGTATATACCATCTAATAGGCGCCGTAGTCTATTGCATCTCAGCAGGTGTTAACTGTATAGCATCGATAAACAAACCATCCGCTATTTCCTTAAAGATACGACTGTAGACAGTGGGGTCTGCGATTTGGGGGTTGGAAGAGTTGCTTAACCTTATACGGACAATAGTTTGATTATTTGCAGGGAAGTTGCTATCGATTTCGTAACTAGCATTCATACCAGTTGAGTTTGTGCATTCTGCAACTGAGCTTTGCATTTTTACCAGCCCTGAACTAACGCCGTCAGCTGCCATACATTTTTTTACCGTTTTGTCACCCACTACCACATCCTGCATAGTGCCTTGGCATGTGTACTTGGGGACAGAAAGACCGACACATTTACTGCCTTTATCTTTGTTAAGCTCCGTGATTGCCTTTACAACAACAGTTGGGCTTTTTAAGAACTTACGTGTTTGCATCGCTCTTAACTCTAAACGGCTAGTATCTGAAGCAGAGGCACCTGTTCCCCCACCCTTTAGATTCTGACATTCAAAAACCATTTTTATTGCTTTATTGTCAGGGCAAGTTCCAACTTCTTGAGATTTTAAAAAAACTGCTGAAGATCTACCAAAAGCTTCTTGGCATCTCATATGGGCAAAAATAGTCATGGTGGGCATCCTGCCACATCCACCATCAGCTTCGGTCATGACAATGGTGTTGCCTTGGAAAGTTGATACCGGATAACATCCCGCAAGTAACAAGGTGGCGACTACCAATAAGCTTAAGGAGATTTTATTTTTCATATCATCCAATAGAAATAAGCAAGCTACTGCATCTCAGCAGGTGTTAACTGTATAGCATCGATAAACAAACCATCAGCTATCTGTTTAAATATTCGACTGTAAGCGGCTGGATCTGCAATCTGTGGATTTGAAGAACTGCTTAATCTTATGCGAACAATAGTCTGAGTATTAGCAGGATAGTTACTATCTATTTCATAGCTGGCATTCATTCCAGTTGAGCTAGTACATTCACCAGATGAACTTTGCATTTTTATAATCCCACTACTTACCCCATCAGGTGCCATACATTTTTTAACTACCTTATCTCCCACCGTTACATCCTGCATAGTGCCCTGACAAGAGTATTTCGGTACAGAAAGTCCAACACACTTACTGCCTTTATCTTTATTAAGCTCCGTGATTGCCTTTACAACAACTGTTGGACTTTTAAGAAACTTACGTGTTTGCATCGCTCTTAACTCCAAGCGGTTAATGTCTTCGCCTGAAGAGCCAGCAGATCCACTTCCGCTTAATCCTGTGCATTCAAATGTTGCACTTATTACTCTACCGTTTGTACAAGATCCAGCATTTACAGTTCTCAAAACTGCATAGGGCATATTCAAACTTCTGTTGCATGATCCCTTTGCAAAAATCGTTAATAAACCAACATCTGCGCAACTTCCATCTTTATGAGACATTGTAAGATTGTTGCCTTGGAAGTTAGTTACGGGCACAGCACAACCTACAAGTAAAAGCGATGTTGATAGCAGAAAGAGTAAGAGGATTTTATTTTTCATAGCTCTTAGTAAGAGGTTTGACGATATTGGACTGTGTCGACTTTACGATTTTTATCGAACTTGATGACGACTATCATGGTTCTGGTAGATTTCACTTCTACCGAGCCGTTATCACCAAAAGCATTTTCTTTTTCCATCAATATCTTGTCATATACCCAAGTTTCAGTATTGTCAGGATTTGAAGTAACAATGTTAGGGCTGCTTAAAGCGTCAATAACTTCAGAACTACTGGCGCCTTTTTTAACTATTCTCTGTACGTTACCCAATGTGACTTTTTGGGTTTCTATTTGTCTTGCAGGAATAACTGCTAAGGGGGCGGGATTTCTTTGTACACATCCCACCATTAATAAACTGAGCATGCTGATTGCTATGACAAGTTTCATTATCCATTCCAATCTACAAAATATTTATGGTATTTAAACATATTATTAATAAGATTTTGTTAATAACCTAGACCTGTGCTAAGTGCCTAGCAGGGGTGTTGTAGGCTTTTTAAGCTGACATATTGGTTAAAATAAGAGGAATGTATTTCAAGCTCTAAAAAAGTACTTTTTTAGAGCTTGAAATGTAGCACAAAACATAGCACATTTATATTAATCAGCTTTAAAGTCAATATTTAAAAGGGTTATAGTGGGTCAGGTTTATTTAAAATCTGCCGACTCAAAAAAGTCGTGCCGGTTCGATTCCGGCCTCGGGCACCAAAGACACTCATTCATCATTTATGAATATACCCAAACTTCTCATTTGCTCAAGCTTGATCTTTTCACCACTTGCATGGGGTGTTGACGTTCTAGAGTTTAATTGCAAACGTTCGGAAAAGGGCTACACCGAAGAGTATGAGATGAGAATGACCCTTGCTTCGGGTGCCCAAAAGGCCAAGATTTTCTTGGATGATCGTGACCTAGATCGGTCAGATATGTATGGGACACAAGTTGTTAAGAGCATCACTCTGGCACGTCCCAATATCTTGATTTTGATTGAGGCGAATTTTCAGCCTGAAGAAATTATGGACGTTTCTTATCCTGCGGGTAATGTCATCACCAACATTACGCTTGACCCAGTGACCGGCAAGTTCAAGAAGGTAGAGAAAATACAGGGCGGCATCTTGGGTGCAACTATTGGAAACGGCATCCACATCAGTGAAGAGACTTGCTTTCCCTCTAAAGCCCCCTACAGGACTAAGTAGCTTAGTTTGGCTCGGTTACAAACCCGAGCTTAGTGAGGCCAGCGCGGCGCGATGCAGCCAAGACCTGCGCAACATATTCATACTTCACAGATTTATCAGCTCGCAGATTGATCTCTGGTTGAGGATCTTTTTGGGCGGCTTTTTCTGCATAGCCATCAAAGGTCTTTAAATCAATGGGGGTGCTGTTCCAGAAGATTTGACCATTGGCATCAATTGACAGCTGAACTGACTCAGGCTTTACTTCATTGCGAACGCTATTGGCCTTTGGAAGTTCTACCTTCACTGCTTGCTGAATCACAGGCAGGGTGATGATGAAAATAATCAATAGCACCAACATGACGTCCACCATCGGCGTCATATTGATTTCCGACATGATGTTGTCGTCGTTTTGGTCGTCTTGTATATGAAAAGACATGACTATTCTCCGGAGTTAACGCGGGCACCAGTAACGAAGAAGGCTAATAAATCATTGCCAAAGCGATTGAGGTCAGCCACAAATAATTTATTGGCGCGATTGATGGCGTTAAAACTCAATACGGCAGGGATAGCAACCGCAAGACCAAGGGCGGTCATGATGAGTGCTTCGCCAATAGGTCCGGCCACTTGATCCAGTTGTGCGCTTCCTGAGCTGCTGATGGCAATCAGGGCATGATAGATGCCCCACACGGTGCCAAACAAACCAATAAATGGAGCGATAGCACCAGTAGATCCCAAGAAGGTTAAGCCCTTCTGCAATCCCGCTGCAATGCTGTCAACGCTATTTTTAAGGCTTCTGGCCATCCACTCAGAATAGTTCAGTGTTTGCAGTAATTCACGGTGATTGGTGGATTGACTTTGGTGGTGCGCAGATGCTTTGGTTGCTGACTTAGCAATTTGATAATACGGATTGATAGCATGATTGCTAAAAGCTTCTAGGCCTTGTTCAAACGAAGTGGCGCGCCAGAATTGCTCAAGCTCAGGTCTGAGCTTGCGAAGGTTGCGTAAATCCCAAAGTCGAGTGAGCAAAATGACCCAAGTTACGATAGAGCAGGTCAGCAGGGCAATTGCTACAAATCGAGTAATCACATCGCCTTCAAGCCAGAGATTTGCTATGCCAAATGGTGTATTCATATTGATTAATTCTTGAGATTAAATTTGATTAAAAGATTGGTTGAAATTCTTTGGGGTGAACCGTTTACTAAAAAAGGTTTAAAGCGATAACGTTTGCCAATATCAGTTGCAGCACGATCAAGTCTGGGGAAGGTGCTCGATTGAAGCAATGCTACATCTTCCACGTTTCCGCTCTCGTCAATAATTAATCGCACTACCACTGCACCTTGTTCGCCAGAGCGTTTAGAAAAAGATGGATAGTAAGCATCTGCATCTGGCTGGTAAGCCACAACTAGTTTACCAATGTCAGTCTGAATAGGGGTGCCGCTAGCACCCCCACTGGTTGCAGGGGCTACGGATGCATTTTGTTGTGGAGCATCAGATTTGCTTTGGGCCTGGTTTTGCTGCGTTTGTTGTGGTGCCTGCGTAGGGCTGGGCTTTTCTACGGGCTTTTCTTTAGGTTTCTCCTGAACTGCTTTCTTTTCTTCTTTTGGTTTTGGCGGCGTAGCAGCGGGAGGTTGCTGAGTTTTAGAAGCTTCTGGACTAACTAAATTGGCCATAACGCGCTCATCATCCATTTGCGGCGGTCGCTGACTAAAGTGCAAAAACTCTAGCGCAGGAAGTGCATGTAGTAGCACCACAATGCCAATAATGATGCGTTCAGATTTATTGAATGGTAGAAAATCGTCTAACTTTTTCAGAAAGGCGCTCATCTTATTTCACCCAAGATGCGTGCTTCAATTACATGCGAAGTTAAATCGGCAGACATTAAATCTTGCGCCATGAATAATAGGGACTCTTCATTTTTGCTACTCAGGAATAGTACCGTCCCATGTTCATTGCTAGAGCTTGTGCTTTTAAGATTCTCAAGTTGTCTTTTGAGCTGCCTAACTACAGCGTCACTGGTGTCAATCAGCGTAATAGATTCGCCTAGCAGTTTACGAATAGCTTTTCTCAAGAAGGGGTAATGCGTGCAGCCCAGCACTAGGGTATCTGCACCTGCGTCTTGAATGGGCTCAAGATGTTTTGCTAGCAACTCTAAGGTTTCTTCGTTATCTGCTTTACCGGACTCTATCAACGGCACCAATCCTGCGCCAGCTTGTTTGATGAACTGACAATCATTTGGCAGGGTATTTAATAAAGCATTGAACTTATCGCTCTTGAGAGTCGCCTCAGTGGCGAGGACGCCGACTATATTGTTTTGCGATTGCATGGCTGCTGGCTTAATGCCTGGCTCAACCCCAATGATCGGAACAGAAATTGACTCCCGAATTTGTTTAATCGCTTCAGCAGTTGCAGTGTTGCAGGCAACTACGATGGCGTCACATCCTTTGCTAGCTAGATAGCTGCAAAGGGCGAGGCTACGCTTTGCAATCCAGTCGCTCGATTTTTCGCCGTAAGGCGCGTTGGCTGAGTCGGCAAGATAAATATAGTCATGCTGGGGCAGCTGACGCAGAGCCTCATCCAATACGGATAAGCCTCCAACGCCAGAATCAAAAACCCCGATGAGTGCCAATGTGGACTATGCTTGCTCTGTAATGAAGTTGTTAGGGTGTTAAGCAATCTTGACTGGAATGCCAGCAATCTTCGCTTGCCATTCACGTGGACCTTCATTGTGCATTGAGATGCCTTCTGAGTTCACTGCAACAGTTACTGGCATGTCTTTGACATCGAACTCGTAAATGGCTTCCATGCCTAAATCAGCAAAGCCAACTACTTTAGAAGTCTGAATAGCTTTAGATACCAAGTACGCAGCGCCGCCAACAGCCATTAAGTAAGCTGACTTATGTTTCTTGATAGCTTCAATCGCCTCTGGTCCGCGCTCAGCTTTACCAATCATTGAAATCAAGCCAGTTTTGGCCAGCATCATCTCAGTAAATTTATCCATACGAGTTGCAGTAGTAGGGCCTGCTGGGCCAACTGCCTCATCACGCACAGGGTCAACCGGACCAACGTAATAGATCACACGGTCTTTAAAGCTTACTGGCAACTCTTCGCCTTTGGCGAGCATATCCTGAATACGCTTATGAGCAGCATCACGACCAGTCAAAATTTTACCGTTGAGCAATAAAGTTTCACCTGGTTTCCAGCTGGCTACTTCAGCTGCGGTGAGGGTATCTAAATTGACGCGCTTAGATTTTTGAACATCGGGTGTCCAAGTTACATCTGGCCAATCTGAAAGTGAAGGGGCTTCGAGTTTTGCAGGACCATCGCCATGTAAATGGAAATGAATATGACGAGTCGCTGCGCAATTCGGAATCATGGCAACTGGTAATGAAGCAGCATGCGTTGGGTAATCCAGGATCTTGATATCGAGCACAGTGGCTAAACCACCTAGGCCTTGAGCGCCGATGCCGAGTTTGTTTACTTTTTCATAGAGCTCGAGACGTAGTTCATCAACGCGATTTTTAGGGCCACGCTCAATCAGTTCTTGAATATCAACGGGACCCATTAAGGCTTCTTTAGCCATGAGCATGGCTTTTTCTGGTGTGCCGCCAATACCAATGCCGAGGATGCCTGGAGGGCACCAACCTGCGCCCATAGTGGGAACGGTTTTGAGAACCCAATCCACAATGGAATCGGAAGGGTTGAGCATAACCATCTTGGCTTTATTTTCTGAGCCGCCGCCTTTAGCCGCACAAATCACTTCAACATCATCCCCCGGGACAATTTCATAGTGGATGACAGCGGGAGTGTTATCCCCAGTATTTTTGCGTTTGCCTGCTGGATCTGTCAGCACTGAAGCGCGCAACATATTGTCAGGATTAAGGTAAGCGCGACGCACGCCTTCATTGACCATATCGGTGACGCTCATGGTCGCATCAGGCCATTGAACATTCATGCCGATTTTGAGGAAGACTACGGCAATACCAGTGTCTTGGCACATTGGCCTGTGACCTTCGGCGCACATGCGGCTATTGGTCAAAATTTGGGCAATCGCGTCTTTGGCACCATGACCTTGTTCCAATTCATAAGCCTTGCCCATGGCAGTAATGAAGTCCTTGGGATGGTAGTAGGAAATGAATTGAAATGCGTCCGCAACGCTTTGAATCAGGTCGTTTTGTTTGATATTGGTCATGGTTATCTGCTTATTTCCACATTATTAGTAAGGTTTGCCCTATTTTAAGGGTTTGCCATAGAGCAAATCCCAAGTGTTTTCACTTATCTTCTAAGGTCTTGAGAGTCTAAAACTGTCATTTTGCGACATTTTCTCGCATTTGTTGTTGATATTAGATTATTGATTATTAGATAGAGGGCTGTGAAGCATGGAACCATTAAAGCAAGAAAACCGCGTTTTTAACCCGCCTGCAGACTTTGTAAAGGGTGCGGCAATTCCAGGTATGGAGGCTTATAACAAGCTCTGTGCTGAAGCCAATTCAGATTACGACGGTTTTTGGGGTCGTCTTGCTAAAGAGAACCTCTATTGGAAAAAGCCATTTACCAAGGTTTTAGATGAATCCAAGGCGCCTTTCTACAAATGGTTTGAAGATGGCACAACGAACGCGTCATACAACTGTTTAGATCGCCAAGTTGAAGCCGGCTTAGGTGATAAGACAGCCATTATTTTTGAAGCAGATGACGGTACGGTTACTAAGGTAACTTACAAAGAAATGCTTGAGCGTGTTTGCAAGATGGCAAACGCACTGCGCAAGATGGGCGTCAAGTCTGGTGACAGCGTCATTATTTACATGGCAATGACCATCGAAGGCATTGTTGCCATGCAAGCCTGTGCGCGTATTGGCGCAATTCACTCTGTAGTGTTTGGCGGTTTTTCAGCCCAAGCATTGCGTGACCGCATTATGGACGTGGGTGCAGTTGCAGTGATTACTGCTGATGGCCAGTTCCGCGGAGGCAAAGCATTGCCACTCAAAGCAATTTGTGACGAAGCGCTTTCCACAGGCGAATGCCCTAAGGTTAAGCATGTCATCGTGAGCAAGCGTACTGGCACTGATGTCACTATGCAAGCAGGTCGCGATGTTTGGATGCAAGAGATCGTAGCTAATGAAGCAACGACTTGTGAGCCAGAGTGGGTAAGCGCTGAGCATCCATTATTTATTCTGTACACATCCGGTTCAACCGGTAAGCCAAAGGGTGTTCAACACTCTACAGGCGGCTACCTTTTGTGGGCCATTCTCACAATGAAGTGGACCTTTGATATCAAGCCTAATGACGTGTTCTGGTGTACCGCCGACATTGGTTGGGTAACAGGCCACTCCTATATTACTTATGGCCCACTCGCAGTCGGCGCTACTGAGATCGTATTTGAAGGCGTGCCAACCTATCCAAATGCTGGCCGTTTCTGGGATATGATCCAAAAACACAAAGCATCTATTTTCTATACAGCACCAACAGCGATTCGTTCATTAATCAAAGCATCAAGCAATGATGAAGCAGTGCATCCAAAGAGCTACGATTTATCATCACTGCGTCTCTTGGGTTCTGTTGGTGAGCCAATCAATCCTGAAGCATGGATGTGGTACTACGAGCATGTTGGTAATTCAAAGTGCCCAATCGCAGATACGTTCTGGCAAACAGAAACTGGTGGTCACATGATTTCACCATTGCCAGGCGCAACCCCAATGATTCCTGGTTCATGCACATTACCATTGCCAGGTATTCAGGCGGCGATTGTGGATGAGGCTGGTGTAGACGTTCCTAATGGTCAAGGCGGTATCTTGGTTGTGAAGCGTCCATGGCCTTCCATGATTCGTACGATTTGGAATGATGCAGATCGTTTCGTGAAGTCTTATTTCCCAGAAGAGTTGGGTGGCACCTTGTATCTTGCTGGTGACGGCGCAATCCGTAATAAAGATACTGGCTACTTCACCATTACTGGTCGTATCGATGACGTATTGAACGTTTCTGGTCACCGCATGGGAACCATGGAAATTGAATCTTGCTTAGTGGCTAACCCATTGGTTGCTGAGGCAGCAGTTGTGGGTCGTCCTGACGAGCTGACTGGTGAAGCCATTTGCGTATTCGTCGTTCTGAAGGGTGGACGCCCAACTGGTGATGAAGCCAAGAAGCTTGCTACTGAGCTACGTAACTGGGTAGGTAAGGAGATCGGCCCGATCGCTAAGCCTAAGGATGTTCGTTTCGGTGATAACTTGCCTAAGACCCGTTCCGGCAAGATCATGCGCCGTCTCTTACGTGTGATTGCTAAAGGCGAAGAAGTGACTCAAGACACCTCAACCCTGGAAAATCCACACATCTTGGACCAGCTCAAAGAGTCTCTGTAATAAGCTAAATCAAGATTTAGACCAAATCTCTTCGGGAATCGTATAATCATCGGTTCCGGAAGGGTGGATGAGCGGTTTAAGTCACACGCCTGGAAAGCGTGCGTAGGTTAATAGCCTACCGCGGGTTCGAATCCCGCCTCTTCCGCCAAGCATCAAGAAAACCACCTACGGGTGGTTTTTTCTTTGGAACTTACCGTAGTATCTTGCTAATTAAGATTTAAAAATAAAACCAATTAAAAGATGGAGAAAACATGATCTTTGCAATTTTGTTGATGGATAAGCCTGGTACTGCTGACTTGCGTGTACAAATCCGACCAGAGCACCGTGCTTATTTAGCGCAACTTTCTGACCGCATGGCTTTTGCTGGGCCCCTCACATCTGAAGATGGTAAGACTACAGTTGGCAGCTTGCTCGCAATCGACTTTCCTAGCAGGGCAGATGCGGATGCTTGGTTAAAGGATGAGCCCTATACCAAGGCAGGTGTTTATGATAAGCCCATCATCCATGTATTTAATAATATGTGGGAGCAAAAAGCAGGCTTTCCGCCAGCAAAATAAACCCATAATTTAAGCGGGTCTGTTACTTTTGATATATCATCTGGTGATATATCATGAGTGATGGGAAATCGTGGAGTTATCACTCTTTTAGATCTGCACCAAGAGATCATTGATCAAGGCGATGGTTACTGGGTAAAGATTGAGGCTTGGGAGGTAGCTGTTAGCGAGGCAGTACCGCACGGGGTGCGCTATTCATTAACCTTGCACAACCCCAAAGGCTTGAGAATTTTGGGTTATGACAATGCTCATGCGGTTAGGCTTAGAGCAGTCTATTCAGGTAGAAAATTGGCATTCGATCACAGGCATCGTAGTTCAAGTGACCCAGGCGTTGCCTATGAGTTTAGGGATGCGCACCAACTCCTAAGTGATTTTTTTGTCGATGTTGATAAAGTCTTAAAGGTAGATAAAGATATATGAAAGTCATCAAAATAGGGATTGCATCACAAAAAGATATTCGGGCACGCGTCTTGGCCATTGCTAAAGGCGATCTAAAACCAAAGGCATCTGATCCGAAGATATGGTTTACCTCGATGCGTTCACTGGCGCAGGTATTGAGTGATGAGAACAGGGCCTTACTGCATGTCATCAGAGCATCTAAGCCTGTATCGATTTCTGAGCTAGCTGAACTTACCGGAAGAAAGCAGGGGAACTTATCCCGCACGCTAAAAACAATGTCGCATTACGGCTTAGTCAAAATGCTCCAAGAGGCCAAGGCCCTGAGGCCCGTGGCATGTGGCGATCGCTACGAAATCAGTATTCAATAATTTAAAGCGGCTTAATCTGTAGCTTTCTAAATATAATGACGCCACCGGCAGATTGCAGGGCAATAGGGCCTTCAGAATATTTACTATCCTGACCATTAGCTACTGTCACAACGCCATTCATCATGACCTTAAAGTTGGGGCCATTTGCAATAATTTCCATCGTGTTCCAGCGTCCACCGGCCTTAGGTACTGGGTCAACTTTGGCAACATCCACAATAGCACCGGTTGCGTACGCTTGTTCAGGGCGGGTATCCCAAATATTGACTTCATAACAAGTGTATTGACTTACCTTGTTTGGGTCCTGGCAACGAATAAAGATACCGCTATTCGTATTAGACTCGGCATAAAACTCAGCCTTGATGACAAAGTTCTTGTAAGACTTGGTGCTCACTAAAAAACCTGAAGGTTTGTTGCCTTCAACAATGCCATTGCCAATCACCCAGTTGGCGCTTCCAATAATGTTCCAGCCACTTAAGCTAACTCCATCAATCAGATCAGTAAACCCGTCTGCGTTTTGGGCGTTAGCAACACCACCTATAGCTAGGGCGGCAAGGCAAGCAATAGAGAGGGTCAGTTTTTTGAGGAAGGTTTTCATGTGTCTCCTGAGGGGGGTATATTTATTATTCTGTGTAAATTTCATTGTTACTGATGTTGACCTATAAAGACAAGTAGATGCTTTCCCTTAAACCCCCCCGAATACAGCTTTGGTGCCGACGTACTGCATGGGCATTGCTTGCTCTTGTAGTTATATTTTGGTGTGCAAGCCATTTGTTGCTGCCTGGCTTGATTAAAAAGTCCCTGGCCGAATATGGTGAAAAGATCGGTTACGAGATCTCCTATCAAGATCTTAGTCTTTCTCCGTTGCGGCTGAGGGTGGAGCTTGATGGCCTTCACTTGGCAAAAGAGGGTGGTTCTAAATTACTGGAATTTCAAAAACTGGCTATTACCCTTAAGTGGACAAAGCTGGTTCTGGGCGAGCTAGGCTTTCAGAAGATCTTGCTTGAGGAGCCTAAGGTATTGGTCGAGAAGAAGTTGCCTAAGGGAGCGCACTTAGGGGTCTGGAATTGGCAAGAATTAATTGCTTCCATTGAAAAATCAATACCGCCTTCAGACCCAAAAGAGAGCAAGAAGCCTCTCAAAATCTCTATTGATGAATTATTGGTCAGTACCGCGTCATTACATTTAGTGGATGACTCTACTAAGCTCAAAGAAGAACTCAAGCCTTTTACTGTGAAGTTGCTTGATGTTGCCAACTACGATAGGCAAGGAGTGGTGACGGGTGTCCGTGGTCAATACGACTTTAATCTTGGCGCTTTGCAAGTTTTAATACCAGGCATCAATAAAATAATCGCTTATCAGCATGTCGCTATTGCTGGCGGACTGGATAATCCTCAGCCTGGTAAGTTAGGTGTGCAGCTCAATTTGATGTTGGACGATGGTGACTTACGTTCGCATTGGGATTTCAATACCGATTCAAAGTCAGTCGAGGGTAAGGTCAAGATTGAGGGTTTGGCAATAGCACCCATCATTGCTCTAGTACCGGCGAATAAAGAGCTGATTGGTAAGAGTGGTGCAGTTAATGCAGATCTTGTCGTGAAGTTTGGCGGTGGGGTTGATTCAGTTTCTGGTGATATCCATGTTTCAGATTTGGCGATCCTAGAAAAAGGTCAAAAGTATCCTCTGATTGTTTGGAAGGTGGCTGATATTCGCCAGCTTGAATACAAATCAGTTAAATCAAAACAGTCTTCAAGTAATTCTCTAGCAATTGATGAATTGATCATTAATGCACCAACCCTTCAATTTGAAATTAATGAAGAAGGGTTCTCAAACTTCAGAAGGTTATTTTCTAAGCCAACAACAGAAACAAAAGCTGAGCCTGTGACCACCCCTAAAACGGATGCTCCTTCTGCATTCAGTTTGGATATTCGATCTATGAACTTAAAGAGTGGGGAAGTGTACTTTTCGGATATGGCGATGCGTCCTAATTTTAAGGTGGATGTGAAGAAGTTCAATGCCACTCTTTTGGGGGTCAGCAATACCCCTGGTCGATTTGCCACTGTGGCGATGGACGGCGTTGTTGCTGGCTCAGGAAGTATGCGAGCAAAAGGACAAGCATCATTTGATGACCCGCGGCGCAATCACGACATCTTGATGGCCTTTAGAAACCTCCCGTTGACAACCTTCAATCCTGCAGTCATGACATTCGCGGGCTATCAAATTACTAGTGGACGACTAAACCTCAATCTCAATTACAAAGCCAAAGATGGCGAACTCAATGGAAGTAATCAGATCATTATTAAGAAGGTGGTGCTGGGTGATGAGGTACCGGACTTTACTGGCAAAAAATTACCGCTAGGCTTAGCAATTGCTTTGTTAGAAGACTCTGATGACACGATTGATGTCACGGTTCGGATTGCAGGCAATGTTGACTCCCCAGAATTTAGTGCCAGTGGTTTGGTTTGGCAGGCCATTAGTAATGTTCTAACAAACGTAGCAACAGCACCGTTTAGAGCCCTTGCATCTATTTTGGGAATGGGTGGCGAAGAGGGTGTTAATGCAGTGCCTGGAGAAGCAGTCTTTCTGGTTGCAGATCAAGACCGCCTAGAAAAATTTGGCGAGTATCTAGTAAAGCGCCCGAATTCGAGCTTGGAGATCATCGGTACTTATGATCCTGTGCAAGATAAGAAGGAGCTTGCAAGGGCTAAGGCAGATGGCGCTATTTTGCTAGACGCTGGTTTTAAGTTGGCCCCTGGAGAACCAGTGCCCACCCCATCATTTACGGATCCGAAAGTGCAGTCAGGCCTGTTGGCGGCATATGCCCAATACATAGGGCGCATCAAGCTTGGACAACGTCTATTGACGCTTCCAGATGGCGAGAAGCGCAATGAGCAACTGCATGAGGAATTGATCGCTGGAATAGAGATCACTGATGCCGAGCTTAAGGAATTGGCAAAAAGTAGGGCAAAGACGGCCTTCGGCTTCATGGTTAAGACTGACCCCAGCCTTAAGGATCGGATTCAGCTGGGTGATGTGAAGTCTGTAGAGGCTGGAAAAGAGGGCATTCCTCTCGATGTAGAGATCAGAATCAAGTAGACTTGAGGGCATGAATTCAACAAAATTGCGCATTCTTCCTGTAATTACATTCATGGCCACTATGGGCCTAGTAGGCTGTGGCTCTATTGAATCGGCTGCCCAAGACGACTGCACATCGATTGGTTGGCAAATTGGCAGCAAGGGCTACCAGGATTGCTACAAGGCTAGACTTTATGAGCGCAAGTTGGATTACTCTCTTCCTCCGGGCGACAAGCCTTCCCCATCCCTAATGTAATAGGGTAAACCCTTATTTAAAGTCCTTGAGCGCCGTCAAGGACATAGGGCCTTAAATAACCCAAAATAAAGCGTTATTTTGCCTATTGATGACCGGCTAAGTATTTGGCTTAGCAGGGTTTTTTGATGCGCAAAGTGTGATAAGGCTCTGCATTGGTGCTGAGTACAAAATAGCAAGAAATAGAAAATTAGAGACTACGAACTATGAATCATCCAAAGCCTTCTGGAGAAGTCAAAGCAGTTGCTGTTGCAACCGCAGATGATTTGAGGGAAACCATTCGCCGTAAGAGCAAATTGAAGGGGCGGCAAGCAGACGATGTTTCAGTTGCCGAAGTTCGTCAGCTCATTGGTAATGCGCCACATCGTCGTGACCTATTAATTGAAAATCTTCACAAACTTAATGATGAGTATCGTGCTTTGCATGACCGTCATTTAGTGGCATTAGCTAAAGAAATGAATCTGCCAATGGCAGAGGTATATGAAGTCGCGACTTTCTATCACCACTTTGAAGTTGTGCGTGGCAATGATCCGGTAGCAGATATTCTGATTCGTGTTTGTGATGGTATCGCCTGTGAATTGGCTGGCGCAAAAAATCTATTGGCTAAGTTGCCAAGTATTTTAGGTAATCCGAATATCAAAGTTGCTGCAGCTCCTTGTGTAGGACGTTGCGAGCAAGCTCCTGTTGCAGTCGTTTA
Organism: Polynucleobacter sp. AP-Kaivos-20-H2; assembly: GCF_018882215.1. Taxonomy (GTDB): domain Bacteria; phylum Pseudomonadota; class Gammaproteobacteria; order Burkholderiales; family Burkholderiaceae; genus Polynucleobacter. The sequence goes on along the minus strand of NZ_JACVOX010000001.1, from coordinate 605,329 downwards.
TCAGTACCCAGTCTTGTTTGCCACGTTAGACAAGGTAGCGGCTGCTGTAAAAAATAAGTTAACCACCCAGCCAATGGCTAAAGACGATGCCGTCTTTGATCCTGCGGCTTTAGCAGAGCAAGGTGTATCTCCCCAGGGTGAGATGCAAGCCGTTTCTCCTGACTATGTTGGTTACGAGTCCTATCGCGCTCAAGGCGGTTACGCTTTGGCCAAAGAAATTTTCGAAGGCAAGAAGGATGCGGAAAGTATCATCAAAGCAATGGAAAGCTCTGGCTTACGTGGTTTAGGTGGCGCAGGTTTCCCAGCGGGTCGTAAGTGGCGCATTGTTAAAGATCAGATTGCTCCTAAATTGATGGCCGTCAATATCGATGAAGGTGAGCCAGGAACATTTAAGGATCGTACGTACTTAGAGCGTGATCCACATCGTTTCTTAGAAGGGCTTCTCATTGCAGCAAGCGTGGTAGGTATTGATGCTTGTTATATCTATTTACGTGATGAGTATCACGGCTGCCGTGAATTGCTTGAGGCTGAATTAGCAAAACTCAAAGCTAATCCGCCATTTGCATTGCCGAATATTGAATTACGTCGTGGTGCTGGTGCCTACATTTGTGGTGAAGAGTCTGCAATGATCGAGAGTATTGAAGGCAAGCGCGGTGAACCACGCATGCGTCCTCCGTATATTGCGCAAGTAGGGTTGTTTGGCAGACCAACACTCGAGCACAACTTTGAGACTCTATACTGGGTGCGCGATATTGTTCAGCGCGGACCTGAGTGGTTTAGTTCATTCGGACGTCACGATCGCAAAGGATTACGTAGCTTTAGCGTTAGTGGGCGTGTTAAGAAACCCGGCGTGAAGTTGGCTCCTGCAGGCATCACTATTCAAGAATTGATTGATGAGTATTGTGGTGGCATGCAAGACGGCCACAAGTTCTACGGTTATTTGCCTGGTGGCGCATCAGGTGGTATTTTGCCAGCGACCATGAATGACATCCCGCTAGACTTTGACACATTGCAACCATACGGATGCTTTATTGGTTCTGCGGCTGTCATGGTGTTCAGTGACAAAGATAAAGCCCGCGACATGGCTTTGAACGTGATGCATTTCTTTGAGCATGAGAGCTGTGGTCAATGTACACCTTGCCGAGTTGGTACAGGTAAAGCTGCCAAATTGATGCAAGCAAAATCATGGGATCAAGAAACTTTAGAAGACTTGGCGACAGTAATGGTGGATGCTTCTATTTGTGGTCTAGGCCAAGCCGCACCAAACCCTATTCGTTGTATTCATAAATATTTCCCTGAAGAAGTTCAATAAGGAAGTTGCTTAACCTAATTAGACAGAACAATCAGGGAATAACGAGACAAACATGAACGCACCCACAAATCCAAAAGAACTCGAATTACAAACCGTTGAGTTCAAGCTCGATGGCAAGACGATCGTTTCATACGAAGGCGAAACGATTCTCAAAGCTGCTAAGCGCCACGGTATTGATATTCCCCATCTGTGCTTTAAAGATGGCTACCGTCCCGACGGCAACTGCCGCGCATGTGTGGTAGAGATTAATGGCGAACGTACATTAGCGCCAAGTTGCTGTAGAAGCGCGACTCCAGGAATGGAAGTGAAGGCCAATAGCGAGCGTGCAATCAAGAGCCAGAAATTGGTGTTGGAGATGTTGCTTTCTGATATGCCGGACGAAGGTTTTAAGTGGGTTGGTGATAGCAAAGAAGAAGAGCAAAAGAACCAGCATGGTGAATTAAGTACTTGGGCTGCTCGTATGGACGTCACTGTTCGCCCAGAACTCAAAGCGCTGCGTCGTGAGAAAGTTAGCAGTGATATTTCTCATCCAGCGATGGCTGTCAATTTGGATGCGTGTATCCAATGTAATCGCTGTGTACGTGCTTGTCGTGAAGAGCAGGTAAACGATGTGATTGGTTACGCTATGCGTGGCGGCCATAGTGAAATCGTATTCGACTTAAATGATCCAATGGGCGACAGTACTTGCGTTGCCTGTGGTGAATGCGTGCAAGCATGCCCAACCGGTGCATTGATGCCAAAAGGCTTGATTGGTTCGCAAACAGTGGATCGCAAAGTCGATTCAGTTTGTCCATTCTGTGGTGTCGGTTGTCAAATTACTTACAACGTTAAAGACGAAAAGATCGTCAGCGTTGAAGGTCGCGATGGCCCGGCCAATCACAATCGCCTTTGCGTCAAAGGTCGCTTTGGTATGGACTACATCCATAACCCACAGCGCCTCACTAAACCACTCATTCGTAAAGCGGGTGTTTCTAAGGATGAATCTATCCTTGAGGGCAAGCAAGATTGGTCAGATATCTTCCGTGAAGCTACATGGGAAGAGGCGCTGGAAGTTGCCGCTGGGGGACTCAAGAAATTAAAAGATCAACACGGCTTAAAAGTGTTGGCTGGTTTTGGTTCTGCTAAAGGCAGTAATGAAGAGGCCTATCTATTCCAGAAGCTAGTCCGTACTGGTTTTGGTAGTAACAACGTAGACCACTGCACGCGTCTTTGTCATGCCTCATCAGTAGCAGCGCTTCTCGAAGGCGTTGGTTCTGGTGCCGTAAGTAACCAAGTGAACGACGTTGAACATTCCAGCATGATCTTCCTGATTGGCTCTAATCCAACTGCCAATCATCCAGTTGCAGCAACTTGGTTTAAGAATGCCGCTAAACGTGGCGCCAAAATTGTCTTGTGTGACCCACGTGCAACCGAAATCAGCAAGCATGCATGGCGTACGATGCAATTTAAGCCAGATACTGATGTGGCAATGCTTAATGCCATGATCTATACGATTATTGAAGAAGGCTTGGTTGATCAAGACTTTGTACAAAATCGCTCCAATAATTTTGAAGCCTTAAAAGAAAATATCAAAGGCTACAGCCCTGAAGTAATGGCACCGATCTGTGGCATTCCTGCAGAAACGCTGCGTGAAGTAGCCAGAGAGTTTGCCACCACCAAGTCGGCTATGATTTTATGGGGCATGGGTGTTAGCCAACACGTACACGGCACAGATAATGCACGTTGCTTAATCGCATTGGTGAGTATCACTGGTCAAATTGGTAAGCCTGGATCAGGTTTACATCCGTTGCGCGGTCAAAACAATGTGCAAGGTGCTAGTGATGCTGGTTTGATCCCAATGATGTTCCCGAACTATCAGCGCGTTGATAACCCAGAAGCACATGCTTGGTTTGAGAAGTTCTGGGGTACGCCATTAGATAAAAAACCTGGTTATACCGTGGTGGAGATCATGCATAAGATCACCGCCCCTGATAGTGATCCAGACAAGATTCGCGGTATGTATGTCGAAGGTGAAAATCCAGCGATGAGTGACCCTGATTTAAATCATGCACGTCACGCTTTGGCATCTTTAGAGCATTTGGTCGTGCAAGACATCTTCATGACCGAAACAGCGCTCTTAGCGGATGTAGTGTTGCCAGCAAGCGCTTGGCCTGAGAAGGTTGGTACAGCTAGCAATACTGACCGCATGGTCCAAATGGGCAAGAAAGCGATTGATCCTCCTGGCGATGCAAAGCCTGACTTGTGGATTATTCAAGAAATTGCCAAAGGCATGGGCTTGAACTGGAATTACCAAGGTCCTGATGCGGGCGTTGCGCAGGTTTATGACGAGATGCGTCAAGCGATGCATGGCGCTATTAATGGCATTACTTGGGAGCGCCTGGAACAAGAATCCAGTGTGACCTATCCATGTTTGTCTGCTGAAGATCCAGGTCGTCCGATCGTGTTTGATGACAAGTTTGATACTAAAGATGGCAAGGTAAAACTCGTTCCTGCTGACATTATTCCGGCAAACGAGCGTCCTGACACTGAGTATCCATTCGTATTAATCACAGGGCGTCAGTTAGAGCATTGGCACACTGGCAGTATGACGCGTCGTGCCACTATTCTCGATGCCATTGAACCTATGGCTACTGTATCTATGCATGGTGAGGACATGACCCAATTAGGGGTTACAGCAGGCGATGTCATTACGGTTCAATCGCGTCGGGGTGAGGTCGGCATCCATGTGAGACAGGATGACGGTACACCAAGAGGGGTGATCTTTATTCCATTTGCTTACTATGAAGCTGCAGCGAACTTGATCACCAATTCAGCGCTAGATCCATTTGGCAAGATTCCGGAGTTTAAGTACTGCGCTGTGAAAATAGCCAAAGGTGGAGAAGCAGCCAAGATCATGGGATACGGTACAAATGCCCCAGGTGGATCCAAGGTAAGGTCTAACGTCTAATTAACGTTCTAGCAAATCACAAAAAGGCTCCCACAAGGAGCCTTTTTGTATTTAGAACAAGGAAGTTAATTGCCCTTTAGAATGAACCCTCTATGGCAAGTTCTAAACCCTCCCAAAACACCACTGCAAACGCTGAGCTTCCCGTCCTCATTATTGGGGCCGGATTAGCTGGATTAACTGTTGCCCTCCATATGGCTGAATCTCAGCCAGTGATTCTGATGGCTAAGCGTGGTTTAGGAGAGGCTGCTACAGCTTGGGCCCAAGGCGGTATTGTTGGGGTTGTGGATAAAGAGCATGACAGTATTGATTCTCATGTGGCTGATACCTTAGATGCAGGTGCAGGACTTGTAGTGGAATCCACAGCACGCTATATCGCCGAAGAAAGCGCTGATGCGATCCGTTGGTTGGTAGAGCAGGGCGTGCCCTTTACAGCCGATGAATCTGGTCCAATGGGTTTGCATTTAACTCGCGAGGGCGGGCATAGCCATCGTCGTATTGCGCATGCTGCAGACGCCACTGGCAAAGCGATTCATGAGGTGCTCTTAGATAAAGCCAGAGCACATAAAAATATTCAGATCTTGGAGCATTGGATTGCGCTTGATCTCATTACCAATCGTCAACTCGATGCTAAGACTCAGCGCACCAAGCCAAATCGTTGTTACGGTGTCTATGCACTTGATATTAAAAATAATCGCGTAGAAACAATCGAAGCCAAGTCAGTGGTTTTAGCTACTGGCGGCGTAGGCAAGGTTTATCGCTACACCAGCAACCCCGATACCGCTACAGGCGATGGCATTGCTATGGCTTGGCGCGCAGGTTGCCGAGTAGGCAATATGGAATTTATTCAATTTCATCCGACATGTCTGTATCACCCAAGTGATCGTACATTCCTGATTACCGAAGCCATGCGGGGTGAGGGTGGTTTATTAAAGCTCCCTGATGGTACACGCTTCATGCCTGACCACGATGATCGCCACGAATTAGCACCGCGCGATATCGTTGCCCGTGCCATTGACTTTGAAATGAAAAAGCACGGCTTGGACTATGTTCATCTAGATGCCACACATCTGGGCGAAGCATTTATTAAAGAGCATTTTCCGATGATTTATGCGCGCTGCTTAAGTCTTGGTCTAGATATCACCAAAGAACCAATTCCGGTTGTTCCTGCTGCACATTACACCTGTGGTGGCGTGGTGACCGATCTCAAGGGGCGCACTGATTTACCAGGACTTTATGCAGTAGGTGAAGCGACGTATACCGGCCTGCATGGTGCCAATCGTTTGGCCAGTAACTCATTATTGGAATGCGTAGTTATTGGTAAGGCTGCTGCAGAAGATATATCAAGTCTCAAGACCCCAGTGATGCCTCCCCTCCCATTGTGGGATGAGAGCCAAGTTGAGGATGCGGATGAGCAAGTAGTCATTGCCCACAACTGGGATGAGCTGCGTTCTTTGATGTGGAATTACGTAGGCATTGTAAGAACCAATCGACGCTTGGAGCGAGCTCTACATCGAATTAAGTTGCTGCGTTATGAAGTGCAGGAGTATTACGCCAACTTTAAGGTTACGCGCGATCTCATTGAGCTCAGAAACCTACTAGAATGTGCAGAGTTGATCGTACGTTCAGCGCTCATGCGTAGGGAAAGCCGTGGTCTCCATTACAGCCGTGACTACCCCGGCACTTGGGCTGTCTCTTACCCAACTATCCTGACTCCTCAAGCAGAGGGTGCTGAGACTGATTCTGCCTCCTAGGCCTCCAAAGCTATAAAGCCCCGTTTTTTGGTGATAAGCTAGCCCAATATCACGAGGAATGACATGGCCAGTTTTAAAGAAGAAGTCAGCGAACATATCTCTGCGGTTTATCAAACAGCAGCAGATGAAATCAAGAATTGGTTTAGTGCTTTAAGAGAAGTCTGGCCCCTTGTTTTCCTGTTAATTCTAGCGCTATTTATTTTGATTTGGTTTGCAAAGCCTGCGCCACCTAACAAAGTATTAATGGCGACCGGTACCGGTGGCTCCTACAAAGTATTGGGTGAAAAATATAAGACCTATTTTGAGAAAAAAGGTATTGAACTTAAATTAGTAGAAACCCACGGATCGAAAGAGAATCTCCAACATCTCATGGATCGCAAAGATCCAATTCAAGCAGCCCTGGTTCAGGGCGGAATGATTGCTGTAGATAATCTCTCTGGTGTCGAATCCCTTGGTAGTGTTGACTATGAACCATTTTGGATGTTTTATCGTAAGAATGCCTTCAATGAAAGTATTCACGTATCCGATAGAGATATTGCCAAACTCAAAATCAATATTGGCCCGGTGGGGAGTGGAACGCGTACGCAGGCTCTCGGAATATTTAAACTTAATGGCTTAAATGGTGATGCCCCTAATTTACTTAGTCTTGGGAATGCCGAAGGTGTAAGCGCTTTGGAGCGTGGCGAAATTGATGCCGTGATTTTGGTAGATGGTTTTGATTCACCAAATGTACAGAGACTCATTAAAAATCCAGCAATTAAGCTAACTTCATTTACGCGTGCAGACGCCTATACCCGTTTATTGCCTTACTTCGAGGAAGTGACTGTGCCCATGGGCGGCTTTGATCTTGGGAAAAATATCCCGGATCATCCAGTTCAGCTCATATCAACTACAACTAACCTGTTGATTGATGACCGCCTTCATCCTGCTATCCAGGTTTTATTTCTGGAGGCTGCAAAAGAAATCAATGGAAATAAATCCTATTTTTCTAAGGCTGGAGAGTTTCCGGTCTATATGAATACCGAAGCACCACTAAGTGATGAGGCAAAGTTCTTCTATGAAAAAGGGACGCCGACTTTGATGAAGTATTTGCCGTTTTGGTTGGCGGAGTTCTTGGAGCGTATGTTCTTCCTCTTGCTCCCGTTTGCTGCTTTTGCTTATCCCGTTATTAAATCAATTCCTACTTACAGAACCAATCTGGCCAAGAAGCAAATTAACTCAATCTATAAAGATCTGGATAAATTTGAGAAAAATACGATCGAGAACTTTGATCCAGCTCGACGTGGCGAATATATTGAGGTACTCAATGAGATGGAGCGCAGAATACTCAGATCAAAAGCGGCAAAACTAGCAACTGCTGAATGCTATAGCCTAAGAAATAATATTGAATTTATACGTAATGCACTCGAGAAGCAGTTGATTTACAAGGGCAGGGCGGGGTAAGGTAATTTAGCGCGTTAGGTCGTGAGCACCCCTATTGGTATGTTTAATCCTTGGTAGCCCTCCCTCATTGGCTTTTGGATATACCCCCTTGCTATAAAAGCATTTTTACTTGCAACCCTAATCCATTGTCGGATACAATGTTATAGCACTCAGTGCTATATATTAAACTCTCGACTATGAAAATAGTCTTGAAAACAAAAACATTCGATCGTTGGGCAAGAAAAATTATTGGAGTAACAGAGCTTTGTAAGGCCGCTAGAGAGATTGAGCAAGGAGTGTATGAGGTTGACTTAGGTGGCGGGGTGTGTAAAAAGAGAATTCGACTGCCAGGTCAAGGCAAAAGCGGGGGTGTCCGTACTATTGTTGCCAAGAAAAACAAGGAGGCAATTATTTTTGTCGTTGGCAGAGAAAAGAGTTCCCCCGGCTCTGACATTAGTGATGTCGAGCAAGAGGCGGCAACAATTATTGCCAAGTCATTCGAGAAGGCGGATACAAATAGATTGCGGGCACTAGTTAGGGATGGAATATTGAAGGAGCAAATTTGCAATGAGTAAAAAATTAAAATCTGAAGAAAGAAGGGTGTTTGACGAGCTGTTAGAAATGGCGCAGGCATTGGAGGAGCACGGTCTTTTAACGAAGCATGATTATGCAAAAATGAAGACTCTTTGCTTAGAAAAGCCACCTTTATTTACACCTAAAAAAGTAACGGACATACGTATTCATCAAGCAAGAATGAGCCAATCCATTTTTGCCTCACTACTGAATGTAAGCGTCTCTACAGTTCAAAAATGGGAGTCGACAGGCTCTGGAAAACATCCTAGCGGTGCCGCTGCCAAGCTGCTGCAGCTAATTGAAACCAAGGGTATTCAAGTGCTATTGGTATAGCTAAATTACTACAAAATGCGCATCGAGAAATCAACTGCATTCACATCCTTAGTTAACTTGCCAAGGGAGATGCGGTCAACACCAGTGCCTGCAATAGCGCGCATTTGATCTAAATTAATGCCGCCAGAGGCTTCCAGCAAAGCGCGTCCAGCAGTAATGGTAGCCGCTTGCTTCATTTGATCGGTATCAAAGTTATCAATTAAGATGCTCTTTGCGCCAGCAGCCAATGCTTCCTCTAGTTCAGCAAAGTTTTCTACTTCAATCTGAATATCTACCCCAGCATTTAAAGCTTGAGCATTTTTTAAGGCAGCAGTAACGCTGCCTGCAGCAGCAATATGGTTTTCTTTAATCAGAATGCCATGCCAGAGGGCTAGACGTTGATTCTTACCGCCGCCTACTAATACTGCATATTTCTGAGCCTGACGTAGCCCAGGAATAGTCTTACGAGTATCCAATACAGCGCAACCTTTGGGGTTTGGGCTGGCACCTGCAATGGCATCAACGTGCTGACGCGTAATGCTAGCTGTCCAAGAAAGCGTTTGTAGGAAATTAATACAAGTACGTTCAGCAGAGAGTAGGGCTTGAGAGTCAGCCTCAATATCGCAAACCTTAGTATCGGGCTTCATCATGTCGCCCTCTAGGTAATGCCAAGTAATTTTCGCATTGGGATCAAGCTTCTTGAGTGTTCCTTCAAACCAGTCAACCCCACATAAAACAGCTTCTTGACGAACGATTAACTGCGCATGAACAGGTTTGCTTGGAACGAGTTTGGCAGTCCAATCGCCAGTCCCAATATCTTCCATGAGGGCATCATGAATATTGCGTTGGCGAGCTTGCTCTAAGGTTTCGTTGTATTCAAACATAATTAAGCTGCGCCAATATTCTTTACAAAGCCATGTTGCGCTTTTGCTAAGAGGTCGGGATGGTTTTTTGTGAAATCGAGCATACGCTCTATGCAACCCAATGCTTGAACACGAATAGACTCTTCGATGAAGATTTCACCAGAGGCATTTTCTAGGCAATCTAAAATTCCTTGCAAGCCATTCATGGCCATCCAAGGGCAGTGTGCACAACTCTTGCACGTTGCACTATTACCAGCAGTTGGTGCTTCAATCAGTTTTTTGTTGGGGGCAAGCTGGCGCATGCGATGCAAGATGCCATTATCAGTTGCCACAATATATTCAGTAGCAGCGCCTTCTACTACCTCCTTAATCATGGCAGAAGTAGAGCCTACAACATCTGCAAGGTCAACAACAGCCTGTGGAGATTCAGGGTGAACCAAAATCATGGCGTTAGGATGAGCCGCTTTAAGCATCTCTAATTCAACAGCTTTAAATTCGTCATGAACAATGCAAGCACCATTCCACAACAACATATCAGCACCTGTTTGTTCTTGAATATAGCGACCCAAATGGCGATCGGGTGCCCATAAAATCTTTTTGCCTTCAACTTTCAGTTGATGCACGATAGCCAATGCACAAGAACTGGTTACCATCCAATCGGCTTGCGCTTTTACAGCTGCCGACGTATTTGCATAAACTACGACAACACGATCAGGATGTGCAGATCTAAATGCTGCAAAGTCATCAGCATCACAACCTAAATCAAGTGAGCAGGTTGCATCGAGGTCAGGCATGAAGACGCGTTTTTCTGGGCTGAGAATCTTAGCAGACTCACCCATGAAGCGAACACCAGCAACAATTAGATTCTTGGCAGAGTGGTTTTTACCAAAGCGCGCCATCTCCAAAGAGTCGGCTACATATCCACCGGTTTCCATGGCTAAGTCTTGAATATCGCCATCTACATAATAGTGAGCAACCAATGCAGCATCTTTTTCTATTAGGAGCTGTTTGATGCGAGCAATTACGGCGGCCTTTTCAGAACCATGAAACTGGGGAGGAGTCTTGGCCCAGGCTTGGGCGGTACAAGTTACTCCAGCAGAGTCTTGCTGGGGGTAATCAAAGGCAATTGGGGTGCTAACAGTTGAATTCATACGAAATCTTACTTGACCCCAAGAATTTTTGTTAAAGCCTTAGAACGGCAGCTTTGCATCCGGCTTGGCAGTAAGTAATACCGCCTTAAACTCCGCCTGAATGCGGGCAATTGCTTCTTCACTATCCGCCTCAAAACGCATTACCACCACCGGTGTGGTGTTGGAAGGTCTAGCTAAGCCAAAGCCATCCGCATATTCCACACGTACGCCATCAATGGTATTGATGGATTCAGAAGTAGGGAACTTGGCATTTGCCTTGATAGTCTCTAGCAGGGCAAATGGCTCACCTTCAGCACAAGCCAATTGCAGTTCAGGCGTGCAAATAGCATTTGGCAAATCATTCAGTGTCTGATTTGGATCCTTCTCTTTAGAGAGAATCTCTAGCAAACGCGCGCCTGTATATAAACCATCATCAAAACCAAACCAACGATCTTTAAAGAAGATGTGACCAGACATTTCACCGGCTAGAGGTGCGCCAGTTTCTTTAAGCTTAGCCTTCACCAAGGAGTGACCCGTTTTCCACATCAAAGGCTCGCCACCATGTTTTTTTACATAGGTTGCTAGGTTGCGAGTGCATTTGACGTCGTAAATAATCTGTCCACCAGGATTTCTGGAGAGCACGTCTTTAGCAAATAGCATCATTTGGCGGTCAGGGAAAATCACCTGACCATCTTTAGTTACTACACCCAAACGATCGGCATCACCATCAAAGGCAAGACCTAATTCATTATCGGTAGTTTGTAAGTTCTTGATGAGATCTTGCAAGTTCTCAATATGTGCAGGATCTGGATGATGGTTTGGAAAATGTCCATCCACTTCGCAAAAGAGTTCTTGCACTTCACAGCCTAAGGCTCTGAAGAGTTTGCCTGCAAATGCGCCACCTACGCCATTACCGCAATCAACCACAATCTTCATGGGACGAGCTAGCTTAACGTCGCTCACAATGCGCTCTAAGTACATCGGGAAAATATCAAAGGTGCTGCGGCTACCTTGACCTGTAGTAAATTGCTTAGCTTCAATACGCTTACGTAGAGCCTGAATTTGATCGCCGTAGATTGCAGCGCCACCCAGAACCATCTTGAAGCCGTTGTAATTTGGGGGGTTATGACTACCGGTAATCATGATGCCGGATTTTGGCTTCTTGCCATTGATCTCTTTGTTGGCACCAAAGTACACCATCGGTGTGGCAACCATACCCAAGTCAATCACATTGATACCAGTAGAGAGCAGACCTTCAGTTAAAGCCTCAATCAAGCTAGGGCCTGATAAGCGACCATCGCGTCCGATAACAATTTCTGTTTCACCAAGTTCACGCATTTCTGTGCCAAAGGCTTGGCCAATCAGCTTGGCAATCGATGGATCTACCGTCTCATCAATGATGCCGCGAATGTCATAAGCTTTGAAAATAGATGGAGAGAGTTGCATGAGTCTTCTTTCGGTGTCTAGGCAAGGGTTGGAGCTAATAAAACTATTGATTAAATAAATTAATGCGGGCTGCAGTTACTTCATCAATACCAGAATCCGCCTGAGCAGAGCCACCATTCTTTAAGGCATCCTCAATCGGCTTAGCTAGTACTTTGCCAAGCTCTACGCCTGGTTGGTCAAAGCTATTAATGTTCCACAAAGCGCCAAGTGCAGCAGTGCGATTTTCATATAGCGCTAAGAGTGCCCCTAAATAGAAGGCATTAAGCTTAGGCAGGATCAGTAGGTTGCTAGGGCGTTTGCCTGGGTAAGTATTGTTTGGGTTATCAGTTTTCTTGCCATTAGCCAAGGCCTGAGCTTGGGCTAAGCAGTTAGACAAGAGGATGCGGTGATGTTCTTTTGCCTCTGGTAAATGACTCATCGGCTCACGTACCGCAATGAAATCAATTGGAATGATTTCTGTACCTTGATGCAATAGCTGGAAGTAGGAGTGCTGCGCATTACTGCCGGAGCTACCAAACACTACGGGGCAGGAAAACTTGACGTGCTTCCCATCCCGATCGATGCTCTTGCCATTGCTTTCCATATCGAGCTGTTGTAACCACTTCGGAAACCAATCCAATGCATCTGCATACGGAATGACTGCATACGATTTGATGTTGTGTTTCTCTTGCTGATAGAGCAAGCTCAGCGCCATGATCACCGGAAGGTTTTCTTCAAGAGGAGCAGACTTAAAGTGCTGATCCATAGCTTGGGCACCAGCCAGGAATTGCTTGAAAGTATCAAATCCATATTGCAGGGCAATTGGCAATCCAACTGCAGACCATACGGAGTAACGACCGCCCACCCAATCCCAAAAGGGGTAGATATGGTCTTGATCAATGCCAAACGCTTCTGCAGCAGGAGCGTTAGCTGTTACAGCATAAAGTGATTTACTTACTTGAGTATCAGTAAGGCCATTATTTTTAAGCCACTTCACCACCGCTTTGGCATTCATTATGGTCTCAAGTGTTGTGAAGGACTTGGAGACAATGATGACTTTAGTGCTGTGCGGTAAAGCACGTTGCAAAATGCGATTCAGGTCTGCGGTATCAATGTTGGCCAGGAAATGCATGCGCATGCCACGACTCTCAATGTCGGGAACATGGGCTAAGGCTTCAATCGCTAAACGGGGACCAAAATCAGATCCGCCAATACCAATATGAATCACATCAGTAACACCGACCCATTTATTGCATAGATCTTCAATACGATGCCAAACTTGAGCAACATCTGGCATGACATCTTTACCATTTACCAAAACCGGAGTTTTATCCAGGTTACGCAGGGCAGAGTGGATGGCGGGGCGATTCTCGGAGTTATTCACTGGCTTACCAGCAAATAGATCGGCAATAAATTGCTCTAATTTGGCTTCTTTGGCTTGGGCAAAGAGGGATTTCCAGCCGGCAGCATCAATACCCTGATAAGCGCTATCTAAAACGATATCTTGGGTGCTAAATAGGGTTTTCGGGTTATCTGCAGTTGGTTTGGAAGACATCTATAGATTTTATCAAGAAGTGCCCCAAAACCCACTAAAACACTGAAAATGTTACGATTTAGGTATGTCGATACCTAAAAAAACAAAGCAAGAGTAGTAGATGGAGCGACTTGATTGTGTCGTCATCGGTGCCGGGGTAGTTGGTCTGGCCGTTGCCAGGGAGATGGCGCTTCAAGGCAGAGAAACGATTCTGCTGGAACGCGAGTCTTCTTTTGGCACCATCAGCAGCGCTCGTAACAGCGAAGTCATTCACGCTGGAATCTATTACCCCAAGGATTCACTCAAAGCCAAACTCTGTGTTGAAGGTAATCACATGCTGTACGAGTACTGCCGGAACCATCAAGTAGCAACTCAACCCTATGGCAAGCTCATCGTTGCTACTGATCTAAACCAAATTGATGATCTGCAGGCACTTTTATATAAAGCTCAGAACAATGGCGTTCCTGAGATCAAGATGATTTCTGGCGAAGAAGCTAAGCAACTCGAGCCACAGCTCAATTGTGTAGCAGCTATTCTGTCATCAAGTACGGGCATTGTGGATAGTCATGGCTATATGCTCTCTCTTCTGGGTGGCTTTGAGGATGCGGGTGGCATGGTAGCTTATCAATCACCGCTGATCAGCGCAAAACCTATCGGTAACAATGCCAAAGACGGATTTGAGTTAGAAATCGGTGGCGCTGATGGAATGAAGATTCAAACAAAGTTTCTGATTAATTGCACAGGCATGAGTGCTCCAGCAGTGGCACAAAAAATTGCATCATTAAACAAAGATCAAATTCCAAAAGCATATTTCGCTAAAGGAAATTATTTCTCTCTTTCAGGAAAGTCACCATTTAATCATTTGATTTATCCCATTCCTGAGCCTGGTGGTCTAGGAGTGCATCTCACTTTAGATATGGGCGGACAAGCTAAATTTGGTCCCGATGTGGAATGGCTTGAAATCGATGAAGAAAACCAAATTGATTACACGGTCAATCCCAAAAGAGGTGAGGGCTTTTATGAAGCAGTAAGGCGCTATTGGCCAGGACTTAAAGACCAGGCATTACAACCCGATTATTCAGGTGTTAGAGCCAAAATAGTCCCGCCTAACGCCCCGGCAGGCGACTTTTGTTTTAACACCCCCCAGGACCATGGACTCCAGGGCCTCTTTAACCTATATGGCTTTGAGTCCCCTGGATTAACCTCTAGCCTTGCGATTGCCAAGCATTTAGAAGGCTTAGTTAAGGGGCCTTAATTCGCTTGGGCTCGATATTCGAATGGGTTCAGTAAATTAATCTTAAAGCGCTTGAAGTCTTTTATATTTCTACTGACCACGATGAGTTTCTGATCAATAGCTGTCGCTGCGATCATGGCATCTTCCCAAACGGTATTGCTTTCTTTATGCATGAGTTTTGCCCACAATCTAAAGATAGATCCCGTCATCGGTAAGACATGATGTGCATTTGAAACTTGTTGCAACCAACTTTCTAAAGACTTTGCTTTGTTTTTATCTTGCTCGCGAGTCAGCTCAATGCCTGCTTGAATTTCACCGATCGAGACTGCGGAAATATAAAGATCATTGTCTGAAATATTGTCATACCACTCTAATACTGCCCCATGCGGTTTTGGTTTACGTAGTTCTGAAATAATATTGGTGTCTAGTAAGTACATGATTTGTCTTACAGTTTGATGGATTTGCGAAATGCACCTTGGCCACGCTTTGGCAGTACTAGGTCACCCTTAGCTTGCTCTGAAAGCAAAAGCAATTTAAGAGAAGGTCTAGCTAACTTTTTCAATGTATTCCACTCCTGGATAGTGATTAATACGGCTGCTTCATGCCCTCGCTTTGTGACCACTTGGGGCCCTTCTTCAAGGCAGGCGTTTAGTAGCTCGCTAAATTTTGCTTTGGCATCTTGAACTGCCCAGTGCTTATTCATCACCCATGCTCCTGACTAGTTATCTGACTAGTTTATCAGAGAAAAGGCTATTTTGATTGGCGCAAATAGAGTATTTAAGCCAATAAAAGCGATCTTTAAAAGGGGGCTTATTGCATTTTTAAGTAGGGATTCACCGAATTCCTTATAATCTAGGACTCAATTCGCAAAGGAAGAGTGGCAGAGCGGTTGAATGCACCAGTCTTGAAAACTGGCGAGGATGAAAGTCCTCCGTGAGTTCGAATCTCACCTCTTCCGCCAAATTACATGTAAAAAGCCCAGCAACTACTTGCTGGGCTTTTTGTCTTTCTAGCTCCTAGAAAAGAGCTACTGAAGAACTGCTGAAGAACTACTGCATTTCTTGATTACTTCTTAGCTGGTGCAGTTACCACTGCAGCAATCGCTTCTGTGTAAACCACTTTTACTTGATCGTTTACGGCAATATCTTTCATCAAGTCAGGATTCTGAACCTTAACCTTGAAAATATTTCCTTGTGGACCTTTTAAAGAAACGATATTTTTAGCTGCATCAATAGATTCAACATTAGCAGTTGCAGTTACGGTATTGGTGGTGATCATGCCTGGCTTATCGCCTTGAGGAGCAGTTGTAGTGCTGGTGCTAACTTGCTCACTAGTTGTGCCTGGATTTTTTACCTTAACTAATTCAATAGCTACAGCAAGTTCATACACAACATCAAAATGGTCGCCCACTTTAATTTCAGCAAAGTTCTTCACTTCAGGGCCCGCAACGATAGAAGTTTCGCCGTCTTGGTTTTTGAGGGTAACTGTGCGAGTTGCAGCATCAATTTTGGTTACTTCACCATCATAGATAAGCGCGGATTCTTGAGCAGCTACGCCAGCAATAGGAGCCTTTGGTTTAGTGAGGAATAAGTAGCCGCCAACTGCGATTGCAGCAATGACGACAGCAATGATAATTTTTTTCATAATAATTTGATCCTTAAGGATGTTGAAAGCACGTCACCATTAGATGGCGATGCGGAAATAAGTAAATACTAGGAATTTAGTATTTATAGCTATTGTATTGCCCATATTAGAAGCTGGCAGCTAGGCCAATAGAGGTTCCGTGCACATTTTGACCAAATTGATACCTAAATACGACTCTAATGCGGGTAAAAATGGGATCAGAGGCGCTGCGGTCTAATTCTATGCCGGTACCTACGGAGGAGAGGGAGTTAAACCCCAAAGCCCCTCGTAAGTCGCCCAGGAACTCGGTATGCGCCACTTCAAATACCGCTCTTAGTGGCCTATCTAATAATGTAATCGGGGTTGGAATGCGACTGCGAGCCCAAAGCGCCAGACTTTGCGAATCGGCAGAGCCTTGCACTGCAGTTGAGGTGTCAAATGTTTGTACCGGGATATTGGTGTAACGCAGCTCGACATCAATCTCTTGATCCGGTTTGTAGTTCTCATAGTCGAGCATGACCGAGCCGCCCAAACCATAAGAATTCATACGGCCGCCATTGAGGAACTGCAAGTCCACGCCTTTCTGATTTTGAATGACTCTAGACGCAATCGAGAGGTCGCTTTCTAAATGACCCAGCATGACATTGGCAATAGGGCGGAAGCGCAATTCATTGGTGATCGGAAAATCCCAACCAATACCGCCGGTGCCTGTGATGCTGTTCCAATGAACTGGTACCGTAACGGATGTATTGGCGATGCCATCGCTAAAAGTTGGGTTGTAGCGATTAACCGCTAAGGTTCCCTCTAAATAAAGAGGAAAGTTTGCACTAATTCGATCGCCACCTCCTAGAGAAATCATTTGCAAGTCGGAGTTATCACCACCATTGTTACGGATCGATAGCGAACCTGTTGTTACGTCTGGTGTAAGCGAATAGCCCGTAATCGTCATAAAAGCATCAGCGCGCTTTTTGAGGTAATTGTTAGCGGCGGTATAAAAAGCCGATTGGGCATGAGCAAAACCAATCCCAGCGGCTAATAGGGTGACAAAGAAAAGGAGCTGGGATCTACTAAAAAGCCGCATGACAGGCATTTTAGCGAATCAATTCGGTGGATGTACCATAGCAAACATGAAGCTGCTCATTTCTATCTACTTCTTCATTTTGGCCATCATTCAGGTGGGCCTATTTTTTGGTATCTATCACTATTATCGTTCTCAGAACATCCTGAGACCCAGTTTGTATTGGATGTCCTCCCTGCTAGTGAATGTGGTCGGGTTATTTATTTTTGGGATAGGAATTATTACTCTCCAAAATATTACTAATCCAGAATTTAATTTCACCGTAGCCAATACCTTCTTCTATATAGCAACGATGTTACAAGCTTTATTTTGTCAATCACTCAATCATGAGGTTTCTAAACGAGTAAAGATAGCTGCCTCAGTTTCGGTCCTCATTTTTATTGCCGTATTTGATTCCATGCGTCTATATGGATCTTTTGAAAGTCGCACTGCGGTAATGGCAGGCCTTGCTAGTCTTTTTTATTGCTGGCAAATCTATGAGCTAGGCAAGAAGAGAAAATCATCCCCATCTAAGCAATTGGTTTATATGCAATATGCCAATTTTGCGGAAATGTTTTTTGCTATGGGGCGATTCGTCATTATGGTTGCCTCGGCCTTTACCATTCGTCAAGTTGATCAGATCCCTCAGCTGCTGATCCTGTTTACCATTTCCCAGCTCGTGATGAATACCTTGTCATATATTGCGATTGGGGGATACTGGGCCGAGCAAATTACCATTGCCAATATCAAAACAGCGAATGAAAGTGAAGCTACTAAAGCCCATTTACAGGAGCGAGAGCTCCTAATCGCATCGCTATTAAAAGCCAATAAGACCGCCAGTACCGGGGCTTTATCAGCCTCCATTGCACATGAACTTAATCAGCCCTTGGGTGCCTCTAGTTTAAATATTCAATTTTTGCAAAAGAAACTATCAGAAGGAGAATTGAATCCCAACCTACAGAGAGAGGTTTTGGATTCTTTGTTGGCAGATAATCAGCGTGCAGCAAGTATTATCCGCTCCCTTAGGTCGGTATTCGCTGATGAAAAGATGGCATCTGCCAAAGTTGACCTTGCTGAATTAATTGATTTAGTACTTACCATTGCGCGCCCAGAAATTATTAAGCAGAATATTCAGATGATTCTCAAGTTAGAGGAAAACTTGTTTATCACTGCTAATAAGGGGGAACTTCAACAAGTCCTATTGAATTTGGTCAACAACGCAATTGATGCATTGAAGTCGACTGAAAATTTAATTAAATCAATCACGATTCGAGGCGAGCACACTCGTACTGGTATTCAAATATTGATCGCAGACACAGGATCAGGAATTGATGAAAATGTGCAGGCACACATGTTTGAGCTACTTTCAACTACTAAGGGTTCCGGCATGGGAATTGGTCTTTGGTTATGTAAACATATTGTCATGAGACATGGCGGCTCGATTTGGTTTGAGTCTCTACCTGCAAAAGGAACTACCTTTTTTGTAAGCCTGCCTCTTGTGGCGGCTTACTCAATCTAACTATATATTAGCTATAGGGCTAATTGCCATGGTTTATCTCAAACATATCATTGAAGTAATCAAAAAACTTTTACTTGAGGCTTTTATGAAAATCAAACTCACACAATTTTTTATTGCAGCTGCATTAATAAGCTCAGGTTTTGCTATGGCGGCAGGGGGTGGTGGTGTGGTTGCGGATCCTGGTGCAATGCAGGGGAAGCATTTCGATCCAAAAGGTAAGGCGCCTTCAAGCTATACGGTTGAGCTGCAAAATGGATTGCGTAAGACGCTGCCTTTCGAAGATAAGCGTGATTTTGAGGAATCAAAAAAAGGCTTCATAGCAGCCCCGCCATATAAAACGATCATGGCTGATGCCGGCAATGTTGCCTGGGATATGGGTAGCTATGAATTTCTCCTACAGGGCAAAGACTTTGATAGTGTGCACCCTTCATTGCAACGTCAAGCCATTCTCAATATGGGCTACGGCTTATATGAAGTTGTGCCTGGAAAAATTTATCAAGTTCGCGGCTTTGACTTAGCCAACATTAGCTTTATCAAGACGAATACTGGTTGGATTGTGTTTGATCCATTAACTGCCAAAGAAACGGCTCGTGCTGCACTAGAGCTCGTAAATGAAAAGCTTGGTAAACGCCCAGTTGTAGCTGTCGTGTATTCGCATTCGCATGGCGATCACTTTGGTGGTGTGCGTGGTGTAGTCGATGAGGCAGATGTGAAGAGCGGCAAAGTCAAGGTCATTGCGCCAGCAGGTTTTATGGATCATGCGATTGCGGAAAACGTCTATGCAGGTAATGCCATGACTCGTAGAATGTACTTCCAGTACGGCGTGTTATTGCCCCGTAGCCCATTTGGTCACGTGGATCAATCCATTGGTAAAAATACCGCTGCTGGTAATTTAGGTCTGATCGAGCCTAACGTCTATATCAACCAACCTTATGAAAAAATGACGGTTGATGGCGTTGAAATGGAATTCCAAAACACACCAGGCACTGAAGCTCCTGCGGAGATGAATACCTACTTCCCGCAATTTAAGGCATTCTGGGCAGCAGAAAATATCACTGGCACCATACATAATATCTACACCTTACGTGGCGCCTTAGTTCGGGACTCACTGGCATGGTCTAAGAATATTAATAACGCTTTATATCGTTATGGCAATGAGAGTGAGGTGATGTTTGCGTCACATACCTGGCCACGCTGGGGTAACGAGCGCATACAAGAGGTGATGCGTACCCAACGAGATAGTTATGCTCACCTGCATAACGAAGTGCTTCATTTAGCAAATAATGGCGTCACTATTAATGAAATCCAGAATGTATATAAACAGCCTGAGAGTCTGAAGAGGCAATGGGCAGCTCATAGCTATCATGGTTCCGAAGAACACAATAGTCGTGCCGTGATTAATCGTTATCTCGGTTACTGGGACGCTAATCCAGCAACACTAGCGCCACTATCTCCAAAAGACTCAGCACCACTCTATGTGGAGATGATGGGTGGCCCAGCCAAGATCATGACCAGGGGTAAAGAGCTCTATAAGCAAGGCAAATACCGTGAAGCTATGGAAATTGTTAACAAGCTGGTTTATGCACAACCGAATAATACGGCCGCCAAAGACTTGCTGGCAGATATTTTTGAGCAGATTGGCTACCAAAAAGAAAGCCCAAGTATGCGCAATAGCTTCTTGGGAGCTGCTTATGAATTGCGTCATGGTATGCCTTCAGGGACGTCACCGAAATCCAATGGTCCAGACATGATTAAAGGCATGAAAACCGAACTCTGGCTCAATGCTTTGGCTATCAGTATGGACAGCAAGAAAGCGGCGGACATGAACTTTGTAATCAATCTCTCTACACCAGACAATGGCGAAAAATTTGTGATTGAGATGAGTAATTCTGCTCTGACCAACATTAAAGGTCAGCAGGCCAAGAATCCAAATCTGACTATCACATTAAATCGCAGTGATCTCGAACGGGTGATGGGTGGACAGACAACGTTTGAAAAGTTGCTAGCTGAAGGTAGGGTGAAGTTCGATGGTGATCGCAAATCATTCGATCAACTCAGAAGCACCTTGACGGTCTTTGTGCCTGATTTTGAACTCATGCCAGGCACTAAAGGCAAGGCGGCTCCCAAGCCAACTGCCCCAGTCAAGGATCCATTCTCGGCACAGGAGATGGCTATTACTGCTGGCGAGTAACCAAGGCAGCTAAGGTAATTAGACTTCTCTATAACTAAAAAGGACTCTGTGGAGTCCTTTTTAGTTATCTTTTTACTTAATCATTATGTTTATTAAGCTGCAAACTAGGGTGCAAAGGCACCACCCGCTTCAAGAGACTTCAGTTCATCACCCGCAATACCGAGCTCAGCAAGAAGCTCGCTCGTATGTTCGCCCAGCAAAGGAGGGTGGCGATACACCTGTTGTGGTGTGCCATTCATTTTGACGGCAAAGCCAATATTAGGAACTTTGCCTTCTACCGGATGATCAATCTCCATCCGCATCTTGCGATGGCGGCCATGCTCACTATCAAATGCTTCTGGATAAGTATTAATTGGACCCGCTGGGATACCTGCATCTAGTAGTGCGTTAACCCATTGATCCGCAGATTTATTGGCAAATGATTTTTCTAATTCGGCGGCGAGCTCTAGGCGATTAGCTAAGCGTAGTGGATTTGTTTTGAAGCGGACATCTTCAAATAATTCGGGGCGTTCAATCTTGTCGCAAAGCAACTTCCATAGTTTCTGATTGGTTGCTCCCATCACAAAATACCCATCAGCAGCTTTCATGGCCTGGTAGGGGGCGCTCATATGATTGGCTGTGCCAAGCTTATAGGGTTCAACTCCGGTACCCCAGTATTGAGCGGTATCCCAAATGGAGAATGCCAAAGCGGAATCAAAGAGTGAGGCATCAATAAACTGACCTTCACCCGTTTTCGTTTTGCCAATGTATGCCGACAATATTCCGTATATCGCAAAAAGTGCGCAGCCAATATCAGCTACCGGAACGCCGGCTTTAACTGGAGGACCATCTGGATATCCTGTAACGCTCATGACGCCAGACATCGCTTGCGCCATGAGATCAAAACCAGGGCGATCTGCCCATGGGCCAGTTTGGCCAAAACCAGAAATGCTGGCATAGACCAAACCAGGATTGATATCTTTTAAAGAGGCGTAATCGATTCCTAGTTTTTTCATAACACCAGGCCGATAGTTCTCCACCAAAATATCAGCGGTTTTGACCAGCTCGAAAAATACTTTCTTACCAGCCTCGGTTTTGAGATTTAAAGTGAGACTGCGTTTATTGCGGTTCATGTTCAGAAAGCCCATGCTATCTGAACCTTTCATCTTGAAACCCATTGCGCCACGTGTCTGATCACCGGTACCAGGAGGCTCAATTTTGATGACATCCGCACCAAGGTCGGCCAAGAGCATGCAGCAGTAAGGGCCGGCCATGACCTGGCTGACGTCAAGCACACGTACTCCTGAGAGGGGTAATGGTCTTGATCCATCACGCGCGCTATTTAAAGTGTCATTTATAGGTGTTTTCGTCATTGTCTCGTTGCTTCTTATATGTTTAGAATTAGCTTCTAATAGTATCAAACACAATAAAAACAATATTGGAGACTTTATGTTGCTTAAATCGCCTCAGTGGGCTGTTCGTAGTTTGTTTGCAATTACGCTAGCCACGAGTTCTTTCTTTGCTTTAGGTCAGCAGTCTTATCCAACTAAACCTATACGATTGATTGTGGGTTTTGCGCCTGGTGGCGGCACCGATATTGTTGCACGAGCCCTTGCTCCAAAAATGGGTGAGATTCTAGGTCAAAGCGTGATTGTGGAAAATAAATCGGGTGCAGCAGGAACTATTGCAGCCGATCAAGTCTCCAAGGCAAATCCGGATGGCTACACCTTGCTGGTGGGGCACTCCAATTCCAATGCGATTGCACCATTTGTATTAACGAATGTTCCCTACAATCCTGCAACGGATTTCACACCTATTACTTATTTGGGATATGTTCCTAATGTTTTAGTAGTGAAGGCTTCTTTGCCTGTGAACTCGGTATCACAATTGATTTCCCTTGCTAAAGCAAATCCAGGTCAGATGACTTATGGTTCGTCTGGTATTGGCAGTACGCAACACTTAGCAGGCGCTTTGTTTGCTAAGATTGCCGGCATTCAGTTAAACCATGTGCCCTATAAAGGTAGCGGTCAGGCCATCATTGATTTGTTAGGTGGTCAAATTACGATGAACTTTGATACCTTGCCACCGAACTTGCAGCAAATTAAAGACGGCAGCTTGAAGGCTTTGGCAATCTCCACCCCAAAACGATTATCTATTCTTCCTAACGTACCTACGTTTAACGAAGTGGGTATTACAGGATTTGACGTTACCAACTGGTACTCCATCATGGGTCCAAAGGGTATGGATCCAGCAGTTGTGAACAAGATTGACCAAGCTGTTAAAGCCGCCATGGCTGATCCACAAATTAAAAAGACGCTAGATTCACAAGGCTTGCAGCCTGAGGGGCCAGCAACACCTGCTGCATTTAGTTTGTTCTTGGCTGGCGAACTGGCTAAATACCAGCGTTTAGTAAAGAGTCTGAATATCAAGGCTGAATAAGCGTTTTATGACTGAACAAAATAAGGTGGGCAATATTGCACAGGTCTTATTAGAGATACGCAGCCATGTTGCCCACATTACCTTTGATCATGTAGCAGCCCGTAATGCAATGACAGTAGGGATGTATCAAAGCCTGAAGTCGATCTGTGAAGATATTGCTAAGAATCCCAAGATACGTGTAGCTATCTTGCGCGGCGCTGGCGGCAAGTCTTTTATATCCGGTAGCGATATAGCGCAATTTGCTAGTTTTAAAGAGGGGCAAGACGGCATTCGCTATGAAGAGGGTATTGATGATTACCTGGGTCCTCTTGCCACCTTGCCCATCCCAACAATTGCCGTTGTCGATGGTATGGCTGTTGGGGGCGGATTAGCAATAGCCAGTTGCTGTGATTTTCGAATCTCAACTCCTGATGCAAAGTTTGGCGTACCTATAGCCAAAACACTTGGTAACTGTTTATCTGCTGCAAATGTTGCTTGGTTAGTTGCTCATCTAGGTATCAATATTGTTAAGCGTATGCTGCTTCTTGCGGAGATGATTACTGCTCCAGAATTACTTAAGCAAGGATATCTTTTAGCAACATACGAACAAGAGCAGCTAGGTCAAGAGGCCGTCAATCTCGCAGAGCGACTGAGTAAGCTAGCTCCCATTACCCAAAAATCTAGCAAGCTGGTATTGGCAAGATTAATTAAAAACAATCTGCCCGACTGTAGTGATCTCATCAGTGAAACCTATGGCAGTAATGATTTCCAAAACGGAGTTGCTTCATTTTTAAAGGGTGAGCCACCTATTTGGACGGGTCGCTAGTGCTTAACGCACAGCAACTAAAGCGGTTTAATCCAAAAACAGCTCTTGCAGATTATTCAGGTAGCGCATACCTAATGGAGTGGCTTTCAGTTGACTGGGATTCTCATCCAGCAATTGCTTATTACTAGCTTCAGCTAGGCCTTTGCTAATCACGTTTAAAGGCAGACCAGTTCTCTCGCTGAAAGTATTGGTAGCAACGCCATCTGTCAGTCTTAGGGTATTGAGCATGAATTCGAAAGGCAGATCCTTGGCTTCAAGAACCCTGGATTCTATTAACGCATTACCTTTAGTTTCCATTGCATGCATATAACTGTCTGGATGGCGCTCCCTTACTTGGCGAGTAATTTTGTCTGGAAAAGAAACTTTTCCATGAGCGCCTGCTCCAATGCCAATGTAATCACCAAAGCGCCAGTAGTTCAGATTGTGTTTGCACTCTTGGTTTTTCAGTGAATAGGCAGAGACTTCATAACGTTTGTAGCCTGCCTTGGTGAGTAAATCTAAATTTTGCTCAAAAATGGCATCCACTTCATCATCACTAGGTAATTGCGGAGGAAAGTTTGCAAAGTAGGTATTCGGTTCTAGCGTGAGATTGTAGAAAGACAGATGGGGCGTTTTAAAAGAAAGCGCCGTCTCAATATCCGCTTTGGCTAACTCTAATGTCTGCTTTGGGAGTCCGTACATCAAATCCAGATTCACCGATTTGAAGTGTTTCAAGGCGATTGCTATTGCGCGCTTGGCCTCCTCGCCATTGTGTATACGGCCCAATGCTTTGAGCTGCTCATCCTGAAAGCTTTGAACTCCAATCGATACTCGATTAATGCCTGCCTTTGCAAATCCGGCAAATTTATCGGCCTCGATGGATCCTGGGTTTGCCTCCATCGTAATTTCAGCATCAGGCTCAAGATTCACTCGAGCACGAACGGCACAAAGTAATTGATCCATGCCTTCGGCAGATAGCAGGCTAGGCGTTCCGCCGCCAATAAAGATGCTGTGAACCTGTCGACCCCAAATATTAGGCAATTCAGTTTCTAGGTCAGCAATCAGTGCATTGATATAGCGCTGCTCATCAAAGCCCGCCTTACTATCGCCTTCTTTAATTTGATGTGAATTGAAATCGCAATAGGGGCATTTCTTTTCGCACCAAGGAAAGTGAATATACAAAGCCAATGGAGGCAATGCAGTCAACGTTACTTTATTAGGGCTTGAATTAAGCACGACTTTTGAGTTGTGCAATCAATTCACGTAGCGCTTGACCCCGGTGACTGATTGAATTCTTTTTTTCTGGCTCTAATTCAGCAGCGGTGCATTTTTGATCCGGCAAAAAGAAATAGGGGTCATACCCAAAACCATTGCTACCGGCAGCTTGCTCAACAATCTGCCCATACCAACGTGTTTGCACAATGATAGGTTCTGGATCATTTGCGCTATTCACGAAAACCAAGGCACACACATAATGCGCCCCTCTATCTGGCTGATCTTGCAAGTCTTGAATGAGTTTTCGATTATTCGCAGCATCATCACCTTGCTCGCCAGCAAAGCGGGCCGACAAAACGCCAGGCTGGCCGTTTAAAGCATGCGCACATATACCGGAATCGTCGGCCAACGCCGGTAAGCCTGATGCAGCGCTTGCATGCCTTGCCTTGGTAAGAGCATTCTCCACAAAGGTGAAGTGAGGCTCTTCTGCAGAAGGAATGCCTAATTCACCTTGGGGGATCACTTCAAAGTTCAAGGGCGCTAATAGTGCCTGAAACTCTTTTACCTTGCCGGCATTGTTAGATGCGAGAACGAGTTTTTGCATGTCGATCTTTATTTCAATGCATCGCTTTGCATTTGGGTGAGCTCTTGAATGCCTTGCTCAGCCAAGTCTAGGAGTGCATTGAGTTCTACCCTTGAAAATGCCGCACCTTCAGCTGTGCCTTGCACTTCAATCATGCCGCCTTTACCGGTCATGACCACATTCATATCGGTATCGCAAGAAGAGTCTTCTGGGTAGTCTAAATCTAGCACTGGAATGCCTTGGTAGATGCCAACAGAAATTGCAGCAACACTATCAATGATTGGGTCTTTACTCAGTGCGCCACTTTTAAGAAGTTGGTTTACTGCATCTCGAGCCGCAACATAGGCGCCAGTAATGGATGCGGTGCGTGTTCCGCCATCAGCCTGTAGCACATCGCAATCGAGGTGGATGGTTCTCTCGCCCAATACTTTTAAATCAAAGACGCTACGCATGGCGCGGCCAATGAGGCGCTGAATTTCTTGAGTGCGACCAGATTGTTTGCCGCGGGCAGCTTCACGATCGCTGCGGGTATGGGTGGAGCGGGGTAGCATGCCGTATTCAGCAGTAACCCAACCTTCCCCAGAGCCTTTCTTATGTGGAGGCACTTTTTCGAGGATGCTGGCAGTACACAGCACCTTGGTATCCCCAAAGACGATTAATACCGAACCTTCAGCATGCTTGGTAAAGGCTCTAGAGATGGTTACTGGGCGCAAATCGGTGGGCTTACGGCCGCTAGGGCGGGCAATGTTGGCTGGGTTTGCTGTGCTCATGGAAATGGGGTCCTGTGGGGTTAAGGTCTGGATCGGGTCTAGTTCAATAATGAATCTACAATGTCCATATGATATCGAGCATGACTGGTTATGGCAGCGCTTCTCGCCAAGTCTCCCTAGGAGCGGGCGTAGTTGCTGATCTGCAGGTGGAATGTCGGGCTGTTAACAGCCGCTTTCTAGATCTAGGATTTCGTCTTCCGGACGAGTGTCGTGGGGCAGAGCCTGCCTTGCGAGAACTGGCTACCCAAAGCCTATCGCGCGGAAAAGTCGAGTTTAGAGCGGCATGGCGGGTCAATAGTGCAGCAGCAGGTGCTGCCAAAAGTAATCCCCATGCCCTAGGTGCAATTAGTCGAGATCGTCTTGATGCCCTTTATACCCTTCAAGAGAAAGCCCAAGAGGCTTTTCCAAAAGCACAAGAATTGAGTATTGCTGAAGTGTTGCGTTGGCCAGGCATTGTTTCCGAGCCTCGTGGCGAGGAAGATGGCTGGATCACTGCCACAGTTGAAGCTGGGCGCGCAGCCCTAGCAGCTCTCATGGAGAGTCGTCATGCAGAAGGCAAGGCCTTGGTTGGCGTACTTACCAGTATCACTGGCAAGATGCGCGGCATCGTTAAAATCATTGAGCCCAAAGTTCCTGAATATGTAGCCCAGTACCAAGAAAAGCTCACAGAGCGTCTCGCTGAAGCGCTAGCTGCTCAAGAACAAGCCAAGGCGGGCGCTGAACTGATGGAGCGTATTCGTCAAGAGGTTGTTCTTTATGCAGTACGCATCGATGTAGCTGAAGAGTTTGCGCGCTTAAAGACCCATCTTCAAGCGGTAGACACTGCACTTGCAGGCAAAGGCCCTGTTGGTAAGCGTTTAGATTTTTTGATGCAAGAGTTGAATCGCGAAGCTAATACCTTAAGTTCCAAATCTGTATCTGAAGAGTGCACGCAAGCAGCTCTAGAGCTCAAGTTGTTCATTGAGCAAATGCGTGAGCAAGTTCAAAACCTCGAGTAATCCTTTTTATTGATTTATGACTAACTCCACTTCGACACCATCCTATCAAGGCAGTATGTTGATGATTGTTGCGCCCTCAGGCGCAGGAAAATCTTCTCTGGTTAATGCCTTGCTGAAAGACGAAGCCGGGTTGAAGTTATCTTTATCAACTACCACGCGTACGCCACGACCTGGTGAAGTAGATGGCAAGGATTATCGGTTTCTGACAAAAGAAGATTTTTTGCAAGAACGTGATCAGGGACATTTTTTAGAGTGGGCAGAAGTCCATGGTCATTTTTATGGGACTTCAAAGCCTTGGATTGAATCTCAAATGCAAGCTGGCAGTGATGTCATGTTGGAGATTGATTGGCAAGGTGCCCAACAAATTCGGGAGTTAATACCCTCTGTGCAGTGGATCTTTATCTTCCCGCCATCCATAGAGGCTTTAGAAGAGCGTCTACGTAAGCGTGGTCAGGACGATGAAGCAACGATTCAACGCCGCTTGGCAGCTGCCCATGTAGAGCTTTTGCATGCTCATGAGGCAGATTACATCGTGGTGAACGATTCTTTTGACCAGGCTTTGGTCGATTTAAAGCACATATTGGCTTCCAGCCGTCTGCGCTCTGGCCCCAGTATGGCCAGAAATCCAGCCCTTTTGAAGCGCCTCGGGGTCTAATCAGTTATCCTATAGGTATTGAAGCTAAATTAAGTGAGTACAGCATGGCACGTATTACTGTAGAAGATTGCCTTAAAACTATTCCAAACCGTTTTGAACTGGTTTTGGCTGCGACATATCGTGCTCGCCAATTAGTACAAGGTCACTCCCCACGCGTTGAGTCCAGAGATAAAGCTACCGTAGTTGCATTGCGCGAAGTAGCTGCTGGTGTGACTGACCGTGACATGTTGACCAAAGTACCTTTGTAATTAAGGGGTTCCGGTGTGGAGCTCCCTTTAGGACTAGCCAATACATCGGAAAAAGTTGGAAGCATCTCGTCTAAGGATGCTTCGCTTGACTCATCACGAGACTCAGCTCAAAGCGGTAAAAAATCCATCATTGCGAGTTTGTTGGCGCAATCGAGTCGTCATTTGTTCGGTCCGACATCTGCGCCCAACCTTCCTCTAAAGCATCAGGTAGTTTCAATTGAAGGATTGCTGGCAAAGCTTTCCTATCTAAAGCCTGAAGAAATTGCGCAGGTTAAAAAGGCATTTCAGTTTTCTGATGCTGCTCATCTAGGTCAATACCGTCATAGCGGCGAACCTTACATTACCCATCCTGTTGCTGTAGCCGAGTTATGCGCAACATGGCGCTTGGATGCGCCATCCATCATGGCTGCATTGATGCATGATGTGATTGAGGATACTGGCTGCACTAAAGCAGATTTGGTTGAAAAGTTTGGCAATAAGGTGGCAGAGTTAGTTGAAGGCTTAACCAAACTCGATAAATTAGAATTTCAAAGTCATGCGGAGGCGCAAGCAGAGAGCTTTCGCAAGATGTTCATGGCTATGGCGCGTGACGTGCGTGTAATCTTGGTCAAACTTGCTGACCGCACCCACAATATGCGCACCCTGGACGCTGTACCCATGGAGAAGCGCCGTCGTGTAGCCGCTGAAACAATCGAAATCTACGCACCAATCGCCCATCGTCTTGGGTTGAACATCATTTACCGTGATCTACAAGATCTCAGTTTCCGTTACTCAATGCCCATGCGTTTCCGAGTCATTGAGGGCGCTGTTAAGCGTGCACGCGGCAACCGCAAGGAAATGGTGGAGAAGATTTTGCAGGCTTCACGCATGGCCTTTGCTAAAGCCAATTTAGAGGTTGATCTGCGCGGTCGTGAGAAGACGCTCTTTAGCATCTATACTAAGATGCGCTCAAAGCATTTAAGCTTTTCGCAGGTATTAGATGTGTATGCATTCCGGGTTACCGTACATTCCATTGATGAATGCTATCGCGCACTCGGTATCTTACATTCTCTATACAAGCCCATGCCAGGGAAATTTAAGGATTACATTGCGATCCCCAAATTAAATGGCTATCAATCTTTACACACCACTTTATTGGGTCCTTCAGGTGTGCCGGTGGAGTTTCAGATTCGTACAACGGAAATGCATGCGGTAGCTGAAGCTGGGGTAGCTGCGCATTGGGCTTATAAAGACGGCTCCCCTGATATGAGTGAGGTACAAAACAGAGCTCACCAATGGCTGCAGTCCTTGATTGATATTCAGGATAGCAGTGGCGACTCTCAAGAATTTTTGGAACACGTCAAAATTGACTTGTTCCCAGATGCGGTCTATGTATTTACACCCACTGGGCAGATTAGGGCCTTACCAAGGGGCGCAACTGCTCTAGATTTTGCTTACTCTATCCATAGTGATCTGGGTAATACCTGCGTAGCCGTCAAAATCAACGGTCTGCAATTGCCCTTGCGTAGTGAGCTTAAAAATAGCGACATTGTTGAAGTTATTACTTCAGCAAGCTCACAACCTAATCCAGGTTGGCTGGCATTTGTGCGCACCGGAAAAGCGCGCGCTTCTATACGACATTCACTTAAAACAAAACATTATTCTGAATCACTTCAACTGGGCGAGCGTCTTTTGGCAAATGCTTTACGTCAGCAAGGCGTTGATGCAGCCTTGTTAAGTCCTGAGATCTGGGAAAAGCTAACGCATTGGACCGGTGATAAAACCCGCGAAGAAGCTTGTGTCAATATTGCTTTAGGCAGACGCTCTCCGCAAGAGCTGGCTATTCGTCTGAAAATTTTGATTGATGATGAGGGTGGGGCTGAGCAAATGCGTTTAGGTGTTGCTGATTGGGTTGCGCCCAATCAAGAGGCAAGCCACCATCATCAACGCCAAGCCATCTTAGTTGATGGACGCGAGGGCAATTCGATTCATTTTCAAACTTGCTGCCATCCTATTCCGGGAGACAACATCATTGGTTATCTCGGCAAAGGTGAGGGGCTACAAGTCCATACAAATGATTGCCCCATTGCATTGCGTATGTTGTCTAAGGACAGTGAAAAGTGGGTTGAGGTAGAGTGGGCTAAAGAGCTCAATCGTGAGTTTGAGTTAGATCTGGCGATTGATACGCGGCAAGGTAAGGGTGTGTTAGCGAGAGTGGCGAGTAGCGTAACGGCTGCGGATTCCAACATCATGAATGTTTCTATGGAAGATCGCTTCAAAGAAGATTCGGTCACCATTCGCTTTACGATCCAAGTCTACGATCGTTTGCATCTCTCTAAAGTGATGCGCAGTCTGCGCTCTAATCCTGACGTTATGCGGGTAACGCGTACTCGATCTGCTTAGGCTAGCCTAAGTTATTCAGTCCTTAAAGATATTGAACATCTAAAATCTCTATTTCAACCGGTCCAGTTGGAGTTTTGATAAAAACACAATCTCCAATGCGGGATTTAATGAGGGCTTTTGCTAAAGGTGAAACCCAGCTAACATGCCCCTGATCCAAATCAACCTCATCCACACCAACAATGGTGATCAAAGTCTCCTTGCCGGCCTGCATACCTTCTAAGGCCGCATAGGTCACGGTTGCTCCAAAGAACACCTGTTCGGCATCATGTTCACCAGCTTTTCGAGTGGAATTATCAACAACCACAGCAAATTCGAGGCGTTTATTGAGTAAACGAATTCGTCTATCGATCTCCCTCAGGCGCTTTTTTCCATAGATATAGTCGCCATTTTCCGATCGATCACCGTTACTGGCTGCCCAGTGCACAACCTTCACAACCTCTGGTCTATCAAGGTTTAAGAGCTGCAGGAGCTCGCTCTTGATGCGTTCATGACCTGCGGGTGTAATGTAGTTCTTCTCTTTCATGGCATAATTATGGCTGTTGCGGCTGTAGCTCAGCTGGATAGAGTACTTGGCTACGAACCAAGGGGTCGTGGGTTCAATTCCTGCCAGCCGCACCAACTATAAGGGCCTCCTGTCGGGGGCCCTTACCTTTTATACAGTAGATCGCCTTTTGTACAATAAAATAAATTTGTGTCTTGAGCATAGCTTTTACGATAGCGAACAATTCCCAGGGGTGTCCAATACATAATTTGAAGCCTGCTGGTTTGCCACCGGAGAGTTCGCGTAAGTGCTGAACAAACGCCATCATTTCTAATGAAATATATTTTGTAGACCCCATTAGTTAGCGGGAACAGTCTTTTATCAGTCGTTAAGCCTCAAATAGTTTTCCATCAGGGGCAAAATAAGCTAGCTTATTTTAATTGTGTCAACATCCTAGTAAGTCTATAAATGTAAGGATATTGATGACATTTCCGACAACGATCCTCCCAAATGTTAGTTTTTAAATTGAAGAGTGATCTGCAATACCTTAATTTTTAAGAAATTTGTTGCAAATTGTGATGCATAGCAATAGGATGAATATCCTATTTCAGCAAAGCAGAGCAAGAGATTTTCATGGAAACAATAAAAATACTCGTCACAAACCGTAAGGGTGGAGTTGGTAAAAGCACGATTGCCGCTAATCTTGCTGCATACCTAGCTCTTCAAAAGGGCTTGAAAATTTCATTGATTGATTACGACGAGCAAAGTTCATCTTCTGCCTGGATTAAAAAGGCTCCTAATATTGGTATTGAGACTTTTCGAGCTGAGATGTCTTATCAAAGTGCTGGCATTACACTATTGAGCGCCAGATCTTCTTTGCGTAAATTTTCAACAGGTTTTGATGTCAGCATTTCGGATCTTACTTGGACGCCAAATATGGCGGAGAATTTCATGCATGATTTCGATATCATTTTAGTTCCAACTTCAACTTCGAAATTTGAATTAGCTAGTACCGAAATATTTATCTTGGAATATGTATTACGCAACACCCCTTTTATTGCGAAAAATAAACAAGCAATCATGGCAGTTCCTAGTAGAGTCGAAACTAATTTTGCAGAAACCAGTATTTCTACAAATCTTGCTTCATTGAAAATGTGTTACGTCACTCCTCCTGTATTGCGTGCTAATGATATTGATAACTTTGTTTATGAAGATTTTTTCTGCGTATCCAGCAATGCCACTATCTCAAATTACTTTTGCCGCTTTGGGGAGTTTGTGGCCCAACAGATTTTAGATAAAAGGCGTGAGCGTGAAGCGCCTACTTCTAAATTGGGCTCCATTTATTCTGGTCTAGGTAAGGGTATTTTGATATTAGATCGCTACCGTCAAAACAAAAAATTATCAAGCATGCAAGCTCGTTCTCAAGGTCATGCACTGAAGTCTAGTGAGTTGATTGATAATACTTCTGCGTCTATTCCTGCCTTTCTGATAAAGCAAAATTAACGAGGTACGATGATGTTTGGTAAAAAGAATAAAGAGCACAAGTTTTCTGAACCGTTGATTGAATCATTTGGAACCATCATTGGGGGCGCTACAGAATTTCATGGCTCCTTAATTGTTTCTGAAAGTGTGCGAGTAGATGGCAAGATTTTCGGCAATATCGAGGAGCGTGCTGGCCAAAGAATCACCATAGCTATCGGTAAAGGTGGTGAAGTGCATGGTGATATCTTCGCATTCCGAATTCTCGTTGCTGGCATGGTGAATGGAAACACGTATGCACATGAAAGAGTGGAGTTGCATACAACCGCCAACGTTCATGGGGATGTTACGTA
Organism: Polynucleobacter sp. AP-Kaivos-20-H2; assembly: GCF_018882215.1. Classification (GTDB taxonomy): domain Bacteria; phylum Pseudomonadota; class Gammaproteobacteria; order Burkholderiales; family Burkholderiaceae; genus Polynucleobacter. The sequence continues at coordinate 572,070 of NZ_JACVOX010000001.1, read as the reverse complement.
TGACACCATCGGCATTGAGCCAGGCGCCACACTCAATGGTCAAATGATCTCGAAAAGGGCAGAGCCAAACTCTAGTTCCGACTCAGCTACGCAACTGCAAGATACTATCAACAAGATCAAGCAAGACGCAGGAATTTCTTCTTAGTTCTCTTTAGCTGCTGCTGGCTTAGTGAAAGCCAAGACATCCATTGGATTGAGTAGTGTGCCGTTCTTATAAATACTGAAATGTAAATGTGGCCCTGTAGAGCGGCCAGTATTACCGACCTCCGCAATGAGTTGACCGCGACTGACTACGTCACCTTTGTTTACTAGTAGTTTTTGACAATGAGCATACAGACTAGTGAATCCCTCAGTATGTTTTATTTCAATCACGTTTCCAAGTTCTGGATCCTGCTTTGCCTTAATGACGGTGCCATTACCAGCAGCCAAAACCTGAGTGCCGGCTTTTGCATTGAAATCAATGCCAGGGTGAAAGGCAGGACTGTTAGTGATCGGGTCGACACGTGCACCGAAATTGCTACTTAAGCCGTAGCCAGCGGCTAATGGTGGTTTTGTAGGCAGAGGAATTAGGCGCTCATACTTCTCAAGCCAAACCTCTTTTAGGGACTGTATTTTCTGATTCAGACTCTCTGTGGATTCTAGGGTTTTACTAAGATTAATTCTAAGGCCAGCATTTTCGTCAAAATTCACTTGATAAGGGAAAAGGGGTAGATAAGGACCGCCTTTGCCTGCGCCCGCTTCACTATCCTTATCTTTGCGTCTTTCCTTTAAAGGGAGTGGTGTTGCTAGCGCAGCATACTGTTCGTTAATCTTACTTAGGGCGTCAATTTTCCGGTCCATCGCCTTAAGGTTGCCTTGGAGCTTGGCAAGTTTTTCACGATATTCGTCCTCAAGCTGGTAAAGCTCTTCTGAGGTAATTACACCGCCCATATCGCGTGCCATGCCGGGATCAAATTTGATGGCGACCCTAAAACCCAAGAAATAAACTGCGCTTCCAATCATGATCAGCAGAATACCGAGGGCAACAGTAAAACGTGTTAACTGCGTCTTAGTAATATTAAATTTTCTACAGTGGGAGGTTGCCCCTGAAATCCAGATGATTTGCATAATGTAATTCGATGTTTGAAATAAAGGAGGGGCTTAGCTTGCTTGCTTTGCTATAGCGTCACTTGCTATGGTCTTAAATGGATACGTCATTTTCATATTACAAACGCTCAGTTCTTTGAGGCTTCGATAATTGAGGCGCTAATACCTTGGCTAGCGAGTTTTTTAGATATTGCTTCAGCACTCTGTTGTGTTGGCAAGGGCCCAATGCGCACGCGGAACACATTACTACCATTAATTTTTGCAGGATCAACAAAGCTTGTATAGCCCTTTTGATTAAAGGCCGCAACCTGATCATTGGCAATCTCTTTTGTGAAAAAAGCCCCAGTTTGAATAAAGTATTTGGAGTCACTGGAAGGGTTTGCAGAGGCTTTCTCTGGGTTTAAAGTAGAGACATTTTGTGTTGCAGCCAATGGAGTTGTGGCTGTTGGAATTTTTTCAGGTGGCTTGGTGGTAGTTTTAGGAGGTGAGGCTTTGATGGCTGCCTCACTCCTATCCGCATTGCTTGCCTCAACTACAGTCGTTTTTTTAAGCGAGTCTTTTGAGCCATCGTCCGCCCCAAAGCGGACAATCTTGCGGACCACGCTAACGGAATATTCATTCTTGGTTTGAGAGTTTTCCAGCTTGATCTCAGCAGTACTGCCTACTTTGCCACGAAGCATATTCTTAATATTGCCTGGATCCATTCCTTTAAGACTTGATCCATCGACGCTAATCATGATGTCATTAACTTGAATGCCAGCCTGCGCTGCTGGTGAATTGTGCTCGACATACTTAATGACGATCATCCCATCGGCGTTTTTGGTGTAGCGAACCCCAACAACACCTTGCTTCTCGCTATCGGCATTTTGAGCAAAAACCAATTGTGTAGATAAAAGGAGGATGGCGATAAGGTATTTCACGTAATTACGGGCCTTAGATGCTAGGTTTTTTGCGAGGTTGCAAGAGAGGGTTATTTTAATGTAGTTGGTGATCGATGATGCTCGTCTTGCTGGCTTTTGAAAAGACAGAGAAATTCTTACAATCAGTGGGTAAAAATGCCCCTTTATGGAGCAAAAATTTAAAGGTTCATATGAGGGGGCCGATTGGGTCAGAGCGCTCTAAAAGACTGTTCGCATTGATAGTTTTTGCAAAAATGCTAAAATTGACGGGTTTAATTGTCACATTCCCCCTGATGCCATCCATTTTGACTGAAATTCGCTTATCTAGAAAATTGTGCCTAGCGCACAAATTCATACAATTTTTTCAGGGTGCTCTTTTATTGTTTTTTGTAAGCATTGCTCCTGCATTTGCTTATGTTTCTCCACAGCCTCTAGAAAATCTTCTATTAAAAGGCGATTCAAAAGAAGCTCTTGCACAAGCTGATGCGCTTAAGAAGGATTTATCACCGGTTGACTATGCCAACACTAAAGCCTCAGCTTTATTAATGTTGGGGCGCTGGCAAGAGGCTGCTAACCTTTTAGAGCCATATTATGAAAAGGACCACACAAATCTATTGCTGGCCAATAATTACGCAGTTGCCTTGTGGGGGATAGATAAAAAAGATCAGGCGCGCAAGGTTTTAGAAACCTCCCTCAATACTGCGTCGCCTGCATTCAGAAGTTTGCGTAAAATTTATTCAGCTCAGGCAGCTGAGGCCTATGCAAAAGCTTTAAATGAAAAAAATTTGTCTCCTCCACCCGTTCTATTAGCAGGCTCTAGTGGCGGCACTGATTTGGTGGATAAGCCGGTAGTCGTTACACAGGCTCCCAAAGCCCCCGCACCCCCAACGCCCACAGTGACGGCAGCAGCTCCAGCACCTAGTACCCAGGCGCCCAAGACAAGCCCTGTAGCTACCCCAGTTACAGAGGCGCCACCAGCTAAGGTTGCAGTAGTCGAGAAAGATGCTGCACCTCCTCCGCAAGAGCTCGAAACCATCAATGCAAATATGAATGGATGGGTTAAGGCATGGTCAAGTAAAAACGTGAAATCGTATTTGGCTTATTACTCGCCAAGTTTTTCACCTGACAAAGGCTTATCCTATTCAGAGTGGTATGAGCAAAGGAAGCAAAGGGTCGCTAAACCAGGTGCTATCAATGTTGAAATTAGCATCATGAAAGTGGTTAAATCGAAAGGCAAGATTGTTGTTACCTTTAGGCAGAAGTACAACTCTGCAAACGTCAATACAAATTCTGTGAAGTGTTTGGAATGGGTAAATGACAAGGGAACTTGGTTGATTGCTCGTGAATTTAACAAATAACTCTCACCTTGATAGCGGACACCTAAATTGCGCTTGAAGACCTTATTGATCGCTGGCTTTTTGATAGCCCCAATGCTTTGTTTGGCAAATGGCGATGCTACTGTTCGTCAGGCCACTCAAGAATTGGTTCGCAATGGTAATCTCGACAAAGCCCTAGACTTATTAAATAAGTCTGAAGTTGAGTATCCCAATTTCCGTTTGGCAACATTTATGCGTGCTGAATTATTAACTGCGCTTACCGGCGGGGCAATTGCCAATAAGTCTACGAGCGAGGTGCGGGATGTTGAAGCCCCTCAAAATTTATTATCGGAGCTTCAGTTAAGATATTCCGTTATCCCTAATTTGACAGATCTTCGCCCAGCTCAGGTTCTGAAAATGCCTAAGAATGCAGATGTCATTTTGGTTGATGCCTCCATTTCTCGCGCCTATCTTTTGCGCAATAAAGATGGTGACCCTGTCTGGGAGAAAGATTATTTCGTCACTATTGGTAAATTAGGTGTAGGCAAGAAAAAAGAGGGTGATCTCAAGTCACCCTTAGGCGTCTACTCTGTCACGATGCAGATCCCTAAGCAACAATTAAGGTCCATCTTTGGGGCTGGTGCACTGGAATTAAGCTTCCCAAATGCGCTCGATAAGAAGTTAGACATTAGCGGTTCAGGAATTTGGTTGCATGGTGTGCCCAAAAACACTTACAGTAGAGCCCCTAAGGCCTCTGATGGATGCCTTGCTTTTGCCAACGATGATGTCCGAGAAATTATTGAGTTAGCTAAAAAACGCCAGATCCATGTGAGTGTGGTTCCTTCAGTTCAATGGCTAAAGAAGTCTGATTGGAATGCGCGTTCAGCTCAGGTCAGCAACGAAATCGCAGCATTTAGGGCCGAAAGCCTAAAAATAAAAACTTCTAGACCACCTGAGGCAATTTATGCCCCAGAGTCAACATCCACCTTGGTGATTGATCAGCCGATTGGCCAGGCAGAGGGCTCCCCAGTCTACAGAGAATATTGGGATAAAAACGGCAATAGCTGGACCTTAAAGTTCAAAAGTCGTACTTAATAAAATACAAGCATCCTCTAAAACAGCATTTGATGCGCCCCAGCTTATTTAGGATTTTCCCTAATATTGATACAAATCCATGCTGATGGGGCTAAGATAGTCTTATATCAAGGATTGCTGTTTGAATTTGTATTAAAAAGTCTATTGCTTAGATAGAATCTACAATGACCAATATTGTTACTTGTTGGGTGCTCCAGCGCTGATATTGCTCTCCAGACACAAAAGGATAAGCACTGTATGCCATTAGTAAAAAATTGCTTGGCTAATAAATCGAATACACTCATCTCAGTGAAGCCCTCTGATTATGTTGTAAAAGTATTAGAGCTAATGCGCGATAATTTAGTGCGCTCGGTGTTGGTCATTGATTCCGAAATGTTGGTGGGAATTATTTCTCAAGGGGACTGCGCTATTAAAGTGCTGCTTCCTGGCCTAAGCGCTAAAGAAGTATTGGTCAAAGATGTGATGACTGCTAATCCAATCTCAGTTGGTTATGAAGATGATTTGCGTGACTGTATGCAAATCATGATTTCTAAAAGGATTCGTCATTTACCAGTATTGGATGAAGACAAAGTGAGAGGTGTTGTTTCTATTGGCGATGTCGTCAAAGATACTTTGGAGCACAGAACTGGCCAAATCAAATTTTTAGAGCGCTACATTAAAGAGTGGGATAACTCACAAAATGCTGATAAATAGCCTACTCAATACATTATTCATTAGAAAGGCATTCTTTTTAGTAAGAAAATAAATGGCACTCTTTGGTAAAAAAACTCAGTCCACTCCTGTTCAGACTCCCAGGGAGCCTGAAAAAGTAGCTCCGGAAAATTCCTATCTAGGGCGCGAACCAATTATTGATCGTGACCAAGCCATCATTGGTTATGAACTTTTCTTCCGTCCAGGAACCACTCTCAAAGCCAAAAGAATTAACGAACGCAATGCGGTCTTGGCTCAAATTGCTAAGCGTCTGGCAGAAGATCCTAAGGCAGAAGTCACTTATCCTGATGAAATTACGGATGCCAATTTGCGGGATGACGATGGTAATGAAGTCAAAGAAGTCACGCTTAGTGAGATGCTTTATGCACTCAAGACAAAAGGTGTAGCTCAGTCACTTGGCCAGCATCTTGGCTTTATCAAAATCCACCCTCATCAATTGGGAGATGAGCTTCGCGGTATTCCTGCCGTGAAGTTTCCTTTGCAATTGGATTTAGCTGAGATCCTGGAGGCAATTCAAAAGGAAGCTTCTGAGGATGAGGATCTAGAGGATAGCAAGAAAGATGTCAAAAATCCTGATGCTTCTGATGAGCCTAAGGTGCCAGAGATCATAGAAAAGCTCGAAAAGCTAGCGAACATCGGGTACAAATTTGTACTTACTGGTTTGACAGAAGTGTTTGATGGCCTTGAAGATATCTTGCCGAAGTTTCGTTATGTCAAACTTGATATTCACCAAGTTGAGAATGCGGCAAGTCTGATCGAATTCTGTAAAGCCACTCCTTTACCAAGAGATACCAAGTCTCCTGCGAAGAAGGGCGCAAAGACTGGCGATGATGGTGCTGTAATGAAAATGATTGCAACCCATGTAGAGACTCCAGAAGATTTCCACAAAGCCCGTGACTTGGGTTTTGATGCTTACGAAGGCTTCTATTTTATTAAGCCTGATCCAGAACTTTCATTGCATCGCGGCGATGACTATCGCAAAATATTAAAGCTGCTTACTTTACTGCTTTCATCTCCCGAATTACACGAACTTGTCGATGAGATTGAGTTGAACCCAGTCGTAGCAAAGCATTTAATGGTGATTGCGGAAGTGGATGCTGGCAGAAAGCGAGCCAAGCCAGAAAATATTCGAGATGCGGCGGTGATTTCTGGGGTCAAACGTATTACTCGTTGGACTCAATTATTGTTATATGCAGATAGTAAGGCTAAGGTCTCACTAGAGTCGACTCCTTTGCTTCAATTGGTTTGTGTCAGAGCTTTCTTTATGGAATTGGCATCTGGCAAATTACCTGCTGGAGCGGGCTTGGGCTCTAGCGATTTGGCATTCTTAGTCGGCGGTTTATCCTTGATTGACAATCTCTTCGATGAATCTAGTCGAGATATCCTATCCAAATTCAATTTGCCCGGTGTTGTTGTGGATGCCATTGCCGATCGAAGTGGCGTTTTGGGCGGTTTACTAACTCTTGCTGAAGCTGCTGAAATTGGTGACTTACAAAAATGCCAGCAGCTATGCTCAGGAGAATTGGGATTGCTTACCTTGGATGATGTTGCCCAAGATTCTCTTCTAGCTATTAAAACATTCGTTGCCCAAACTCAATTGGCTCCGGATGAAGATGTTTGGGAACAGGCAGAAGCTCCGGTTGATGAGTAACTAACTAAGTTATTAAATTAGTGACTTAATTAGCCGTTAAACTATCAAAATCACTAATCAAGCTGGAGCAAACATGAGTGCACGTCGCCACTTTATAAAGACCTTTTCTTTATCTGGAATCGGTATTGTGGCAGCCTCAACTTTGGGATTCTCTTCTGATGCTGCTGCGCGCAGATTTAAATTTGCCAAAGAGCAAGAATCCTATAGTGGTCCCCATATCATGGTTAAGAATGCCAAGATCCTCTCCATTAAAAATAGTGATGGTTCTGAGACGATGGGTGTCATCAGCCCAAAAGGGGTGATCGACATTCGGGCTGTCTCTAAGAAGCTGAATATTGCTGCTCCATACACTTTGGATCAGCTGCTACAAGAGGGTAACGCCACTGCATTTAATAAAGTCGTAGCTGGCGCTGATAAGTCCGGGGTGCCCTATTTAATGGAATCGAAGATTCGGTATGGCAGACTTTTTAAGAATCCTGGAAAAATTATTTGTGTTGGAATCAATTACCGACTGTATGCAGAAGAGGTTGGGGTAGCCAAGCCAGCAGTTCCTGCCTTGTTTAATAAGTATGACAATAGTCTGGCAGCCCATCATTGCGTTCTTGAAATACCACCACCCGATGTTTCTTATAAGCTAGATTACGAGACCGAGCTCTTAGTGGTGGTTGGAAAAAAAGGCCGCAATATTCCTGAGTCTGAAGCCCTTAATTACGTTGCTGGCTACTGCACTGCAAATGACTTTACTTCACGTGATTTGCAGCTTGATCTTCCAGGTGGACAATGGATGATTGGTAAAACGCTAGATCAATACGCACCCATTGGCCCCCATTTTGTGACGGCCGATTTGGTAGGGGATCCTAATAACTTACAAATTCAGACCTTTGTAAACGGTGAGATGCGCCAGAACTCCAATACCTCAGACTTTATTCACAATGTCCAAAAGTTGCTTGCTTACATCAGCACCTACTGGGCGCTTGAGCCAGGCGATATTATTTTCACTGGCACCCCCCAGGGAGTTATTGCTAACATGCCTAAAGATCAACAAGTTTGGCTGAAAAAAGGCGATGTGGTTACCAGCGTGGTGGAAAAGCTTGGTGAGCTCAAATTTACTTTGGGATAGTTGCTAAAACTAGGTTCGAGAGTAGGATAGAGGTCTAGATTGATCTAAAGGAATAAAATGATGAAGCTCAAACTATTCGTAGCCCCAGTTGCTCTAATCATGCTTTCTTCCACTGGCTTTGCCGCTGAAATTGGTGGTGCAGGGGCCCGAGATATTGGCCGTGGTGGCAATAATGGGAACAACGGCTACGGCAACAATAACAACTATGTCGTAGTTCCATATGACGCTGGCAACATACCAGGTGCTCCTAATAGTAATCAGCCCGTAACTGTGATGAATGGCCCAAACGGCTCAACTCAAACCCAAGTTGGTACCACTACTTACTACTCTCCTGGGGGGAGTTCAGTGACAAACGGCAATCGAACGATTTACTCTAATGGCAGCAATTGTGTGGTGCAGGGCAACAAAAAGACCTGTAATTAGATTTAGCTGTGTAAATTGATAGCGTAATGGACCAGAGAACACAAATAGAGGCTCTTTTACATGATTTGGGTCAGCCTTTGCTATCCATTCGCTTAAATGCGGAGTTATTAATGCACTCTCTTGGTGAATCTGGTTCAGATGCTATTAAGAAAAAAATTCAAGCCATTTTGCAAGCAAGCCAAGAATCGATGGATATCGCTACCAAAATAAACGCTCTCGAGAATAAAAAATAACTATATAAATCAAAGGCTTATTAAATTTTAATTGTAAATATGTACTATTTCTGAGAATCGGGCTTAAGTTTTTAGATTGGGGGCCGTAAGAGATGGTGAGGGCTTGTATATTAGCCAACATGTTTAAGTTTATTAACAAAAGTTTGAAAGGAATAGTTCTACTCAGGAGAATATTATGGGCATTGATATCACACCTACTTCCGCCATTAGTTCAGGTGGCTCCAACGACAATAATCGCCAAGCATACTTGGGCGCATTGACGTCTGCTTTACGCAATGGAAATGTAGTTGCAGCGCAACAAGCCCTTCTCGGATTGAGTGGAATTGCTGGTGGTTTAAGTCCAGCCGCCGTTTTTAATACGATTGAAAGCGCCCTAAATAGCGGCAAGGTAGAGGAAATGAAAGCAGCATCCTCTTTGCTTGATGCTTCTAGAGCTTCTAAGCCTACACCTAAGGATTCCGTAAGCCCTTCATCTAGCGATTTAATGCCAGCATCAGGGACTGGAAAACTAGTTAATATCAAGGTATAAACCTAATAGCTTTAGAAGGTCTCCTTAGACTATTCTTTTTCTGCACACACTGCAGACGCGTTTTCAAGAATAAGCCCAAAAAAATGGCCTTATTCTTAGATATGAAAATCCCCCATCCGTTTTACATTGGTATCTTAATTATCAGGATAGCCAAAGTCCGCCCTTTTGCTGGCTGGAGCATCTTTAAACAAGGATTATATGATTGCCACTACTGAGTCTTCTGCAGATTTAAGTACCTCTGAAATCTTCCTAGCCCGCAATTCTGTGTTTGATCGCTCGGGAAGGGTGATGGCCTATGAAATGCTCTTTCGTTCTCGCGAAAGCGTAGACGAGGGACGACCTGATGATTTAGCGACTAGCACCCAAGTCATTGTCAATTCAATGAGTCACTTTGGCTTAGAAGGGGTGTTGGGTTCTGCTGATGGGTTTATTCATGTGACTGAAAAGCTACTCATGAGTAATACACTGGAGATTTTGCCTGCTCAACGCATCATTCTGGAAATCATGCCCGACGTTTCTCTCAATGCGGAAATGCTTAAGCGCTTACAAGAGCTAAAAACGGCTGGTTTTCGTATTGCATTAGTAGACTCTAGTTTAGGCGATACAAGCCAAGCAAAAGGTGCCAGAGAAACTATCGACGCTGTTTTGCCTTTGGTGGACATTGTCAAAGTGAACTTGCTGGCTGGCTCCCCCGAGGTAATTGTTGCTTTAATTCATTATGTACGTCAATTTGCAAACCCCATTTTTTGGGCAACCCAAGTAAAGACTGGAGAAGAACTCGCGGCCTGTAAAGTACAAGGATTTGACTTATTCAGCGGCCCCTATTTTTCACAGCCTTTGGTGATGCGTAGTAAAAAACCACAAGCATTACAAGTGAGCTTGATGAAGATCGTTGGCCTCCTGTTTAAGGATGAGGGTATTACTACTTTGGAGCCTCTTTTTAAGACAAACCCGGATCTCACATTAGGACTTTTTCGCTTGGTCAATTCTGTTGGTGTGGCAGGGCATTTACAAATTAGCTCTGTACGCCAGGCTTTAGTCACTCTGGGTCAAAAGCAGTTATTGCAATGGATGTTGCTCTTAATCTATACAGAGGCTGGTAATGCTGCCACCTCAGAACTACAGCGCCGCGTAGTCAATCGTGCGCGCTTAATTGAGCTTCTATCTCAACATGAAGATATCACTCAGCCTGGATTAAGTGATCAGGCTTTTGTGGTAGGCCTTCTTTCTTTGGCCCATAGGGTAACTGGCCAAACCCTTGAGGAAGTGCTTAAACATATTCACCTAGCAGAGCATTTACAAAATGCGCTCTTACACCATGAGGGTATTTTGGGCCAATTGCTAGTCTTAACTGACGCCATTGAGGCCGCCGACTTTAGCCGCATGGAAGCCTCCAGAAGCCATTTGGGAATTTCAGCTCAGTCACTAACAGACTTGCAGCTTCAGGCAATCGCTTGGACAAATGAACTTGATCGTCAAATGAGTGCAGTTAAGGGCTGATTTACTGGTAAATTTATCATTTTCGGTAATTCTGAAGATTTCGTTAGAATGTCATAAAACTTAATTGAGATAGCTTTTATGACATTAATGAAGCACCTACGTATTGCACTTGCAGATGATCATGCGATCATCCGTGAGGGGCTCATTCAGGTGCTCAACACACACCCTGGCATAGCTGTAGTGGCTGAGGCGAAGTCTGGTAAAGAGGCTATTAAGCTAGCAGATAACCCTGAGCTCGACTGTTTGGTGCTCGATATTGATTTGCAGGACCGAAATGGTATTGAGGTCATTAAATCTATTCGCCGCAATAATCAAAAGTTACCTATTCTGGTTCTATCAATGCACCCTCCTTCGCAATATGCCGCCCGGGTTCTGTCTGCCGGGGCCTTGGGTTACATTACCAAAAGCGAGCCCACCCAGGAGTTGGTCTTGGCGATTCGTCGGGTTGCTACTGGCGCAAAATATATTAGCCCAATCGTGGCAGAAATTTTGGCAGAACGTTTTGGTGATGCTCAGACTGCTGCTGATCCACATCAATGCCTATCTGATCGTGAGCATCAATTTATGATGATGGTCGCTACCGGTCTTACCGTCAATGCCATTGCCGAAAAGTTGAGTCTTTCCCCTAAAACTGTCAGCATGTATCGAACCCGAACACTTAAAAAGATGGGCATGAAAACAAATGCAGAATTAGTGCATTACGCGATTAAAAACAATTTATTGGCTTAATTTTGGTCTTTGCAGTATAAAAGTTACTAGAGGCCTACTTAATCAATTTAGTTAAACCGCTTTTAGGGGTTTTATATTGGAATTGTTTAAGTCCGAGGTTTTGTAGAATCTACTATAGATAAACAAGGTTTTTTATTCGATTACGCAATCGCTTTTACAAGTCAAAATTTAATGCCCAATAGCGATATGCTCTCTTTGTATGAAGCTGTGACTGAAATCAGTCAGCAGATGTTGGAAGCCGCTCGTCAAAAAGACTGGGATGGCTACGGAAAATTAGAAATCCTGTGCCAGGGTTATATTCATCAAATTCCAGTACATGGTGAGCAAGCGCCCCTGACTCCTGAGGCTCTTGAGAGAAAAATTGCTTGCCTCAAAACTATCCTATCAAACGATAAAGAAATTATGGATTTAATGCAGCCCTGGATGTTGCGCTTGTCAGACATCATGAGCGGTCAGTCTTTCAAGAAATAAATAGATAGAAGATTTATGCCCATAAACCCGATTGGCGCCATCAATCCAGTGATTGCTCCAACGGGAATAGGGCAGTCTAGCCAACTCTCTTTAAAGCTTGGCCTGGATTACCTAGGAAAAATTATTGCCTTTGATTCCTCGGGAACAGCTGAGGTGCAAATTGGCGATCAAGTTTTTGGCATGAAACTGGAGAGCCATTTTGCTCCAGGAGATGTCCTGCATTTTCGTTTTCTAGGCAATAACCCAAACCCTACTTTTTTGTTGCTAAGCGCTGGTGCGAATCAGGCGGCATTGGAAAATGTCATTTTAAGTGGAACGAGTTTGCTCATTGCGCAATTGCAAGATGAAGCGCAATTACAAGGACAGCTATCAAAAGCTCAAAGTTTATTACCACCTCTCCTGCAACATCCTGAAAATGCACAGTTGACTGCAGCCCAACTCCAAAATGCCATCATCATGAGTGGGCTTTTTTATGAGTCCCATCTAGCGAATTTTGTTAAAGGTAAGTGGTCATTGGCTGATTTAAAGAAGGAGCCGCAAAATCGTCCCAACTTCAATGCTTCCCAAGTAGTAAATAAACAGTTAGATGCTTTAGAGAATCAAACGATTCGCTGGAGCGGAAATATTTGGCCAGGTCAGCACCTAGATTGGCAATTGACTTATGAGCAAGAGGAGTCATCTTCATGGCCTTTTGATGGCGGTGTAGAGAAAGCTGTGATGAGTGTGATTGAGTTAGAGTTACCCAAATTAGGTAAGGTAAAAGCGCACTTGACTCTACTAGCTAATGTCTTAAGTGTGCAATTAAGCGCAGAAAAACCTCAAACCGAAAACCTCTTTAGTCAAGAAATCAGCGAGCTTAAGAATGCCTTTAATACTAATGGCCAAGAGCTCGCAGCGCTTGAGGTAAAAAAGCATGGATAAGGCAAAGATTTTGCAGCAGGCGGTAGCCTTGACCTATGAGCATGGTGAATTTGCCCCTAAGGTCTTAGCTAGCGGTAAAGGCTTAGTTGCTGAACAAATTATTGCCAGAGCCAAAGAAAATAATATTTATATTCATGAGTCCAAAGGCTTGGTTGGTTTATTAATGCAGGTCGATCTTGATGAGAATATTCCACCAGCTTTATACCAAGCAGTTGCAGAAATCCTAGCATGGCTATATCGATTGGAAGAGCGTAATTAGGTCTTCATTTACCTTAGGGGTCTAATATTGCTATCACTTCAGTTTTTAGATAAAGTTATACTTGACTTGCATTAATTATGAAAGTAGTTAACTTAGTTGAAATATCTAAATACAATGAGACCAAAAAATGTCAGTATCCATTGAGAGCACTCTGATTCTGCAAATGAGCGCTGCTTATAACACTCACTTTATGCAAAGTTCAAACGCAGGTGAAGCGCTGATTCATATGATAGAAACTTGCAATTCTCTGCATCCCAAACTCAGAGCGATTAATCCCAAAGAGGTATTGGTACTTCTTTCTAGTGGTAAAAGCTTTACAACCAGATCGCAATTGCGAAAATTTGCCGTGGATGTAATTGTTTATCTAGTGGGCGACGTTGTCGGTTCTAAATATTCACACGCTGAGTTGATTGAGGCTACCGAACAAAAAGTTACTGCATAGACCCCAATTTATACAACTATTACACCTGCATATTCATGATATCGTGATATGCGGAAACGAGCTTATTACGTACCTGGACAGTAGCCTGAAAAGAAAGGCTCGCTTTTTGTGTGGCTACCATCACATCAGATAGGTTGACGCTATCATCACCTAGGGCAAAGTTTTTACCCAGCTCGACGGCTTTGGCTTGGTTTTGGTTTACTTGGTCAAGAGATGACCTCAGTGCTGTTGCAAAATCGATGGATGGGGCAGACTTTGGGCCATCCCCGTTATTAAGTCCCTTGATACCATCTAGACCCTGAATGGGGGCGGCCAAGTTTGCAGGGGCGGCAGAAGACGCAGCCTTTAGCTGGGCTAACATTGCTTGAATACGCCCTGAATCAATAGCGCCGACACTCATGATTGAACTCCTCACTGAAACTTATCAATGGATGTAATGTATCAGTAAAGAAAGGCGGCAGTTTTGGCAATAAGAAGGAAAAAAAGGCCTTATTCCTTCAATTGAAATGAAATTGTTCTCTTCATAATAAGCGCTAATCTTCATATTTAATTAGGGCGTATTGGACTAATCATGCAAAAAACCGATTTTATCAGTTTCCAGAGTGATCTTCAATCCACCTTTTCATTTCACTAATTGGCTGGGAAAATTGTTATGGAAAGCTTGTTAGCGCGCTTAAATTTGCAAGGCACTAGTAAAAAAGTGCTTCTATCAGCCGGTATCGCTGCGGTGATTGCCGTGATGGCAGTCTTTTGGATTTGGAGTCAGAGCCCTAAATACAAGGTTGTGTTTTCCAATTTCAATGATAAGGATGGCGGCGCCATCGTGGCTGTGCTAGAGCAGCAAAATATTCCTTATAAATTGGCTGATGGGGGGGCTTCAATCTTAGTGCCGGCAGATTTGGCTTACCAGACGCGCTTAAAACTAGCGGCAATGGGGCTACCAAGAGGTGGTAATGTTGGCTTTGAGTTACTTGAGAACCAAAAATTTGGCGTCTCTCAATTTGTTGAGCAGGTGAATTTTCAGCGCGCTTTAGAGGGTGAGCTAGAGCGCAGCATTCAATCGATTTCCGGAGTGGATGGCGCACGAGTCCATTTGGCCATACCTAAATCAACGGTGTTTGTGCGGGATGCACAAAAACCAACGGCATCTGTTTTGGTCAAGTTGATGCAAGGCCGCACTCTAGATCAACATCAAGTCGGCGCGATAGCGCATCTGATTTCAAGTAGCGTACCCAATTTGAGCCTTGCTAATGTTGACATTGTTGATCAAAACGGTAATTTACTTTCCGATGCTAGCAAAGGCGGATCCAAAACTTTAGATGCAAATCAACTCAAGTATGTTGAAAATCTACAGAAAAATATTGTTTCTCGTGTCCAAGCGATTATTTCTCCAATTTTGGGTGAGAAAAATGTACGGGCCGAGGCGAATGTAGAAATTGATTTTTCGAATACTGAAGAAGCCAATGAAATTTATAAGCCAAATCAAAAGCCTGAGGTTGCCGTTATTCGCAGCTTGCAAACCAATGAATCCATTGTTCCCCAAGGATCAAGCAATGGTGGTGTACCGGGAGCCCTAACCAATCAACCGCCTGCAAATGGAACTGCCCCTTTGAATACGACGAATAATGCAGCTCCTGGTGGCGCTGCAGCTGGTGCTGGTGCTGGCGCCAATAGTGCTGCGGCTCAGAGCGCAATGAGTACACAAAGAAATTCGATTACAAATTATGAGATTGATAAAACAATTTCCTTTACTCAAAAATCCATGGGTGGAGTGAAGCGTCTTTCTGTTGCTGTAGTGGTAAACAATAAAACTGACGTTGATGATGAAGGCAAGCCAACTACACGCCCATTAAATGACGCTGAAAAACAGCAGATCATCGATTTAGCCAAGCAGGCTATGGGCTTTAATGAGGCTAGAGGCGATAGCATTAGCGTAGTTAACACCCCATTTACACCCGTTAAGGAGGCTGACATATCTGATTTGCCGGTCTGGAAAGATCCTGTTTACATTGAAATGGCAAAAAACATTGGCCAGCTTGTTTTGGGATTAATTGTTCTCTTTATTATGTATCGTAAAGCTATTAAACCGATGTTAGCAAATTTACTGGCGCCAGATGAAGCTCCTGTAATTGATGATAGTCTTGACGAAAATGGCAGACCTATACCAAAATTAACTCCGTATCAAAAAGACCTCAAGACCATACAAGCCTTAGCTAAGGAAAATCCAAAAGTGGTGGCTGATGTGGTTGCAGGGTGGGTAGGAAACGGCTAATGGCAAATCCAAGCGAGAGTAGTGTTCTAAAAGCAGCGATTTTGATGCTTGCCCTCGGCGAAGAGGGTGCATCACAAGTGATGAAGCACGTCTCACCACGAGATGTGCAAAAGCTGAGCTCTGTTATGACTACCCTTCGCAGGGTAGAGCAGGCCACAGTTGCGGATACACTGCGCGATTTTTTTAGTTATGCTGGTGAGGGTGCTTCTCTCAATATTGATACCGATTCATTTACTCGAAATGTCTTAACTCAGGCCTTGGGTCAAGAAACTGCTTCTGGTCTGTTTGAGCGTATTTTAGAAAATAAAGATTCAGAGGGTATTGATAACCTTAAGTGGATGGATGCAACTGCCGTAGCCGATCTTATTCGTTATGAGCATCCACAAATTATCGCTACGATCTTAGTGCATCTTGAGCCTGAGCAGGCTTCACAAATTCTGACTTTATTTAATGAAGATTTACGCAAAGACACCATGTTGCGTATTGCTACTTTGGAAGAAGTAAAGCCTCAGGCGCTTAAAGAACTGAATGTAGTACTTGCTCGACTACTAAGTGGAGCGCAGACCTCTACCAAAAAGCAAATTGGGGGTATTCGTGCTGCTGCAGACATTATGAACTATATTGGTCAGGCTCCGCAGCAAGTCTTAATGGACCGTATTAAAGAATATGATATTGAAATCGCCGAAAAGATTAATGATGAGATGTTTACCTTTGACGACATCATTAACATTGATGATCGCGGTATCCAGACCATCTTGCGTGATGTTCAATCAGATGCATTGGTAACTGCCCTCAAAGGTGCAAGTGCTGAGTTGCGTGAAAAGATCTTCAAGAACATGTCATCCCGTGCGGCTGATATGATGCGCGACGACTTAGAAAATAAAGGCCCAGTTAAGCTTTCTGAAGTAGAGGCGCAGCAGAAGGAGATTTTGATTGTGGTGAGGGGCTTAATAGAAGATGGCACGGTAATGTTACCGGGCGCCGGAGGCGGTGAGGATTATCTCTAATATGGAAACTTCTCGCGCCTGGCCCAAGGCAATCGGCGAATCTTTTTTTACGGATCTGATTCCGACTAAACCAGCTGTTAAGCCTGAACCTAGTGCTGCACAATCTATTAGCTTTTCTCCTGAAAAAATTAAGGAAATCTTAGACAAAGCCTATCTGGATGGCTATGACCGCGGCATGAAAAGTGGTCACGAAGCAGGTATGAATTTAGCTAATGAAAAATTAGCAGTAGAGCAAGCAGATATAAAAAATCTGATGAACGGATTTTCCAATACCGCTAAAGAAAAAAGCAAGGTCTTATGTGAAGATGTGTTGGCACTTTCTTTAGATATCGCCAAAGCCATGCTCAAAGAGCATCTGAAGATTAACCAAGAGGCTATCCTACCGATTTTGCGACAGGCTACGAATAGCCTGATTGATAGCGAAGGACCGCTCAATCTGAAGTTAAATCCTGAAGATGTCCAAATTGTGCAGAAATATTTACAAGATGAATTAAGTAACTGGCAAATAGAGGAAGACCCTTCTATTGAACGTGGTGCTTGTATGATTGAAACATCTGGCAACACCGTAGATGCCTCGCATGAGAATCGTTGGCGCTTAATTTGTGATGCCTTAGGTCAAAACCATGATTGGCTTGTGGAGAAGTCATGACTATTGCTAACCAATTAGATGCAACTGTCGCTAATCAAGCTCACCTAAATTTAGACGGGCTTCTCAATAATTACTTGCGTCATTGTTCCAGTGCAGTATCGACTGTAGATAATGTTGAAGTTGCTGGACGCGTTACTAAGGTGACGGGTTTAGTGATCGAAGCAGGCGGAATATTTTTACCAATTGGTAGTGTATGTGTTATTCCAATGGGTGATGGTCAGCAGATTGAGGCGGAAGTAGTTGGCTTTGATCATGGGCGTTTATTTTTGATGCCCCAAAGTAATATTGAAGGAATTGCTCCTTCTGCCAAAGTGATCTTGAAGTCAATGCCTATTCGTACTTCACAATTTCATAAGCCTTTTGATCAACATACTGATTCCGTTCAGAGCGAAAGCAGGGTGACCCGCTTGCCTGTTGGTGACCATCTCTTGGGCCGTGTGCTCGATGCTGCCGGTGTTCCCTTAGATGGTTTGGGTCCTCTGCAGGCAGATCACTTTTCGCCTTTACAGTCCGAGCAGATCAATCCTTTAAAGCGCGCACCAATCGACACAATTTTGGATGTTGGTGTGAAAGCGATTAATAGTCTACTTACAGTAGGGCGCGGGCAGCGAATGGGTCTTTTTGCTGGTTCTGGAGTTGGTAAAAGTGTGTTGCTCGGCATGATGGCCCGCTATACCGATGCTGATGTCATCGTAGTAGGCCTGATTGGTGAGCGTGGACGCGAGGTCAAAGAGTTTATTGAACACATTTTGGGTGAGGCTGGTCTTGTCCGCTCTGTTGTGATTGCAGCACCTGCAGATGCATCGCCTCTGATGCGTTTACAAGGCGCCAATTATTCAGCTACGATTGCGGAACACTTCCGCAGTCAAGGTAAGCATGTCTTACTGATTATGGATTCATTAACCCGCTTTGCTATGGCGCAGCGTGAAATTGCCCTTGCTCTCGGCGAGCCTCCAGCAACCAAGGGTTATCCGCCTTCCGTGTTTGCAAAACTACCGAAGTTAGTCGAGCGTGCTGGTAATAGTGATGTTGGCGGCGGCTCGATTACTGCTTTTTATACTGTATTGACAGAAGGCGATGATCAGCAAGATCCAATTGCTGATGCTGCCAGAGCAATTTTAGACGGACATATTGTGCTTGATAGGGTGCTAGCAGAAGCAGGTCACTATCCCGCAATTGACATTGAGCAATCGATTAGTCGTGTCATGCACAGTATTGTGGATACTCAGCATCAACAATCAGCTCGTAAGCTTAAACAACTTAGCTCTAAATACAGCCGCAATCAAGATTTGATTAATGTGGGCGCTTATGTTCCTGGCGCTGATGCCGTTTTAGATGAGGCGATTCAGAAACGTACGGTGATTGAAAGTTTCTTGCAGCAAGATTTTGCAACCCAATGCAATACTCAAGATAGTATCGAGCAGCTTAATCAAATTATTGGGCATCAAGGCTAAACATGGCGAGCACTTTGAGCGGTATGAATACCCTATTAGAGCTTGCCAAGCGCAATCTCGATAAGGCTGCAGAAAGGTTGGCTAAGGCAAATCGTGAAGCAGCCCAGGCTCGTGAGCAAGAAACACGCTTACAAACTTATCGTGATGAATATATCTCACAGCGCAATGCTTTATCGCTCGAAGGCGTCACAGCCACCGATTTGCAAAACTACATTCTTTTTTTGAAGAACCTAGACCAGGCAATTGTGAGTCAGGGTAGCGCCATTCATCAATATGAAGAAATTGTTAAGCATCATTTGGCCTACTGGCAAAAATGCCAAGCTAAAAAACGATCATATGAAGTCATTATTGAAAGAAATCAACTCCAGATCCAAAAGCAGGCTGCAAGACGCGAGCAGAAGCAAATGGACGAGTTCAGCAGTAATCAAAGGCGCTTCTTAGCTGCTAATAACCATAGCGCCTAAATTGAGATCATTATGAATATTGACCTCAAAGCCCAAACGCAATCTTTACTTAACGCCAATGCTGGGCAAGAAAATATAAAGTCATCTAATTCTGGTGCTGGAGCAGCAACTTTGCCTATTTTTAGTCAACTACTCACTTCCCAGGTCAAGGTATTTCAAGAGCTAGATGCTAAAAATACGGTGAACACCGCCCAACTTCTGTCACCTAATATTGTTCAGGCTAGTAAACTGCAAGCAAAAGATAATCCTCATCAAGATGAGGTGAGGGCTGCTGTTAATAGGCAGGCAGATGCTTTTGTCAATATTGCTAAATCTGGCGAGGTGAATTCTGCCCGATTATCTACACCTCAAGCAAGCACACTGAACCGGGATCGTACCGAATTTGCGTATGCCAAGTTGGCCGAAATGCAAGCGCAAGCTAAAAATATGCGTGTTTTTTCTAGAGAATCTGGACCAAATACTGATGGTGAGGTTCTCCAGGCCCAAGCTCGCTCTCGTCTAGGTTCTTTCCAGGCAGTATTAAAGTCTACTAGTTTTGAAGTTCATGAGAAAGATCAGCTAGCGCCCAAAAAGAGTGCAAATCCAGAAACCGAAGCGATTACTGCCATGGGAATTTCTGCTTCAGAAAACCAGGGCCAAGGCGGTCAAGCTGGTACCGGTAGCGAATCTCTATTTGGCGAAGTACCTATTCAAGCCAATACCATGCATGGTCAAGTCCATGCTTTATTTGGTTCTTTACAGTGGAGCGAGGAGATCTCTCAGAGAATGATTTTGATGGTTGGTGCTAATATGCATTTAGCTGTTTTAAATCTAAACCCTGACAATCTTGGGCTTCTGAAAATTGTGATTACCGTTAAAGATCATCAGGTGAATGCGACTTTTGTGTCAAACAATGCCGATGTGTGCCAAGCCTTGCAAGAGGGCTTAGAGCATTTGCGTAGCTCGATGCATCAAGCAGATCTCATTTTGGAGCAGGCGGATGTGCGCTCTGGGGCTAGCTATGAAGATAGCCAGGCGAGCTCCCTAGCTTCCCAGGCGGAGTCTGGTGCCAACTCTGACCTTTCATCGGAACATCAAAACGCCTTGAGCCAGCTGCTCAGTGAACAAGCACCCAAGGAGGGCAAAGCTCAGACTCAAGGTCTGTCAATGCAGTACGATGGCACTGTTAGCGTATTTGTCTAATTTTTTATGGCTATTTATCAACTCATCTACGTCAGCTCTGCAACAGAGACTTTTACTCGAGAAAAGTTTCTGGATATGGCTTTTGTGATGAGCAGTGAAAATACCAAGGTTGGTATCACCGGTATGTTGGTATTTAAGGATGGTAATTTCATGGAAGTCCTCGAGGGCGAGGAGTTGGCTGTGAAAGCACTTTTTGGCAAAATTGAGCAAGATTCTCGTCATACGCTAGTGAGTGTTATCCAAGAGGGTGAAATTAGCGCCCGCGAATATCCTAGCTGGGCAATGACTTTTTATAACCCCAAAACTGAGGAATACGAGCATGTAGGCTCGCCAATTCAGTGGCAGGACAAGCTTTGAAACCGGTCATGAATAGCCAACTCATCTGCCAAGAGCCTGCCCAAAGTTCAGAAGTAAGGGTAAAAAACCCTTTTATTCTCCGATTTGAATCCTGCTCACCCCTCTAAAATCAGACTATGACTAATTTAGGCAATTTACCTAGCTCTTTTGGTAATTCAGTGAATTCCGGCTTTCTTGCTAAAGGGGTTTCCGTTGAGTTTCATGGTGTAGCAGGGAAAAGCAAATCTTCTGTAGGTGAGCCTTCATCTAGTTTTATGGATGGATTAGGCAGCTTTTTAGGTAAAACTCTCTCTGGGGGTTTGGCTGTTGCCTCTGTTGCCATGCCTGGAGCATCTTTGGGTATCTCTAAATTAGGTGATGCAGCAGCTAGCACCTTGTTACATGGTTTGCTAAGCTCGCAAACCCCGAGTGCTCCTAAAAACGAGATGTCAGTATTAACTGGAATGGCTGCCACAGCCGGTCAAATGGTTCCGCGTCACCCTTATCAGGCTAAGCCCACTGCTTTCCCGGGGGCTAGTTTCATTACATCGGCTTAAGCTTTTGCTGAATATTCCCATTTTAGGGAATTGAGTCTGCAGTAAACCTCCAAAGCAGTTTTCAAAGTAGCCTCTAAACGCCTTTATAAGGGGTGTTTCTCCCTCTTTTCTAAGTATCTAGTGTCATCAATTCCATTGATAATGAGGAATAATTTTCACAATGGAGCGGTAAATGGCAGATAATGAACAACCGGTTAAGCCCAAATCTAAAAAGATGTTATTCATCATCCTAGGTGCGGTGCTCGCATTGGCCATTGGTGGCGGAGCAGCTTACTATTTCCTGGTCATGAAAGCCGATTCTAAGTCGGCAGAATCCTCAAAGCCAAAGGTTCCCGAACTGCAGATTTTTGTTCCTTTGGAAATATTCACAGTGAACTTGCGTCCTGAGGCTGCTGAACCGCAACAGTACTTGCAAACTACGCTGAACTTACAAGTACCTTCTGAGGAAATGAGCGCCAATTTGAAAGCTCGTATGCCAGAGTTGAGAAGTCGTGTTTTGTTAATTCTCACCAATAAAAAAGCCTCTGAAATTACTTCAGTAGAAGGTAAAAATGCCTTGATGACTGAAATTATTGAGCAACTCCAAAAACCATTTAGTGGCAGTGAGACTGAGCAAAAGATCACTGGCGTTTATTTCACTTCTTTCATCATTCAGTAAGCAAAATAAGAGCCCATCATGGCAGATGAAAATCTCACAGAGGGTGAACTTAACGAGCTGTTAAAAGACGTTGAGCTCACTGAAGAACAAAAAAATGCTCAACGGCAGGAGCAAAGCCTGCATGGTACCCAAGCCAAGACATTTAATCTAGGAACCCAAGAACGTCTTGTTCGTGGCCGTATGCCCACGATTGAAACAGTTCATGAACGTTTTATTCGTTTGTTAAGAATTACAGCCTCTAACTTATTTGGTACGTTGATAGAAGTAAAGACCTCAGCAACGACTACCTGTAAGTATGGCGAGTTGTTATCTAAACACAGTCAACCTAGTAATATTAATTTGATCAAACTAAAACCACTACGTGGTACTGGTTTGTTGATCATCGATCCCAATTTGGTCTTGTACACCGTTGATAATCTTTTTGGCGGTGGAGCGCGCTTCCCAGTTTCTATCGAGGGTCGCGAATTCACGGCTACTGAGATGCGAATTGTGGGCACACTGTTAAAGACCTTTTTTGATTCATATCAAGATGCATGGGCCCCAGCATACGAGATCCAATGTGATCACGTGAGCTCAGAAATGAATTTGTCATTTGTGAATATCGCTATGGCAAGTGAGTTAATGGCAACCACTACGTTTACGCTGACGATTGGTGAAACCCCTTACGAGATTGACTTGTGCATACCTTATATGATGCTCGAGCCAATCATGGATATTCTGACATCGCAGACTCAGGGCATGGTTGCTGAGCATGATCATGTTTGGGAAGAGACTTTGCTTCAACAGGTAGAAGCAGTTGAAGTAGAGGTAGTTGCCAATTTAGGTAATAAAACGATGCTGATGGAAGAAATTATTGCCTTAAAGAGCGGCGATATTATTCCCTTCCCTTATTCAGCAGAAATACCGGTAACAGTAGATAACGTACCTGTGCTGTCTTGTCGCTATGGCATTTATAACAATCAATACGCATTGCGAGTTGAAAAACTCTTGAAACCTGACGCATCTGAATATATTAAAGGAGCCAATGATGGCAAATGAAATTGAATCTGGCAATCAAGCGGGCGCCGAAGTGTTTAATGAGTTAGAAGGGGCCGACAAGTCCCTGCCACAGGAAAAGGATTTGGAATTCATTAAAGATATTCCGGTTCAATTTTCAGTAGAAATCGGCCGAACCAAAATTCCAATCAAGTCTCTCCTGCAGTTAACACAGGGCTCTATTGTTGAGTTAGATGCCGCATCTGGCGATTTAATGGATATTCTAGTCAATGGCACCATGATTGCTAAAGGCGAAGTGGTGGTGATTAATGAAAAGTTTGGTATTCGCCTCACTGAGATCATTACGCCAATCGAGCGTATTCGTAAATTAAATAAATAAGCTAGAAAAAGAGCACGATGACCATCATGACAATACGAAACTGGGCAATACTCACAAGCATCTTCTTTAGTGAAGTTGCTATGGCCCAGATCACTCGTGTCCCAGAATCAGATGGCGGACCTTTCCGAGTAATTTTCGGCTTACTTTTGGTATTAGGATTGATTGCTGGATTAGCTTGGGCTATGAAAAAACTCAATCACGCGAAGATTGGTAATCAGTCCGTTGCAAAAATAGTGGGTGGAGTGAGTGTAGGGCCTCGCGAGCGCGTAGTTGTGGTTGAAATCGGTGGTAATTGGGTAGTTGTTGGTGTGGCATCAGGCCAAGTCAATAGTTTGGCTAATTTTAAGGTGTCAGAACTCGACTTTAGTGATGGCTACGATGAGGCTCCTTTCTATGAGGATGAGACAGCACCAAGTACCAAGCGTAGTGGACGTGAACAATATCAACCCGAACCTCGTTTTGAATTTAGACCAGAATTTGATGAAGGGCAGCCATTCACGTCCTCTGCAGATCGAGAAGATTCACGCAAGACACAAAGTAGCTTTATACCTCAAACCAATTCTGCCAAGTTTCACAAAGAGAATGTGAAGCGTTTTTTACGGAAAATTCTTAAAGTAGGTGATGGCAATGAATGATCTAAATGAATTCAAACCCGCCACACTTAACGCCAAGACTCTGTTTTGGGCCTTGTGCTTGGGCTTTGCCTTGGCTTGTATTTTTTATACGATACCAAGTTATGCAGCCAATAATTCATCATTGAATGTTTTGACTAGCTCCGCTGGTCCTGGTGGAAGCCAAAATTACAGCCTGAGTCTTCAGACTCTGATTTTGCTGACATCATTATCTTTTTTACCAACCCTTTTATTGATGATGACTAGCTTTACTCGCATCATTATTGTGCTTTCCCTATTGCGTCAGGCGATTGGTGCACAGGCAACTCCACCGAACCAAATTTTGTTGGGCTTAGCTCTATTCTTAACCTTCTTTGTGATGGGTCCCGTATTTGATCGCGTTTATAACGAAGCCTATCAGCCTCTCAATGAAAATAAGATCACGATGCAGCAAGCTCTAGACAAAGGATCAGTTCCGATCAGAGAATTCATGCTCAAGCAAACCCGTGAAACCGATCTCGCTTTGTTCTTAAATATGTCTGGTAAAAAAGTAGCCACTCCAGATGACATTCCGATGAGTGTTTTAGTGCCCAGCTTTATGACTAGTGAACTCAAAACGGGCTTTCAGATCGGCTTTAGTATTTTTATTCCCTTTTTAATTATTGATATGGTGGTTGCCAGTGTGTTGATGGCCATGGGTATGATGATGGTCTCGCCGGCAATTATTTCTCTGCCGTTTAAGCTCATGCTGTTTGTCTTGGTAGATGGCTGGCAACTTTTACTAGGCTCTTTAGCAGCCAGTTTTGCTTCTTAAGGAATTATCGTGACCCCAGAATCAGTCATGAATATCGGCCGATTGGCTATGGAAACTACCTTAATGGTTGCAGCACCACTATTAATTGTCGCCTTAGTGGTTGGTTTAATAGTCTCTATTTTTCAAGCAGCCACCCAGATTAACGAGGCAACCTTATCTTTCATTCCAAAGTTATTAGGTATCCTTGCCACACTCCTAATAGCGGGGCCTTGGATGATTGCCGTTCTAGTTTCCTACATGAGAGGGATGTTTAGTAATTTCTCTCTATTAATGGGTTGATAAAACAATCTTAGCTGCAATCAAAAATAAAAAATGCTAACCCTCAATAGTGATTTGATTCAGGCTTGGGTAGTCAGCATCCTACTGCCTGCTATTAGAATTTTAGGTTTTGTTTCTATCGCTCCATTTTTCGGCAATCTTGCTATTGCCATGCCCATTAAAGTAGCCATGGGGATTTTATTGGCGATTATTATTGCGCCGGCAGTACCTCCCATGCCAGCGGTTGATTTACTCTCGCTTAGTGGACTCTTGGTCATTGCAGAACAGGTGGTGATTGGATTAGCGATTGGCTTTATGGTGCAAATTATCTTTAGCGGCATTGAGATGGCGGGGCAGGTATGCGGCATGACGATGGGTTTTGGTTTTGCAACCACCTATGATCCATCAGCTGGAGGTAGTACGATTGTGATTAGCCAACTGATGGGTATCTTGGCGTTGTTAGTTTTTCTCAGTATGAATGGCCACCTGATGATGATTGCGGCTTTGTTAGATAGTTTTTATAGTTTTCCAGTAACCCTAGAGCCCCATATGATCGATGGCAAGATGATTGCAAGTTGGGGTGCCCAGCTTTTTAGTATTGGTTTGCAGCTCTCCTTACCGGTGGTGGCCACTTTACTGATTACCAATATAGCCTTGGGTATTTTGACAAGATCTTCACCGCAACTCAATATTTTCGGTATTGGCTTTCCAATTACATTGACGGTCGGATTTTTAGTCATCATGTTGATGCTGCCAACCATGGCTGCTCCCTATCAGTTTATTCTCGAGCAAGGCATGGAAGCTAGTAAAGCCATGCTGAAGTTTAGATAATCAATAAAAAACTAAATAGAACTCAAGGCTAGATTATGTCCGAGCAAAAAAAGCGCTATGAAGAACTCAACGAGATAGCATTGTCTTTTCAAAATGAGGGTAAGTATTTTGAATCAGAACCTTACTTACTTGAGTCGTTATCACTAGAGCCTAATAATTATGTAGCTTTATATTCTCTGGGGGTTGCGAAAACCTATCAAGGTGAATTGCTACAGACCTTAGAGTGCTTTACAGTTTTAGTAAACCTCTATCCAAATGTTGGCATGGGCTTCGCTGCACTTGGAAAGTGTCTTCAAGATCTTGGTCGCCTTGAGGATGCTCTTGCCATTTATGATCAAGCTACTCAGATTGATCCAAGTCAGTCCGGCGTGTATCACAATAAAGCCTGTGCGTTGCAAATTCTGGGAAGGCATAAAGATTCATTATTGACCCTCATGCAGGCTGCTGAGGTTAATCCACTTGATGCCGTCGCCCACGAAGGTCAGGGCCTTTTACTTTCTCAATTTAAAGAGTATGAGAGGGCTGCGTTAGTATTTTTAAATCTTCTTAATATTGATAAAGATGCTCCCTATGCATTGGGGCAACTTATGAACGCAAAAATGCATATTTGTGATTGGGAAGATTATGATGCTATTTGTGCTACTATTTTTGAAGGTGTAGATCAAGGTCGAAAAGTCTGTAATCCATTAGCATTCATGGCTATTTCCGGATCGGTAGATTTAGCTAAAAAATGTGCCACCATATTTGGTGAGCATAAATTTTTACCCAACCTAAAGCCAATGAATGCGGGTAAAAAATATGCTCACTATAAAAAAAGAATTGGTTTTATATCGGGGGATTTTCGGGAGCATCCTGTTGGTTATCTTTTAATTGGAGCGATTGAAAAATTTGATCGACAAAAGTTTGAATTAACCGGTTTATTTACTGGCGCAAAAGATGGTAGTGTGATTTATCAGCGCTACGCTTCTAGCTTTGATCATTTTTTTAATTGTGCAGTTAAGACTGATGTCGAAATTGCTCAATTGGTAGATTTACTTGAAATCGATGTTTTAATTGACCTATCGGGCTATACAGCGGACTGCCGATTAGGAGTGCTAGCTCATAGACCAGCTCCCATTCAAATGACCTATTTAGGTTATCCAGGCACTTTAGGTCTGCCTTATGTTGATTGTCTGATTGCGGACCAAAATATTGCCCCCCCACAGTATGCGGGATCTTATGCTGAAAAATTATTGTATCTACCGCAATGCTATCTACCGCGAGATGCAAGTATTCAGCGGCCTGAAAAAATAGCAACCAGAGCTCAGTATGGATTGCCTGAAGAGGGCTTTATCTTTTGTTGCTTTAATCACAACTATAAAATTACTCCACAAATCTTTGAGGTTTGGATCAAGCTACTTCAAGAAGTAAAGAGTAGTTGTTTGTGGCTTATGGATCTAAACGAAACAGCGAAACAAAATTTAATTGCTTATGCTTCGAAGTCTATTGATCCTAGTCGCATTATTTTTGCAAAGCGGGTTCCTAGTATCGATGAGCACTTAGCCCGATATTGCCTGGCAGACCTCTTTTTAGATACTTTCCCGTATAACGGACACACTACTTGTAGTGATGCATTATTTGCAGGTCTGCCAGTTGTTACCATACGAGGCGAATCTTTTGCTTCCCGTGTTTGCTCTAGCTTGCTTTCAGACCTATCTCTTGGAGAGCTTTCTGCGGTTTCTTACGACCAATACTATGAAATAGCATTAGAGTTAGCTCTTAATGAGGAAAAAAGAACAGCTTTAAATGAACATCTTAAGCAAAAGGCGGTAATTGATTACTGGTCAGCCAAATCAGAAGTCTATGCTAGTGATTTGGCTGATTTAATTTCTTCAGTAATTTAGTAAGTTGAGCGACTTGGTGAAGGCTCTACCTTACCATCAGAGCACTGTATTGACTGTCTGAAAGCCTTGCTGTTTGCGTGCTTGTCAATGTCACAACACCACTAGAATTAAGTGCTGCAAGTGCAGATGTGGTCATAGCACTGAGTTCAGCGGCAGTTAATCCTCCAAACTGACTACTACTCAATTGTGAAACATTCGTTGATGTAAGTCCAGCAATTGCTGAAGTTGAAAGCACGGCAATATTAGAGCTTGTTAAATTGGCAAAGTAAGAAGTGCTCAAAGCATTCAATTGACTAGAGTTGAGCTTGGCAATAGCGCTGCTACTCAAAGCACCGGCTAGGGTAGAAGTCAGACCAGCAAGTGCTGCGCTAGAGATACCACTAATAGCCGAAGTAGATAATCCGGCAATGCCTGTAGTACCAAGCGCGGTCAG
>NZ_JACVOX010000001.1:0-543804 GCF_018882215.1 Polynucleobacter sp. AP-Kaivos-20-H2 | reverse complement strand
AGTACCAAGCGCGGTCAAAGCGGTAGAGTTCAAACCAGCAACTGCTGATGAAGTCAAGTTCGCACTTAGCGAAGTGCCTAAAGTTGCGAAGGCATTGGTATTTAAGCTAGCCAATTGACTAGAGTTGAGATTGGCAATAGCGCTGCTACTCAAAGCACCGGCTAGGGTAGAAGTCAGACCAGCAAGTGCTGCGCTAGAGATGCTGCCAAATCCTCTGTAGGCCAATGATGCAATGCCTGTAGTACCAAGCGCGGTCAAAGTGGCAGAGTTCAAACCAGCAACTGCTGATGAGCTCAAACAGGCAGTAAGTGTAGTAGATAAGGCTGCAATTTGGCTAGTAGTTAGGTTATTAAGGACTGTTGAAGTGAGCGATCCAATGACACTTGTGGACAAATTTTGAAGACCGCTAGTGCTTAGTGCTTGCAGTATTGAAGTTCTAAGCGCTATCGTATTCAATTCTGATGCACTTAATGATGCTACAGAAGTGCTTGATAGTTGTGAAAGAGAGGCGCTTGACAGACTAGCAATTTGTGTTGAAGAAAGCGCTGCTAGTTGTGCCGTTGTTAAGTTATTAATAAACGTTGAGGTCGCTGCAGCCAAAGCGGATGTCGAAATATTACTGATTTGTGCGGGAGAAAGACTCTGTAAGGGGGTGGTACTGTTAGCTAAGGCAGTTATATCACTGCTCGAAATACGAGCGCCCGAGTAATTACTTAGACTTGAAAGATTTGTGATTATGCTAGGCATAGAGTTACCCTAAAATAGTTGTGAGAATATTCCCATGTACAGCCTTTTACGACCCAACTTATCCAAACTTTAATTTAATTAAGTATCTTAAGCAGTTTATGTAGGTATTTGACTGTAATAAGTTCAGTTGTGCCGTATTTAAACCAAATTCGTCTTGAATAAAACTCCGCCTGATATAGTTCATATCGATATTTTTAATAATCTCTAGTCATCTTGAACTGCTGTCAATTTAGGGCCACTACCAAAGAGAGTTTTTCTATAGTAAATCATTGCAGCAACATGGGTTGATTCTGCAATAGTTTGGGTACTTGGGTTTGGGGTGCTGGTGGTCTATAACCTAATGCACTATGCGGCCTGACATGGTTATAGTGTTTCACCCATTCCCCCACGATGATCTGTGCTTCCTTCAAGCTATAGAAGATCTCCCCATCCAAAAGGTTATCTCTAAAGGTGCCGTTAAAGCTTTCACAAAAGCCATTTTCCCAGGGGCTGCCCGGTTCAATGTAAGCGGTTTTCACTCCAATGCCAGATAACCAACTGCGCAGGTCTTTGGCAATAAATTCTGGGCCATTATCACTTCGGATGTATTCCGGTATACCGTTGTCAATCATGGCATTCGCCAGTTGCTCAATCACTTGGACCGAGCCAATCCTTCTAGCGCAGTGGATGGTTAGGCACCTTCTACTGAACTCATCAATCATCGTGAGCATCCTGATCTTGCCGCCATAGGCATCTCTAATAAAGACAAAGTCGTAACTCCAAACATGATTGGGGGCAGTAGCTCGCAGGCGCATACAACTACCATCGGAGAGCCAGAGTCTACCTCTAGGGGGTTGTTTTTGTGGGATCTTTAAGCCTTCCTCTCGCCAGATGCGAGCCACCTTGGCAGTAGTCGCTTGGCCCCAACCGCTATTACGCATCATGCCTGCAATAAATCGGTAGCCGTACCTGCCATAGGTGCTCGCCATACGGATGACCTCAGCTCGCAGCGGCCCCTCGTCATCTCGAGGGAGTGGCATATACCGATAAGCTGCTCTGGAGAGCCCTACCAAACTACAGGCAGACCGCTCAGAGACGAGATACTTATCCATGAGCAGCTGCGCTGCATTTTTACGCCTAGTAGGGCTTAGAAGTTTCCCTTAATGACTTCCTTGAGCATCACTTCTCGTAGCGATAAGTCCGCTACGAGTTTCTTAAGCCGGGTATTTTCCAGTTCTAGATCTTTGTACTTACGAGCCTGATCGACTTTCATGCCGCCGTAGATCTTGCGCCAGCGATAGTAACTTTGCTCCACCGTTCCCACTTCTTTGCAGGCCTGGGCTAGGGTTTTGCCATTGGTGGTTAAAACATCGATTTGACGCAATAAGGTGACGATTTGCTCGGGTTTGAGACGCTGACCTTTAGCCATATTTAGCACTCCTTTAAGGTAGAAGATTATCAAAAATCCTCTCTATTGGAGTGGTACTAAAAATCAGGTCAGTTCAATCTAAGCAGTCTTTGTACTCTTGTTATATGGCTCCAAGATAATCTGGATGGACTTTGCAACCAACGGTAGATACTCTAAATTACCTGTTTTCATTGCTCCATTTAGGATCTGTATATTGGTTCCGTAGATATTTTTGAGTAGTGTCCGATGTTGTGAATTTAGCTTTTCATTCAAGTTTTCTTGAACCCATTGAAGGCCTTCACAAACTTCAAGTAGCTTTTTATGAGTTTCGACAGCGTTAAACTCATTATTCAGCACACGATTGAGCACCATTAAGACAGACTCAAACCATCTTTTTTCAAAACTAGCGCCCTGTTGGTTGTTGTCAATCGCCACATAAGTATTGATGGCATTGCGCGAATTAAACATAAAAAAATACCTTTAAACTCAAGTCCTTAAGCATGCATCATAACTTATCTAAAAATAGTCAGCACTGCTGCAGCTTCAGTATTCATTTGGCTAACAAGGTAATAGTCGACGCTTTGTTGAGTATTTAAATTCTGTAAATAAGCCTGTAACTTGGTGGGATCGATATTTTGGATTGAGTCGATGACTTTTGAGAGGCCATCACTTAGTTTTTGGGCATTTGTACCTTGAGCCCCTAAAGCTACCGATGAAGCCATCAAGCTAGCTTGCCCGCTAGACATAGTATTAATTTCAGTTGTCAACGAAAGTAAAGCTGCTGAGGCACCAGTCGTAGTGCTGATATCTAAGGCTGCAATTGTGGTCGCTGTAGTGGCAACATCGACTGGACCAATGGTAGTGGTTGGACTATTGTTACCAGTGATATCAGTTGTGACGCTCAGGGTGGTGCCGTTAAGAAGGTTGTTACCGTTGACAGCCGCGCTAGTTCCTAGACTAGCTACCTGGAGAGCCAAATTGTAGAAGGTCACCTGAAGGCTAGCTCTATCAGTATCACTTAGACCAACGCTAGAAGCCTGTACTGCCATATTCTTCATTTGAACCATGATGTCCACGATGGATGTCATGCCACTTTGAGCGACATTAATCACATTTTGTGCTGCCGTCACGTTTTGCACGACGGTAGCATAAGCAGAGGATTGCGCGCTTAAGCGAGTCACTACGCCAGTTTCAGCGGGATTGAGGGTTTTTTTCCCGGCCGCTAGATCCGTCTGGGTCTTAACGATCTCACTTTGGGTATCGTTTACCGAAGTTGATAGGGTCGCTGCCAAGCCTGTGATGACGTTATTCATTGCTAATTCCTCTCAGAATTAATTTAGATACCTGAATAATAGAGAGCGTAGCTATTTTTCAAAGCATAAAAAAAGCCAGGAATAACCTGGCTTTTCTTGGTTTAGAGAGAAACTTATCTAAAAATTGCCAAAATTGCAGCACTTTCAGTATTCATTTGGCTAACAAGGTAGTAATCAATACTTTGTTGGTTGTTGAGTGACTGCAATTTTGCCTGCATTGCTGTTGAATCAACATTTTGGATTGAGTCAATAGTTGAATTCAGACTTGCCGACACACCCTTTGCACCAGTAGTCATCGCGTCCAAAGCTACGGAGTAAGATGTTATGGAGCCTTGTGCTGTAGAGATGGCATCCAAAAAAGTTGTCATTTCTGTGACGATAGTCCCTGCAAGAGTTTGTGTGAATGTTGTATTGTCGGCTACTGCAGCAGAGGTTGTAGCGGCGGCAATTGCAGTCGGCATATCAACACCCGTCATGGAAAATGCTGATTGAGTAGGGTCATACTTAACAGTTAAGGCGGTTGCACTGTTAACTATGTTATTACCGTTAATGCTCGCTGCAGTCGATAGAGTGGTCAACTGTGAGTAAAGACTAGCAAATGTTGTGGCCAAGCTATCACGATCAGACGTTGCAAGTCCTGCTGATGCACCTTGTGTTGCAATATTCTTTAATTGAGTTGCAATAGAACTCATTGATGTCAACGTAGTGGAGCCAACAGAAAGTACGCTTTGAGCTGAAGTAATGTTCTTCACTGAAGTGTCATAAGCAGAGGCTTGACTAGCTAAGCGAGTAACGATGCCGTTTTCGCCAGCATTTAAAGTTCTTTTGCCTGCAGACAATTGATTTTGAACGTCAATAATTTGCTGTTGATCATTTGAAACAGCAGACGCTAAAGTGATTTGTAATGGGCTAAATGTAAACATGATTCTTTTCCTTGAGTTAAATTTACGCAATCAAAAAGATTGCGATAAACGGTTTTTTATGCACCATGCATAAACCAAACCAACTTACGAAAAAGCATCAGTGCGTAGTACTTAGACCACATCAACAGAGCTCTGCGCTAACTATGACGTTAGCTCATTTGAATACTTCCGCAGAAGTATTCGTTCTATGATTTCTTTAACGGTGGGATTTTGTAAAACTTAAATCTAAATGATTTAACTTTGAATATTAAAAATATTACAAAGTCAGAATATTAAGATTAGGAAGTGGTAAGACTTAGGATCTTTAAGGTCTTGTAGGCAGTAGGATCAAGCTGACTGATGAGTTGATAATCAACATTTTGCTCGTTTTGTAGTTGAGTCAATTTTGCGCTCAACTTTACTATATCCGCCTTTTGCAGCGTATCAATCGTTTTTTGAGAGTCACTCGCTAGGCCATTTAGCGTTGTGGCTTGCGTAGCTAACTTAGCACTTGTTATTTTGAGTGTGGACTGTCCATTATTAATTTGGGCTATAGCGCTTTGAAGAGCGCTCATAGCTGCCCGCGCATTATCTGGCGAATCTACTTTAATATTGCTCAGGAGGCCCATCGTCATCATGCCGTAAACGTTGACGCTATTCACGTAAGATCGTGAAGTCGCAGTTTTATCGGTGCCAGTGATAACATTCATACCAGCAGTGCCGCTCAGTAGATTTGTACCATTAAGTCCTGCACTAGTAGCCAATTTTCCAATTTGAGTAAACAGTTGTTGAAAACGAAAATTCATATTCATACTATCGGATGAGCCGATAGATGTATTTGATGCCTGTGCTGCAAGTTGTTGCATCTGATTCATGATTGGCAATATAGATGCAATGGCTTTTTGTGCAACGCTAATGGTATTTTGCGCGGCGGTAATACTGGCTTGTGGAGTGCTGTAACTTTTAATGGTTGCAGACAAACTAGTAACGGTGGCTTGTTGATCAGAAGTGAGTGTATTTTGACCACTCGCAATCTCTGATTTGACAGTTTTGATTTTGGAGTTTAGATCCTTTACATATCCTGTAAAGGTGTTGACTAAGTTTGTTTTAGCTATAGTCATGATAGATCGCTGATGTCGATAAAGGTGTGATGAGGTAAATGAAGAGGGATCTAACTCAACATTTACTTACCCATACACTTATTTGGGTTTGAAAAAAGCAACTGCATCTTTAATCATGCCATCGGCTACTTTGCCAGCGTCAACGGAAAATTGACCGCTTTCAATTTCAGCACGAATTGCATCTACTTTTTTAGCGTCAAACATAGAGCTTGCTCCAAGATCTCCTTGTAAGGCTTGCAATGCTTGCAGCTGATTTGATAGGGTCGTTATTTGAGCAGGTGAGGGCGCTACGCCAGAGTTTGAAGTAACGGCGGAAGTAGGTTCAGCTTCACTCGCAGCAGGTTTTTCTACTGCAGTGTTTAGTCCGGTCTTCAGGTTGTCGTTAATTTTCATAGTTTCACTCTAGCTTTAATTGGGTAAAAAATACTTCTCGTGTGCACCGTGCTGTTACTTGTCTGATCCCATTCTATCTTGATGTTACCTAACAAACTCCAGCTCGACACCTTCTTTTACGGTTCCGTATACCTTAACTTTAATATTTCCCCAATTTAATTCCCTTTAAATCTAATTTTTGCTACCACCCACTTCAACTTGACCATCTTTTTTGACAATTCCAGTGATAACACTGCCGTTATTCACTTTTACCTTAACCACTTCACCTTCGGCCGCATCATTTAGAGCCTGGCCCTCGGTACTTATAGCAAAACCCTTGCCGCTGCTAGATGCTCTTACGGACTGCCCCTTTTGAATAAGGATAGGCATTTTGAGCATCTCTTTTTTAAGAATAGTGCCAGCCACTAAGGACATTCTGGCGCTTTGGCCGATTACCCCATTAAATTCGGTAAAAATTCCGTTTGGTAGGATGGTTAAGTCGCCCTTTTGAAGCTGCAAGTCATTGGCGTTGATCGTTTGACCTTGGCCAATGGGGTTTCCAGCGACTACATAATTGGCAATGATACTGACATTGGCTTGGACGTAAACCGTCCAAGGCTTGGGTTGGCCACAGCGAACACCTACGGTAGTTCTGCCCCAGGCTGCGCTGTTGGGTGGAAAAAAGGCTTCGGGAGAAGGGCAATAAGTCAATTGAGTGCCTTCCTCCATGGGGGTCACCGTAATTTCTGGTTTGCCAGGTGAGCCTGCACTTTGAGTGGTTAGAAAGTCTTTTACCTTCTGATTGATGACTTTTAGGCTCTGGAAAGCGGGAGTTTGTGCCTGGGCCCAGCTAATTTTAGGGTAAAGCACCAAAAACGAAATCAGTACGCTGGCAATCATGCCAATCACGAGGGTTTCAAAACCCTGCAAAAAAGACCCTAAAAGAGGCTTTTCAGTACTGTTTTTGAATTTTGAGGGCGTTTTATGTAAGGAATGCATGCTTAATTCCAGTCCAAAAGGATGGCGAAAACATGATTTTAGGATTTTGGGGGCAAGTCAATGCCTCAATTAGCCGAACTATTACCCCTTTTATTGGTAGATCGAGAAAGAGGCTGGCAAATTACATTAGTGAAAATGCCGTCAATAGGTATTTGCAGTACTACAAAACCTATTACGGCTGACTTAAGGATTTCTTTAGAGAAATTGGAGAAATAAATGGATAAATTAGACGCGCTCTTTGATTTTAATGCAACTGCCTTGCGGGTAAGGGCTCAACGCCAAGAAATTTTAGCGGCCAATATCGCCAATGCCGATACCCCGAACTTCAAAGCACGGGATATCGACTTTGCCAGCTCGCTTAAAAAAGCCCTGGAAGCCAATGTGGCTAGTGCAGCCAATAATGCTGCGGTGAGTTCCAACGGCAATATGTCGCTTGCTACTACTCATGGCCAACATATTCCGGGCGGCAATGGCCTCAGTGAAGCTGACTTGCTGTATCGCCCCCTCATTCAGGGAAGTGTAGACGGCAACTCTGTTGATGGTGAGGTCGAGAGAACGGCGTTCGTGGATAACGCCATTCATTACGAAGCCAATATCACGATGCTCAATGCTCAGATTAAAGATATGACCACAGCACTGAATTCTGGTAATTAATTTAGATAGAACGGAATAACTATGTCCTCCTTACAAAACGTTTTTAATATTTCTAGTTCAGCGATGAGCGCGCAGTCTCAACGCTTAAATACTGTTGCTAGTAACTTGGCCAACGTGGATAGTGCGACGAGTTCCAGTGGTCAACCCTACAAGGCCAAGCAAGTTATCTTCGAAGCAACACCGGTTGGCACATCAGGTCATCAGGGCGTTAAGGTCAATAAGGTGATTGAAGATCAAACACCCGCTCGCATGGTGCATGACCCAGCTAATCCGTTGGCAGATAAAGATGGCATGGTAGCAATGCCTAACGTGAATGCTACCCAAGAGATGGTGAACATGATCTCTACATCACGCTCGTATCAAAACAACGTTGAAACGATGAACGCTGCAAAAACGATGTTGCAAAGAACTTTAACCATTGGCCAAAACTAAATAGGACCACACGATGACTACTATCCAAAATAATCCCAGCGTGACTACATTGCCAAGTGCGACTAATAATTCAAGTGCCGCTGGTAGTGCAAGTGCAGCGATTAGCGCCTCTGCTAGCTCTGCCTCACAAATACAGGATCAGTTTATGACCTTATTAGTTGCGCAAATGAAATATCAAGATCCAACTAATCCGATGAATAGTGCTGAGATGACAAGTCAGATGGCGCAGATTTCAACAGTCGATGGCGTGAATAAACTCAATGACTCTATGAATTCGCTATTAGCACAAATGCAATCAAGTCAGGCATATCAGGCATCTGGTCTAGTAGGTAAGAGTGTTTTAGTTCCAGGAAGCACGCTCAACCTTGTCAAGGGACAGGCTGCTTTTGGTGTGCAGTTAGATACTCCTGCATCGTCATTGAAAGTTAATGTGTTGAATAGTGCTGGTCAGTCAGTTGATGTGATCACATTGGGCCCACAACCTGCAGGTACCGTGCCATTAGCTTGGGATGGTAAAGATTCCAGTGGCAATCAATTACCAGATGGCCAATATAAGTTTCAATTAGCTGCGAGTGTTGCTGGCAAGAATGTCAATCCTCCAGGATTAACAGTAGCCAACGTTACCGGAATTCTGAATCCAACAGCAAATACCAGTACACAGATCATGTTGGATAACAACACGACTACCGCTATTTCTAATGTGGCACAGATTCGTTAAATACGCACCATACATCATTAAAACTATTCATCATTAAAGGATTCGTATGTCACTCATAGAAGGATTAAGTGGATTAAATGCAGCCTCAGAGCAATTGAGTGTATTAGGTAAAAATATTGCCAATAGCGCTACGGTTGGATATAAGTCTTCGAGCGTTGATTTTACAAACGTGCTTTCATCGCAATTGAACTCAGCCAACTCAGGTTTATCGACTCAAACAGGGGGTGGGGTACTTGCATCCAATGTGACGCAATCATTTTCACAGGGTGCAATTAGTAATAATACAACACCATTGAACGCAGCCATTAGTGGACAGGGTATGTTTGTTTTAACAGACCCAGTACTTGGTAATACTGTTTACACTCGTAATGGTCAATTTACACAAAATAGTGATGGTTACTTAGTGAATGGTTCGGGCTTTAAAGTTCTTGATATCACAGGAACTGCTATTAGCTTACCGATCTCTCCACATGATACAAGCCCCACTTCAACACAAACTTATCAAGTTGATACAGTAGCTTTCACTTCTTCATTATCGCCCTACGGCACTGTTACATTCGGTGGCTTGACTTATACCAATACGGATGGCACAACACTAACCGCAACAGAAGTTGCTGCCATATTTACGGGTTTATCCGCAGGCGCTACGAAAAATGCAGCAATAAGCAGTGGAACTTTTAGTGGCGTCTTGGGTGATTACACTACTAGTACTGGAACAGTACCCGATACTTATTTGGGTATGACGCTATCAGCCGCAACCACAGCAGCTGCGCAGCCAATTTCGGTAACTCATGGCAGTTATGGAGCGCAATCCTGTGTTTCTGTCAGCGCATCGGGCTTTTTAACTGGCTCAGATCCTATTGTAGAAACCACAACAGTTGGTACTGATACTGGTTATTTAAATTCAATGTCAATAGATACCGATGGCAAGATTATTGGATCTTATAGTGATGGCACTACTGCAACTTTAGCTCAAATTGGCGTTGCAAGGATTCCAAGTAATACAGGCTTGAGACAGGTTGGCAATGATACTTGGATGCAAACTGATAAATCTGGCGTACCAGTCATTGCGGCGGCCAATACTTTAGGCAGGGGATCCATCACAGGCTCCGCATTAGAGGACTCTAACGTCAATCAAACTACCGATATGGTGGCTTTATTAGCTGCTCAACAGGCTTATCAAGCGAGTGCTCAAGTTGTCAAAATTGAAGATCAAATTTATCAGACACTCATCGGTATGAATGGCTAATAGGTAAGACTAAGAGAGACGAAAGCTAAGGAGAAAATATGGATCGCGTAATTTATACCGCAATGACTGGAGCCCAACATATTTTGGACCAGCAAGCAACGAACTCCAATAATTTGGCTAACGTATCTACTACTGGTTTTAAGGCGCAGATCGATGCATTTTTATCTGTACCGATTCAAGGTGGCAGTCTAGATACACGCTCCTTTGTAGTAAATGCATCTGGCGGCACTGACTTTTCCCCTGGAGCTATTAAACAAACTGGCCGCACCTTAGACGTAGCCATCGAAGGTAAGGGTTGGTTTAGCGTGCAACGCCCTGATGGATCAGAGGGCTTGACTCGTAATGGCTCATTCAAGATTAGTGAAAATGGTATTTTGCAAACTGCCGGCGGCCGCAACGTATTAGGCGGTGGCGGACCGATCACGATTCCTCCGAACGTCAATATTTCGATTGGTGCTGATGGCACGATCTCAAGTGTTGATCCTGCAATCAGTGGCGGTCCTTCTACCCCAATTGATGTCATTAAGCTTTCAAATCCCGATGAAAAAAGTTTGGTACGTGGTGACGATGGCTTATTTAAGTCTGCTAGCGGGGCTGGTTTTGTAGCCGATCCTACAGTCAAGGTAGTTAATGGTGCTTTAGAAGACAGTAATGTGAGCGTCATTCATAGCATGGTCAATATGATTTCTTTGGCACGCAGTTTTGATATTCAAATGCAACTGATGAAGAATGCTGAGAATAGCGACCAACAAGCCGCTCAAATCTACAATTTAAGTTAATACTTTATGTGTCAAGATGCACCTAAATTAAAGGAAACAAGATGATACGCTCGCTCTGGATTTCAAAAACTGGCCTAGAAGCACAACAAACCCAAATGGACGTGATCTCCAATAACTTGGCGAACGTGAGTACATCTGGCTTTAAAAAATCACGTGCGGTGTTTGAGGATTTGCTCTATCAAACCCTACGTCAGCCTGGTGCCCAATCATCGCAGCAGACCCAGTTGCCCTCTGGCATGCAAATCGGTACCGGTGTAAAACCCGTGGCAACTGAGCGCATCTTTACCCAAGGTAACTTGCAGCAAACTAGCAACAACACTGATATCGCCATTAACGGTAGTGGTTTTTATCAAGTCTTGATGCCAGATGGCACAACTCAATATACCCGTGATGGTAGTTTTCAGATTAATAGTACTGGTCAGTTAGTGACTTCTAGTGGTTACACAGTCCAGCCACCGATTACGATCCCAGCAACTGCCCAAACCGTGACGGTTGCAGCTGACGGTGTGGTTTCCGTTACCTTGCCAAATACCGTAGCACAGACCCAGGTTGGTCAAATTCAGTTAGCAACTTTTATTAATCCAGCAGGTTTGAGCGCAAAAGGTGAGAACCTCTATACTGAAACTGCAGCTTCTGGTACACCAAACCCTTCGAACCCTGGTGCGAATGGTACTGGCGTCTTGGTGCAAGGCTTTATTGAAACCTCTAACGTGAATGTGGTTGAGGAGATGGTCAATATGATCCAAACTCAACGCGCTTATGAAATCAATAGTAAGGCGATTACAACATCCGATCAGATGTTGCAGCGCTTGGCACAATTAGGTGGCTAATACAAATGCGTTTAATGTTTAATTCTCGCAACTCCGCTATCAAGCTTGTTAGCGCTGTCTCTGCACTATCGATCTTGGGAGCTTGTGCAGTAACGCCCTCGACAATTACGCAAAATCCGGGTCCAGGAACTACCCGCCCTTACTCTGGACAGTCTGCACCTGGAACCATTTATAGCACTGGAAACTATCGACCTATTTTTGAAGGCAATCGTGCCCGTGCGGTAGGCGACATTGTCACGGTTCTAGTAGCCGAAAGTACTCAAAGTAAAACGACTTTAGATAATCTATCCTCTAAGACTGCATCATCTACGGCAACCGCAAAAGACCAGTTTGGCAATACGGTCAGTCCAACCTGGACCTGGGCTAACGGACTTTCTAATGAGAATAAGGGCAGTGGTCAGCAAGACAATACGTTTACAGGAAGTATTGCAGCAACCGTTCTCGAAGTATCCCCGAGCGGTTATTTAACAGTTGCAGGCGAGAAGCAAATCGGCTTTGACGAAGGTGCACAGTTCATTCGTTTCTCTGGTGTAGTGAACCCGAAAATGATCACTGTCAACAATACGGTTGACTCAAGTACGGTAGCAGATGCGCGTATTGAATATCGTACTAACAACACTATAGATAGTTCATATATGGCGAGTTCAGTAACCCGTTTCTTCAAAACTATGATCCCTTTCTAAATGTTTATGCCATTACTGAACAAAACCCATCGTTTCTCCTTATTTAGAGCAGATAAAACTCCTCAATGGCAAAAAAGCCTCGCGGGTTTGCTAGTAGTCTGCGCTGGCGTTTTGGCAAGCATGGTGATTGTTCCTGCTGCACAGGCAGAGCGAATTAAAGATTTAGCAAATATTCAGGGCGTTCGTAGTAACCAATTGATTGGTTACGGCTTGGTAGTGGGTTTGGACGGTACGGGCGACCAAACTACCCAAACTCCATTCACCCTTCAAAGTACTTTGAATATGTTGCAGTCCTTGGGCGTGACTTTGCCGCCTGGAACTTATTCACAAATTCAGTTAAAGAACGTTGCTGCAGTAATTGTGACTGCTAATCTGCCGCCTTTTGCACAAATTGGTCAAAACTTAGATGTGACTGTTTCAGCCATGGGTAACGCCAAAACACTGCGTGGCGGTACGCTCTTATTGACTCCTTTAAAAGGTGCTGACGGACAGGTCTATGCGATGTCTCAGGGTAACGTCGTGATTGGAGGTGCAAGTGCATCTGCAAACGGCAGCTCTGCAACTATTAATCAACTCAACGCTGGCCGTATTTCTGCGGGAGCTACCGTTGAAAGAACGATTCCAAATAATTTATTGGGTATGGAGATGGTCAGTCTTGAGCTAAGATATTCTGACTTTTCTACCGCCAGTATCGTTACATCAGCAATCAATAAGCGTTTTGGTAAACCCATTGCTTTTGCCCAAGATTCCAGAGTTATTCAGATTGACCCGAATACCGTAGAAAACGGTAACCGCGTGCAATTTTTAGCCGCCCTAGAGAGTATTGATGTGATTCCAGCTAAGGGCGAAGCGAAGGTCATTCTCAATGCTAGAACTGGATCCATCGTACTTAATCAAACAGTTGAGCTAGAGAACTGTGCAGTAGCCCATGGCAACTTGACAGTCGTGATCAGCACAACACCAGTGATTAGCCAGCCTAGTGCTTTCTCGAATACGGGTAGAACGGTTGAGTCTGCGGTATCGCAAGTAAGTATGAACCAGGACCCAGGAAACGTGATTCAGTTGGCTGGTGGCGCATCTTTATCAGACGTTGTTCGTGGACTCAATGCAGTTGGTGCGACGCCACAAGACTTAGTTGCTATTTTGCAGGCCATCAAAGCAGCTGGTTCATTACGTGCTGAACTTGAGATTATTTAAGTAACAACGATAAGAACGCAATGGCACTTCCTAGCAACTCTATTTCGGCTTCTGATGTCAGTAATCAACTGGCATTGGATACCAATAGTCTATCCAGTCTCAAGAAATCCGCTGTAGAGAATTCACCAGAGGCTATTAAGGGTGTTGCAAAGCAATTTGAGGCTATTTTTATCAATATGATGCTCAAAAGTATGCGAGAAGCTAGTCCACAGGATGGAGTCTTTAATACCGAACAAAATAAACTTTATACATCCATGTTTGATCAGCAGTTAAGTCAAAAGCTTGCATCAGGCAAGGGTATTGGTTTAGCGGATGTGTTGGTTAAGCAGCTGACTAAAGCTGCAGGCATTCAAAACGATCCACTCAAACAAAGCGATGAGCCGATTAGCTCTAAAGCACTTGGCCTTAATCGTTTTGACCCCAATGCCGGCTCAAAAGTAGCTGCCTATACCTCAGCAGCATCAATGTATGGCAGTGCTAAGGCCAACCCTTCATTTATGGATAAGGTCTCAAAACTCTTTAGTTCGCTAGAGGATGCAGGAGACGCAATGGCTTCTTCTGTAGGTAGTGCCGTTAAAGAAACTGTTAGTTCGTTTACCAGCAAAATGGCAAGTTATGCACAGCAAGCTAGTAATGCTACTGGACTACCGGCAAATTTTATGCTGGGTCAAGCCGCATTAGAGACTGGATGGGGCAAAAAGGAAATTAGAGGTGCAGACGGTACCCAAAGTAATAATCTATTTGGCATAAAAGCAACTGGTAGTTGGACAGGCAAAACAGTTTCTGCGGTCACCACTGAATATATCAACGGTGAAAAGCAAACGAGAGTTGAAAAATTCAGAGCATATGACTCCTATGCAGATTCCTTCAAGGACTTTGCCAACATGATTTCAAATAATCCCCGCTACCAAAATGTTCTCAGTAATCTAAGCAACATCAATAGCTATGCAGATGCCATGGCAAAAGCAGGATATGCAACAGACCCAGAATATGCTAAAAAGCTAGCTAGCGTGATTAAAAAGATTGGCTCCTCTACATAACAGCAAATTTGCAGGGCTTATCTCTTATAAAAAAGAAGTTTTAAATTTCAGGGTCGTTAGACGAATTTTTGACAACAAAAGTTTCTTTTTTGGTGGGATTTAAGGGTCATCAAAACTTAATGTATTCAATCTAAAGGAGCCACATAATTTCTTAAGGCTGCTGAATATAGGGGATAATAGTAAGTAGTTCAAATTTAACGATGACCGAAAATAGTCTTTATTTCTATTAACTATTTATATCTTAAATATGTATCAGTGTATTGATAATAATAGTTTGGCATATCGATATTCCGCAATTGAATAATTCAGACTTAATTCAAATACTTGACTAATTCCTTGCAATTTTTTAATTCAAAATGTTTTGATTAAATAATAGCTACATCATCACAGCGACACTCACCTTTATTGGCTAGATCTGTAATAAACCCAAACAGTGATTAGTAATTGTTGATTAAATAATCTTAATTCTGAGATAGGTTTAGTGGCTCATAATTATCATGAGAATGATATAAGCCATCAAATTGATTATTAATATTTTATTCAAAATATTAATAATCCTAAATCCCACTAAAGTATAAGATGATTAATCAATCTATTCGATACTTTCGACATTAATATCTAATAATTGTAAAGGTCAGTTAAGGTAACGATGTATATTTAAGATTTTAACTTTACTGAAATTAATTAAACAATTAATGGAGCTGAATGAAAATTAATATAAGAGGATATAGATTGAGCTAAAAAAATATGAAGTTGAAGCTGATTTTGATTATTTGATGCAGCATTAAAATTATGAAACATTTCAACAAGGGAGATATTGTTTTGAGTTTCTGTAGTATTCCAAGCAAGGCTAAAAAAATATTGACCTAATATTGACAGTTCTGACGGATTCCAGGCGTTATTATGTTTTTTATGTAACAAGATAGGCGATAATTGTTCATTTAGAAGTTTATGAATGGTTAAGCCCGTAGATAACGCATGAACTGGTAACCAGTAGTCCCACCATGGTAGACCAAAAGCAAATAATGTCTCTGGTAAAGAATTCACAAACTTTTCACTCATATTAAAATAATCGATTCCATAAAATATATCACCCGCTCTAGACTCAGTGGACTCAATATCAATACGATTTGAATAACAGAAATCTGGATCATTTATTAGAATAGCGCCATTGATACTTTCTGAAATTAAAACATCAGCATTGCATATTGCAATTCTTTTAGCGGGTAAAAGTTTGATAGAATTCAAAGCATCTGAAATATAAATCAAATGTCGGCTATTGACATCATGCGTACTCCTAAAAGCAGGAATAAAATTTACATTTGGAAAAATCTCCTTAAGAAGAACTATCTCGTCCGTTGAGTTTATAGAAAAAACATCATGCCCAGAATTTATCCAAGACTGCAAGCAAAGGGACTGCCACCGATGCTTTTCATCATCAATTGAATGCCCACCTTTTTTGAGAAGGGGTGGTGGAATAGATGTTATAAGGTTGGTGTTATTTGGTAACATAATTTATATTTAAAAAATATTTGTTAGGAAAAGTGTAGGCTAAGTTTTTTAATCGCCATAATAAATTGAATTAAATTCTATCTAAAAATCTTCAAGATGTCATACCTCTTAAGGAATGATTTTCCTGATTTTATAATTTATTTGGTTTAATTGTTACGTGTCCAGTTAATAAT
The DNA here is from genome assembly GCF_018882215.1 of Polynucleobacter sp. AP-Kaivos-20-H2. Taxonomy (GTDB): domain Bacteria; phylum Pseudomonadota; class Gammaproteobacteria; order Burkholderiales; family Burkholderiaceae; genus Polynucleobacter. Next base: position 527,696 of record NZ_JACVOX010000001.1, on the reverse strand, counting down.
GCGATCACTTAGTGCGTACTGAAAATTGTTAAAAATTCTTCACTAAGTTGATCAATACCCTCTAACTCATAAATTGGCGGTCGAAAGAAGTTATCCTTAAGACTCCAAAAATTTCCCATTTTTTCGCCATTTATATCAATAAATGGAATATCTAGCATTGAGTAAAGTTCTGATAAACCGCTTCGACTATTAAGTGAAAGTTTGGCGCCTTTCGCCAATTCTAAGCATTCAATTAAGGATCCGTTAAAGAAATTTACCGATTGAAGATTGTCAAAATTCGTATTCACCAAATCATTATTTGTAGTATTTAATATTACCGTTATGCTTCTATTTTTAAACCATTCAATCAATTTAATTAATTTATCCCCATCCATGGAGGATGCATATGAGTTTGAAATGGGTGATATAAATACATAATCCTCTGAAATATCATTTTTTTTAATCAATTTAATTGCATTTAAGGTATTAAGTGTTGCATCTACAGGCAATCCCATTGAAAACTTAACTGCAAGTTTATGTCCCCCAATGTAATTATCAAAAACTCCCTTACGCTCACCCTTAACTTCATGGAGTATTCCATCAAAATATAGGGAGTGCCACATGAAGAAAATATTTCCTGGAGAAATATAATTATCACCATGCAACCAAGGGTTTAATAAAATCTCATCATTTAAAATAATAAAATCAGCTAGTTCCTTATAGAGAAATAACATTACATCATTTGATTTGGACAAAATGCATATCTTAATACCCTTTTCTTTGATATGATGAAGAGCGCTTAGATATGCTAATTTATCACCGAGTCCATAAATTGGGACGAATATACAGAAGTCAGAATAAACTAGACCATTTTCCTCAAAATAATATTGAAGAATTTTCTTAAGTTGGGCTTTTGGAGAATGTGGATTATTAATCATTTTTTATTTTCTTTTTAATATTAAATTTTATTAAAATCTAATATTTACATTATTATTTATAAATTTTTATCAACATCGATCTTAAGCGTTAATATTCCAAGATTTCTTTCTAAGTTAACTGCAATTGCAGTTTTAAGACCAGCAGGTTTTCGATCATTAATCAAGATTCTTTCCCCTTTAGGTAAGTTAAATATTGCCTTGTCATATCTGATCCCCATTTTATTTAAAAACTGTATGGTTATATTCTTATATTCTTCGGATCGTGCAGTCAGGAGAATAATATAATCTTCGGTGGGGATGTTTTCAAAAAAATCTTTTACACCTGGTAATAATTCGTCTTGGCCATTCAAGTGTCCATTATGTTTCAGAATTGTTCCATCAAGATCAATCAACCAGGTGTGATCAAGCTTGCTTATGGTTATTAAATTATTTGCTTTAGGCACTCTCAATACCCTCTCGGAGCCAATATAGCCCCAGATAAAAAGAACCAATGACCGAATCAATATCATCTTTGGCATAGCCTGATAAGGCTAGCCACAATAGCCCATGAATTAGCTTTATTCTTTTAATCTCAGCACCAAAATACTCTTCAAAAATATCATCTACACACTTTGAAAATTGAGACTCGTCCATCAGTATTTCGATGGTATCTTCATCAATGTGTAATTTAAATTTCTTTCTATTAAAGGCATCATAGTTACCCTTAGCAGAATAATAAAGTTTCGCAAAGTCATACCAAGGATCACCCATGATTCCTGGATCGAGAAAATAGCCTCTAGGGTCTATGAACCAGACCCTAAGCTTATCGTCAACTATTGAGTTAGAAAATGTTGGGTCACCATGTATAGGATTAAAAAGCGGTGTATCTAAAGATGCGCTAATTTCATTAAATAAATACTTGTATTTTTCGGTAAATGGATTAATGCATTTTTTTCCATTAATTGTCATTGACTCTCGAGTAAAGTGGGGAATCAGTTTAGATACAGACCGAACACGATCCATGGTTTTTTGTATGTAAACGGCATTAATTTGATTCGGATTTGCGGCCTGGCTTGCAGTTCCATGTAGGCCTATCAACGCATCAAGCCCATCAACAATAATGGCCCTCTTCTCACGCTCATTAAGGTCTTTCATTTGATATGCATGAAGACCTTTTATTCTCTCCATCTCTAGAGGGGAATAGGAAAAAATTTTTGGTATGCGCAGAAAACCCAATGATTTAGCTTCTTTGTACCAGTCAACCTCTTTTTTATGTACATCATCATAGTTGTGATCTACGACACTTTTTATAACCCTATCCTCGAGTACCTCAACTTTATTAAAAAACCTAGAAAACCCCGATCTTTCATTATCATTTTCAATTGTTTCAAAATCACCTAGTTCCTCTAGGTGAGAGCAATCTATTGTTATAAATTTAGCAGCCGTTTGAGAGAACCATTTTACAAACTCACCATGTTTTGGGACATTTAGAATATCCTGGACTTTGGGAAAGTAAAAGATTCCCGGAATACCTTTATCGCTTGAAGTAACCTCCTGAAGTTTATTATTTTCAGAGACTGACCATCTACATGTGAATGAGTTCGTCGTGAAGACAATAGGAGATGATTCAGAACTTATTTCAGGAAATTCATGAATAATTAGATCGCTCCAAGTCAATAGTACGCTCGAGTTTGTTGGCAATAATGCTAATGCTTGAGCAATTCCGGAGGCTGTACCCTTTGAATCTGCCTTTAATAATTGGTACTGATTTGGGGGCGGGTTAAGCTGCAAATAAGCCTCTAACTGATCAAATGCATAATCCCCGATCACAATAAATTTACTCTTGGGGAAGCGATCAAACAAATGATAAATAAGAGGCTTTCCTCTAACAGATACCAAACATTTTGGCTTATTCCAAGTATGGTGCCTTAATCTACTTCCTCTTCCACCCGCTTGAACTACAACATACGAATCAAATTCTTTCATATCAATTCATTCTTCAAAAGATCATGCAAGTGAACAAAGCCAACGGGTTTTCTTTTGCGGCATACAAAGATGGATGGTATGCGATTCTTTTTAAAAATCTTCAATAAGTCGGCTAACAGCAATTCTGGTTCTATCATTATGGGATCGCAGTGCATTAATTCATCTATTGATTTTTCATGATTTGCTTTTGTAAAGCTTCGTCGTAGATCTCCGTCGGTGAATATGCCAATTAAGTTGTCTTTGCGATCAATAATCCCAACGCATCCCAGTCTATTTTCAGACATTTTGATCACTGATTCAGCAAGAGAGCTCCCAGAATATACCAATGGGAGATTGACTCCCATAACCTCTGAGACACTTAACAATTTTTGCCCCAACTTTCCTCCAGGATGGTAATAGTGAAATTCCTTAAGACTAAACTCCTTAATCTTTAAGGTTGACATTGCAAGCACATCTCCTAAAGCAAGCATCATCATTGTTGAGGTGGTTGGAGCCATTCCCAATGGACAAGCCTCTCTTATTTTTGGCAATAATAACGTTTGCTTTGAAAATTTCGCAAGTGTACTTTTACTATTGCTTGTTATTCCAATTACATTGATATTAAAACGCTTGCAATAATTTAGTGTCTCAAATAACTCTGAAGATTCCCCTGAATTTGAAAGTGCAATAACTAAATCATTTTTATGAATAAGGCCTAAATCTCCATGGTTGGCCTCAGATGGATGCATAAACAGTGCTTGCGTTCCAGTGCTTGCAAAAGTTGATGCAATTTTAAGGGCTATGTGACCAGATTTGCCGATACCAGTTATTACTAACTTACCTTTACATTTTTTAATTAAATCTACTGCATTTATTGTGTTTGAATCTAGAGAGTCTTTTAATTTTTGCAGGCCGGCAATCTCCTTGCTAAGGATAGATTTAGCAAAGCTAGTTCGACTCCATGCAGTAGCATTTTTTTGGGGCATATATAAAATCTTAGATTAAGTGTCTTTGTTAATTCTAAAATTTACCTTCATTAACAAATCCCCTAATAAGAGCCCAAAAAATGCCCTAATTCTGAATTAGTTCGCTAAATAATGAAGTTGGCCTAAAGATTGGTGTCCAAAAAATTTGTAAAATGGCTCCTCATTTTGTCATCTGATCTAGTATATTTCGATGGTAAAAATTTGGCCTAGGACTAGAAGAAAATAATTTTTGCTGAATAAATCCAACATTGTTTTTGTAGGATATTTTGAGTTTATTTAAGGATTTATCAAGTATTGAATATACAAGTTGGATCATTTAAAAGAATGCTCACTTAGTCCACTCCTTAAGCGCTAGCAACTGCTCATCAACAAACACCTCCAATGTGAAGCGATCCGCACCATCTAGATTCGGATTGATATGTTTATGCAGTAAATATGAAACCATCTGAATGGCATTTTTACGTAACTCATGAGGGAACATGACATTTACCTGGAGGTTTGAGGCTGCCAAGACACTTTTCGAGTCCAGAGCTTTGAGCTCTGAAATCTGAGATTTTTGAGAATCAATCATCTTCACGAGGGCAACTTTATAGTCCGTGCCACCGCGCATCGCATCATTAAAGGCCTGACACAAGAGTCTGGCAGCCCTTTTATCAGCCGCTCTAATTTTGGAAGCGTTACTTTTCATACGGTTGTGGCTGTATTTGGCAAGGAGGGATATGGTGGCCTTCATATTTAAAAGATGTCATAATACCCGCTATTAAGCGTCTTTAATCCTAGCCTAGAAATCTGAATACAGTATGTCTCAAATGACCGAATCTGAGCTAATCGAAAGATTATGCAGAACCTTTAATACTCAGTTTTCTGGTAATCGCAATGCCATGCTATCTCTGGCAACGACTATTGAAGTCTCAGAAAACTTGCATCCTGGATTACGAGGCCTGAATGGTAAGAATTTTTTGTCCTCATTCTCAGATCGAATGAATGTTTGGCACCCAGATGAAGTGCGAGTACTGGTAATTGATATGTTGATTCATTTGGTTAAAGAAAAAATCACTACTGATTCATCAAAACAAGCCCTCAACAGAGAGATTGACGGCTACTTATTGCCCATCAAGTTTTGGTGATGCAAGTTATTCGGCTTCTGCTAAAAAGCTAGCCAAATAAACAGCTGTGGGCCAAGCTATTTTTTGATAGCCAGCTCTTTCATTTTATCTCTTATCCCCTTTAATTCAAACTCGGTGCTATCTACCCGAGTGCTAACACTAACCACTTTTTCACGGGTGGACTCAAAGGCATCAATTGCATTGCGAGCTTCAGCTTGATTTTCTTCGATTATTCTAAATAAAGTCTTAATCGTTTTTTCTTGCTTATCAATGGCATCGCTTAGCTTAACCACAAAAGCGGCAATCCCGATCACCATGATGATTAAGATAACGAAAAGCAGGGGGCCAATTAGGTCGAGGATGGACATAAATACTATTATAAGGTCAGTGTTTGAATGGTATTACAGCTTATTATTTTTAAGATTAGTTCTTGGTGAATTTATTGGCTCTTTGTTTCATTAGGCGGCATTTGTGACGGGGCTGCCCGTTGGACAGCCTTAGTGGGGGCTATATCGGATCCGGGCTGCTGTCCGGAATCATTGAGCAGCAAGATAGAGACCCTTCTATTTTTTGCTTTCCCTGCAACGGTGTCGTTTGATTCTATTGGTCTTGAGGAGCCAAAACCTGTTGCGCTCAAACGCGCTTCGCTAATTCCTTTTTGGCTCAAGATATTAAGAACAGTGGTTGCCCTAATGGCCGAGAGTTCCCAATTAGAGCCAAAGGCTTTGGTGTTGATCGGCTGGTTATCCGTATGACCTTCAATATCAATCGCTTGATCCACTTTTGCCAGAATGGGGGCAATCTGCGATAGGGTAGCGAGCGCGGCAGGGCTGGTGATATTGGCAGAGCCTGGGCTAAATAAGTAGCTATCGATGATGTCAACGCGCACCCCTTTAGAGGTTTGCATTACTCCAATTTTGCCCTCATCAATGAGCGGTTTTAGAGCATTGGTCAAATCCTTTTCAACCCGATTCATTTTCTCGCGCTTCTGAAAAGCCATTTCACGCTTAAGCCTGATAAGACCTAGTGGGTCAATTAGGATAGGACTCTGTTCAGTTTGAGTGCCTGCAATTTCACCACTCATCTTGATTTTATTTTCCAGTTTGCTCTCACCTTCGGTTGTTTGGATTGGAGCAAAAGCAGATACTAGGGAGTTGGATAAGGCGTCATATTTCTTTTCATTAATGCTTGAGCTGGCATACATCACCACAAAAAAGGCAAAGAGCAGGGTGATGAAATCGGCATAGGACACCAGCCAACGATCATGATGTTCATGATCTTCCTGGCGTTTACGTCGCCGCAGCGGAGGATTTTTAAAGGAGGTATCCAGACAAACGATCCTCTATTACCTTGGTGTGCTCCCCGTAAGCAATTGATGCTAAAGACTCCACCAACATCTCGTATTTAGAAACCTCGAGTTGCAATAGGGTTTTGAGTTTATTAGCAATCGGAATAAAAACGAGATTGGCTAAGCCAACACCATAAATCGTTGAAACAAAAGCAATTGCAATACCGCTACCCAATAAGGTGGGGTCAGATAGGTTTTCCATTACATGGATGAGACCCATGACTGCAGCCAAAATTCCAATCGTTGGAGCATAACCTCCCGCAGAGTCCCAAATCTTGATGGCATTACGCTCATTGAGTTCATATTGGTAGATATCGTTAGCGCCGATTTCTTTAATGGTTTGCGGAGGTGCGCCATCGATAGCTAAGCGCAGGATCTTTTTCACAAAAGGATCGGGCGTCTCAACCATAAAGTTCTCTAACTTTAAGACACCTTCTTTTCTGACCACCATACTCCAGTGAGAGATTTCCATGGCTAAGGCAGTGCGCTGATCTACTGGTTCAACAAAAACATATTTGAGTTTGGCAATACCGCTACGAAAATTGACCGGGCGACTTTGCAATAAGACTGCCCCAAAAGTACCAAAGGTCACAATAAAGAAGGCGGAGGGCTGAAGGAGAGACCCAATTTTGCCGCCATCAATCGATTGACCAATCAAAATGCCGATTAGTGCAAGTGCAATACCGCCTAGGCTGGCCCAGTCCATAATTTCTCTTTTAAGGTTGCGCGTATCCGAGCAACTGCTTGGCTATGCATTTGGGAAACGCGGGATTCAGTAACGCTCATCACAGCGCCAATTTCTTTTAAGTTGAGCTCTTGCTCGTAATACAAGCCCATGAGTATTTTTTCTCTCTCAGGTAAATCTTCAATTGACTTTTTCAGGGCTTCTTTAAAGTCTTTCGAAAGTAGGCCATTGATGACGTCACTATTATTGTTCTGAATAAAGCGATCTAAGAAGTGATCTTCTTCTTCATTTTTATGTACATCTTCAAAATAGATGAGCTGATGTCCGCCACACTCGGTTAGTATTTTAAAGTAATCATCAATATTGACCTTTAGCTTCTTGGCCACTTCACTTTCACTGGGAGCTCTGCCCAGGCTTTGTTGCAAGCTAGCAATAGCCTTTTCCACATCACGCATTTGTTTACGAATATTGCGTGGCAACCAGTCTGCATTTCGTAGTTCATCCATGATCGCACCATGAATGCGCGAGGTGGCATAAGTTTTAAACTGGGCACCTTGATTGTCTTGGTACTTACCGGCAGCATCTAATAAGCCCATCATGCCAGCTTGAATCAAGTCATCTGCCTCAACGTTGGCTGGTAATTTAGCCTTAATTTGATAGGCCATCTTCTTCACCAAGTCAGCGTATTGCTCAACGAGATTCTCTTTTTGGTCTATTTTTCCGTCGGCCTTGTACATGATCTTTATAGAGTGGGCGTTATACCAAATTGGGGCGTAAAAATAGGGTTTCTTGTAGTGATTGGTGAAGAAATTGGGTTATTCATCGTTACTGGACTTACCCAATTATTGCTAAGTGTACTAAAGCCAATGAGCTCAAGTTGAATCTGTGAAAAATGGCGGCTGGCGTTCTTAAGATTGCGAAAGACCGTATTGGCAGTCTCTGCGTTCTGAGCGCTCACAATGATGCCAAAAACCCGGTTTTCTGGACTTTTAGCCAATAATTTGATGATTCCAAAGGCTCTCTTGATGGACTCTGAGCTTTGGGCTAACTTCAGCACGATTTCATGCTGGTTTAAGAGGGCTAAGGGCAGATCCTGGGACTGATCCAGGCTTGTATCAATAAAGTGGATATTGTGTCGATGAATGTCTTTAACCAAATCCTGCAATAGATGACCCTTTCCTTGAGCAAGTCCAGTACTCAAGGTTTTGATGGGAGAAACCTTGGCGGGCATTAAAATTCGCCTAAGGCCCTCTGCCTGATCGCGTGGATTAAGCATGTTGTAAATGCCCTTGTCCCATAGCTACAGATTTGCTGAAAAAAGCAGGCAGGTCTTCTGGCCTAACAATCGAGAGGTGTTCGTCCGAATTTTCCGGTTTGAATGCTTCTTCAATCAAAGCGATTTTATCAACCAGGGCAATGTCCTCTGGAACACGCTGACCATTAGTGAGGTAAAGCACCTTCAGTTTGTTTTGCAAAACGGCATTGATAACACCACCTAGGCCAATTGCCTCATCTGCTTTTGTAATAATGCAGCCATCTAATCCTCTGCCGGCGAAGGTTTTGCTGACATTGTTGAGGGTGTCGAGCGTACCACTGGCATTTAAGCAAATAATTTTTTTAATGTCACGCGAAGCTTCGCACAGCATGTCAAGCTGATTGCTCACCATCTTATCTTTTTGGCTTAAACCAGCCATATCAATGAGGATGAGTTTCTTCTCTTTAAGATTCTCTAAAGTTTGCTGTAATTCTTGAGCATCTTTTGCGGCAAAAACTTCTACACCTAAAATCTTGCCATAAATGCGTAATTGTTCGTGACCGCCAATACGATAGGTATCGGTAGTGACTAAGGCAATATCTTGATTACCATGCTTAAGAACAAAGCGAGAAGCAATTTTGGCGATGGTTGTGGTTTTGCCAACACCAGTAGGCCCCAGCAGGGCATAGATACCGTGTTGATTCATGATCTCTGCTTCATTTTCTAGAACTTGCATATTTTTAGCGAGTAAGTTCATTGCCCAAGGCTTTGCCTCTTTTGCAGAAAAATCCGAAGGCAACTTGCTAATCACCCGTTTGGCTAGGTCTAAATTAAAGCCAGCAGATAAAAATTGGCTCATCAAATCCCGTTTATTGGGGCTGAACTCGAGAGTGCTATTGGAGAGGGTTTCCAATTGTGCTTGAAACTGGTTACGCATCTCGCGCATTTCTTTAAGCATTCCCTGAATTTGAGGGTGGTTAATGATCTCTGCAGGTTGCTCTTGAATCTTCATTGCTTCAACAGAAGGAGCAGTTGCTTCAGGAGCAATCGCCTTAGAAGTAGATTTACCATTGAGTAAATCGACTGTCTCTTGAACTTTTTTGGCTTGTAAGGCTTTTTCTGCCTGTTGCTTAGCTGTCATTGCGCCATCGAGAAGCTTGGAGCCTGGAAGAGTGATGGACTCACTGCGTGCCAAAATTTCTGTCCAGCCGTTTATCGAGCGATTGGAAATAATGGTGGCGTCCTCACCAAGCTCTTCTTTGACTTGCAACAAAGCCTGACGAGTCGTTTTAGCTAGAAATTTTTTCATGGTCATACTGAACCTCCAATTAAGTTGGCAACACGGATAGTTTTGGAATCGGGCAATTCTTCATGAGAAAGAACGCGTAGGTTGGGCGTCACTCTTTTCAAAAATTTGGCTAAGGTGGCGCGCAAGGGTGATGCCACAAGTAATACCGGCGAGTGACCATTTCTTTCTTGCTCTTTAGCAGCTTCATTGGCTTCATTGGCAAGCGTTTTAGCAATTCCAGGCTCAATCGAGCTATTGTCGCCAGAGCCGCTGACTGCTTGCATCAGCAAGCGCTCGAGATTATTTTCCAAAGAAATCACTGACATCTCGTCGCTATCAGGGAAGAGTTGATGTGTAATCGCGCGACCTAACTTAATTCTCACTTTAGCAGTCAGCTCGGCAGGATCTTGAGTGTGGGGCGCATATTCAATGAGCGTTTCCATAATGGTTCGCATGTCGCGAATAGTGACACCTTCCGCCAAGAGATTTTGGAGAACTTTTTGCACGACAGAGACCGTGAGTAATTTTGGAATTAGGTCTTCAACTAATTTTGGTGATTCTTTGCCAAGCAAGGTGACTAATTGTTGAACCTCTTGATGACCTAATAGCTCTGAGGCATGCATGCCAATAATATGATTAAGATGCGTTGCAATCACGGTACTCGCATCTACTACGGTGTACCCCATGCTTTGAGCTTGCTCGCGCCAATCATTCTCAATCCAGGTGGCTTCTAAACCAAAGGCTGGATCGGTGGTATCTGGTCCAGGTAATTGACCGATGGCGTTGCCCGGGTTAATGGCTAAGTATTGACCGTAATGGGATTCTCCCTTGGCAATTTCAACCCCTTTTAATTTAATACTGTATTCAGAAGGTTTGAGCTCTAAATTATCAGAAATATGAATTGATGGCGTCAAGAAGCCGATATCTTGGGCAAATTTCTTACGCAGTGCCTTTATCCGCTTAATCAGATCGCCACCATGACGCAGGTCTACCAAAGGTACCAGTCGAAATCCAATTTCTAGACTAAGGGCATCCACTGGTCTGACATCATCCCAGGTCGCATCGACAGACTCTTGTGCCTCTTCTTTCTTTGCTTGTGATTCTGACTCAAGTAATTTTTTACTTTGACTTTTTAACGAATACGCTATTCCAGCAAGGGTCATGGCGAGCAAAAGGAATGCTAAGTTTGGCATGCCCGGAATCAAGCCCATACCGCCAATAATCATGGCTGTGATATTGAGTACTTTTGGATTAGTAAAGAGTTGCTTGGTTAACTGGGTTCCAATATCTTGGTTATTGGCAACGCGTGATACTACGATACCCGCTGCAACAGAAATAATGAGCGATGGAATTTGTGCTACCAAGCCATCACCAATAGCGAGGAGGGTGTAATTTTTTACTGCATCACTAAAACTCAGATCATGCTGGAGCATACCGACAATCAGGCCACCCAGGATATTAATTACAATGACCAAAATACCTGCAATCGCATCACCACGAACGTATTTAGAGGCACCATCCATTGCACCATAGAATTCAGCTTCTTGACTAATCTCAGAACGGCGGCTACGAGCCTCATCTTGGCCAATCAAGCCAGCATTTAAATCAGCGTCAATCGCCATTTGTTTGCCAGGCATCGCATCCAATGTAAAGCGTGCACCGACTTCAGCAATACGTCCAGCACCTTTGGTAACAACCGTAAAGTTAATAATGGTCAAAATAATGAAGACCACAATACCGACCGCGTAATTGCCGCCAATGAGGAAGTGTCCAAAAGCTTCAATGACCTTGCCGGCTGCAGCAGGGCCTGTATGACCTTCAGTGAGCACTAGGCGCGTAGAGGCTACGTTCAAGCTCAGACGCAGCATAGTGGTCACTAAGAGCACCGTTGGAAAGGCTAGAAAATCTAATGGCTTGGAAGTCTGGAGTCCAATCATGAGCACCAAGATGGACAAGGCGATATTAAAAGTAAATAAAAGATCTAAGCCAATTGCTGGAATTGGCAAGATCATCATTGCTAACAACAGAACAATTATGGCTGGTCCAGCAACTGTCTTGCTATTGAGATTTTTAATAGAGTCTAAAAATTGCGTGAGGTTCATGATGCGAGCTCAAGTTGCTTAGTGTTAGATAAAGGATCTAATTCATCTGGCACAAAAATATTATGTGGTTGTGCTGGATAAGTGCCGCTTCGACCATTAAAGTTCTTCACCTGGAATACAAATGCCAGGATTTCAGCAACTGCAAGGTAGAGAGATTCTGGAATTTCTGAATCAAGCTCGGTATTGGCGTAAATAGCACGAGCCAGTTTTGGTGACTCGAGTACTAAAATCTCTTTTTCTTTGGCCAGCTCACGAATACGTAGAGCTAAGGTATCTGTTCCTTTAGCGAGTAGTACTGGTGCGCGCATATCGCCTTCTTTGTATTGGATAGCAACTGAGTAGTGGGTTGGGTTGGTGATTACTACGTCTGCTTTTTGAACATTGGACATCATGCGACGACGTGACATTTCACGCTGTTGCTGGCGCAGTTTTGCTTTAATTTCAGGGCTACCGTTACCTTCTTTTGATTCTTGCTTGAGTTCTTGGCGACTCATCTTGTGATTTTCGGCATAACGATAGAGTTGATAGGGAACGTCTACTAAAGCAATCGCAATTAAAGCGCCTGCGATAAAAATAAATGATTTGATTAAAAATAAGCCCGTCTTTGCAAGTGCTACCTCTACAGGCACTAATGAAAGGGTAATGAGCTCAGCAAAGTCAGCTGAAATGACAAAATAAGCTACTGCCCCAATTAAGATCGTTTTGGCGATCGATTTAACGAGTTCTACTAAGGAGTTTTTGGAAAAGAGGTTGCCAAGACCTTTAATTGGATCCATTCGCTCAAGATTGGGTATCAAGGCATTGGTATTAAAGTTCCACCCGCCCACCAAAATAGGGGCAGCAAGCGCAGCAATCAACAATGCAAAGCCAAGGGGAGCAAACGCCATCATTAGATCAATACTTTGATCTGACATGCGAACTAGGGAAGTATCAGTATTGAAAGCTAATTTGCTATCGAAAGTCAGGCCAGTACTCAACATCTCTTTAAGGGCGGCACCAAGGTGACTGCCTAAGCCCCAAATAGACAAACCAGCAGTGAAAAGTAAGACGCAAGTTGCCAGTTCCCTCGAACGAGGAATATCGCCTTCTGCGCGCGCTTTCTCTAAGCGCTGCCCCGAGGCCTGTTCTGACTTTTCTACATCGCTTTCTTCTGCCACCGCTATACCTTCAAAAGGATTAACTTGCTGATGTGTAATTTTCAGCGAGCGGGGCTCAAATGAATTGCTGGAAAAGGGGGGTGAACCCCCCTTAATTCAAGCTTCTAAAACCTAGTTTTTTTATAAAGATAGGGCAAAAACACCAGATTTAGAGAGAATTTTGAATCGAGAACCTTACCTCAATTGGACTTAAAACAGCTTCCAGTCAGGATCTTTTTCGCTAGGGTCCGCCGCAGGAATATCGGGCTCTGAACTCTCAGGGCTGTCTGGGGAAGTCGTGCCAGGCTGCATAGCAGTAGTTTTGGGTGCCGATACCGTTAGTTGACCAAAAGTCTGCGCAAGGGCGTTAGCATGCTGTAAAAGCATCTCCCCGCTAAGGGCAGTATCTTTCATAGTCTCTACATTTTTCTGGGCAATTTTTTCCATCTGAGATACAGCGCCATTAACTTCATAGAGGTTTAAGCTCTGATCTAAGGCGGCAGTGGTAATGTTGGCGCTCATATCAGCGACATATTGTGTTGAGCTAGCAATACGCTCAACCACCTTATGAATAGCATCGATTTTTTCAGCAGGAATTCCAGCCTGACCAACCTCAGTGGTCAGAGTATTAGCCATTTCAGAGCTTGAAACTGCCATCAGGCGAACCTGTTTCGCATTTTCAGCATTTTGTTTGGTACTTTCGCCCAAGCCTTGCATCTTTAAGTTGGAGTTTTGCAAGACTTGAGCCTGCTCTTCAGCGCCTTTGATCAAGCTCGCATGGTAAAGGGTTAACTCTTTAGCTAGCTTCTGAATTTCTACCCCTTGACCTTTTGCAAAGCTACTTAGCTCTTCCATTTTGTCTAAGAGTTGATTCATCGTTTTATTGAGTAAATTGACCTCTTCAAGATCGCTATCGACTGAAAGCCGTTTACTCAGATCATGATTTTGTAGTGCCGCAGGAATAGCTTGAGCTTGCGTTAAGGCTTTTTGGAGTGCTTGTTGCACACTACGTTGCGCAGATTCAGAGACTTGACCCTTTTGCATGGCTAAGTCAATAGTAGTGTTGAGTTCTTGAGCGAATTCATAAAAAGCACCGCGATGCTGATCTGCATCTCGGCGGCCTAAGAGTTTGCCGTCTTGCAGGGCGGCGTTCAAAATGCTGGTATCCAGTATGAATTGCTTCCACTCCCCCTGAATTGCTTTAATAGCAGCCATTGCACTACTATGATCACCTGCACTTAATGCAATGCGGTGATCCAATTGACCGCTGGCAATATAGCCTGCAGCCTTTGTTAGCTCTTCAGGGCTAGCGCCTAAACTATGTTTAAGGGTTCGAGAGATTTGAGCTGCCAGGCTCAGCATGATCAACATACCGATAGCAATAATAATCAGCTTGTCATATGGCAAATTATGCTCAAAGGAAGGGGCGGTTGATTTTGCTGGAGGCGTAACTAAAGATGCTTCATTTGGCCGATTGGTTGGCTCAGTAAGAGGGGGCACTGGGATTGATGGGGCTGCTGGATTGGCCTCTGTAACACTTTTCTTTTGTAAGGCGATCAGTCTTGCACTCGCTTGCGCCTTGATGAGGGCGTCTAGATCTGACATTACTTGCGTTTGCAAACCTTGAGTACGAGCAAGTAGCGCGCTGGCTTGCGACAAATAATTTACTTGCAAAAGATCAACAGCAGGTTTGATGGACTGGTTTACCAACTTATCAAAATCGTTTGTAAATTGGGTTGCTATAGTTTTTTCTTCAGGGCTCAGAGGCTGCGCTAGATAGGACTGCCATAAAGCATTCATCTCGGCAAGATCTTGAGTAACACGCTCCGCTAGATTACGCACTTCTTCTGAGACGGGATCAGGGGATTTTTTTTCTGCGTAAGCGGTATTTAAAAAGAGGCGATTTTGTGTAATTAACTCTTTGAGTTTATTTAAGTCAACAGGTGCAGGCGTTTCAGCTTTTGGTGATTCGGATGCAGTATTTTTTGATGTTGCAGTGCTTGATGGCTTCAAAGCCATTTTGAATTCTGGGGTCCAGCTTTGAGTATTAATTAAGAGCAAGCCCGCCATAACAAGGGCGGTTAATAACATGCCGAGCAGGCTAACCTTGACTGGCAAGTAAGGAAGTTTTGAAAGTCCAGTATTGAGTTTCATCATGATTTACATTATTACAAATAAGCGGAAGGGTAAATAACTCAATTGAAGAGGCAAAGCCTCAAGGTTTAACTTCTGGCTTAGCGGCTGGCTTCACATCAGGCTTGGTGTCTACCTTAGCGGCTGGCTTTGCCTCAGGAGCTGAAGTTGGGGCACTTTTTGAACCTGAGGCTTGTATGCCTTTTTGTACACCTTCGGCATTACCAGCCTCAATAGACATATTTCTCTCTATACGCTCTTGCGCTTTTTTATTCATCACAATAATGGAGATGCGGCGATTGATCGGGTTTAGTGGATCTGCTTTGTCATATAAAACTGCAGAGGATAAACCTATCACTTGGAGTAATTTGGTTTCATCCATACCGCCGTTCACTAATTCTCGCCTAGCAGCATTCGCTCTGTCAGCAGATAGTTCCCAGTTGCTGTAAGACTTTTCTTTATTGGGGAAGGGCAATGCATCTGTGTGACCAGACAAAGTGAGTTTATTCTCAACACCATTGAGTGACTTACCAATCGTTTTCATAATCTCCCGCGCATAAGGCTGGAGTTCATCATCGGATAAGGCAAACATGGGTCTTTTCAGGTTATCCACAATCTGAATGCGTAAACCGTCATCAGTAATATCAATGAGAATTTGTTTTTTCAAGCTTTGCAGTTGTGGGTTATCTTGAATAACAGATTCCACTTTGGTTTTCAGCTGCTTGAGGCCTTCCTCATCCAGCATCTTTTGCGGAGATTTATCGCTGTTGTCATCTGCTTTAGAAACTTCACCGTCTTTACGCGTCAGATCTTTGCCGCCGCCAACGAAAATACCGCTTGAACCAGTAGTGCTAGGTCCGGTAGATACGATTTTTTCAATCGGCATCTTGAAGTATTCAGAAATACCCTTTAAGTCCTCCTTGGAGACGGACGCTAGAAGCCACATCAAAAGGAAGAAGGCCATCATGGCGGTTACGAAGTCTGCATAAGCAATCTTCCATGCACCTCCGTGTGCCCCACCAGCCACTTTTTTAATGCGTTTTACAACAATGAGAGGCTTTTCTTCTTTAGTAGCCATGGATTAACGCGTCTTGGCGCCTTTAATATATTCTTCGAGTTCCAGAAACTCAGGGCGCTCAGTAGAATTTAATACCTTACGTCCAAACTCAACTGCAATCGTTGGCGCATAACCATTTAAGCTGGCAAGCAAAATGATCTTAGCAGTCTGTAGCATCTTAGAGGATTCATTCAGTTTTTGTTCTAGGATGGTAGCTAATGGGCCAACGAATCCATAGCAAAGCAAAATACCCAAGAAGGTTCCCACTAGCGCATGTGCAATCATGACGCCCAACTCATTGTTCGAAACTTGGCCAACTGAGGACATTGTGTGGACCACACCCATCACGGCGGCCACAATACCAAAGGCTGGCATACCGTCAGCCATTTTTGCAACTGCATGACACACCGCATGTCCTTCATTGTGATGTGTCTCAATATCCACATCCATGAGGTTTTCAATTTGAAACGGCTCCATATTGCCTGAGAGCATCATGCGTAAGTAATCGCATAAAAAGTCCATCAAATGATGGTCTTTCATAATCTTTGGGTATTTGGTGAAGATCGCACTGTTCTCAGGATTTTCAACATCTTTTTCGATGGCCATCATGCCATCTTTACGAATCTTGGTCAAAAACTCAAACATCATGGCTAGCAAATCTAAATAGAGGGCTTTGCTATAACTAGATGGAGCCAGCACAGTCGGTAGGGCTGCAACCGTTGCTTTAATGGTCTTCATGTCATTACCAACTAAAAAAGCACCAAATGCAGCGCCCCCAATCATCAATAATTCGATTGGCTGGAGGAGGGCTGCGAGATGTCCGCCGGCCATCGCAAATCCACCGAAGACTGAGAAAATAACGACTACATAACCAATGATGACAAACACAATGAGCCCCTTTTTGCCTGAATATCAGAAGAATACCTGTAATTACGACATTTAATTGCCTGAATAAAGCATGATTATGGCGCCTGTCTTCCCGTTAAGTAGGGCGATATTGGCCAATGACGTAGACAAAGCATTCGCGCTGGTCTGAGCTAAAGCCCATTTTCTGTGATTCATCAATGCCAGGGACGGGAAATTCATGGCTAATTAAGAGGCTTTCGCTATTCATCTCCAAAAGGGCCTTGTCCCAGAGTTCGGGCATTGCTGCAGGAGAAAGGTAGGCAAAAATCAGGTCATAGTCGGAAAAATTCACTTTTTCATAGTTGCCTAGACGAAAACGCACCCTAGAAGTAAAGAGCTTGGCTTGTACAGTACTTATAAGCCAGGGCAAAGGCGCTATCTCAATGCCCTCAACCTGAGATTCTGGTCGCAATTGGGCTATGCGGATTGCAAAATTACCCAGACCGCTGCCGATTTCTAAAATTCTGAGTTGCTTGCCTGGCAAAAGCTCAGAAACTGCATCCCAAACCTCGGGTTTAGAGGGGTAAAAGGGTACCTGAGTGATAAAAACTGACCAAAAAAGGGCTCCAGTGACGATAAAACCGAGTAGAAAGTAGCCAGTAGGAATTTGCAATACAAGTGCCATCAAAATAGCAAAGGGAAAAAGTAGGTGAATATAGCGCCACCAGTACGCCATTCTCAGCCGAATGCTTAAAAAATAGGCAAATACTCCTTGTGCTGTCAGGAGAACTGCCAGCTCCACAAAAGAGCCAGGCAAAAATACTTCTAAATAAAGCCCAAGCTGTATCGCAAGCCAGCACAGGAGAGCGGCTAGCACGAAAGCACAAACTTGTATGAACAGGGCAATTAGAGCAGGAGGAGCCTTATTAAATGAAAAAAGTTTTGCCATCAAGTTTTTAGCTTAATAAAAATCATTTGACTAAACACTCATCAATCGCAATTTTGAGCCGTAAAGGATACATAGGGATGAATACAAACGGGCTTTATTAATATGAGCCGCATCAAAACATTTGTGGACATTAAATTATTCAAGTGAAGCCGTGTAGGAATTTTGGACTAGGGTTATGTTGCGCTTAAATTATCTTGCATTATTGATTATGAGTCTTCTGATTTGTTCAGGATGCACCTCTGCGAGCTCGCCGTACGCAGTCAACTGTGAAAATTGCAGCTCACAGCCCTATTATTCAGTAATGATTATTCAGCCAGCGATATCCAGTGATTTTCCAGTGAGTTATCGAGTTCGACTTCCGGAAAGTGATACCAAGCTGAGTAAGATCATGCCAACTGATGCCGTCAACTCCAGAGTGGTGCCGCAATGAAATTAAAATTCAGCAAAAACTCTACAAAGTGGGGTATTGGGGCTGCATCTATTTTGTATGCTTTGAGCGCGATAAGCCTTCTAGTATCCGCTCAAGCACAGGCACAATCAGGGCAAGAAAAAACGCTCTCACCTTATCCATTTCGCTACGAGTCGATTTCGCTTGTTCCCAGTACCTCCTCTACAGGTACTCTTAATTCGGCTTCGATGTTTATAGCTGAGCAGTTAGAGCGCAATCTTTCTCCAGAAATGAGAAGTCGCGCATTAATGGTAACCGATTTTGTCGCACTAAATACTTTGAATGAGACATCTCAATTGGGGCGATTACTAGCGCAAAACCTCATGCATGAGATGCAATTAAGAAATTGGACCGTCACTGATGTTACCTTTAGAAAAAATATTCTGATTGAAGCAAGTGGTGAGTTTTCTCTGAGTAGAGATCCAAAGCAACTCAAGCCTGCAGCACAAGTCGGCAGCATAATCACTGGCACATACGTAAACACTGCTGAGGGCTTAATATTGAATGTCAGAATGATTCAGGTAAATAGTGGTGCAGTAGTTTCTACGGCACAAGTGAAATTACCTGCTGATCGGTTGATCTCACATTTATTGGATGGCCCCCCAAGACCACCAACTATGCCCGTTTTAAATCTTACTAATTAATTGTTCTGGCTCCCACTAGTAGAATATGACTTTTATTGCTATTCTGAATCGATATGTCTATTCGTGACCGCCTTAACCTTTCTTATTTGCCTATGGGTATTGTTGCCATCTGTGCAATCTTAGGCCTGTCGGCTTGCAGTACGACTCGCACGGAGTCTCAGTGCCTCACATTTGAAGACAAACTCCAAGCAACTGATTTGACTTTGCTGGTATCGGGTATGGCAACCGAACTTAATACCTCATTACCTAAATTTGATCCTAATGGTCCGGATGAATACGGTGTCTTACTTGTTGCTGATTTTGTGAACGTCAATACCCTCAAAACAGAACCCAATGTTTTGGTGATGAGTGAGATGATGCGTACTTATTTAGCGCGCATTCCTGGCAAAAAAGTGGTGCAAGTAGAGTTTGGTAAAGACATTCGGATTAGCGATACAGGTATTGTGTCTTTGACACGCAAGATTGGTCAGACAGGCAATACTAAGGTTGGTGCAAGTCAGGTGATTGTTGGAACTTACCTGAATTTACCTAATAAGCTGGTCATCAATGTCAAAGCCATTGATCCAAGCAATCAAATTATTAGCGCAGCCCTTGTGCGTGAGTTGAACTACCTATGTAGCGGCGGTAAATTAAAACTAGAAAAATAGTTTATTGTTTGATCCATTGAGCAAGCTCACTGACTAGCTCCTTGGGGTCAACTGTTTTAGATATACATCCATTCATGCCATGATCAAGGCACTGCTGAGATGTATCTGCGCAAACTTTGGCGCTAAGCCCAATAATCGGTAAAGACTTTAAATGCTCTTGTGCCCGAATTTGTTTGCAGGCTTGCAAGCCATCTAATACCGGCATCTGAATATCCATCAAGACTGCGTCGTACTGATTTGTCTTTAATAGCTCTAGAGCATCTTGACCGTTACTAGCAACATCGATACGAGCACCAAAAATTTCTAGGAATTCTTTGAGAGCTTGTTGAGCGATCACGTTATCTTCAGTTAAAAGAATCATGCGATCTTGCAAAGGCTTAGGTTGAAGATTTTGATTTATAGCTCTCTTATCTAAGCACGATTCAGCAATGGCCAGGTATTGCTTTAGGCGAATCCGAGTCTCTGTAAGCACTTCTAGAAAATCATTGTAATTTTCGGTATGGAGCTGGCCAAGTCTTAAGTCTGCCTCCAGAAATTCACTAGCAGTAAATATTGCATCGGCCCCAATGGTGCATGCAGATCCTTTGAATGCGTGAATCCGTTTTTGTGCAGACTGTAAATCATTCATTGCTACTTCATTTTGGAGGCCTACGCTGCAATCCCGACAATCTTCTACAAAAAGATTTAGTAATTTAAAAGTCAAGGCAACATCATTCATTAGGAATGCAATTTTATTGATGTTAAAGCCGGGCAAGTCTTGCAGTAGCTTATTGGATAATTTTCGGGGATCGGTTCTATCTATATTGGTTGATTTCAAATGCTCGCGAGGGGGCCGTAACTGTAAAATACAGTTGATCAATGTTTGATATAGCCTGTTTGGATCGATCGGTTTGCTAATAAAGTCATTCATTCCACAATCAAAGCACTGTTGAATTTCATTGGAAAATACGCCTGCGCTAAGCCCAATGATGGGTAATGACTTCAAATGCTCTTGTGCCCTAATTTGTTTGCAGGCTTGCAAGCCATCTAATACTGGCATCTGAATATCCATCAAGACTGCGTCGTACTGATTTGTCTTTAATAGCTCTAGAGCATCTTGGCCATTGTTCGCGACATCAATACGCGCCCCAGCACGAGCTAGAAATTGTTTAATGACAACCTGATTAATAAGATTGTCTTCAACGATGAGCACTTGAGCCGTTGCCAACACAGGGTGCTGGCTATTTGCTTGGTTCTCATTAGATATTGTGTTGTTTAAAGTCACAGTCTTGCGCTAATTTTTCTGTGAATTCATTACAAAAGGCCTGCTTTCTCCTACCAGAAATTTCCGAGTAGGGCGTTCAGAAGATAAAGCTAAGTCAATAGAGATGGCTAAGTTTTGGTTACTTTGCGGCGTATACAAAATCTAGTCTCCATTCGTGCTAATGCTAGATAGCATATAGTATTGCTGGTTATTTGAGCGGCGAAAGTATTGCGAATTTCTATGATTAAAAGCGCAGTGTTACAACCAATCAGTCTTTGCTAAAAACAAATTTTATACATATTTGTAAGTATTTGTCTTACTGAATTTGTAGTATTTATCTCATTTAGAAATAAATTGGGTCGGGCAAACTACATTCATCGCGAAACTAGTAATCGCATAAATTAAGTGAGACAAAACATGCAACTGATTGATAAATCACAAGAAAGCATTATGACAGAAATTCGTGAAGCGAATCTGAATTATTTAATGCTGGCTCAACAGATGATTCAAGCAGATAAGGATCAGGCTGTTTTCCGCCTTGGCGTGAGCAAGGATATCGCTGATTTAATTGGGGATTTAAGCAATTCTCAGCTGATTAAGTTGGCTAGTTCCAACATGATGTTGATGCGCTTTCGCTTTGACGATGCTGCTATGTTGGGTATGTTGACTAAGAATACTAAGGGTTTATCCCAATCCATCGTTCACAGCTCTATTTTGATGGCCGGCCAAAAAGCCGAAGCCATTGCCTGAGTTCTGCAATACCTATAACGAGAGCGGAATTTAGATCATGAAGGTTAAAAGCATTGTTGGTGAGACCGAGCAGCTGCAGCTAGCAATCCAGTTGATTAACTTAGGTGCCCGCCTACAGTTACTAGAGTCGCATACCTCCTTATCACGCGAGCGTTTAACAAAACTCTATAAAGAATTAAAAGGTATTTCACCCCCTAAGGGCATGCTGCCATTTTCAACCGACTGGTTTTTGACCTGGCAACCGAACATACATTCCTCTTTATTTCTGAATATCTACAACTTCTTAAAAGAAAATACTGGCGTGACAGGGATTCAAGCCCTGATTAAGTCTTATCAGCTTTATCTTGAGCAATATCACATTATTGAGCAGGCTGATGATCATCCGATCAGTGACGAGCCAGTTATTAGCCTAATTCGCGCATGGACCTTGATTCGTTTCGTAGAGCAAAAACTTCTCAAAACTGAAACCTGTTCATGCTGTAAAGGCAAATTTGTTGTTGACGTGTATGACTTACACGAGGACTACGAGTGCAATCTTTGTAATGTCCCATCAAGGGCAGGTAAGTACCAGAAGAATAAGAAATTTCTGCTTGCAGCTTAAAGACTTCTAGCTGGACCCTGATATAAATACTCCCCTAAACACTATTTCTAGGTGATTTTGGAAATAAGGCTATTAAATGCCTTTTTTCGACCCTTTAAAACAAGATTCATTAATTACTATGGCTGTATTACCTCAACCATTCATTTTTTGATTCTATGGATAATTCGATCGCTTCCTTGGCATCAAACCTTCAAGGTGCAGTCAGTGATGTTCAGGCGCGCCTTCAAACAACGCATACCCAGATTGCTGATGGCAAACGTCCCCTGACCACGCAAGAGAGTAGTGTTGTCGCTAGATTATCTGCGCAGGCTACTAGTCAATCAGCTGTGCAAACTAGCATCACTAATGCTAATAATATTATTAGCGTCACTCAAACAGGTTTAAGTTCTGCTACGTCGATTTTGACTCAAATGAAAGATATAGCAACTCAAGTTGCTAATAGCCTCTATAACAGCACTGATAAGACAAGCCTTACTAACAGTTTTACGAAATTAAATACGGCATTAACAAAAATAGCTGCTAGTACGGGCATTAACGGGAGCTTCTTGCTATCGAGTAGCAATACCCTTTCTATATTAAGTGGTTCCGATGGCGTTAATAATCAAACAACTGCGGTGAGGGGTTTCGATCTTGCAGCTTTGCAAGCAACTCTAAATCTCAATACCGT
Organism: Polynucleobacter sp. AP-Kaivos-20-H2; assembly: GCF_018882215.1. GTDB lineage: Bacteria > Pseudomonadota > Gammaproteobacteria > Burkholderiales > Burkholderiaceae > Polynucleobacter. The sequence goes on along the minus strand of NZ_JACVOX010000001.1, from coordinate 504,944 downwards.
CTCTTTTGCGGATAGTACTGTTGATACGACTTCAACCTCCACCGTAACTGGTACCGATTCAGTATATGCTCAGCAAACAATAAGCCTCAATGCAATGAGTCCCGGTGATTCTTATCAAATAGGTGATCTGAAGTTTACTGCTGCTGCGAGTTTGACAGGCACTCAAGTTGCCGCCATCTTCGCTAGTAAAATGGCTTCGAATACCAATCCATCCTCTAGTTTGGGTTCATTCGGTGGCGATGTTTTTAGCGGCGATTACACGGGCACTAGCTCGGGTAATGTATTGACCTTAATTGGGACCTCTTATGGAGAGATGACTCCGGCCAGTGTCACTCAGACTATTTCAGGGGGGACTGCTGCCTCTACCGTGATGACATTGATAGATTCAATAATGGCAAAAATATCTGCCACTCAAGCCTCTATGACGGCCGCTACTACAAATCTCAATACCGCACAAGAAAATAGCACAGCATTAGCAGCTAGCTCACAGAAATTGGTGGATGGTATTCAAAATATTGATCTGACCGCTCTACAAGCAGATCTGCAAAAATTAAGCGTTCAGCAAAGTCTTGATTTTCAGGTAGTTTCGCAGCTGAATTCAGCTGCATCTTCTCTGCTGTCGATCTTTAGATAATCACTTACTCAGCAATATCCTCTGAGCCGTCTTCTTGATGCGCCTCAAATTGTTCTGGTAGGCCCGCGATCTTTAGGATCGCATTTGCAGTGTGATGCGAAAGGATTTTGCTATCAAACGGAAAGTAAATCCCCGTAATTGGTGAGAACCAAATGTCGTGATTACCCCGGTGCGCTGGCGCATGATAGTTGCAACCAGCCTCTTTGAGTATGGCTAATAAATCTGTAGAAAAAGAGTTGCCGCGATAAGACCCGATGACTTTAGCCATGATTAAGCCTCAGTTGGTATGTGAGCTATTGACGACTTACGGGCTAGCACTTCATACACAATTTCAGGCTGGTCCGTCAGTTTATTTAAAAGCATTAACTCTGGAACCATGGAAGAGAGTTTATTAAAGAGGATGTCAATAGAGTCGGCCTCAGTTGCTAGTCCCAATACATCATCAGAGGTGGCGGACCAAATGCTCGCATCGTTATCCCACTCTGCGCGGATCAAAAATACTTTTTCCATGTGATCTCCAGTAACCGGATTGGTGCGACCTCTAAACATTCAAGATTGCTGTAAGGATAATATAATATAATAAGGCGGAAATAGCCTAATTTATCAAAAATACCTATATAAATCAGTAACTAAGCCATGAAACCCACAAACATCTTAATTGTTGACGATACCGCTGAAAATATTGATCTATTAAAGGCTGTATTAGAGAGTCGTGACTATGCTGTTAAAACAGCTGTTAGTGGCGCCGAAGCCCTCAAATCTATCGAAGAGTCCATGCCTGATCTCGTGGTGCTAGATGTCATGATGCCTGAGATGTCCGGATATGAGGTGTTTCAGCCCATTCGTCAAAAACCACAAACTGCATTACTACCAGTAGTTATGCTCACAGCGCTGGATCCTTCCAGTGAAAAAGTCAAAGGAATAGAGGCTGGCGCAGATGACTTTTTAAGTAAGCCAATTAATCAGGCAGAACTGTTAGCGCGAGTAGATTCTTTGCTGCGCATTGCTGGTCTTCAAAAAGAAATTGCTGACAAAAATAGAGAGTTGCTGCAACTCAACCAAGACCTAGAAAAAAAGGTTGCAAAACAAGTTGAGGAAATCGAGAGCCTTAATAAGCTCAAACGATCTTTGCCTGCGGATGTTGCCACCAAGATTGTTTCTGATAAACAGGAGGGTCTCTTACAACCTCATCGTAAAGAAATCACCATTGCGTTTTTTGAGTTGCGTGGCTTTGGTAATTTGGTGATGGATAGAGAGCCAGAAGAAGTCATGATCATTCTGAGCGAATTTCATCAGATTCTTGGCAAACTCATTAGTCAATTTAATGGCACTGTCCAGCGTTTTTCTTGCGACGAAATCGTGATCTTTTTTAATGACCCGATACCGGTTGATAACGCTCCAATGCAGGCTATTAATCTGGCAAAACGGTTTCAGACTGCTTTTACCAATCTCAAAGTTCGCTGGAGTCAAAAAGGCTACAACCCATCTTTGTCAATAGGGGTTGGTGTTGCCACTGGATTTGCTACTTTGGGTATGATGGGTTTTGAGGGTCGTGAAGACTATACCGCAATTGGTGCAGTTACTGAAATTGTTTCGAGGCTATGCCGTGAAGCTAAGGCTGGAGAAATTTTGATGGATGTACGAACTCAGTCACGCTTATATGCGGATTCTGGCGCCAAACCTCGTGGCTCAATTATGTTTAAAGATATTGATAAGTCCATTGAGGCATTCAAAATTGCACAGTAAAAATTCACTTCAATCCGCTTGATTAGGAGTTAATAGATGCAGAAACCTGAAAATCCAATAAATGAATCAGAAAGACTGGCGGGATTACGCCAACTTGAGATTCTAGATACGGAACCTGAAGAGCGTTTTGATCGCGTTACTAAACTAGCGCGCTCCGTATTTAATGTACCAATTGCATTGGTCTCTTTAGTAGATAAAGATCGGCAGTGGTTTAAATCGAGTTGTGGTTTGGATGCCTCAGAAACTCCACGAGATATTTCTTTTTGTGGACATGCTATCTTAGGTAAGGATATTTTTCTGATCCCCAATGCGCTAGAAGATAGTCGCTTTAAAGATAACCCACTGGTCATCGGAAAACCATTCATCCGTTTTTATGCGGGTATTCCATTGCATTTACCAGGTGGTTTGGCGGTTGGTACCCTTTGCATTATTGATACTGCGCCAAGAAATTTCTCAGAAAAAGAGTTGGGTCACCTCCGAGATCTTGCACTGGTAGTAGAGCAAGAGCTACAAGCCCACTTTGAAAGCTAAGGCTTTAGGGCTGGAAATCCTTCTAAAATTGCGAACACTCCATTGAAAAATAATCGTTTAGTCATTATCGCTTCGGGTGTTGCTTTGGGCCTATTGGTTGTTGCGATAGCCATTGCCGCTAGTTTTTTCTTGAAGTTCAATGCTGAATCGGAATGGAAGAGGCAGACAGATAATGTTTCTTTCACATTATCTGAGCACGCTGCGCAAACATTTATTTCTGCGGAAGTTGCACTTAATAGTATCTACAACGCTTTACCGCAAAGCAGCTTTTCCAATGAATCTGCTTTTAAGCAGTATGCCGCTCAAAAGATAGTTCATCAACTGCTTGCTGAAAAGATTGCATCAAATCCCTTGATTGATGTGGCATCTATCGCTCTAGATGATGGGCGTTTAGTTAATTTTTCTAGATCTTATCCGCCACCACCGATCAACTTATCCGAGCGAGATTATTTTAAAGAGCTCAGAGATCACGCGCTAAACACTAATTTTTTTAGTCTGCCAGTTAAAAATAAGGGTACTGGCCAGTGGGTATTTTATATTGCCAAAAGACTGCAAACCCCAGCTGGTGAGTTCTTGGGAACATTACAGGTTGGTGTTTCAGCAGCAAACTTTTCTGAATTTTATAAAAAAGTGATTAGTAGTCTAGGTGAGGGTGCCTCCGTTTCTTTATATCGAAATGATTTTTCTTTAATGACTGCCTATCCCTTTAGGGAAGATTTAATTGGCCAGAAGATTTTGTCTAGTAGCACCAAGAAATTAATGTCAGATCAAAATATTAATCATGCTGTTGCAGAGGTTAGTACGCCAAGAGCTATTCAGGATGGCCTGTCTGAAACCCGTATTGTTGCCCCCAGAAGAGTAAATAATTTCCCATTCATTGTCACACCAGTAGTGGCGGACAATATTTATCTCAATAGTTGGCTAAGGTCGCTTTATGCGATATGGCTTATTGCAATTTTGAATTTGGTCTTGCTATTTATTTTTATCAAAATGATTTTGAATCGTAATGAGCAAATTCACGAGGAGTTGGTGCGAATTAGTAATGCTGAAAGTGCATTAAGGGAGTCTCAGTTAATTATTGAGAAGCAGAATATGGAGCTTGATAACAAGGTGCGTGAGCGCACTTTAGAGCTCGAGACAAATCAAGTCCGTTTGCAAGAAAGCAATCTCTTGCTGGAAAGTGCTAATCGACATAAATCTGAATTTTTAGCCAATATGTCACATGAGCTCAGAACACCACTCAATTCCATTATTGGATTCTCAGAACTTCTCAAAGAAAAGATTTTTGGTGAAATCAATGTCAAGCAGGCTGAATATGTCAAAAATATTTTTAACTCGGGCAAGCATTTACTCGATTTAATTAACGATATCTTAGACCTCTCCAAAATTGAATCCGGGGAAGTTGTGATATTCAGAGAAATTTTTTCTCTGAATAAGGCTATTCAATCTTGCGTTGCTATCGTGTCAGAGCGAGTCAAGAAAAATAAATTAAAGCTTAATGTATTTATCAGTGAGGGTGAAAATCTCATCTTTGCTGATGAGCGAAAAATGAAGCAAATACTTCTGAATCTACTAACGAATGCTGTCAAATTTACACCTGAGGGTGGTGAAATCGTAGTTCAGGCTGAAAGTACTGAGGCAGGCGTCAAGATCCTTGTGAAGGATTCTGGAATCGGCATTGATCCAAAAGATCAAGAGAAAATTTTCGAAGAATTTAAGCAAGTAGAAAATAACTACACCAGAAAATTAGAGGGAACTGGCCTGGGCTTAGCAATCGTTAAACGTCTAATAGATCTACAAGGTGGCTGGCTTAAACTAGATTCAGCATTAGGTGAGGGTACAAGCTTCACATTCTTTATCCCCAAGGTTGATAAGGGGGGTGCAGAATGACCCATATATTGATTGTCGATGACAGCATTCTTAACTCAGCTCTCGCAAAGGATATTTTGCAATCCTCTGGTTATGAGACTAGTGAAATAGAGTGTGGTGAGGATTTGCAGGGGCAACTTGAAAGGCAAGTCCCAGACCTCGTATTAATGGATATTCAAATGCCCGGTATGAGCGGCTTTGATTGTTTGAGCTTTATGCGTGCCGATGATCGTTACGCTGCTATTCCCGTCATTGCTTTTACAGCTTCTGTTATGCAAGAAGACAAGCAGGCCATTATGGATGCCGGCTTTAATGCCCTCATAGAAAAACCGATTGGCTTTAGAGATTTTCTAAGCACTATTGCATCCACCCTAGAAAATTCTGTTGCATAAGCCATTATTTCGACCTAGTTATGATTTTTTGCCCAAGAATCAAACGTTGCTAATTACTCAGTTAATTCTATAATTTGAGCCTATGACGAATACCAATCACTCCCTAGGCATTCAGGGGCAGCTTGCTCAGTCGGGGAATGATGAATCTTTCTCCGTGATTGGACAGGATGAATTCTTCAAGCTAGCTGGAGTAGTCATTGCCAATACCAACGATATTGTTGTCATAACCGACGTTCCAAATGACCATCGAGAGCCACGCATTGTTTATGTAAACGAGGCCTTCATTCGAGAGACTGGTTATTCACTTAACGACGTGTTGGGAAAAAATCCTCGAATGCTTCAGGGACCAAGATCTGACCCAGCAACCAAAAGTAGAATTTTCAAAGCACTTGGCGAGTGGAAGCATGTGCGCGAAGAAATATTAAATTATAAAAAAAATGGTGAAGAATTTTGGCAGGAACTGAACATTATTCCTATTGCCAATGAAGCGGGTTGGTTTACACATTGGGTTTCTATTCAGCGGGATATTACAGAGCGTAAATTAGCTGAAAAAGTGATATTTGAAACCAATAATCGCCTGCAGTTAGCAGCTCGAGCAGGCTCTGTGGGCATTTGGGATTTTGACTTCTTCAATAATCGCTTGGTATGGGATGACCAAATGTGTAAGTTGTACGGCATCACGCAAGACCAATTTAATGGTTCGTATGAAGGTTGGGCTAGTGCTCTTCATCCTCAAGATCGAACTGCAGCTGAATCGGCTATAACCAAAGCGCTTGAAGGTGCTAGTGAATTTAATACTCAATTCAGAATCCTATTGCCAGATGGAACTGTCCGTGTTATCAGAGGTCTGGCGACCGTTGAGAGGGATGAGGACAATAAGCCGCTCCGAATGGTGGGTACTAATTGGGATATTACTGAACTCATCAGCGCTAAGGTAGGTGCTGAATCTGCGCTCAATGTGAAAACGCAGTTTTTAATGAACATGTCTCATGAGATTCGCACGCCAATGACAGGCATTATTGGCCTGTCTACCTTGGCCTTGTATGAGCCTTTAAGCCCAGTGGTGCGTGAATATCTAATGGGAATCGAATCATCAGCCAAATTATTACTTGAGATTGTCAATGATATCCTCGACTTCTCTAAATTAGAGGCGAATAAGGTACGCATCAATACTGCGCCATTTTCAATTGAAGATCTCTTTGTCAGGGTGCGTAGTCTATTTTTAGAAAATGCCAAAGCGAAGGGTTTGCAATTCAATCTTTTTTGCGACTTAGAACCCAATACACAACTAATCGGTGATTTTTTCTATCTCAGTCTGGTGATTAACAATCTCATCGGTAATGCAATTAAGTTTACAGAACAAGGCTCAATAGACCTTTCAATTCAGAAACTCAAGCTAGAAAACTCCATCTTTACTCTACGTTTTGTTGTTAAAGATACTGGAATAGGTATCTCGCCAGAATCTCAAAAACAAATATTAGACCCCTTTTCTCAGGCTGATAGCTCTATATCACGGCGTTTTGGAGGTACTGGATTGGGTCTAACTATTAGCAATCGAATTTTGGAGTTGATGGGCAGTACTTTAAATATTGATAGTGCAGAAGGGCGGGGATCAACATTCAGTTTTGATTTAGTAATAGTGAAAGAGCGCCGTAAGTAAAAACGGTGGAAATAAGCCTTGCGGCTTATTTGGGCCTACATAAATAAGTGAAGACTTTAAAATTGAGTACATTCGGCGGAATACTGAGCCAATTTTCTGGCTTATTAGATGAAAAGATGCGATCGCCTTGCCCATTTTTTTCCGTATAGGCATATTTCTCTAAAAAACGCGCTTTGTTTTCGGTGCAATCATATTCATAGTAGGCCACCCCAGAATGTACGTCTCTATCGCCCTCAAAAATTTGCATTGGTTTTTTAAGGTCAAATAAAACCCATGCTTCGATTGAGTATGGGTTTCGTTTAATGGTGCTGGTATCTACCTTCACAACGGCAGTATCATTGCTTCCAAGCTCAAGCCAATTGGCCATTGCTACAGAGCTAATGCAACACAGGATGATTGCAGTGAATTTTTTCATTGAAGTTCTTTCATTTACAGTCAGTGTTTAATACTCAAAATATTCTATTCTGTATTTTATGGCTAATGTACATTTCTGAATGACTATGTCATCTGAACTTCAAATTCTTTGGCTAGAATCAAGATAGGCTGTATTTGGGGTGTTCTAGAGCTTTAAAAAGATGGTCGGGGTTTATCTTGGGGCCCCATAAAAGCGAGTGCGAGTCTGTATTTGATCAAATACAGTAAAATCGAGGCAAATTAAGACCTGTTTTTTATCCCCTTTGCCATGGCACTCTTTAAGAAAAAATCCGTAGCTGCACCAATTCAGGCACCTAAAGGCCCTGAAAAAATTGCGCCAGAAAATCCTTATCTTGGACGTGAGCCCATCATAAATAGAGAGCAGGCGATCATTGGGTATGAGCTTTTCTTTCGACCAGGTACCACGCTTAAAGCTAAACGACTGAACGACCGTAATGATGTTATGGTGCAAATTGCTAAGCGCTTAGCCGAGGATCCCAAAGCCGAAGTGAATTACCCAGAGGAGGTGACCGATGCCAATCTCAGGGATGATGATGGTAAGGAGGTGACTCAAGTAACTCTATCTGAAATCCTCTACTCCCTAAAGACAAAAGGGGTTACTCAATCCCTGGGTCAACATTTAGGTTTTATTAATATTCGTGCCGATCAATTGGGTGATGAGTTGCGCGGATTTCCGGCAATAAAATTTCCCTTGCAAATTGATCTTGCGGAAATTCTAGATGCGATTGAGGCTGAGGCTGAACTTACTAAAGAGGCCGAACAAGATCCTGAGGCTAATGCTGGTGCTAAAAAGGATTTTGAGGACTCTGGAGAACCTAAGGTTCCTGAAATTATAGAAAAGCTTGAAAGACTGCGAAGCGTAGGTTACAAATTCGTATTAACGGGTTTGACTGAAGTCTTTGATGGCCTGGATGATATTTTGACAAAGTTTCGTTATGTGAAGTTAGATCTTCAAAAGGTCACTAAACCATCCAGCCTGATTGATTACTGTAAAGGCATTCCTTTGCCACGCCATGAAAAATCCAAAGATGGTAGCAAGACATTGCAAATTATTGCGTCCAAATTACATACCCCAGAAGAGTACCATCATGCGCGCGATATTGGATGCGATGCGTTTGAAGGTTTTTACTTTGTTAAACCTGATCCTGAGCTGTCATTGCATCGCGGTGATGAATATCGTAAATTATTAGAGTTATTGACTTTGCTGCTGTCTTCTCCCGAGTTAAAGGAATTGGTAACTGCAGTGGAGGCTAATCCGGTGGTATCTAAGCATCTCATGGTGATCGCTGAGATTGACTCACGAAGAAAACGTGAAAAGCCGGAAAATATTCGTGATGCTGCTGTAATTTCAGGCATTAAGCGCATCACCCGTTGGACCCAGCTCTTGCTCTATGCCGATACCAAGGCAAAAGTAGCCCTGGATGCCACCCCTTTATTACAGCTTGTTTGTGTCCGGGCTTTCTTTATGGAATCTCTTTCAACCAAATTGGGGGCAGGTGGTGGTTTAGGTTCTAGTGATTTAGCTTTCTTGGTTGGCGGATTATCCTTAATTGATAACCTATTTGATGAGCCGGCTCGCGAATTACTATCTCACTTTAACCTTCCCAGCGTTGTCGTAGATGCGATCGTCGACCGCTCCGGCATTTTGGGGCAATTGCTTTCACTGGCTGAGGCTGCAGAAATAGGTGATTTAGAGAGGTGCCGTCATCTGTGCTCTGATGAGTTGAAGACGGTAAGCCTAGACGATGTTGCCCAAGACTCGTTATTGGCGATTAAAAACTTTGTGGCTCAAACCCAGTTTGCACCAGAAGAGGATGTTTGGGAGGCTGCAGATTCACCGAATGAAGAATTGGCCTAAGGGCCAATCAGGCGATGTGGGTCAAGAGCGCTAACGGGTTCCGCCCAGCTCTTGTAGATCTCGGTTAGATTGGTTAAAAAAATTGTCATGGAATTGAAATACTTGCATTATGACAATTAGTGTATACACTATCCTAAGTTCATGATTATTATAGGCAATGTTTAGCTGGCCAATGTTTTTAAGGTCTCCTTCTCATGATTTATAGAATCTAAATAATGATTCAATACTGATTGGTGTTGCAATTGTGTGCTGGGCAAGCAGTTGATTTTTTTGCTTACCCTTAAAGGAGATTTGGTGTCTGACAAGCAAAAAAATCTATTACCCAAAATAGTGGGTGAGCGCTTTAGGGATGCCAGGGAAAAGCAGGGCTTATCTATCGAGGAATTAGCAAATAAAGCGATTCTTTCTAACAGTCAAATTCGGCAAATCGAAGGCAAAGAGCAGGGCGCATTCTATTCCCCAGACATCAAATATTCGAGCGCTAAAAAGGTAGCCAAAATTCTGGGGCTACCTGAAGAGCAAGCTTTTGTTTCAAGCGAAACAGTGCTCGATGGAGATATTGAAGTCTCAAGAGAGCAAAAAGAATTCAATGAGATCGAAGCCATGCTGGCGCAAAAAATGATCAACGAGATCAAATTTGAAAAGCCCAGCTTGATTCAAAAGATTATTGGCAAGAAAACCTCTATGCAATTGCCAATCCAGGGCATTGAGGTGACCTATGCCACTGGTCCTAAATTAGTCTTCAAGCGTATTGTCTTTTTACTGATTTTGCTTGCGGTCCTTGGCATCGGGTATTGGCTGCTCAGCCCATACATTCATTTTTCCTGAGCTGATAACAATGCCCTCGATCACCAATATCACCGCAATCCGCACTCGCCTAGCAGAAAGATTGCAAAATGATTAAACCAATTGTTTTGCTTTGGACAATCTTATTTGCTAGTCAGGCGTATGCTGATTGGACTAAAGTGACAGCCAATCAAGATATTTCTGTTTACATAGATGCCCAGGCAATTCAAAGAAATAAAAGTTTGGTGAAGGTTAAAGTTTTAGTCAATGAAGCCAAAGACTTAGTCGTTGATAAAGATCAGTATCCCTATCAATCCTTTAGAACTTACATAGAGTACAACTGCAAGAAAGAGCTTCAAAGAGCGCTGTCTACTAAATGGTTCTCTGAGCCAATGGGCGAAGGCAATATAGTCTATCAAGATAAGCACCCGTACCCCTTTGCTCCTGTAGTAGAAGGCACTCTAGGCTTGGTTGTGATGAAACGTGTCTGTAAGGGCGCCTGATGTATAGAATTAGGCAATACCAACTTCAATTCCCCCAGAAAATCATTCCCTTACCATCTTCTTATTTATTTTATTTCTGCTAAAACATGCAAACTCCAGTCAATCTATACCTACCCATTGGCATTGCAATTGGAATTCTTCTTGTAGCCGCTTTTTTGTACTGGTCTTGGTCAAAAGTCATTTACCAAACTAGCGCTCAAATTAAAGACCTTTGCGTTGAGCTCACTGGCAAAGAAGCAGCAGGTGGGGATATATTTGCGGCTGCTATCGGGTCGACTACCAATACTAGAATCATGGATTTACTCCAAGAGAGTAAAAGAAATCTCATCGACATCCGAGGGGAATCCGGGTCTAAACAGTACTGTCTCAAACCGTATTCTGATATTTGGACTGCTAGAAACTTATTAGCTGGGAAAATTAATCTCTCATTGTATGAAACGATGCCGAATATTTTGATCGGTGTTGGTTTGATGTTTACCTTTATATTTCTGGCATTGGCATTAAATGATGCTGGTCAGTCAATGAGTGGTAACCAAGAGTCTCGTGATGCCGCTCTTAAGGGTTTGATTGCTACAGCGGGTGGTAAGTTCATTACCTCGATTGCTGGTTTGCTAACTTCTTTAGTTTGGAACTGGGCTGCCAAGCTTACGCTTGAAAAGTTGGAATCTGCTATAGATGAATTGCAGACTCAGCTCAGGGTAATTGTTCCCGATAATGCCCCACAAGCAGTCATCCAAGCACAACTTGGGATGTTTCAGGAAATGCTGTTGCAAAATCGTGAGCAAGTAAATCAATTAAAACGATTTGAAACAGACTTTGCGCTATCCATATCTAAAGCGATCGGCAACGCACTCGAGCCTTTGTTTAATGACCTTAGCGTAAAACTCATTGATGCTTTCGATACATTAACCGAGCGTATCAGTCGTATTAATGAAGAAGCCCTTAAAAACATTATGGAGAAATTCTTAGAGGCGATTAAGGGTGACTCCGCAAAAGAAATGGAGCAGTTCAGAAAAACCTTGGTAGAGGTGACTGAAAAACTCAATACTGCTGGTGTAGGAGCTGGGGTCTCTCTTGCTCATGCTGGAGATTCTTTTGGTAGCGCCATAAGCGCTTTAGAAAAGACCGTTACCAAGACCAATGAAACCATGCTTGGTTTAGAGTCTGGCCTGCAGAGAGCAAAAGACTTTACTAGCGAAGGCGCTACTAAATTAGAGTTTGTCTTGGGTGGATTGATTGGTTCAGTCAACGGCATCGATAAGGTGATTGTCAATGTTGATTCCTTTGTGCAAAAAATTCAATCGAGTACAGAGTCGCTAGGTCTAATAGCCCGCAGTTTAGATACAACAGTAGCTTCTCAAGAAGTCATTAGTAAAGAATTTGGTGTTGGCATTCCTGCGATGTCTAGTGCACTCAAGGACGCTGTTCATGAAATTAAACTAGGCACGGATGCTTCTCGTGCGGCGCTCAGCTCCTTAAGGGCCGATTTTGAATCTACCAAGACCTCGATTGATCAAACCGTCAATCATTTGACTAGTGGTGTGTCAGATTATTCTAATAAGGTGGTGCAGTTACATTTTAAATTAGATGAAAAACTGGCTCAGGCTATTTCTTCGATTCATACAACCATCACAACCTTAGAGCAAACGATGGATGACTTTGTTGAATCTCTTCCTAAGAGTTAATTGTGTATCTTCGCCGAAACTAAAATAGCACTATGATTTTTTTACCATCTAACCACAATAAACAACCTGAAAAGGTTGAGGAAGCGGGCTATCTCGCTTCCGCAAGTGATTTGATGATAGGCTTATTGTTCGTTTTTATTATCATGGTAGTAATGCTTTCTCAAAGGGTCGATTCGATTCAAAGAGGAGAAAGCGTTAACGATCCACTCGCAAGCGCGGTACTGATCATTGGACAAAAGTTTAAGGAAGCTGGCTTAAATGTGGTGATTGATCCGCAATCAGGGGTTATAGGCCTTCCCGCTGATGCCTTATTTGGATTTAATAGTGTGGTTTTGAATGAGAATTCAACTCAAACATTAAAAAAGGCTAGAGAGTCCTTGATTAAGATTCTGCCTTGTTATGTTCATTCTGAAAGAGCATCTAGACCACTAGACTGTCCGCCAAATGATGAGCAAGCAGAAATCGAAACAATTTTCATTGAAGGGCATACTGACTCTAAGCCTCTTCAACAAGGCAATTATACCAACTGGCACCTTGGTCTAGATCGTGCTCGTGCTGTTTATGAGGTTCTGACTGAAGGTAAGCCCCAATCCTATCAAAATGAACGTAAGTTAGACGTCTTTGGTATTAGCTCTTATGCTGATAAGCGTGTAGTGAAAAGTTTTGGTTTAGAGGATGCAGAAAAAAGCCGGCGAGTTGAGTTACGCTTCATTTTGGCATTTAAGCCCGATTCTAAAAAAGGCAAAGCAGCTAGAGATGCTTTAGATTCTGCTGGTACTCCAACTGCTGCTGCGGCCCCAAACATTCCTGCAGCTGTTGTTTTGCCTGGAGCGAATGCAATGCAAGGCCCTAACAGCAAGCCTATTACAGCGCCAAAATGAACTTAGCGACACTACCAGAAGATTTTCCTCTGCTAGGAAGTGCTGCGCAAAAAATCGACTCAGAATCGATATCGATTGAAAAAATGGGTTTACCGCCTGATATTTTTGCAGTTGGTGAGCGTACTTTTATTCGCTTCTCATTGGCGCAGCTGTCAGGGCATCAAGTGGATCAACGCTATTGGCGTTATTTTCCTTATGCTATTTGGCTTGAGCAAGAACGTAGTTTATCTGCGCGAACGGATTATTTAAGTGAATACTTTGAGATCCATCTTCCGCGCTCTCTCAAGATTGCTAAAAGAGCGATGAAGTGGGCTGAGCCCTTATTCTATGTTTACCTCTATCACTTTAAGCCTAATGACCCTGTATTTGAGACGCTGGCTCAGACAGCGCAGCGTTTTTTTGCCAGTAGCGCTATTAAATCAGGCTCTCCACTGAAATCCTTGACCCATGATTTAAATCTATTGAATGCATCTGAGGGGCCTTATTTCATTGCTGAGTCTATCCTCAAAACAAAAAGAGGGTTGATGGGGTGGATCAATCAATTTGATCTATGGCCTGGATTTGCAAGCACTGCTTTTGCTCACGCCGCTTTTATTGAATTGCTTAAATTTCCAAAAGAAAAAAGACGGCAAGAAGACTATATCCACTTGGTCTTTGATTGGGGTATAGACAACCAAAATCAATTTCGCTATCTCCAGGTTCAGGCGCTATTTAATGATGCTTTGCTATTAGCCTGGAAAGGAGTAAAGCCGCCAGACGATTTGAAAGCAGCGATGAGTGCAAAATTGATCAGTGTTATTGGCGATCCTAGGGCATATCCAGAGCGGTGGCAAGGTACCAGTAGTGATGCAGTTCAGGTGCTTTTGGGCTGGCTTAATACCAAAGCATCTTAATCAGTGCTCATGTAATTATTTGTAATTAATCAAGAATTACTCATGAGGATGATTTAAATCCATTTCTAACATGATTTCTTCTAATGCTAGGACTATGCTGATCTAGCAGTTATATTTAATAACTGCAATGCTCCTTATAGGAACGGCTGTATTTTATTTTTTACCCCCAATCATTTTTTGCCGCAACTAAAGGTCTGATTTTGCAATCATTCTAGAGAGCTGATTCAAGAGAGGAAATTGAGAATGATCTGTACTATAGGTAAAGTCAACTTTAGTCTTTTACCAATAGCTTATTTCTTTATTACGCAGCCTAATGGTGAGGCTTCCATAAATTCGGTTCTTAATTTGTACAATTGTGTACATTGCAAGCCTATAGAAACAAGGGCTTAGGAGCCCTGAAGCATCAGTCCTATTAATATACAAATTATTCCATGTAAGTTATTGATTTATATCGGTAAAGTGTCAATCAGGGATATTGGCTATGAACCAAGGTGTCGTGGGTTTAATTCCTGCCAGCCGCACCACCTTATTGAATGGCCTAGTTGAAAGACTGGGCCCTTTCTCTTTTTAGGCTTTTCTCAGATCTTTCACAGAGATACCTTATAGTCTGCTTATGAGCAATTCTGCCACCATCTCTGCCGTTTCTGACGCCCCAGTGGCTGTTTGGTCACAGGTTGATGCCAATAATGCCAAAGTACTAATGAGTGGCAATGTGAATGTCTATTCCTTGGGCGGCATTTGGACTCAAATCCGTGATTCTCAAGATGTGTGGCTCAAACAGGGTGATGGCAAAAGCAAGTCCCTGACTTTTGATGCAGGTAAAGTCACTTTTTTAGATGGGGCTGGTATTGCATTTCTGATTGGGATTGAAGAGGCTCAAACAACTGCGGGTGCAAAGTTTGATGTTGTGGGCTTAGATCCTCGCTATGAACCGTTGCTAAGTGAATTCAATCCAATCGGTAATTTATTTCCAGTTCCCGTTGTAAAGCCCAAAAGAAGTTTTGTGGTCAGCACTGGAATGGCCGCCCAAAATTTAATTGATGATGCCATTGGCTTAATTACGTTTACGGGTCATCTTGCATCAGATTTAGCTTGGTCTATTCGCTATCCTAATCAAGTGCGCTGGGGCGATTTTGTTAATGCTGCTGTGCAAGCGGGTATTGCAGCATTACCCATCGTTGGGCTAGTCGCGTTTTTGATTGGCGTCATCCTGTCTTTTCAGGCGGCTATCGGTATGCAGCAATTTGGCGCCGTATCCTTTGTCGGCCCGTTGGCGGCTTTGGGTATTGTGCGAGAAATGGGCCCATTAATTACCGCCATTTTGCTAGCAGGACGTTCCTCAGCAGCATTTGCTGCCGAGATTGGCACGATGACTGTTAATAGCGAAGTAGATGCGTTGGTTTCTGGTGGCTTAAGCCCAATTCGGTTTTTAGTTGTGCCACGCGTATTAGCAGGTATTTTGGTTGCGCCTATTTTGACTTTATTTGCTGACATCGTCAGTATTTTTTCCTCAATGTTGACGATGTTGATTTACGGCATTCCTTTTATTAACTTCTACAACGGCATGCTCTCGGCTGTAGATATCGAAGATATTAGTTCGGGTCTAATTAAAGCGACGCTTTTTGGCGTGGTTATTTCAGCGGTTGGTTGCCTGCGTGGCATGCAAACGGGGAATGGTGCCGCTGCAGTTGGTATTTCAGCTACAAGAGCAGTTGTCAGTAGTATTGTTTTGATTGTGCTGGTTGATGGTATTTTTGCCTTCATTTCCTACAAGACGGGTTTCTGATGGATACGCCAAATAAATCACAATGCGCGATTGATGTTCAAAACCTCACCGTAGGTTATGGCTCTAACATCCTGATGCAAAATCTGAATTTCACAGTGAATTACGGTGAAATTTTTGTGATTCTGGGTGGCTCGGGTTGTGGCAAATCCAGTTTGTTGAAAAACTTGTTTGGCCTCTATCAGCCTCTGTCTGGCGATGTTCTGATTGAAGGGCAAAACATTACTACCGCAGCTGGAGCGGAGCGCCAAAAGATCATGACAAGCTTTGGCGTGATGTATCAACAAGGCGCCTTATTTGGTTCCATGAACTTGCTCGATAACGTGACTTTGTTTATGCAGGAATATACCCAGCTAACCCAAGGGCAAATGGATTTACTGGCGCGCTGCAAGCTAGATTTAGTCGGTCTATTACCTTATGAGTCCTATATGCCCAGTGAAATTAGTGGAGGCATGCAAAAGAGGGCGGCGATTGCTCGTGCCATGGCACTTGATCCCAAAATATTATTCTTAGATGAGCCATCTGCTGGCTTAGATCCAATCACCTCTGCAGATCTCGATAGCACGATCCAGGATTTATCAAAAAACCTAGGCATCACCTTTATCATCGTATCCCATGAACTTGCTAGCATCTATGCCATAGCTGACAAAGTGATCATGCTCGATAAAGGGGCTAAGGGAATAATTGCTGAGGGCGATCCAAAAGTGTTGCGCGATACCAGTAAAGATCCGCGGGTACATCAATTCTTCAATCGTATTATGAGCAAGGACGCAGCATGAGTAACAACTCAAATCCCAATTATTTTCGCTTAGGCGCTTTTGTGCTCGCTGCAATTAGTGTACTGATTGCTGTGATTCTCATTTTTGGCGGAGGCAAATTCTTCCAAAAATCATTTATGGTCGAAACCTATATCAAGCAGTCTGTAACCGGCTTAGATGCAGGGGCGGCTGTACGGTTTCGTGGAGTTAAGATTGGTCAGGTCACATCGATTGGACTATCTGGTGATATCTATGAAAAAGATTTGCCTTTTCATGATCGCCGTCAATATGTTGTTGTCAGAATGCAAATTTTTGGTGACAAAGTAAATGAAGATCAAATTAGCGAGTTTGTAAAAAATAATTTGCGAGCTCGCATCAAATCTATGGGCATTACGGGTGTAAATTACGTTGAGTTTGATTTTATTGCTCTTGCATCCGATACTCCCGAACTCCCTTTTTCTTGGAAGCCCGAGTATCCAGTAATCCCATCTATGCCAAACCAAGCGGATGAAATTATTTCTGGCATTCAAAAGCTGATCGGCGCTCTCAATGATATGAATATTGATGGCACACAGAAAAAATTGGATGCCTTGTTAGGCAATCTCAATGTGATGATGGCAGGAGATGGCAGGGGTAATGAAGGCATGATTGAATCCGTTAAGCAGTTAAACGTCATCATGGCTCGCATTAATAAAGCAACCGACAAAGAGGAGCTCGGTGTTCTGATGCGTGAATTGGTAGCTGCTACTACTTCCTTGCGTCAGACTATTACGAGTGTGCAGGGCGACACCGTGTTGACAATAGAAAATATTAAGCAGGCGAGCGAGAATCTAAATGAATTTAGCCGTATTGCAAGCCAAGCGCCATCAAGCTTAATTTGGAGCGACTCACCTAAGAAAATTACTCCTAGTAGCGGCGCAGGTCAGCCTGGAGCGCAGAAATGATGAAGCGAATTTTATTTGGCTTTGCCATCTTGGGATTAGTCTCTTGCTCCCTGCCTACTAGACCGCCAGTAGGACCCACTACTTGGATGGTGTCTCCAGATAGAACTGCGCCACCGCGTCAAGCCCGCACAGATATTTGGCTAAAGATGGGTTCTGTATCGGTTACGCCCCCTTTTGACGGCAGGTCTTTGGTGTACCGCACTGGCGATCAACGTTATGAAAAGGATTTTTATAACGTTTACGCAACCATTCCTGCTGAGATGATTGGTAATACAGAACGCCAGTGGATGAATAAGGCAAATATTTTCTCCTCAACAGTAGGTCAAAGTAATAACCTTTTTCCTTACTATTATTTACAGGCAACAGTAGAAGAGTTTTATGGTGATTATCGTAAACAACCCGAGGCGGTGGTGAGCGTGGAGTTTTTCTTGAGTGCTACTGGTGCTGGTAAGGTTAATCCCTTGATTGGTGCAAATCGCTATACCAAGCGTGTCGCTCTTAAAGACAGTACTCCTGAAGCGCTGGTATTGGGTCTGCAAGAAGCGCTGGCTCAGATTTTGCAAGAGTATGAAGTGCAGCTTTATAAATACGCTGGCAATTTACCAAAACCTTTAGGTCAGTAATTTTATGAAATACGACTCAGTAAGCATCGTCAAATTCGTTGGAGCAACATTACTTGTTGTCGCAAGTTCCCTAACTGCGGTCCACGCAGATACATTCCCGAATAAACCGATTCGCTTGGTTGTTCCATTTGCACCAGGCGGCAGTACGGACATCATTGCGCGAGCCGTTGGTGATGCCTTGGGTCGTCAGCTGGGTCAACCTGTAATTGTCGAGAATAAAGCGGGCGGTGCTGGTTCTATTGGCGCGTTGGAAGTCATGCGCTCGCCGAAAGATGGTTACACCATTGGTATGGCTACCGTTTCCACCACAGCAGCTAATCCAGCGATTAATCCAAAGATTGGCTACGATCCTGTTACGGACTTCATGGCCATCAGCAATATTGCTGCGACACCGAACATCATTGCAGTAAATCCATCATTTCCGGCAAAGGATTTCAAAACTTTTATGCAGGTTTTGAAAGCTAATCCTGGAAAATATTCTTATTCAAGCTCTGGTACTGGTGGTATTGGTCACCTTCAAACCGAACTTTTCAAAAGTTTGACTGGGGTATTTATTGTGCATATTCCTTATCGTGGAGCTGGTCCCGCATTGGCTGACACAGTGGGCGGTCAGGTTTCAATGATCTTTGATAACTTGCCATCGTCTTTGCCATTCATTAAAGACGGTAAGCTAGTACCGATTGTGGTGGCTGCACCTAAGCGCTTGGCTCAATTACCCAATGTACCGACTTTTGCTGAAGTGGGTCTAGCGCCAGTTAATCGGATGGCTTATTACGGTCTATTGGGGCCTGCAGGAATGCCAAAAGATATCGTGGATAAATATACGGCTGCTTTACAAAAAGTAGTGACCGATCCTGCTGTCAAGAAGCGCATTGAAGATACTGGCTCGATTATTAATGTGAATGGTTCTGAAGCATTTGCAAAAGAAATTAAAGCCGAATACTCCGTCTACAAAGAGGTGGTCGCCAAGCAGAAATTGCAGTTAGATTAAATATAAAAATTAGTTTTTGGAGATGAGATGGACTTAGGATTAAAAGGTAAGGTTGCATTGGTGATGGCATCTAGCCGTGGCTTGGGTCAGGCAATGGCTGTGTCATTGGCTAAAGAGGGCGTAAAGGTTGCTGTTACCGGTAGAAATGCTGAAGGCTTAAGTGAGTCTGTAAGGTTGATAGAGGCTGCAGGTGGACAGGCTTTGGCACTCAATTGGGATCTAGCAGATTCTTCCGTGATTGATAGCTTGGTATCTAAAGTTGAGAAAGAGCTTGGCCCCATTGATATTCTGATTAATAACACTGGTGGACCGCCTCCAACCCCGGCTGCTGGTCAAGATCCAGCCCTCTGGCAAAAGAGTTTTAACGATATGGTGTTGTCGCTCATTGCTATTACTGATCGGATATTGCCCGGCATGCGCCAGCGTAAATGGGGCCGCATTATTACCAGCACCACTTCAGGCGCAATTGCCCCCATTAAAAATTTAGCCATTTCCAATACCTTGCGTGCTGCATTGCTGGCATGGTCTAAAACATTGGCTGCAGAAGTGGCTGCCGAAGGTATTACTGTTAACGTCATCATGCCTGGAAGAATTGCAACCGCTCGTCTGCGTCAGTTAGATGAAGCGCGCGCAAAGCGGGAAGGCACCAGCTATGAAGATGTTGTAAAAGCTAGCTTAAGACAAATTCCAATGGGTAGATATGGCGATCCCAAGGAGTATGGCGATGCCGCTGCATTTTTAGCTAGCCAAAATGCCTCATTTATTACTGGTACCGTCATGCGTATTGATGGCGGACAAATTCAGGCAATTTGATTAAATCATTACTTCGTTTCTTGGGTAGTTTGAGACGTGATTTGCGCTCAAGCGAGTTAGCATGGCTATTCGTTGCTTTAACACTTTCAGTAACAGCACTATCTAGCGTCAGTTTTTTAGCGGATCGAATGCAAAGGGCTTTTGCATTCGATGCTCGCCAACTTTTAGCTTCAGACTTGCTGATCGTTTCTGATCAACCTTTACCCAATGTCTTTTTAGATGAGGCAAAGAACAAAGGCTTACAGCTAGCTCAGACGATCGTGTTTCCGAGCATGGCAACTGTGGGCTCACACAGCAAACTCGCTTCACTTAAGGCGGTAAGCCCTCAATATCCCCTGCGTGGTGCTTTGCGCGTCCACTCCAGGTCTCAAGACAAGACATTGACTACTGGACCTCAGGAAGGATCAGTGTGGGTTGACCCCGCTATGTTGGCGAGCTTACATGCAAACGAAGGTGACTCCATTCAGATTGGTCAAAAAGTCTTTGTGATTGGTGGAGTTCTGGAGCGCGAACTCGATCGTGGGGCAGGGTTTATGAACTTTGCACCCCGAGTAATGATGCCCATGTCTGATCTTGCTGATACTGGACTGATTGGTCTTGGTAGCAGAGTAACCTACCGTTTGTTATTGGCTGGTTCTGATGAGCAAATTCATTTTTACGGCGAATGGGCAAGTCAATATATTGAATCCGAGGGTATTAAGGGTATTCGCATTGAAACATTAGAGAACGCACAACCCTTGATGCGCAAAACACTTGAGCGCGCAGATCGCTTTCTCTCCTTGATTGCTTTATTAACTGCAATGGTAGCTGCGGTTGCTATTGCTTTATCGGCTCATCGTTACACGCGCAAACAGGCAAATACCTGCGCCGTTCTGAAATGTCTTGGAGCCAGTTCGTCCATGATCCTCAGGCGACAAGGGCAGACTCTTTTAGCGCTTGGCTTCATTGCCGCATTGATGGGCTCTATTTTGGGTTACCTTGGTCAATATGTATTAACTCTTCTCTTGGGTAATTTAGTCTTAACAGAATTGCCCCCCGTCTCTTTTTGGCCAGTCCTTTGGAGTGTGCTGGTGGCCTGGTTCTTATTAGCTGGTTTCGCTGGCCCGGCAATGTTTAGTTTGGTAAAGGTATCTCCAATCAGATTGATTAGAAAAGAATTTGATGGCCTCGGTATCTCCACTATCTGGACTGCTGTATGTGGATTATCTGCGGCAGTGATATTGATCATGCTTGCGGCACGCGATTGGAAACTAGCGTTATGGACAAGTCTTAGTTTTGGGCTTGCTATCCTGATTTTTGCCTCTGTATCTTGGGGCATATTGAAGCTGCTTTGCAGGATACGCACTCAAGGTTTTTCTCTGGGGTTTGTCATTCTTGCTCAAGGTCGAAGAACAGGTCTTGCAGTGGTGCAAATTACAGCGCTCGGTATCGCATTGATGGCGCTCTTATTGGTGCTGCTCTTGCGAGCTGATTTCTTAAGCGCCTGGCAAGGCAATATACCGAGTGATGCGCCCAACCGCTTCATGATTAATGTTCAAGGCGATCAAAAGCGGGGGCTTGCAGAGTCTCTTCAGAATGCAGGCGTTTCAACTCCGCAGTTTTATCCAATGGTGCGCGGCCGCTTGATTGAAGTGAATGGCAAAGACATCACGCCTAACGACTACGCAGAAGAAAATGCAAAGCGTTTAATCGATCGAGAGTTCAATTTATCGTATACAGATCAATTGCCATCAGGTAATCAAATCCTAGCGGGTAAGTGGATTGTGGGCGATGCGCCGCAAATCTCTATGGAAACTGGCATCGCCAAAACCTTGAAACTGAAATTGGGCGATCAGATAACCTTTGAGGTTGCCGGAGAAAAAATTGCTGCCCCAATTACTTCCTTGCGAAAGCTTGACTGGGGATCGATGCGCGTGAACTTTTTCGTGATCATGCCGCCTGCTCAGTTGCAATCATTACCACAATCTTGGATTACCTCTTATTACCAATCACCTAAACAAGAATCTTTGGATTTTGATCTAAGCCAGGCCTATCCTAATTTAACTATTGTGGATGTTTCAGCTTCGCTGCAGCAAATACAGGAAGTATTGAATAAGCTTTCCTCAGTATTGGGTTTGCTATTGGCATTTACGATTGCAGCGGCGTTCTTGGTTTTAATGTCAGCGATCGCTGCTACTCAAGATGAGCGTTATAAAAATGCGGCCTTATTAAAAGCTTTAGGGGCTTCTCGAAATACCTTATCTAAGATTGCGAATATTGAATTAGTCATGATTGGCTTGATAGCAGGGCTCCTGGCGGGCCTAGCCTCTGGTGCCGCAGCTTGGGCTTTAGGCTATTTCGTGATGGAGATTCCATTTAATGCCTTTGGAGAGGCCTTATTCATGGGTGTCGCATTTGGAACTAGCGCTTGCCTTGCTTCCGGATACCGCTTTCAGAGAAGAATTCAGAAGGCGACTGCAGTGGAATGTCTACGAGAAGCCTGAGTTAGAAAATCAAGACGCAGTTCTTAATTCAAGGTAACGAGGTTTTTTGGGAGCTCAACCAATCGTGTGCCAGCCAAACGGTCTGGAACGCTTTGTCTATAAAGAAAACTTTGGCGATCTAAATAGATGCTGAGTGGCCAAATTAACAAAGCTACAGTGAATAACATTTCAATAATTTGCCATTTCTCCAAATGAAATACCCATTGCAGTATCACGCAAGGAATAAGCCAGAGCGAACCATAGACATAACGCCAAAAGGCTTGTCGTTTAGTGAGATTGAAACCGCCGCGTCCAACAAGGCGAACCCGCCATGTTTGCATGGCGAGGGTTTGACCAGATTTAGTCCAGTACCAAACAAAATAAATCCCCAGCACAGCGTAGAGATATAAAAATGTCAGCCAGCTGGGTAATGAGATACCAAATAACATCCCTAAGCTAAGATTAGGGACTAGAAAAGTAAAGGCAATGACACCAAGCAATACGAGCTGTTCATAGAGACAGCAAGACGCTCGTCGCCAAAATTGAGGTGAGGGTAATGCATCTAATTCAGCAGGTGTCATGCGACCGCTTAATAAGGAGAGCCGGCTTCTGCATTGGATCCAGCACCTTCTGCTGGCGCGGGTGCGCTCGGAGCAATGACGGCGGCGGGGAGAGCGGCCTTAGGTGAAATAGGATGTTGCTGTAGTGTTGGGGCATTAGCAGCAGTGGGCTTTTTCTTGAGTTCAGATTCAGCCAACTTCTTCTTTTGCTCATCACTCAGCTTTTGGTAGGCATACCATGCCTCCGCTTTTTTCTCTGCAGGAAATTTTAGGCTGGTGAGGTAGTTTTCGCGGGCAATGCGACGATCCTTCTGCGAAAGATTTGACCAGCTTGTCATGCGAGACTGAAGTCGCTCTTGATCTTGTGCGCTCATCTTAGGGTAGATGTTAGCTACCTGAATCCATTTTTTGCGACTATCAGGCAGCATGTAATCCCAGTCGCTTTCTAGCGGTGCAAGAATTTTCTGTTGTGCTGGCTTTAAACCATCCCAAGTACCATCTGGTTTCTTCTCGGGAATGGCCGTAGCCTTTCCATGTTGAGCGCTAGGCGCACCTTGTGCTAGTGCTGGACTTGCCTGGGCAGCGCAGAAAAATGCCAATAGGGCAGTGCCACAAACTTGACCTGTTCTAGTTCTCATAGACATCAAACGAGTCAAGATTATTTGCTGCGTACTAAGTCGGATTGGCTATCAGATTCGGAGAGAGGGCCGTTTTTGAGGAAGGCCATAAATCCAATGTCTGCATATGCATCAGGAGGCACATCATCAGACAAAAGAGCGGCATCCACTTCGGCGATGTCATTAATACGAGAATCATCTTGCCATTGGGCAATGCCAATCAGGCCAAAGACGAGGACTACTAGCGGAGCAATCCAACCAACACTATCCCAGAGGCTATTAAATCCAGAGGTCCAATTACGCGATGAACCAGCAAATACTTGCTTCTGAATGCGTACTTTTTCAGGTTTTCTAACTGAAAGGGCCTTCATACGTGCTGCATATAGGCGATCTTTCAGATGCTTGGGAATGCTCTGAGTACCTTGACGAAGCAGGGCAGCGCTTGCCTGGCCAAATTGGTCGACTTGGGTCTGGGTAAATTGGTCATCAAAGTGTTTCACAGCGTAATTCCTTTTAATTTCAATGCTTTAGCTAATGTCTGGGTGGCTCTAGAACAGTGCGTTTTGACGCTTCCTTCACTACAACTCATTGCTTTGGCCGTCTCAGTAATGCTTAGCTCATCCCAATAACGCATCAGGAAGGCTTCTCGTTGACGTACAGGCAATTTAGATATTTCTGACTCAAGGGCCTGTAAAAGCTGACTTCTTTCAAGCTTTTGAGCCCCATCTTGGTGAATTTCACTGTCATCAGGGGCTGAAAGGGACTCCAAAGGGTCAAAATCATCGCTTTCATCGGTCTTTTTGCCCATATTGGAAAACAAGGTGACCCAGGTATTTCTAACCTTTTGCCTTCTAAACCAATCATGAATGCGATTTTGCAGAATTCTGGTGAATACCAGGGGAAGTTCTCCAGATGGTCGATCGCCGTATTTCTCGGCTAATTTGATCATGGCATCTTGCACGATATCCATCGCAGCATCGTCGTCACGCACGGCATAAACCGCTTGCTTAAAAGAGCGCTGCTCAACACTACTGAGAAAGTCGGATAGTTCTTGGGCTGATGCCATGCAATGGATTAGACCTGAATCTGTAAGAATTGAGTCATTTTAGGGGATTGCTATAGAATATAGGGCTTACTACCTAGAATCTCATTCAAGAAGTGGTTTTTTCCGGTAGCAGCGCCGTTCGAACTCAGGCCAAAAGCAAGGGATAGAACAGACCAAACAATTTTTTGCCGAAAATTGCAAAGGACGAAAGAAAATGAATACAAGCAGCGCCGAATTTTTAGCTACTAAAGCTAACAAAGACACAACAAATACAAATCTCGTAGAAGCGCCTCCAGAAATGATTGGTGCTGAAATGCTCGTGCATGCATTGCACAAAGAAGGTGTTGAATTTGTCTGGGGTTACCCAGGCGGATCCGTTCTCTTCATCTACGATGAAATTTTTAAACAAGATAAGTTTGAACACATTTTGGTGCGCCATGAACAAGCAGCAGTTCATGCTGCCGATGGTTATGCGCGCGCAACCGGTAAGGTTGGTGTAGCATTAGTTACCTCTGGCCCTGGTGTTACCAATGCGGTGACCGGTATCGCAACTGCCTATACCGACTCCATCCCAATGGTGATCATCAGCGGTAACGTACCAACATACGCTATTGGTGAAGACGCTTTCCAAGAGGCTGATACCGTTGGTATTACTCGCCCAGTAGTGAAGCACAACTTCCTCGTGAAAGATGTTAAAGATCTTCCTTTGGTTTTGAAGAAGGCTTTCCATATTGCACAGACAGGTCGCCCTGGTCCTGTATTAATTGATATTCCTAAGGACGTATCTGCAGCCAAAGGGCCATTTGTTTATCCAGAGACCTTGGAAATGCGCTCTTACAACCCTGTTGTTAAGGGGCATAGCGGTCAGATTCGTAAAGCTGTAGCCTTACTGCAAGAGGCGGAGCGTCCATACATCTATACCGGTGGTGGCGTAATCCTTTCTGATGCTGCTCCAGAGCTAAAAGAATTTGCTGACTTACTCGGTTATCCAGTTACCAATACCTTGATGGGCTTGGGCGGATTCCCTGGCACGAGTCCTCAGTTCCTGGGTATGCTCGGCATGCACGGTACTTATGAAGCCAATATGGCGATGCAACACAGTGATGTGTTGATTGCCATTGGCGCACGCTTTGATGACCGCGTGATTGGTAATACGCAGCACTTTGCAAGTCATCCACGTAAGATCATTCACATTGATATTGATCCTTCTGTTATCTCGAAGCGTGTAAAGGTGGATGTTCCAATCGTTGGCAATCTCAAAGAAGTATTGGTGGAGATGACTGCCCAATTAAAAGCTGCTGGTCCACGTAAGAATGGCGACAAAGTTGCCGCTTGGTGGGATCAAATTAATGAGTGGCGTAAAAAAGATTGC
This sequence comes from Polynucleobacter sp. AP-Kaivos-20-H2, assembly GCF_018882215.1. Taxonomy (GTDB): domain Bacteria; phylum Pseudomonadota; class Gammaproteobacteria; order Burkholderiales; family Burkholderiaceae; genus Polynucleobacter. The sequence goes on along the minus strand of NZ_JACVOX010000001.1, from coordinate 479,103 downwards.
TTGAAGTACGACGAAGCCTCTCAAATTGTCAAGCCACAGTATGTGGTTCAAAAGTTGTGGGAGCTCACTGGTGGTGATGCATTCATCACATCTGACGTAGGCCAACATCAAATGTGGGCTGCTCAGTTCTACAAGTTTGATCAACCGCGTCGTTGGATTAACTCAGGTGGCTTGGGTACCATGGGCGTAGGTTTGCCTTATGCCATGGGCATTAAGAAAGCTTTTCCTGATAAGGATGTATTTGCCATTACAGGCGAAGGCTCAATCCAGATGTGTATTCAAGAGCTATCCACTTGCAAGCAATACAACACTCCTGTGAAGATTGTGTCTTTGAATAACCGTTATCTAGGTATGGTTCGCCAGTGGCAAGAGCTTACCTATAACAAACGTTATTCCAGCTCATACATGGATTCTTTGCCTGACTTTGTGAAGTTGGCAGAAGCCTATGGTCACGTTGGTATGCGTATTGAGAAGAAGTCTGATGTTGAGGGTGCGCTCAAAGAAGCAATTCGCCTAAAAGATCGTACGGTATTTATGGATTTCCAAACAGACCCAGAAGAAAACGTTTGGCCTATGGTTCAAGCAGGTAAGGGTATTACTGAAATGCTTTTGGGTAGTGAGGATCTTTAATGCGACATATTATTTCTGTACTCATTGAGAACGAGCCGGGCGCCTTATCGCGTGTAGTAGGTTTATTTTCTGCACGTGGTTACAACATTGACACTTTAAGCGTTGCACCTACTGAGGATCCATCTTTATCTCGCATGACTATCGTCACATTTGGTTCTGATGACGTCATTGAGCAAATTACTAAGCACTTAAACCGTTTGGTTGAAGTGGTGAAGGTATTTGACTTAAGCGAAGGTCCACATATTGAGCGTGAGCTCATGATGATTAAAGTGCGTGCTGTTGGTAAAGAGCGCGAAGAGCTCAAACGTACTACCGATATCTTCCGCGGTCGCATCATTGATGTGACTGACAAGAGTTACACCATTGAGTTAACTGGTGATGGTGCCAAGTTGGATGCCTTTATTGATTCGATTGATCGTGCTTCGATTCTCGAAACCGTCCGTTCAGGTGGTTCGGGAATTGGTCGCGGCGAACGCATCCTCAAGGTTTAATTTTTTTAACTGATTACTGCATTAATTACATTTTCAATACAAGGAAAGAGCATGAAAGTTTTTTACGATAAAGACGCTGATTTGTCCCTCATCAAGGGCAAGAAAGTCACCATCATTGGTTATGGTTCACAAGGTCACGCACACGCATTGAATCTGAAGGATTCAGGCTGTAACGTTACTGTTGGTTTGCGTAAAGATGGCGCTTCCTGGAGCAAAGCAGCAAATGCTGGTTTGACAGTAAAAGAAGTTGGTGAAGCGGTTAAAGATGCAGACGTAGTAATGATGCTCTTGCCTGATGAACAAATTGCTGATGTTTATAGCAAGGAAGTTCACGGTAACATCAAACAGGGCGCTGCATTAGCTTTTGCTCATGGCTTTAACGTTCACTACGGTCAAGTTCAGCCACGCGCTGACTTAGACGTGATCATGATTGCTCCTAAGGCACCTGGACACACTGTTCGTGGCACATACGCTCAAGGTGGTGGCGTCCCTCATTTAATCGCTGTTTATCAAGATAAATCTGGTTCAGCTCGTGATGTTGCTTTGTCATATGCAACAGCTAACGGCGGCGGCCGTGCCGGCATTATCGAAACGAATTTCCGTGAAGAAACTGAAACTGACTTGTTCGGTGAGCAGGCTGTTCTTTGTGGCGGTGCGGTTGAATTGATCAAAGCTGGTTTTGAGACTTTGGTTGAAGCTGGTTATGCTCCTGAAATGGCTTACTTCGAGTGCTTGCATGAGCTCAAGTTGATTGTTGACTTGATCTATGAAGGTGGTATTGCCAATATGAACTATTCCATCTCTAACAACGCTGAGTACGGTGAGTATGTTACTGGCCCACGTGTTGTGACTGAAGACACTAAGAATGCAATGCGTCAGTGCTTGAAAGATATTCAGACTGGTGAGTACGCTAAGAGCTTTATCTTGGAAAACAAAGCGGGTGCGCCTACTTTGATTTCTCGTCGTCGTTTGAATGCTGAACATGACATCGAAGTTGTTGGTGCTAAATTGCGCGCTATGATGCCTTGGATTGCTAAGAACAAGTTAGTTGACCAGACTAAGAACTAAGCTAAAAGCTAAGCATCTACTAATAGCAGTTCAATAAAAGGCTCAGAACAAAGATGATGTATCCACACCCCATTATTGCGAAAGAAGGTTGGCCGTACTTAGCGTTAGTGGGGGCAGTGACTTTGCTGGTTCACTATTTAGGTGGCATAGCTTGGTCATGGCCTCTTTGGATCATTTTTTTCTTTGTTCTGCAGTTCTTTCGGGACCCGCAGCGTATTCCTGCTTTAGGTCGCGACCTTGTTTTATCTCCAGCGGATGGCCGGATTGTTGTCGTTGAAAAAACCAATGATCCGTATGCTGGCCGTGAAGCGCTCAAAATCAGCGTATTCATGAACGTATTCAACGTGCACTCTAATCGTAGCGCGGTAAATGGCTTGGTTAAGGAGATTCAATACTTCCCAGGTAAATTTGTGAATGCAGATTTGGATAAGGCATCTACCGAGAACGAGCGAAATGCCGTTGTTATCGATGCTAATGGCCAAGTAGTCACTTTGGTCCAGGTTGCTGGTTTAATTGCGCGCCGTATTCTTTGCTACATTCATGTTGGCGATCGCCTCAAGGCAGGTGAGCGCTATGGATTTATTCGTTTTGGATCACGTGTTGATGTGTATTTACCCCTAACTGCTGAACCATTAGTCAGCGTTGGTGATAAAGTATTTGCTACAAATACAGCCTTGGCTCGTTTGCCTGGTTTGGATTGATTCGAAATATTATTCACTGGGATATTCATTGACTACATTTCGCCGTCGTGGTCGTATTGACCGAAGCCGTCTCTCTCAAAGACGTGTTACTTCTTCAGAAGATCAATGGGCTGAAGACTTAGGTGATGGTATTGATTACGAAGTAGAGGAGTTACATCCTCAAAAGCCCCGCTTACGCAGCAAGGGTATCTACCTTCTTCCAAATGCCTTTACAACCGCAGCTTTGTTTTGCGGCTTCTATGCCATTGTGAACGCAATGAACCACCAGTTTGAGATTGCGGCAATCGCTATCTTTGCTTCAATGGTATTGGATGGCATGGATGGCCGTGTGGCCCGTATGACCAACACTCAAAGCGCTTTTGGTGAGCAGTATGATTCTCTCGCTGACATGGTCTCCTTTGGGGTTGCGCCTGCATTGGTCGCTTATGAGTGGGCTTTAAAAGATTTAGGTAAGTGGGGGTGGTTAGCGGCATTCACATATTGTGCTGGCGCTGCCTTGCGTTTAGCGCGATTTAATGTGAATACTGGCGTAGTGGATAAGAAGTTTTTTCAAGGCCTGCCAAGTCCCGCTGCAGGTGCACTAATGGCTGGCTTTATTTGGTTGGCTGATGACAATAAGATTCCAGTTCGAGATACTGCAATTCCTTGGATTACCTTCTTTATAGCTGTTTATGCAGGACTTACCATGGTTTCAAATGCCCGTTTTTATAGTGGTAAGGCCTTGGATATTCGTTACCGCGTGCCATTTGGCGTGATGGTTTTAATGATCTTGACCTTTGTTTTGATTTCCTCAAATCCGCCTTTAACGCTGTTTGGTTTATTCGTGGTGTACTCCATCTCTGGCTATGTAATTTGGGCTTGGGAGCGTCTCAGCGGTAAACGTTTTAGCTAATTCCCTATTTTTGGGGTATATTATTTCCATGTTGATGAATTTCTCACCTTTAACCGGCCTCCTTCTGCTAGCGCTAAGCCTAAAGCTTGGGGCGGGTAAGGCCTGAGTTAATGAGATAAAGCAGATTCATTAACCACCACATACCAGCCCCAGCTAATTGCTGGGGTTTTTGTTTTATGAGATTGAGTTATCTGAAGAAGTTCAGAGGTATTTAAAACCGGAGAGTAGTGATGAGCGACAAAGTAATCATATTTGATACCACCTTGCGTGATGGTGAGCAATCACCGGGTGCATCCATGACTAAAGACGAAAAAGTACGCATTGCGCGTCAGTTAGAGCGTCTTAAAGTAGATGTGATCGAGGCAGGCTTCGCTGCTAGCTCGGAGGGTGACTTCCAGGCAATATCTGCGGTTGCAGTTGCCGTAAAGGACTCTATTGTTTGTTCGTTGGCTAGGGCTAACGACAAAGACATCACACGAGCTGCTGATGCATTACAAGCAGCAAACGCAAAACGAATTCATGCGTTTTTGGCAACAAGTCCATTGCATATGGCCGTGAAATTACGCATGTCTCCAGAAGAAGTTTTGGAGCAAGCTAAACGCTCCATTCGTTTTGCGCGTAACTTAGCGTCAGACATTGAGTTTTCTGCTGAAGATGGTTACCGCTCAGAAATGGATTTCTTGTGCAGAGTGGTTGAGGCGGTTATTAACGAAGGTGCATCTACTATCAACATTCCAGACACTGTCGGTTATGCAACCCCTGAGTTGTATGGTGAATTCATTAAAACCTTGCGAACCCGCGTACCTAACTCTGATAAGGCCGTTTGGTCAGTGCATTGTCATAACGACTTGGGAATGGCGGTTGCCAATTCCTTGGCGGGTGTAAAGATTGGTGGAGCACGTCAAATTGAGTGCACGATTAACGGCTTAGGCGAGCGTGCAGGTAATACTGCTTTAGAGGAAATTGTGATGGCTTTGCGCACTCGTAAGGACTACTTTGATATGGTGTGCGGAATTGATGCAACGCAAATTGTTCCAGCATCTAAATTGGTATCTCAAATCACCGGCTTTGTGGTCCAGCCTAACAAGGCGGTTGTTGGTGCCAATGCCTTTGCACATACTTCAGGCATTCATCAAGACGGTATTTTGAAGAACCGCGACACCTATGAAATCATGCGCGCAGAAGATGTGGGTTGGTCTGCTAATAAGATTGTTTTGGGTAAGTTATCTGGCCGAAATGCCTTTAAGCAGCGCTTGCAAGAATTGGGAATAGCTGTTGAAGCTGAGGCTGATTTGAATGAAGCCTTCGCCAGATTTAAAGCATTGGCTGACCAAAAGTCTGAGATATTTGATGAAGATATCATTGCCATTATGTCTGATTCTGCTGCTGCAGAAGAGGGTGAGCACTATAGATTTATTTCCTTAAGTCAGCATTCTGAGACTGGTGAGCGACCTAAATCTCGTGTGACATTTCGCATGGGGGATAAAGAGATTAGCTCTGAAGCAGAAGGTAATGGTCCAGTAGATGCGAGTTTGAATGCAATTGAAGAAATTGCAAAGAGTGGGGCAGAGCAGTTGCTCTATTCAGTCAATGCCATTACTTCGGGTACGCAGTCCCAGGGTGAGGTTACTGTGCGCTTGGCAAAAGGGGGTCGCATTGTGAATGGTGTAGGTACCGATCCAGACATCATTGCCGCTTCTGCAAAGGCTTATTTATCTGCTTTGAATAAATTGCATGATCCGAGCCAGGCTAAGCTCAATGCACAGATGACTCCTTAATCGTTGAGTCATCTGTAAAGAGATTTACTGATTTAAGTCAGTGTTCTTATAGTACTTGGTGCCTTTGCCGGTGATTTCAGCGGCAAGGCCAGAGTCTGTCAATTGGTACATTAAAACTCCTGGAGCAACCACAGTGGCATCCTGGTATGCACCACCATCTTTTTCGTATTTCGCAGCAGCGGTTACCTGGCCACCAAAAGTCCAGCCTGAGTTAATAAAGTCGTTCATCGCCGCTTCGGTTTCAAATACAAAAATATTCTGAAAGGATTTGATGCCAAAACCCAAGCCAGCCTGAACTTCAGCCATATTCATGTAGACGGGCTTCTTGTTTGCTTTGTTAATCACAACGCCGCTACCAGTTCCACCTCCCGCAATCAGAATTTTCATGCCAAAGTTGCTAAAGGTCGCATAACCTACGGATTTATCTACGAGCTCTTTGGATTTGGGTTGTACTTTATATAGGTGTCTCAAAATGTCATCATTCTTTTTGAGGATTTCTTGGCGTTGCTGGGCCACTGTTTTATCTGTTCCAAATGGGTTTGAAAATTGCGCCAAAACAGCACTGTTTAGGCAGAAACAGAGGGTAAAGAGGGTTGCTAATGAGCGGAAAATTGGATTCATTATTTGTAAGTTATTGATTAATATAGATAATTTAATAAATTGCTGTGTTATTTATATCAATAGCATACCAATATCTAGTGTCTTACTCGCTCTTTTGGGGCGCAGTCTGCTACAATTCGATGGCTTTGATTTATAAAGCTTTTTTGTTTTATTTTGTTAATCGCACGACACGGATTGGGTGAAAGCTCAAGTGTTCGCAAGTAAGGAGTATTAAAAATGGCAGTTGCTGATATCAAAACGGCGGAAATCGTCAAAGAAAACGCGCGCAGCGCAAACGATACGGGTAGCCCTGAAGTTCAAGTTTCATTGCTCACAGCCCGCATCAATGAATTAACCCCCCATTTCAAGGCTAACGCTAAAGATCATCACAGCCGTCGTGGTTTGTTGAAGATGGTTTCACGTCGCCGTCGCCTCTTGGATTACCTCAAAGGCAAAGATTTGGATCGCTATCGCGCATTGATTGAGAAATTAGGTCTCCGTAAGTAATTCTTATCGGTATGCAATGCCATCTATCTTAGGATTGTTTCTTTGCGGATCCAGTCTTAAGCAGATGGCATGTTTTTTGGGCGCTTCAAGATTATTTGTGTATGGGATTGTGTCATTCCAATGAGCTTCTGATAGTTGATTCAGAGCCTCCCTGGAATGGCATCCCTTGTGATCTTAAATCGCTCCAGTGTTGTCGTGACACTGCTTTATCCCACGACAAGCGCAACTCTCATGTGAGTTTTGCGTGAACAATTTGGAGAAGATCAGAATGACAATGTTTAAAAAAGCAGTAAAAAGTTTTCAATGGGGCAATCATCAAGTAACTATGGAAACAGGCGAGATTGCTCGTCAGTCCGGTGGTGCCGTTATTGTTAACGTCGATGACACAGTAGTTATGGGCACAGTAGTTGCCTCTAAGTCTGCAAAGCCTGGCCAGTCATTTTTCCCGTTGACTGTTGACTATCTAGAAAAAACATACGCAGCAGGTAAGATTCCCGGCGGCTTCTTCCGTCGTGAAGGTCGTCCATCAGAGGGTGAGACATTGATCTCCCGCTTGATCGATCGTCCATTGCGCCCACTTTTCCCAGAAGGCTTCTTGAACGAAGTTCAAGTAGTGGTTCACGTGTTGTCTATCAACCCTGATGTTCCTTCTGATATTCCTGCTTTGATCGCTGCTTCTGCAGCATTGGCTATTTCAGGCATCCCATTTGCTGGTCCAGTTGGCGCTGCACGTGTTGGTTACGCTAATGGTCAATACCTCTTGAACCCAACTCGTACTGAGCAAGCTACTAGCGAGCTCGACTTGATCGTTGCTGGTACACAAGCCGCTGTATTGATGGTTGAGTCTGAAGCTAACCAGCTTTCTGAAGAAGTCATGTTGGGTGCAGTTGTATATGGTCACGACCAAATGCAAACAGCAATCAATGCAATTAATGAATTGGTTTCTGAGGCTGGCAAGCCAGAGTGGGATTGGACAGCTGCTCCTAAAGATGAGCCATTTATCGCCAAGGTTACTGCTTTAGCCGAGGCGCCATTGCGCGAGGCTTATCAGATTCGTCAAAAAGGCGCTCGTTCAGACAAGCTCAAAGAAATTACTAAAGAAGTAGTGGCGAAGTTGCAAGAAGAAGGCGATGTTGATGCGGTAGCTGTTAACGACATCTTGTTTGAAATCGAAGCGAAGATTGTTCGTAGCCAGATTTTGAACGGTGAGCCACGTATTGATGGTCGTGATACACGCACTGTTCGTCCGATTGAAATTCGTAATGGCGTATTGCCACGTACACACGGTTCTGCATTGTTTACCCGTGGTGAAACACAGGCTCTTGTTGTTGCTACTTTAGGTACTGCACGTGACGAGCAAATTATTGATGCGCTCGAAGGTGAATACCGCGATCGTTTCATGTTCCACTACAACATGCCTCCGTTTGCTACAGGTGAAACTGGCCGCGTAGGTAGCCCTAAGCGCCGCGAAATTGGTCACGGTCGTTTGGCTAAGCGCGCTTTGATTCCAGTATTACCAAGCCCAGAAGATTTTGCATACAGCATTCGGGTTGTTTCAGAAATCACTGAGTCCAATGGTTCGTCTTCAATGGCTTCTGTTTGCGGTGGCTGTTTAGCAATGATGGATGCTGGTGTTCCAGTTAAAGCACACGTTGCTGGTGTAGCAATGGGCTTGATCCTCGATGGCAACCGCTTTGCTGTGTTGACCGATATCTTGGGTGACGAAGATCACTTGGGTGATATGGACTTCAAAGTAGCCGGCACTGCTAACGGTATTACCGCACTCCAGATGGATATTAAGGTTCAAGGTATTACTAAAGAAATTATGCAAGTTGCTTTGGCGCAAGCTAAAGAAGGTCGCTTGCACATCTTGAGCAAAATGCAAGAAGCAATGGGTTCAGTTCGTACAGAATTGTCAGCCCATGCTCCACGTATGGTTTCTTTCAAGATTCATCCAGACAAGATTCGTGAAGTAATCGGCAAAGGCGGCGCAACAATTCAAGCCTTGACTAAAGAAACTGGCTGCAGCATCGACATCAAAGATGACGGTACTGTAACCATTGCTTCTACTTCCGCTGAAGGTATGGCTGAAGCTAAAGCGCGTATCGAAGGTATCACCGCTGAAGCTGAAGTAGGCAAGATCTACGAAGGCCCAGTTGTGAAGTTGCTCGAATTCGGCGCTTTGGTCAATATTCTTCCTGGTAAAGATGGTCTCTTGCACATCTCTGAGATTTCTAATGAGCGTGTAAAAGAAGTTAAAGATTATTTGGCAGAAGGCCAAGTGGTTCGCGTGAAACTGCTTGCCGCTGATGAGCGTGGTCGTTTACGTTTGTCATTGAAAGCTGCGATGGCTGATGAAGGTGGCACGATCGCTCCTTTAGCTGGCGCTGCTGAAGTTGCTGTTGAGGCAGCTCCTGCATCCGACGAAACTGCTTAAGTAATAATCAGCGGGAGTATTTATGCGCGTTATTGAAATTAAAGAATTTGGCACCCCAGAAATGCTGGTGCCAACTACTCGACCCGATCCAGCAGCTCCTGCTGCTGGGACCGGCGAAATTTTGATCAAAGTTCTTGCTGCTGGAATTAATCGACCTGACGTTTTGCAACGTAAGGGGCATTACCCGGTTCCAGCTGGCGCATCTGATATTCCCGGTCTTGAAGTTGCCGGTGAAATCGTCGGCGGTGATTTATCTCATCCTGACAATGTATTTGGCTTAAAGCTGGGTGATAAGGTTTGTGCACTCGTTCAAGGTGGTGGTTACGCTGATTTGTGTACTGCGCCTGTAGCCCAGTGCTTACCTTACCCTAAGGGGTTTTCTGACCAAGAAGCTGCAGCCTTGCCTGAAACGTTTTATACCGTATGGAGCAACGTCTTCATGCGGGGTCAATTGGCCGAAGGCGAAACTTTATTGGTTCAAGGTGGCTCCAGTGGTATCGGCGTGACTGCAATCCTGATCGCCAAAGCCTTAGGCCATAAAGTATTTGTAACTGCTGGTACGGATGAAAAATGTGCCGCATGTGTAGCATTAGGTGCTGATCTCGCCATCAATTACAAGACACAAGATTTTGTAGAAGAAGTGAAGAAGGCAACTGATGGCAAAGGCGTTAACGTCATTCTTGATATGGTGACTGGCGCTTATGTACAAAAAGAAATTGACTGTCTCGCTGATGATGGTCGCATTGTGATTATTGCCATTCAAGGTGGATCAAAAGCAGAAGTGAGTACCAATCAGATTCTGCGCCGTCGCTTAACGATTACTGGCTCAACCTTACGTCCACGCCCAGTTTCATTTAAGAAGCAAATTACCAAACAGCTTTTTGAGAATGTTTGGCCTTTGCTCAATGCTGGCAAACTAAAGCCAGTCATTTATAAAACGTTTATGCTAGATCAAGCGGCAGATGCTCATGCATTGATGGAGTCATCCGAGCACGTTGGCAAAATTGTTTTAACTGTTTAGAAATATTCATTACCCCTATGCGACCACTCATCGTTATCGGCAATTGGAAAATGAATGGCAGTCTTGCAAGTAATCAAGATTGGATCAAGACCGTTGCTCGTGGCATGGAGAGTGGAATGCCATCAGGACGTAAATATGCGGTTTGCCCGCCATTTCCGTATTTATCCCAATGTGCACAGTTGATTAAAGAGTATTCATTGGCTTTTTTGAATCTAGGTGCACAAGACGCATCAGCCCATAGTTCAGGCGCTTATACCGGTGAGGTTGCGGCCTCAATGCTCAAAGAACTTGGTTGTACTTATGTCATCGTTGGGCACTCTGAGCGCCGTCAAATGCACCAAGAGGTTGATGAGGCTATTGCTGCTAAAGCCCTCGAGGTGTTGGACAATGGCATGACTCCAGTAATTTGTGTGGGTGAGACTGCTGATGAAAGAAATTCGGGCAGGGCGGAAGAGATTGTTTGTGCTCAAGTTGCAAAGCAGGCGGGTGTTTTACAAGATCGTCTTGCTGACTGCCTAATTGCTTATGAGCCAGTATGGGCGATCGGTACGGGTAAAGTTGCCAGCGCCCAAGTTGCACAAGATATGCATCGTGCTATTCGTCTGCAATTGGCTGAATTTAATGAAGATGTTGCATCTCACGTTGGAATTTTGTACGGCGGCAGTGTCAAGCCTGACAATGCTGTTGAATTATTTGCCATGCCAGATATAGATGGTGGATTGGTTGGGGGAGCATCCTTGAACCCCCAAGACTTTCTAGCCATTTGTCAGGCATAGATTTTTTATTTGGAGATAAGCTGTGGAATGGTTTAAGACTTTATTGATCGTATTGCAGGTAATTTCAGCTTTGGCTGTCATTCTATTGGTGCTATTACAGCAAGGTAAGGGTGCCGATATGGGTGCAGCCTTTGGCTCAGGCTCTTCTGGCAGCCTCTTTGGTGCTAGCGGATCCGCTAATTTCTTGTCTCACACAACGGCTGTTTTTGCAGCAGTTTTCTTCCTTTGTACTTTAGGAATTACTTGGATTGGCAATAAGAAGGAAGTAAGTCCTGGGGTCCTCTCGGGAACTGTAGCACCGGCAGCAACGCCAGCCGCTCCAGTAGCCCCAACACAGGACCCAAGTAAACCAGCAGTTCCTAAGTAAAACAGTAGGCTTTTACAGATTTTCTAGCCCAGAATTTGGGTTAGTGCACTTGTGCAATGCAGTAGAATTGATGAGTTTTGCAAGATGCCGACGTGGTGAAATTGGTAGACACGCTATCTTGAGGGGGTAGTGGCTTAGGCTGTGCGAGTTCGAGTCTCGCCGTCGGCACCAAAAAAGGGTATTGATGAGCATTTTTTGCTCTAAATCAATATCTTATGTAGTGGAATAAGTAATAATTTGTTGTTTTTAAGTATTACCAGACAAACGAATCAGGGCTATTTTGAATCTCGCTAATTACTTTCCTGTTCTGCTTTTTATCCTCGTAGGTATTGGGGTGGGATTGGTCCCCATGTTCCTCGGAAAAATCTTGGCTCCTTCGAAGCCTGACGCTGAAAAGCTCTCTCCCTATGAGTGCGGTTTTGAAGCTTTCGAAGATGCGCGTATGAAGTTTGACGTGCGTTACTACTTAATCGCCATTCTCTTCATCCTTTTTGACTTAGAAACTGCATTCCTATTCCCATGGGGTGTAGCTCTACGTGACATTGGATGGCTTGGCTACGCCTCTATGGTGATTTTCTTATTGGAATTCATTGTGGGATTTGTATATATCTGGAAAAAGGGCGCTCTCGACTGGGAGTGATAGATATGGCATTAGAAGGCGTACTTAAAGAAGGTTTTGTCACCACCACTGCGGATCAGTTAATTAACTGGACGCGTAATGGCTCCCTATGGCCTATGACCTTCGGTCTGGCTTGTTGTGCTGTAGAGATGATGCATGCGGGTGCCTCCCGTTATGACTTGGATCGATTTGGAGTTGTATTCCGCCCATCTCCACGTCAATCCGATTTGATGATTGTTGCCGGCACTTTGTGCAACAAGATGGCTCCAGCACTCCGCAAGGTTTATGACCAAATGCCAGAACCGCGTTGGGTAATCTCTATGGGTTCCTGCGCCAATGGCGGTGGTTATTACCATAACTCTTATTCAGTAGTACGCGGTTGCGACCGCATTGTGCCAGTCGATATTTATGTTCCAGGATGCCCTCCAACTGCAGAGGCGCTGATCTACGGAATTATTCAGCTACAGTCCAAGATTGCTCGCACGAGCACGATTGCGCGGAAGGCTTAAGTTATGTCAGATCGTTTAATTCAATTAGCAGCCAACTTAGAAAAAGTTTTAGGTAAGCGCGCTAAATCCATTGAGATTGCATTAGGTGAGGTGACTGTAGTTGTTAATGCGGACACTTATTTTGAATCTGCCATGTTGTTACGTGATGATCCTTCACTTGCTTTTGAGCAATTGATTGATCTGTGTGGTGTTGACTATCAAGATTTTCGTGATGGAGCATGGAGCGGTCTGCGCTTTGGCGTTGTAAGTCATCTACTTTCTTTGCAACACAACTGGCGTTTACGTGTTCGTGTTTTTGCGCCCGATGATAGTTACCCATTAGTAGCCTCAATTACACCAGTTTGGGCTGCAGCCAATTGGTTTGAGCGTGAAGCTTTCGATCTCTACGGCATTCTATTTGACGGTCACGAAGACTTGCGTCGCATTCTGACTGACTATGGCTTTATTGGTCATCCATTTAGAAAAGATTTCCCAATCAGCGGTAATGTGGAAATGCGCTATGACCCAGAGTTGAAGCGCGTTGTCTATCAACCGGTCACGATTGAGGCTCGCGAAATTACTCCACGCATTGTTCGTGAAGAGCAGTACGGAGGTCCGGTTTAAGTCATGGCACAAATTAAGAACTACACCCTCAATTTTGGTCCTCAGCATCCTGCAGCGCATGGCGTATTACGTCTAGTGCTTGAACTCGATGGTGAAGTGATTCAACGCGCTGACCCGCATATCGGTTTATTGCATCGCGCGACAGAAAAATTAGCTGAAACACGTACTTGGATTCAAAACGTTCCTTACATGGATCGTTTAGATTACGTTTCCATGATGTCCAATGAGCATGCCTATGTCATGGCCATTGAAAAATTACTGCAAGTTGATGTTCCGTTGCGTGCTCAATATATCCGCGTGATGTATGACGAGCTCACTCGTTTGCTCAATCACTTGCTTTGGATTGGTTGTCATGGTCTGGACGTTGGTGCAATGGCTGTCTTCTTGTACGCTTTCCGTGATCGCGAAGATATCTTTGATATGTATGAGGCGGTATCTGGTGCACGTATGCATGCCGCTTACTATCGTCCAGGTGGCGTTTATCGTGACCTGCCTGATCAAATGGCTCAGTACACCAAGAACAAGATTCGCAGTACATCTGCCATTAAGCGTTTGAATGAAAACCGTAGCGGCACATTATTGGACTTCATTGAGCAATTTACCAATGGCTTTGATGCTAATGTGGATGAGTACTGCAACCTCTTAACTGATAACCGTATTTGGAAGCAACGATTGGTGAATATCGGTATTGTGACTCCAGAGCGTGCATTGCAGCTCGGATTCACCGGTCCGATGCTACGTGGTTCAGGTATCGAATGGGATTTACGTAAGAAGCAACCATATGAAGTCTATGACCGTTTAGATTTTGATATTCCTGTGGGTGTGAATGGCGATTCTTATGATCGTTATTTAGTGCGCATGGAAGAAATGCGTCAATCTAATCGCATCATCAAACAGTGCGTAGCTTGGTTAAAGGCTAATCCAGGTCCTGTGATGAGCGACAACCATAAGGTTTCCCCACCAAAGCGCGTGGATATGAAAACCAATATGGAAGAGTTGATTCACCATTTCAAATTATTTACTGAAGGCATTCACGTTCCAGATGGCGAGGCTTACTCAGCCGTTGAGCATCCTAAAGGTGAATTTGGTATTTACTTAATTTCTGATGGTGCGAATAAACCCTATCGTATGAAGATTCGTGCGCCAGGATTTGTGCACTTGTCGGCAATGGACGAGATGTCACGTGGCCACATGTTAGCTGATGCGGTAACGATTATTGGTACCCAAGATATTGTGTTCGGGGAGATTGACCGCTAATAAGGCGTGCCAAGGAATATTTAATGACTACGACTCTGCAACTATCCGATAAAACACTAGCTGATATTCATCGCAATATCGCTAAGTATCCTGCTGAGTATAAGCAATCCGCTGTGATGGCTTGTTTGATTGCCGCTCAAACTGAGGTGGGCTGGGTTTCTCCTGAAGTGATTGAAACGGTTGCCCAGATTTTAGAAATGCCAAGCATTGCTGTTGATGAAGTCGCAACTTTCTACAACATGTACAACACAAAGAAAATTGGTAAATACAAATTGGTAATTTGCACTAATTTGCCATGCCAATTAACCCATGGTGAAACTGCAGCAACATACCTCAAAGAGACTTTAGGTATTGGCTACAACGAAACTACTCCATGCGGTACTTTTACCTTGAAAGAGGGTGAGTGCATGGGTGCCTGTGGTGATTCACCTGTCATGTTGGTGAATGACAAGCGCATGTGCAGCTTTATGAGCAAAGAGAAGATTGATGCTTTGTTAACTGAATTACGTGCAGAAGGGAAAGCAGCATGACCAGCTTGCACGATCGCCATATCAAGCCTTTAATCCTCGCTGGATTAAATGGAGATAACTGGCGTTTAAAGGATTACGAAAGTCGTGGGGGCTATCAACAACTACGTCGTTTAATTAATGACAAAGTAGCTCCTGATGCCATCATTGCTGAATTAAAAGCTTCTTCATTACGTGGTCGTGGAGGCGCAGGCTTTCCAACAGGTTTGAAGTGGAGCTTTATGCCCCGTCAATTTCCGGGGCAAAAATATTTAGTTTGTAATAGCGATGAAGGTGAACCCGGTACTTTTAAAGACCGTGACATCATGCGCTATAACCCACACGCTTTGATCGAAGGCATGATCATAGGTGCCTACACAATGGGGATTACTGTTGGTTACAACTACATCCACGGTGAAATCTGGGATGTGTATTCTCGCATCGAAGAGGCGCTTGAAGAAGCGCGAGCAGCAGGATATCTGGGTGACAAAATTTTAGGAAGCGATTTTTCCTTCCAGTTACACGCATCCCCAGGTTGGGGTGCTTATATTTGTGGTGAAGAAACGGCCCTGCTTGAATCTTTAGAAGGTAAGAAAGGGCAGCCACGCTTTAAGCCACCATTCCCGGCAAGTTTTGGCCTATATGGCAAGCCAACCACAATCAATAACACTGAGACATTTGCTGCTGTGCCATTTATTTTGGCCATTGGCGGTCCAGCCTATTTGGAGCTTGGAAAACCCAATAATGGTGGAACCAAAATATTCTCGGTATCGGGTGACGTAGTTCATCCAGGCAACTATGAAATTCCTTTGGGAACCCCATTTTCAGAGCTCTTAAAGCTTGCTGGCGGTATGCGTGATGGCAAGGCTTTGAAGGCTGTGATTCCCGGCGGATCTTCTGCACCAGTAATTCCTGGTGCGCAGATGATGGATCTGACTATGGATTACGACAGTATTGCAAAAGCTGGATCTATGTTGGGATCTGGTGCCGTGATTGTGATGAATGAAACACGTTGTATGGTTCGTGCCTTGGAGCGTTTGTCCTATTTCTATCACGAAGAATCATGTGGTCAATGCACACCATGTCGCGAAGGTACTGGTTGGTTATGGCGCATTGTTCATCGCATTGAACATGGTGAGGGGCGTCCAGAGGATTTGGATTTGCTCAATGACGTAGCTGCCAATATTCAAGGTCGTACGATTTGCGCTTTAGGTGATGCAGCAGCAATGCCGGTACGTGGCATGTTGAAACATTACATGGATGAATTTGCGTATCACGTAGAACATAAGCGCTGCTTAGATTCTGCACAACCTTTATAAAGATTTAGAGCACGGGATATCTAAAAGTGAGCATGGTAGAAATCGAATTAGATGGTAAGACTGTAGAAGTTCCGCAAGGTTCGATGGTGATGCACGCCGCGAACAAGCTCGGCACCTACGTTCCTCACTTCTGCTATCACAAGAAGTTATCGATTGCCGCTAACTGCCGCATGTGTTTGGTTGAAGTAGAGAAGGCTCCCAAACCTCTTCCCGCTTGTGCTACACCAGTAACTCAAGGTATGAAGGTGTTTACGCATTCTGCCAAAGCCGTAGAAGCCCAGCGTTCAGTCATGGAATTCTTGCTCATTAACCATCCATTAGATTGCCCAATTTGCGATCAGGGTGGCGAGTGTCAGTTACAGGACTTAGCAGTTGGTTACGGAAAATCAAACTCACGTTACGATGAAGAGAAGCGTGTTGTCTTCCATAAGAATGTTGGCCCATTGATCTCCATGCAAGAGATGACGCGTTGCATCCATTGCACTCGTTGCGTACGCTTCGGCCAAGAAGTTGCCGGTGTTATGGAGCTGGGTATGGTCAACCGTGGTGAGCATTCCGAGATCACCACCTTCGTTGGTCAGACGGTAGATTCAGAGTTGTCTGGAAACATGATTGATTTGTGTCCAGTTGGTGCTTTAACCAGCAAGCCATTCCGTTATGCAGCGCGTACTTGGGAATTAGGCCGCAAGCGTTCAGTTAGTCCTCACGATAGCTTAGGTGCGAATACTACAGTTCAGACTAAAGCTAATAAAGTCATGCGTGTAGTTGCTCTAGAAAACGAAGCCATTAATGAATGCTGGATTAGCGATCGTGATCGCTTCTCTTATGAAGGTTTAAATAGTGCTGACCGTGTAACCACGCCAATGGTGAAGCAGGGCGGCCAGTGGTTAGAAACAGATTGGCAGTCAGCTTTAGATTATGTTGCTCATTCTCTGAAAACAATTTCAGCAGAAAGTGGTCCTGAGTCCATTGGTGCTTTAGCCCACCCAATATCTTCCACTGAGGAATTGCACCTCTTGCAAAAGTTAGTGCGTGGCCTTGGCTCCAATCAAATGGAAACTCGATTGCGCCAAACGGATGTAAAAAATGCAGCAGCAGCGCCATGGTTGGGAATGCCAATCGCCAAGATCAATGAATTGGATCGTGTATTAGTTATTGGTAGTTTCTTGCTCAAAGACCAGCCTGTATTGGCTGCTCGTATTCGTACTGCCAGCAAACGCGCTTTGCAAGTATTGCGTATTGATGCAGGTGGTGATGACTGGTTGATTCCAAGTAGCGGTATTTCAGTAGCTCCAAGCGCATGGTTGAATGCATTGAGTGAAGTTGCACTTGCTGTTGCAAAAGCAAAATCATTAACAGCGCCAGTTGGCACATTTAATTTAACTATTTCTCCTGCGGCGCAGAAGATTGCCGATAGCTTGCTTTCCGGCGAGTCAAAAGCTGTACTGCTTGGTTCTGCTGCTATTGCGCATCACCATGCTTCTGACTTGCACGTTATGGCGCAATTTATTGCTGATCAGACTGGTTCTACTTTAGGCTTCTTGCCAGTTGGCGGCAATGCAGTTGGCGCATCTTTAGTGAATGCTAACGGCGTGGGTGTTGAGTCAATCTTATCTGGCGAACGTCGCGCAGTGATCTTGATGAATATCGAGCCAGATTCAGATTTGCCAAACCCAGCAGCTGCTCGTGCAGCTTTGGCAAAGGCTAATACCGTTATTGCTTTGAGCGCCTATAAGAGTGCTGACTTGATGGAGGTAGCTGATGTCATTCTGCCTACTTCAGTGTTCTCAGAGACAGTCTCAACCTTTGTGAATTTAGAGGGAAGAGTTCAAACGGTACAGCCTTCAGTAAAACCTTTAGGTGATTCACGTCCAGCATGGAAAGTATTGCGTGTATTGGGTGGGCTCTTAGGTTTAGACGGTTTCTTGTTTAATGCTCCTGAGGAAGTCCTGGGAGAAGCATTGGACGATGGTTATTGCAATCGCTTAAATAACAAAGCTACTAGCTCTTCGATTGCCAATGGAAATCTAGCTCCTTTCAATGGTCTCGAGCGTTTGGCTGATGTCAACATTTATGCTGGCGACCAAATCGTACGGCGTTCTTCAGCCTTGCATTTAACGCGTGATGCTAAGCGCGGCAATCAGGTAGGCCTAAATAAAATTACTTTCGCTGAATTGGGTCTCAAAGAGGGTGATGCAGTGCGCGTTACCCAAGACTCTCATTCAGTCGATATGCCGGCAACATTAGAAGTTAATTTAGCGCCTGGAGCTGTCAGAATTTCTGCTGGCACCATGGCTAGTGCCAAATTGGGATCGATGTTTGGTCCAGTAACTATTAGTAAGGCATAAGGGACGAGATGGATAATTTCTTGAACCTCATTACCACTCAAGGTGAGGCTATTTTTGGCTCATTGTGGCCCTTGGTTTGGGCATTGATTCGTATTGTGATCATCGTATTGCCGATGTTTGGTTGCGTTGCCTATCTAACCCTTTGGGAAAGAAAATTGATTGGCTGGATGCATATTCGTCTTGGCCCAAATCGCGTAGGTCCACTGGGTTTATTGCAGCCAATTGCTGACGCATTAAAGCTCTTGATGAAAGAGATCATTGCACCTGCTCAAGCTAGTAAGGTTTTGTACTTTATTGCACCAATCATGGTGATCATGCCTGCATTTGCTGCTTGGGCGGTGATTCCATTTCAGGCGAAGATGGTTTTGGCTGATGTAAACGCAGGCTTGCTTTATATCATGGCTATTTCCTCTATTGGTGTTTATGGGGTCATCTTGGCTGGTTGGTCTTCTAACTCTAAATATCCATTCCTCGGTGCAATGCGCGCTTCAGCCCAAATGATCTCCTATGAGATTGCAATGGGTTTTGCATTGGTTACCGTCTTGCTTACCTCGGGTTCATTAAATTTAAGTGCCATTGTTACTTCACAAGAGCAGGGTTACTTTGCCAGCATGGGCCTTAATTTCCTCTCGTGGAATTGGTTACCTTTATTACCAATGTTCTTGATTTACTTTATCTCTGGCGTTGCTGAAACAAACCGCCATCCATTTGACGTGGTTGAGGGTGAATCTGAGATCGTAGCTGGACACATGGTTGAGTATTCAGGCATGTCTTTTGCCATGTTCTTCTTGGCTGAATATGCCAACATGATTTTGATTGCAGCTGTTGCATCCATCATGTTCTTAGGCGGTTGGTTGCCGATTGTTGACTTGCCAATCTTGCGTGATATTCCAGGGTTCTTCTGGTTATTTGGTAAAACATTCTTCCTCTTATCCTGCGTTATTTGGTTACGCGCTACATTACCGCGCTATCGCTATGACCAAATCATGCGTTTGGGTTGGAAAATATTTATTCCCATCTCAGTATTTTGGGTGGTTGTTATCGGCGCGTGGGTTGTCTCACCATGGAATATTTGGAAATAAGTTGATAAATCATGTTTAAGAAAATTTCCCAATTCCTCGATAGCTTGATGCTAAGAGACATCTTGGTTGGTATGTCTATTACTGGTCGCTATCTCTTCAAGCCAAAAATTACCGTTCAATACCCCGAAGAGAAGACGCCGTTGTCTAGTCGCTTCCGTGGTTTGCACGCACTTCGTCGCTATGAAAATGGTGAAGAGCGCTGTATTGGCTGCAAGTTATGTGAAGCAGTTTGTCCGGCTTATGCCATCACTATTGAAACTGCTGAGCGTGATGATGGCACTCGTCGCACCAGTCGTTATGACATCGATCTCACAAAATGTATTTTCTGTGGTTTCTGTGAAGAGGCTTGTCCAGTAGACGCCATTGTTGAAACAAATATTTTTGAGTATTTTGGCGATAAGCGCGGTGACTTGTATTTCACCAAAGATATGCTTTTAGCTGTAGGCGATAAATACGAAAAAGATATTGCCGCTAACCGTGCAGCTGATGCACCTTACCGTTAATCGAATCGAGCTTAACTAATATGACATTCGATCCATCTACTTTATTTGCCATGTTCTTCTATGGCTTTGCAGGCTTATTGGTGTTTTCTGCGCTTCGTGTGATCACGGCTTGTAACCCAGTGCATGCAGCACTATTTCTGGTATTGGCGTTCTTTTGTGCATCAGGCCTCTGGATGTTGCTCAAAGCCGAATTCTTGAGCTTGGCTCTGATTTTGGTCTATGTTGGCGCAGTGATGGTTCTGTTCCTCTTCGTGGTGATGATGTTGGACTTAGATGTTGAACATTTACGTCGCGATTTCAAAAAGTTTCTGCCAGTTGCCTTCTTGATGGGTGCCGTTATTGTTCTAGAGCTGTCGATTGTGATCATTCGTAGCTTTATCGGAACCAATGCTCCAGTGCAGCCTATGCCAGAAGAAATGATGGCTAACAATACCCAAGCTTTGGGTATGCTGATCTTTGTAGATTATGTATACGCCTTTGAGGTTGCTGGTGTGATCTTACTGGTGGCAATTATTGCCGCTGTAGCATTGACATTGCGTAATCGCAAAGACTCTAAATCGCAGAATATTCACGAGCAAGTCAATGTCGTTGCAGCAGATCGCATGCGCATTGTGAAAATGGGTTCAGACATGGCTGCAAAGCAAGATATAAGAGGGGAGAAGAAATGAATATCACTCTCGCTCATTATTTAGTGCTGGGTGCGATCTTATTTGCAACTAGCGTTATCGGAATTTTCTTAAACCGTAAGAATGTCATTGTTTTGCTAATGGCAATTGAGCTGATGCTTCTCTCGGTGAACATGAACTTTGTGGCTTTCTCCCATTATTTGGGTGATATGGCTGGTCAAGTATTCGTATTCTTTATTTTGACTGTGGCAGCTGCTGAGGCGGCTATCGGCTTGGCAATTTTGGTTGTGCTCTTCCGTAAGGTTGACACGATTAATGCTGATGATCTTGACCACCTAAAAGGCTAGTCATGCAATTGACCTTAAACATTCCTGTACTTTGCGCCATTCCTTTGGCGCCATTAGTCGGCTCTATCATCGCTGGCTTCTTTGGCACTAAATTAGGCGGCAATCGCATTGGTCATGGCGCAAGTCAGTTCGTGACTATTTTGGGCGTAACCATTGCATTTGTACTTTCCTGCAATGTATTAGTTCAAGTGATGGATGGCTTCTATTTCAACGGAACTGTTTACCATTGGATGCAATTGGGCGAACTCAATTTAGATATTGGCTTCCTAATTGACCCTTTAACGGCAACGATGATGTGCGTAGTGACCTTTGTGTCATTGATGGTTCACATTTATACCATTGGCTATATGCATGGTGAAGAAGGTTACAACCGCTTCTTCTCCTATATTTCTTTATTTACCTTTGCCATGTTGATGTTGGTAATGAGTAATAACTTGTTGCAACTCTTCTTTGGCTGGGAAGCTGTGGGTGTGGTTTCTTATTTGTTGATTGGCTTCTATTTTGAGCGCCAATCCGCTGTATTTGCCAATATGAAGGCTTTTTTAGTTAACCGCGTCGGTGACTTTGGCTTCATCTTGGGCATCGGTATTCTGCTGGCCAGTACTGGCTCGATGCAATATGACGTGATCTTCTCTCAGAATTCTGCTTTAGCAGCCCAGACATTGCCTGGTACTAGCTGGAATTTAATGACGGTTGCTTGTATCTGCTTGTTTATTGGTGCAATGGGTAAATCCGCTCAATTCCCATTGCATGTTTGGTTGCCTGATTCGATGGAAGGCCCAACACCAATCTCTGCTTTGATTCATGCCGCAACCATGGTTACAGCCGGTATTTTCATGGTGTCACGGATGTCACCACTGTTTGAGCTTTCAGATGTCGCGCTGAGCTTTATTTTGGTGATTGGTTCAATCACAGCGCTCTTTATGGGCTTCCTTGGTATTGTGCAAAACGATATTAAGCGTGTTGTTGCTTATTCGACCTTATCTCAGCTGGGGTATATGACAGTCGCTTTGGGTGTATCTGCATATCCAGTGGCTATTTTCCATTTGATGACGCACGCTTTTTTTAAAGCATTGCTATTCCTTGCTGCAGGTAGCGTAATTCTTGGTATGCATCATGAGCAAGATATGCGCAAGATGGGCGGTCTTTGGAAATATATGCCAATTACTTGCCTCATGATGTTGCTGGGTAATCTGGCGTTGGTAGGGACTCCATTCTTCTCAGGCTTCTATTCAAAAGATTCCATTATTGAGGCGGTGGCTGCAAGTCATATCCCTGGTTCAGGCTTTGCCTACTTTGCAGTCATGGCTAGCGTATTCGTAACAGCCTTGTACTCATTCCGTTTGTATTTTTATGTATTCCACGGTAAAGCACGCTGGGGTCATGAGGGTTCACATGCTCACGACCATCATCATGATCATGCGGAGCAGGGTGACGATCATGCGCATCATGGTTTAGCTCCAGGTCAAAAGCCACATGAATCACCATTCGTTGTCACTTTGCCATTGATCCTTCTGGCAATTCCATCCGTGATCATTGGTTTCTACACCATCTCTCCCTTGTTATTCGGAACTTACTTTGGCGATTCCATCTTTATTGACTTAGCACGCCATCCGGTGATGAAAGAATTGGAAGATGAGTTCCATGGTCCGATTGCAATGGCAATTCATGCATTCACTTCACCAGTCTTGTTGTTGGTAGTACTTGGCGTGTTGACTGCTGCGATTGGTTATCTCTGGGCGCCCAAGCTACCAGCCAAAGTTGCCGAAACATTTGCACCAATTAAAAAATTATTTGATAACAAGTATTACCTCGATGAAATTAACCAAGCTGTGTTTGCTAAAGGCCTTATTTGGATCGGCAGTTTCTTATGGCATCGTGGCGATCAAAAGATCATCGATGGTTTCTTTGTTAATGGCAGTGCGCATGCAGTAGGGCGCTTTGCCGGAGTAATTCGTCATTTGCAATCCGGTTATCTCTACCACTATGCCTTCGCAATGATTGCGGGCCTAGCAGTATTGTTGGCTTGGGTTTTGTATGCTTACCTGCCTTTTGTTCGCTAGGCCTTTGTTACTTAAGTAGCCACTATGATTCTTTCTTACGCCATTTGGACCCCGATTGTCTTTGGACTCATTATTTTGTTTTATGGGTCTGAAAGATCAACTGCCGGTGTACGCTGGTTGACGCTGATCGGAGCGGTACTTAGCTTTATTGCAACGCTTCCATTGTTGATTAATTTTGATATCGCTAATTCTGGAATGCAGTTTGTTGAAAAGGTCAGCTGGATTCCACGTTACGACATTAACTATTACCTAGGTATTGACGGTATTTCTGTTTGGTTTATTGTGCTTACTGCATTCATTAACGTTATTGTGGTGATTGCAGCATGGGAAGTCATTCAAACCAAGGTATCGCAATACATGGCTTCGTTCATGATCCTGTCTGGACTAATGATCGGCGTATTTTGCGCTCTTGATGCATTGCTTTTCTATGTATTCTTTGAGGCGACATTAATTCCGATGTACATCATTATTGGTGTATGGGGTGGCCACAACCGTATTTATGCGGCATTTAAGTTCTTCTTGTATACCTTGCTTGGCTCTTTACTTACTTTAATTGCCATGCTGTATCTGTACAACGTGACTAATACATTCGATATTCTGGCTTGGCAAAATGCCCGACTAGATATTGTTGAGCAGATCCTATTGTTTGCAGCATTCTTTATGGCGTTTGCTGTCAAGGTTCCAATGTGGCCATTACATACTTGGCTACCAGACGTCCACGTTGAAGCGCCAACAGGTGGCTCAGTAGTCTTGGCTGCCATTATGTTGAAGCTCGGTGCATATGGCTTCCTGCGCTTCTCTTTGCCAATCGCGCCAGATGCGAGCCAGTACTTGGGCCCATTTGTTATCTTCCTGTCTTTGGTTGCTGTGATCTATGTAGGTGCAGTTGCTCTTGTTCAAAAAGACATGAAAAAACTGGTTGCCTATTCTTCAGTTGCTCACATGGGCTTTGTAACCTTAGGCTTCTTCCTCTTTAGTCCGCTGGGTATTGAGGGCGGCATTGTGCAGATGATTTCACACGGCTTTGTTGCCGGTGCGATGTTCTTGTCCATTGGCGTGCTTTATGACCGCATGCATACCCGTCAGATCGCTGATTACGGTGGCGTAGTGCATCGCATGCCTGCATTTACTGCATTTGCCGTACTAATGGCGATGGCCAACTGTGGTTTACCTGCTACCTCTGGTTTTGTTGGTGAATTCATGGTGATCTTGGCTGCTGTTGATTACGACTTTGTCATCGGTATCCTAGCTGCTACAGCATTGATCTTAGGCGCCGCTTATTCCTTGTGGATGGTGAAACGTGTATTTTTCGGTACCGTTAACAATGCCCACGTTGAAGAGTTAAAGGATTTGAACGGTCGCGAATATTTCTTGATGGCAGTTTTATCTATCTGTGTAATTGGTATGGGTGTCTATCCAAAACCATTCACGGACATCATTCATCCAGCTGTAATTAATCTGTTGCAGCATGTTGCTGTCAGCAAACTCTGAGTAAGTACAAATGCAAGCATTCGACCTTTACGCCATCCTGCCGGAACTTGTTTTACTCATAGCAACCTGCTTGTTATTGGTTGTTAGCGTTTATGTTCGCGAAAGAGTGATATCTACCCCTGGTGTTGAGCAAGACATCTTTCATACTCCGCGTGGAGTTGGCTTCGTGTACTTTTTCTCACTGATCTTGTTGGCCTATCTCATTTTTGCTTTTATTAGCCGCATGGGCGATCCAGCGCTTGTAGCAATGAATGGCCTATTTCAGTCTGATCCATTTTCTAACTTGCTCAAGGCATGTTCATGCATCGCTGTTTTGGTGAGCTTGATTTACTCCAAGCAATATTTGATGGATCGTGCCTTGTTCCGTCCTGACTTCATTGTCTTGGCTCTGCTTGCTTTGCTTGGCCAGTTTGTATTGATCTCTGGTGCAAATCTATTAACTCTATACCTAGGCTTGGAGTTGATGGCTTTGCCTACATACGCATTGGTTGCAATGCGTCACAGTAGCGAAAAGAGTGTGGAAGCTGGTATTAAGTACTTTATCTTGGGTGCATTAGCATCTGGTTTCTTGCTCTATGGCATGTCGATGCTCTATGGTGTCACCGGATCGCTTGACCTTATTGAGATCTTTAAAACGGTTGCCGACCCTCGTGTAAACCATTTGGTGATGGCGTTTGGCTTGGTATTTATTGTTGCTGGTTTGGCCTTTAAGTTGGGTGTGGTGCCATTTCATATGTGGGTACCAGACGTTTATCAAGGTGCTCCAACAGCTGTTACTTTAATGATTGCTGCAGCACCCAAGCTAGCTGCCTTTGCTTTGTTATTCCGTTTATTGGTAAATACTTTATTGCCTTTACTAGGCGACTGGCAGCCAATGCTTGTCCTGTTAGCAGTTCTATCGTTAGTTGTTGGTAATGTGACTGCGATAGCGCAAACCAATATCAAGCGCATGCTGGCTTATTCTGCCATTGCGCAAATGGGTTTTGTGCTATTGGGCATGCTATCTGTTTTCGATGATCACGCATTTAGTGCGGCAATGTTCTACGCCATTACTTATGTGCTAACAACGCTTGGCACGTTCGGCTTGTTGATGGCTTTGTCACGCAAAGGTTATGACTGCGAAACCTTGGATGGTTTAAAAGGCCTCAATAAGAAGCATCCGTGGTTTGCTTTTATTGGTCTGGTGATGATGTTTTCCTTGGCTGGTATTCCGCCTACAGTCGGTTTTGCTGCTAAGTTAGGTGTTTTGGAAGCTTTGGTGGATGCGGAGCATACATTCTTAGCTGTAATTGCTGTGATCGCCTCTTTGATTGGTGCTTTTTATTACCTCAGAGTGGTTAAGGTAATGTACTTCGATGAGCCTGAGCATGAGATTGCAGTTTCTGGTTCGGGCTTTGCCAAGGGAATCTTGAGTCTCAATGGCATTCTGGTTTTAGTTATCGGTATTGTTCCTGCGGGTTTAATGAGTCTTTGCTTGGATGCAATGCGCCGTACCTTATTAGGGTCTTAAAAGTAATCAAATTCTATCTAAAGGCTCCGTAAGGGGCCTTTATCATTTCAGGTACCATCAAAATGACATTCAATTTAGCTAATCTAGTTTAATCAATAACAGACGGAATATGTACTAAGACCCATGACTGAAAAATCATTTGAAGATCTACCGACTGGTGATGAGCATTTACGTGAAGAGCGTCTATCTGGCGAAGATATTTACGGCGGCATCTTTTTAAAGATGAAGCGAGATAAAGTCTCATTGCCTGATGGTGAAGAGGCGATACGCGAATATTTAACTCATCCGGGTGCGGTAGCTATTGTTGCGATCTTAGATGATGGTCGTGTGTTGCTCGAGCGACAATATCGCTATCCGATTGCAAAAGCCTGCATTGAAATTCCTGCTGGAAAGTTAGACCCCAAGGAAGATCATCTGGTTTGTGCTCAGCGA
This sequence comes from Polynucleobacter sp. AP-Kaivos-20-H2, assembly GCF_018882215.1. GTDB lineage: Bacteria > Pseudomonadota > Gammaproteobacteria > Burkholderiales > Burkholderiaceae > Polynucleobacter. The sequence continues at coordinate 452,620 of NZ_JACVOX010000001.1, read as the reverse complement.
GAGCTTGAGGAAGAAACTGGGTATACAGCCAAAAAATGGAGTTTCATTCGTCGTATTCATCCTGTGATTTCGTATTCAACAGAGTTTATTGATATCTATCTGGCAGAGGAGCTGATTCCCGGTAAAAGCCATCTAGATGATGAAGAATTTTTGGACGTATTTGCTGCTCCATTGGAGCAATTGATATCCTGGGTTGAGAATGGTGAGATTACAGACGTCAAAACCACGATAGCCACCTATTGGCTTGATCGCTATCGTAGGGGCTTAGTAAAACCGCATCCAATCGAATAGGTTGTATTCAAACCCGATTAAAATGGGGGTATTGAATTTATCGTTTTTGCCCTTATATACGTTTTATGAAAGTTTATAACTTAGCCTGCCCCCTAGACCATCGCTTTGAAGGATGGTTTGCTTCAGAAGAAGATTGCCTTGCTCAGCAGGACAAGGGGATGCTTGCTTGTCCAGTATGCGACAGCACGGAAATCACTCGCATGCCTTCAGCGCCGCATATTGGCAAATCATCGTCTACCGAGTTAACTGTATCCAAGCCTCAATCCGAAAATTTAAGCGGGGGCGTCGTTGCTCTTACTGGTAGCGATCATTCGCACTTAGAGGCTCAGGTACAGGCCGCCTTTTTGAAAGGTATGCGTGAGCTAATGGGTCGCTCTGAGGATGTTGGCAATTCCTTTGCTGATGAAGCTAGAAAAATTCACTACAAAGAATCTCCTGAGCGAAGTATTCGTGGGCAAACTACTTTCGATGAGGCTGAAGCCTTGAGAGAAGAGGGCATCGATGTGCTCTCGATGCCAATGATTCCTGCTCTAAAAAATACACTCCAGTAATTTTCTACTTCATACTGGCAAATAAAAAAGCGATCCGAAGATCGCTTTTTGCTAATCACTTCCTGATGTTACTTGGAGGTAGGCATTACAAACTCTGCGCCTTTAGCAATACTCTCAGGCCAGCGTTGCATCACACTCTTTTGCTTGGTGTAGAAACGAACGCCTTCTTTGCCGTATGCATGCATATCGCCAAAGATAGACTTTTTCCAACCACCAAAACCGTGCCATGCCATAGGCACTGGAATTGGTACGTTAATACCAACCATACCTACTTGTACACGACGAGCAAATTCACGGGCAATATTGCCATCGCTTGTGAAGCAGGCGACACCATTGCCAAATTCGCAAGAGTTAACTAAGTTAAGCGCATCTGTAAAGTTGGCAACACGCAAGCAGGACAAAACTGGTCCAAAGATTTCTTCTAAGTAAATCTTCATGTCGGGTGTGACGCTATCAAACAATGTGCCGCCGATAAAGAAGCCGCTCTCGTTACCAGGAACTTTGAGTCCGCGGCCATCAACAAGGAGTTTTGCGCCCGAAGCTACACCAGCCTCAATATAGCCAGTAATGCGCTCTAGGGCTGCTTTAGTAACGATTGGACCCATTTCAGCATCAAGCTCCATGCCGTTTTTAACTTTTAGAGTCTTGGTGCGCTCGATTAGCTTTGGCATGATCTTCTCTGCCACATCACCAACCAATACCGCTACAGAAATGGCCATACAGCGTTCGCCAGCGGAGCCGTAAGCAGCACCTACCAGGGCATCAATAGCTTTGTCAATATCAGCGTCAGGCATGATCACCATGTGATTCTTTGCACCGCCTAAAGCTTGGGAGCGCTTGCCAAAGTGAGAGCAGCGTTCATAGATGTAATTGGCAATTGGAGTGGAGCCCACAAAACTTACCGCTTTAACATCTGGATTTTCAATTAAGGCATCAACTGCTTCTTTGTCACCTTGAACAACGTTGAATACGCCGTCAGGCAGGCCTGCTTCCTTGAGGAGTTTCGCCATAAACAATGAAGCTGAAGGATCGGTAGGGCTTGGTTTGAGAATAAAGGTATTGCCGCAAGCAATCGCAACCGGGAACATCCACATTGGCACCATGACTGGGAAGTTAAATGGGGTAATACCAGCAACCACACCTAAAGGCTGACGCATAACCCAGTTATCGATACCGGTTGATACTTGCTCGGTGTAGTCACCTTTGAGCAACTCAGGAATGCCGGTGGCAAATTCCACAATCTCAATACCGCGTGTTACTTCCCCTTGGGCATCTGTAAACACCTTGCCATGTTCTGCTGTGATGATGGCAGCTAATTCATCGCGATGAGCGTTTAGCAATTCAAGATACTTGAACATGATGCGTGAACGGCGCAATGGGGAGGTTTGACTCCATGACGTAAATGCTGTTTGGGCATTGGCTACAACTTCATCAACCTCTTTGCGGCTGGCAAGCGCAACACGGCGCGCTACAGCTCCTTTGGTTGGGTTGTAAACATCGGCAAAGCGACCATCTTTAGGGTTAACTACATTGCCGCCAACAAAGTGGCCAATATCTTCTTTTGATTCAAAGGCTTGAGGTGCGTTCATAATCTCTTGTGGTGGGTATTTTTCGGGTTTTTGGTAAAAAAGCCGCTTAGCTAAATAGCCTGCACGACTTCGCTGTCTCGTTTATTCTGCTTTTTAGTTATTCTATCGCTTTACGGCAATTTTCGTATTTTTTTGACCTATTTTGGGTCTTTTAAAGGCATTCTATGAGTCTTTTATTTTCAAGTTATACCCTCAATTCCCCACGTGGGCCCCTTGAGCTGGCAAATCGCATAGTTGTCGCTCCAATGTGCCAGTATTCCGCCAATAATGGCGAAGCCACTGACTGGCACCTCATGCATTGGGGAAACTTGCTTAATAGTGGCGCAGCACTCTTCATTATTGAGGCCACCGGGGTAAGCCCAGAGGCCCGAATTACGCCTGCTTGTCTTGGGCTTTGGGATGATCGCACTGAAGCAGCCTTGAAAGATAAATTAAATCGTGCACGTAGTTTGGCTCCAGCGGTACCTGTTTTTATTCAGCTAGCCCATGCTGGTCGCAAAGCATCAAGTGCAACTCCCTGGGATGGCGGGCAGCTTCTTTCAACCGAACAAGGTGGATGGGAAACACTAGCGCCCTCAGCGATCCCCCAGTTAGATGGAGAGCGTTTACCTCATGAATTGAGTAAGGCTGAATTAAAAAAGCTAATAGATGATTTTGTGGCATCAGCAAAACGTGCAGATCGTATTGGAATTGATGGGATTGAGCTCCATGGTGCTCATGGATACTTGTTACACCAATTTTTATCTCCCATTGCCAATCAGCGCACAGATGAATACGGCGGCTCATTTGAAAACCGCATTCGCTTTCCATTGGAGTTATTTGCTGCAGTAAGAGCGGCATACCAAGGTGTGCTTGGCATACGCATTTCAGCTAGCGACTGGATAGAGGGTGGCTGGACTCCAGAAGAAACTGCGAATTTTGCAAAACAACTTAAACCTTTGGGTTGTGATTTTGTACACATTTCTTCTGGTGGTATTTCGCCAAAACAAAAGATTGCAATTGGTCCAAATTACCAAGTGCCTTTTGCAAAGATAGTTAAAGATCAATCTGGTTTGCCAACCATGACAGTTGGACTCATTACTGAGCCCCAACAAGCCGAAGACATTTTGCAAGCGGGTGATGCGGATCTCATAGCTTTGGCAAGAGCATTTTTATATAAGCCTCGCTGGGGTTGGGAAGCTGCAGCAGCTCTAGGTGGCACAGTTACCGCAAATGAACGTTATTGGCGTTGTTTACCTAGAGAAGCCCAGGCCGTATTTGGTGACGTAAAAGTAGGGCAGCGATAAGTGCTCAAAAATCATACGTTGGAGACAGTAATGAAAAAATATTCCGTGGTGTGCAGTGCGCTTGTAATTTTAGGGCTTGGGATTTCATGTCTAGTTATGGCTGAATCCTTTCCGGATCGCCCAATTACTTTGGTAGTACCCAATCCACCTGGCGGGCTTGTTGATACTTCGGCACGCCTATTGAGTGAACCGTTGTCGCGCGTGATCGGTCAACCAGTGATTGTTGACAACAAGCCGGGAGCAAGTGGTAATACGGCCTATCAGTATGTTGCCAAAGCAAAGCCCGATGGCTATACCTTATTGATTTCCTATTCTGGTTATCACGTTGGTAACCCAGCTTTATTCGATAAGCTGCCGTGGGACCCTATTAAGGATTTTTCTCCAATTGCCTTGCTAACTGTCTCTACCAATGTCATTGCAGTACACCCTTCAGTGCCAGTCAATAATCTGAAGGAATTCATTGCTTATGCAAAGGCTAATCCAGGTAAATTAAATTACGCCTCACAGGGCAATGGTTCTGTGTCGCATATTGGTACGGAGATCTTCAAGCAAACTACTGGTGTGGATATGGTGCATGTTCCATACAAGGGATCTGGTCCAGCCATTCAGGATGTTTTGGCGGGGCAGGTACAGGTATTTATTAGTACGCCACCCTCAGTCATGCAACACGTCCAAAGTGGAAAACTCAAGGGGCTTGCTGTGACCGGCAAAAATCGTCACCCTGGTATGCCAAACGTACCAACCACCGCTGAAGCTGGTCTACCATCATTTCAGTTGGAATCATGGGTGGCCCTTTATGCGCCTGCAGGAACACCTGCAGCAGTGGTTACCAAGCTCACTAATTCTGTAAAGCAGAGCTTGGCATTACCTGAAATTAAAGAGCGTGCGGATGCTGCTGGTGTTGAACTTCGTTACTTAGGACCAAACCAAACTGATGCGCTAGTGAAGAAAGAGATCCCTTTCTGGGCTAAAGCAATTAAAGCGGCAAACATTACTCTCGATTAAGGGCTTGGCTAAGCCTGATCTCGCAGGGTGGGGTCAGGCAATGCCAATGTAAATGCCCGGGCAGCGCTTAATAAGAAATGATCTTTACCTGGGCCTGCAATGAGTTGCACGCCTACTGGCAATCCGTTGGGTCCAGCGCCTACGTTGATATTGATGCAGGGTAAACCCAGAAGCGTCCAAGCTCTAGAAAAAAGAGGATCTCCAGTACCGTCTTTGATGTTGGGCGCTTCGCCATTAGCACTTGGGGCAATCAAGATGTCAACTTCATTATTAAATAAGTCTTCCATGGCCTCCCTTGATCTATCGGCAAGGCTCAAATCTTTTGCATATTGCTCGTAGCTAATTTCAGCGCCTTCACTAAGTTGCTTCAGAAGTTGTGGGCTGAGCTTTTTAGCGTAATGCACTTGTTCAAAAGCAAGGCTGCGTGACATTTCAGAAATCATGATGCGAGTTTGGGCTTGAGTGAGGCCATCACATGTCTTTGGTAACTTCTGATCAATTACCGTGCCTTTAGCAATCATCTCTGCAGCATGCCGAGCAACTGCAAGTGCTGTAGCAGTTTCCTTTTGTGCAAACGGCCAGCTAGATGTTTTGCAAATGGCGATGCGGGGTTTGTTATGCAAGACTTCAATTTTTGCTAGTCGATGATCGCCACTCATAGCCGCTACACCGAGCCCCACATCTTCTACTGTTCTACCAAAGCAACCCATGGTGTCGAGTGTTACAGAAAGACTTTTAATTCCCGCAATACTCACTTTGCCGTGACTAGGTTTAAAACCCACTACGCCACAAAAAGAAGCAGGGCGAATAATTGAGCCAGCAGTTTGACTGCCGGTTGCTAGGGGGACCATAAAATCGGCTACCGCAGCCGCAGAGCCGCTAGAAGAACCGCCGGGTGTGTGCTTTGGTTTATGGGGATTTGTTGTTAAGCCACTCTTAAAAGTTGCAAATTCTGTTGTAACAGTTTTGCCTAAAATAATGGCACCAGACTGTCGCATCAGGGCAACCGCCACAGCATCAGCGACTGGATAGTGGTTGGCGTAAATGGGTGAACCATAGGAGGTCGGCAAATCATAGGTGTCATAAAGATCTTTAACCCCAATTGGGAGACCATGCAATAGACCCTGAAAGGCGCCTTTATCAAGCTGTTTGGCGCGAGACAAGGCATTTTCCTTACCCAGGCTTGCCCAGGCCTTAACAACGCTCTCCTTTTGTCCTATGCGGTCTAGGCAGGATAGGAGTAAATCAGTTGCTTTAATTTCCCTCTTAGAGAGGGCTTTGATGGCTTGGGTGGCGCTAAGGCTTTCGAGATCTTTCATGGACTCATTCTACTTATGGTGGCGTATGATCGCAATTTAAGCTTTTTTGTTCCAGAATTACGATAGAAGATAAGTTAGATGAAGCAACATACAGTACGTGAATCCTGGCTAGAAGACGCTGTAAGGCATCTAGAGCCGGTCTTTTCAAAAGCAGGTTATGCCATCCCTCCCGTCAGGGTCTCATGTGGATTCCCGGCCTCTAGTAGCCCTAGAACGACACTAGGGCAATGTTGGCCGCGTGAGCGCTCAGGTGGTGGCGTAAATGAGATATTCATATCCCCTAAGTTGGATGAACCCGTACAGCTTTTAGATACCTTGGTTCATGAACTCTGCCATGCGGTGGATGATTGTTTTAGCGGCCATGGCGAAGATTTCAAGGGAATCGCTCAAACGGTGGGTCTGGAAGGCCCCGCAAGAATGGCTCATGCTACTGAGGAGCTCACTGTAAGGCTGATGATGATTAGTCAGGAGCTTGGCCCTTACCCGCACCAGGCGATTGTTTTCCCACCACCAAGGCCTAGCAATGCCAGTCGAAGTAAGGCCAAATGCGGTCAATGTGGCTATGAGGTGACCTTGCTCAAGAAATGGGCCAGTTATGGCGCACCTATCTGTCCCAAAGACAATATTCGCATGCTCGAGGCCGTTCCTGAGACCATTGAAAATACCACTGATTACGATAGTGAATCAGTTGAAAAAGGTAGTAAGAAGGCGCCAGATGAAATCCGTCGCGCTATTAGCTAGTTATTTGTAAAATTCATCTTCAACAAAAATAAAACGAGACACATCATTTATGAACGCAAAGAAAATATTTAAGAATCCTAAGATTGCCGTTATTCCTGGAGATGGTATTGGCAAAGAAGTCATGCCGGAGGGTGTGCGCGCGCTAGAGGCGGCCAATCGTAAATTTAATCTTGGTATGCAGTTTGATCATTTTGATTTTGCGAGCTGTGATTACTATCTCAAGCATGGAAAGATGATGCCGGATGATTGGTTCGATACTCTCATGAAGTACGATGCGATCTTTTTTGGCGCAGTCGGTATGCCTGACATTCTGCCTGACCATGTGTCACTTTGGGGAAGCTTAATTCAATTTCGCCGTGGCTTTGATCAGTATGTCAATTTGCGCCCAGTACGTTTATTGCCAGGAGTACCATGCCCACTGGCCAACCGTAAGCCTGGTGACATTGATTTCTTTGTAGTTCGCGAGAACACTGAAGGTGAATACTCCAGTGTTGGTGGCAAGATGTTCCCGGATACCGATCGTGAGATCGTGATTCAAGAATCTGTTTTCACTAGACAGGGCGTTGACCGAATTTTGCAATACGCTTTTGACTTAGCCCAAAGTCGCCCTAAGAAGCATTTAACTTCTGCAACCAAATCCAATGGTATTGCCATCACCATGCCTTATTGGGATGAGCGTGTTGAAGCGATGTCTAAGAAATTTGCTGATGTAAGAGCCGATAAATATCACATTGATATTTTGGCGGCTCACTTCGTTATGAATCCAGATCGGTTTGACGTTGTGGTGGCGAGCAATTTATTTGGAGATATTCTCTCCGACTTAGGTCCTGCATGTACCGGGACCATTGCGGTAGCACCATCTGGCAGCATCAATCCTGAGGGTAAATTCCCTTCCTTGTTCGAGCCTGTTCACGGATCAGCGCCTGATATCTTTGGCAAAATGATCGCCAACCCAATTGGTCAGATCTGGAGTGGGGCGATGATGCTGGATCACCTTGGTTATCCAGAGGCAGGTAAGGCAATATTTACTGCGATTGAAAAGGTATTAGCATCCGGTCCAGGAAACGCACCTTTGACACCAGATCTTGGTGGCACAGCAAAGACGGATGATTTAGGTAAGGCGATTGCCGCAGCAATCTAACTGGTAATCTACTAATTAGGCAGCAGCATTTAAAGGACTCCAAATGGGGTCCTTTTTACTTGCCTTCGCAATCTCTGCCAAGATTTTTTGATGGCTTTCAAGGTCATCATTTGATGCAGATAGCACCATGAGATTGGTTGGTAAGGCTTTGGTATGGCCAGTAGAGTCTGCTCCCACTGTGTAATCAATTAAATCAATAGAGAGGTCTTCTTGACCTCTAGTCATCGATACGTAAACTTCAGCTAGTAACTGGGCATCTAACAGCGCGCCGTGCAAAGTACGGTGTTTATTGCTAATTGAAAAGCGTTCACACAGGGCATCTAATGAATTGCGCTTTCCAGGGAACATTTGACGCGCGTCGAGCAGGGTATCGGTAATCTTGGGGGCTAAATTTCTGAATGGAGGACGCTTTAGAAGGGCAAACTCGTTATCCAAGAATCCCAAATCGAAGGCTGCGTTATGAATCACAATTTCAGCGCCATCTACAAACTCAATTAACTGCTCAACAATGTTTGCAAAGATTGGTTTATCAGATAAAAACTCTCTAGAAAGTCCGTGGACTGCAAAGGCGCCAGCATCAATATCGCGTTCAGGATTAATGTAGTAATGGAAAGTTCTATCGGTAAGACGACGACCAATCATCTCAACGCAACCAATTTCAATAATGCGGTCGCCGGTGGCTGGATTAAGGCCAGTAGTTTCGGTATCGAGAATCACTTGACGCATCAGGTTCCCTCTAGAACAGCTGGTGGAATGTCCATCGGTCCATTGCCTGCATATTTATCCAAATAGAGATAAATCACGGGTGTAATGATCAACGTTACGAACTGAGAAAAAATCAGGCCGCCAGCAACACTAATGCCTAAAGGTTGACGTAACTCTGCACCGGCACCCAATCCAAAAGCAATCGGGAGTGCGCCCATTAAAGCGGCAACGGTTGTCATCATAATGGGCCGGAAACGCAAGATGCATGCTTCACGAATCGCCTTTTCAGGAGACATGCCTTGGTTACGTTGTGCATCTAAGGCAAAGTCAATCATCAAAATCGCATTCTTTTTAACGATGCCGATCAATAATAAAATACCGATCGATGCAACGACGGTTAGCTCGAAGCCAAAGATGCGCAAAGCAAGGATGGCGCCAATCGCAGCGGATGGCAAGCCAGCCAAAATAGTCAGCGGATGAATGTAACTCTCGTAAAGCACGCCAAGCAATATGTAAATTACGCCTAGAGCCGATAGAATTAGTATCAGCTGACCTGATTGGTTGCTTTTAAATACTGCCGCATCTCCACCGTAACTCGTAATGATGGAAGCGGGTAAGCCAATTTCCTTGGTGTATTCCTCAATCTTTTTCGTGGCGTCACCAAGGAAGACATCAGGAGCAAGGTTGAATGACAGGGTTACAGCCGGAATTTGCCCTTGATGGTTTACGGCGGTTGGGCCGATTTCACGAGTGAAGCTAGCTACGCTAGATAGTGGAATCAGCTTGTCGGTTGCGCGACCTCTTACAAAAATCTTATTCAGATCTGTCTCATATTGACGATCTTCTTCAGCAGCTTCTAGGATCACGTAATAAGTATTCACTGGTGTGTAGATAGTAGATACCTGCCTCTCACCGTAGGCAGAATAGAGGGCTGTACGGATGTCAGCAATCGTAACGCCGGCACTAGCCGCTTTTTCACGATCAATATTGATCTTGACGTTGAGACCTTTTAGCTGTGAGTCACTGGTAACGTCACGGAAAAGTGGGTCGGTACGCATCTTTTGCATCAACTTATCAGCCCATTCATTCACGCCTTCAAAGCCAACACTTTGCAAAGTAAATTGGTAGCGGCTTTTACTATTTTTGCCGCCAAGCTGTAAATTCTGGACCGGACGCATGTAGACCTGAAGGCCGGGGATCTCTTTAAATTTATTTCTTAATCCCTCCATCACCTGAGCCATCTTAGCGCGATCGCCCTTGGGCTTAAGAATGATAAAAATCCTGCCGGTGTTGTAGCCTGAGCTCGCACCACCGCCAATGACTGAAATAGAGCTATCCACATTCGGGTCTGTATTCACTAGTTCTGCAGCTCTATCCTGAAGTGCCAACATCGCTTTAAAGGAGATATCTTCAGATGCCTCAGTAGTTGCTTGAATTTGCCCAATATCTTCTTCTGGAAAGAAACCCTTTGGGCTATAGACAAACAAAACCACGGTAATGACAAAGGTGGAAAGAGCGCCCCATAACACTTTTTTGCGATTATTAAGAGCCAGATCAAGGTAGTGAATATAGGTTTTTAGCATCCAGTCAAAGACGCGATCAAACTTCTTATTGATCGCATATTCCTTGGCATGCTGACCTGGTTTTGGCAGGAAGCGACTGCATAACATTGGCACAACCGTGAGCGATACGACTGCTGATACCAAAATAGAAAGTGAAACCACTACCGCAAATTCTCTAAACAGAAGGCCAATAGGACCAGCCATAAAGAAGAGTGGAATAAATACAGCCACTAAAGAAATAGAAATGGAAATAATCGTAAAGCCCACTTCTTTGCTACCTTTGAGGGATGCTTTGAGTGGGTCCATACCTTGTTCAACATAACGCATGATGTTTTCAAGCACCACAATTGCATCATCAACAACCAAGCCTACAGCAAGCGTTATACCCAGAAGCGATATGTTATCTAAGCTGTATCCCAAAAAATAGAGCAAAAAGAATGCCCCGATCAGTGAGATTGGAAGGCTGATAGAGGGAATAACTGTCGCCGAAACATGTTTCAGGAACAAGAAAATTACCATAACAACCAACAAGATCGTTAAAGCCAATGTGAGATTAACGTCATGTATCGCTTCTAGAATGGAGAGCGAACGATCATTCAACAATTGCATACGAACAGATTCCGGCATCTGCTTTTGTAATTGAGGTAGTAATGCCTTAACGGAGTTAACAACATCCACAGTATTCGCGCTCGGTTGGCGCAATACTGCAATCGCAATAGAGCGCTCTCCATTAGCACTCGCCAATGTTTTTACATCCTCGTAACTCTCGATCACATCGGCAACGTCCTTGAGGTAGATCGGAAGACCATTTTTTTGACTAACAATTAAATTGGCAAACTCTTCAGGTCTTACTAGTTGTGGGTTGGCATAAATAGTGATGGCCTGACGGGGCCCGTCTAAAACCCCTACAGGACTATTGGAGTTGGCTTTGTTGATAGCAACGGCGATATCGTCAATAGTGAGATTGCGGTTAGCAAGAGCGTCGGGATGCACTCGTACGCGAACCGCATAACGCTTTGCACCATAAACTAGAACTTGCGCTACACCACTAATGGTTGATAAGTTAGGTGAAAGTAAATTTTCTGCGTATTGATTGAGATCTGAGAGACTGATTGATGGCGAGCTCATGCGCACCACTAGAACAGGAGTGTCGGCTGGATTTATCTTCCGGTAGGACGGTGGCACCGTCATTTCAATCGGTAAGCGCTTTTGGGCTCTCAACAAAGCTGCTTGAACGTCAACTGCGGCTTTATCAATATCTCGATCGTTATTGAATTCCAAAGTAATGCTCGTACTGCCCAAAGAATTAGTGGAGCTAATTACGGTGATGCCATCAATCGTCGAAAATTCTTTTTCAAGGGGAAGGGCTACCGAGGCAGCCATATTTTCTGGTGATGCACCCGGTAAAGATGCGCTTACAGAAATAACTGGCGTATTAAAACTAGGTAGCGCAGCTACTGGAATTTTCATGTAGGCAACAGCCCCTGCGATGACTGTTGCTATCGAGAGCAACACCGTCATTACCGGGCGCCGAATACATAATTCGGATAGTGTCATTTTTTCTCTGGGGCTGTTGGAGTTGTTGAGGTAGTAGTTGCTTGCGGTGCAGCTGATTTATCCTCGCGGACTTTGCTTCCTGGACGCAAATTCTGCTTGCCCTCAACCACCACTCTATCGCCAGCATCTATACCTGTGACAACAGACAATCCTTGGTAGTCATAAACTACTTTTACGGGCTTGGCTGCCACTTTGTCATCTTTATCGACAACATAAACAAGTTTTCCACGAGGGTTGATCACTACTGCTTGCGATGGAATGGCTAAGGCATCCTTCAAAGTATTGGCCACTAGGGATACGCGAGCAAATTCACCTGGCAAGAGGGTTTTGGCGTCATTCGGGATTTGCGCTTTTACGCGTACCGCCGCGATCGAAGGATCGACTTGGTTATCAACGACCAGCACCTTTCCTTCGTAAGTTCTTTTGCCGCTATCGCCTACAGTCACCGTAACATTCATCGCATCACCATCTAACTGGTTCTCTAAGATGATCGGAATATCTTTTTCTGGAATGACAAATTGAACATCAATTGGGTTTAATTGAGTAATGGTCACCATGGATCCAACGCTGGATGTAGCAGTTGAGCTGGTCGCGGTGGAAACAATGTTGCTAGCCTGGACAAGGGAGCCCGGGAATACATTGACGATGCCAGCACGACCATCAATAGGGGACTTAATGTAATCAAAAGAAAGCTGCACTTCTGCCGCGCGGGCTGCTGCTTGTGCTGACTTGGCATTTGCCAATGTAGTTTCTAGAGCGGCTTTAGAAATAAAGTTTTTGCTAACCAATTCTTTGGCGCGCAGATATTGTTTTTGAGCATCATCAGCAAGTGCTTTGAGCTTTTCATAGTTTGCTTTATCGTTGCGGTCATCTAAGGTAAATAGCAGATCGCCAGCTTTAACTTCTTGGCCATCTTTAACTTGAATTGTGGCGACGGTATTGGTGACCATTGGGCGAATGTCAACAATGCTATTGGAAACAATGGTGCCAGTTGCCTCAATGATTAGCGGCACATCTTTTTTCTGGACTACGAATGATGTTACGGTAACAGGGCCGCCAGATTTAGCAGAGGCTGGGAAAAAATAATCATATGCTTTTGAGCCCGCATAGAGTAAGAGCAGAATTAATAGCAAGCGCCATTTAAATCTGATCACAAAAGATTTTACTGTCGCGAAATCTAGCTTCTTTACTTGGTCTAATTGGGGTAAATATTTTTGCCAAAGGGCGCACAAGCGAACTTTGCCTATATCTTTAAATTGAACGAGTTTGGCAAAAGCCTTATCGAGTGAAGATTCTATTTTTGACACAGTCTCGTTTTTCTTGGTTTTTTATGGGGGTTTTATGCTGTTTCTAAGCTATTTAAAGCAGGATCATTCTCTCATAAGATGACTGAAAAGGAGGTTGTCGACGCGCATTTGCCCTATGGCAAAAACTCCTCAACCCCCTTATTTGCCAACTGGTCGGCAAGCTCGTTCCCAGGGTGTCCATTGTGCCCTCTAACCCAGTGCCAGGAGATTTCATGTCCTGGGAGCAGGGAGTCGAGTTCTTGCCAGAGGTCAGCATTTTTAACCGGATCCTTGCTGGCAGTCTTCCAGCCCCGTTTTTTCCAACCCTCTAGCCATTCTGTGACGCCCTTTTGTACGTATTGAGAGTCCGTCCATAGCTCGACAGTACTGCGTTGTTTCAGTGCTTTTAAGGCAAAAATAACGGCACAAATTTCCATGCGGTTGTTGGTGGTGAGCTTTTCACCCCCATGAATATGCTTTTCATGACCGCCTGATCGCAAAACAGCCCCCCAGCCGCCAGGCCCAGGATTGCCTTTACAGGCGCCATCTGTGTAGATCACGATATGAGGATGGTGGGGGTGGGATTTCGATTGCGGCATGGCAATAATTTACTTGGTATTGCTGTTATTGAGGCGTTTTTGCATATTGCTACGCTCGGCAGCAGGACTTAGCTGCTTAATGGCTGGTATGCGGACAAGTGATGCCGGGCCAATGAGGCGTATTCCTTGTTGGCGTTTAATGGCTGAAACTAAGAAAACAGCCCCAAATATGGGCCACCAACGATTCCCCATTTTTTCAAGAAAATTCATCTTGCCCATCACAGCTTCGCCTTGCAAGGGAAATTTATAGCAGCCAAAGTGACCGCGGTCTAAAGAGAAGTTAAGTAACTCCAACCAGTCTTTAATTCGGATCAGACTAATAAATTGACCATCTCTAGGTAGATAGGGAGTGCCTACCAATCTACTCAGATATTGTCTGGCACCCCAGAGGCTTGCTGGGTTGAAGCCGGAGATAATTAAACGACCCTCAGGTCGAAGCACTCGATCGACTTCGCGCAATATTTGATGGGGGTCTGTAGCAAATTCTAAAACATGCGGCAGCACAATCAGATCTAGGCTATCGCTGGCAAAAGGGAGGTCTGTCGAGTCACCTTCAATCAAATGCCAGTTGTAATTGCCAGCTTGAGAGCGGCTGTCGTTAGAGTGAATGAGGATGGCATGCAAAGGCATGCGATTTTCACTTAACGCGTTTATCTGAGGTAGGCCTATTTGCAACGCATGAAAGCCAAAGACATCGGCAACAATTTGGTCAAAACACCTTTGCTCCCACGCTAGGACATAGCGTCCCGGAGGGGATTGGAGCCATTTTTCCCACGAGCTCCAGGGAGGTGCAGGCGTCTGAGAGGGGATGGGTGGGGTTGGTATCATCGGTCTATGAATAAGAATACTTTATTGCAGGTTTGGCCCATACCGGCATTTGATGATAACTATATCTGGTGCATTCACGATGGCAGCTCTGCTTTAGTGGTGGATCCAGGTGATTCAGCGCCAGTTTTGGAGTACCTGAGCGCAAATCATTTGACCCTCAAGGGCATTCTCATTACTCACCACCATGCAGACCATACGGGTGGCATTCTCAACTTATTGCAAAGTGTGGGTGAAGATCTGCCTGTTTATGGCCCAGTTGGTGACAATATTCCAGGTCGTACTAATGTCGTAATGCAGGACGATAAATTTGAAATTGCTTCCCCACGTATTAGCTTGAAGGTTCTCGAAGTTCCTGGGCATACCTTAAGTCACATTGCTTACTTTGCAAACATGCAAGCAAATGTTGTTGAGCCAATGCTGTTCTGTGGGGATACTTTATTCGCCTCGGGTTGTGGAAGATTATTCGAGGGGACGCCAACTCAAATGACGGAGTCGCTGGCTAAGTTTGCCGCACTGCCAAAAAATACTTTGGTTTATTGCACCCATGAGTACACTTTATCGAATATTCGTTTTGCTCTAGCAGTAGAGCCTAACAACCTCAATCTACTTTCATGGTCAGAGCAAGCTAAATCTCTGCGAGAGCAGGGTTTGCCAACTCTTCCAACTACTATTGGACAAGAGCTGCAAGTTAATCCATTTATGCGCTGTGATCAAGCCGAAGTCATTGCAATGGCTAAAGAGATTTCTGGCCAGCCATCATTACCAACGCCAGCGCATGTATTGGCAGTTATTCGCGGCTGGAAAGATCGCTTCTAATGCGGATGATGTATGCAGTCTTGGTAATTGCTGCTTTGTTGAGTGGCTGTGCAAGTACGGGTGATTGGACTTCTGACACCCCAACAAAGGCAAATTCAAAAACATCAAAAGCTGCCCGAGTAAATCTCAAAAATCAATCTGTTAGCAAGGTTTATGCGCCTTCTGACAATCTGTGGATACGCATCCGTGATGGCTTCCAGATGGAGCCAATGAATACCCCGCTGGAAATAGAGCAAATTCGTTGGTTAGCCGCAAGGCCCGATTACGTCAACCGCTCAATGACGCGTTCTTCGCGATATTTGTTTTACATTGTTCAAGAAGTAAACGCGCGCAATATGCCAACTGAAATTGCACTTCTACCTTTTGTTGAGAGTGCTTTTGTAACTAATGCAAAGTCCAGTGCGAAGGCGGTAGGCTTATGGCAATTTATGCCTGCCACTGGAAAAGACTTTCGACTCACGCAAAATGTATTTAGGGATGAACGACGTGATGTTGTGCAGTCAACAGACGCAGCACTGGATTACTTGCAACGTTTGAACAATCAGTTTGGGAGCTGGGAATTGGCGCTTGCTGCGTATAACTGGGGTGCCGGCAATATCTCTAAAGCGCAGAAGCGCAATGCTGCTGCTGGTTTGCCAACTGACTACGAAAGTTTGACCTTGCCGCGTGAGACGCGTAATTACGTCCCTAAATTGATGGCGTATCGACAAATTGTGTTGGATCCGCAAGCATATGGAATTGTGCTGCCTGAATTGGAAAATCACCCATACTTTGTAGCGGTCGATGTCGGAAGCGATATTGATGTTGCTCTTGTAATTAAGCTGGCCGAGATACCTGCAGATGAATTTCAAATTCTAAATCCATCATTTAATAAGCCGGTAATTTTAAGTAACGCTAATCAGCAAATTCTTCTACCATTTGCACATGCGGAAATTTTTCAAGATAACCTAATGCAATACACCAAACCACTTTCTACTTGGACGGCTGTTCAGGTATCTAAAACAGAAAGTGTTGATCAGGCGGCCAAAACGTTAGGGGTTGACGTAGATGCTCTGCGCGAGGTAAACGGTATTCCAAGAGGGATGCGTATTCGTGCAGGCTCTACCGTGCTGATTCCCAAAACTAGTCGCAGACCTGGCGATGTTTCAACTGCTATGGCAGAAAATGCCAGTCTCAGCTTAGAAAAGCCAGCTCCGCCTGCGCCTAAGTGCCCTAAACCGACCAAGGGAGCTAAGGGCGGCAAATCAACTAAATGCGTGGCACCCAGTAACACCAAAACAGTAGTTAAGGGCACCTCTAAGGGTAATTCTTCTGCAAAAAATGCTGCATCTCAGCATAAATCCGCATCGACAGGGCTTGCAAAATCTGCGAAAAATGGTATTTCACCTGCCTCAGCCAGCAGCAACGCTAGTAAAGGGGTGAGTAAGAGCCAGTAATTCGAGTAACTTTTTAAGAGATCAGGTTGACCATGTCCTACAAAGCACACCACGAACGTTCAATTAAAGACCCAGATGGATTTTGGGGTGAGCAGGCGCAGTTAATACATTGGGAAAAACCTTTTGACAAAGTCCTCAATTACGATAACCCTCCATTTGCTAAATGGTTTGAGGGTGGCTCAACGAATCTTTGCTACAACGCAGTTGATCGTCACTTAGAAGATCGTCCAGATCAAATTGCCTTGGTTGCAGTTTCTACAGAAACCAATCAAGAGAAGGCATATACATTTAAAGAGTTATACGAAGAAGTGAATCGTATGGCAGCAATTTACACATCAGCAGGCGTTAAAAAGGGTGATCGCGTACTTATTTATATGCCGATGATTGCTGAGGCTTGTTTTGCAATGCTTGCCTGCGCTCGCATTGGCGCCATTCACTCCGTTGTGTTTGGTGGCTTTGCATCACACAGCTTGGCATCTCGCATTGATGATGCAAAACCAAAGCTGATTGTTACCGCAGAAGCAGGTGCACGTGGCGGCAAAGCAGTTCCTTACAAGCCATTGCTAGATGAGGCAATTACTCTGGCTGAATACAAGCCTGAAAAGGTCTTGATTGTGAATCGCGGTTTGACTGAATTCACCACCGTTGCTGGACGTGATTTAGATTACGCAAGCGAACGCCAAAAGCATTTAAATGATGTAGTGCCTATTGTATGGGTTGATGCAACTCATCCTTCTTATATTTTGTACACCTCCGGTACAACTGGAAAGCCTAAAGGTGTTCAGCGTGATACAGGCGGCTACGCAGTCGCTCTCGCCGCGTCGATGAAACATATTTTTACCGGTAATGCTGGTGAGACCATGTTCTGCACATCCGATATTGGTTGGGTTGTTGGCCACAGCTACATTATTTATGCGCCATTGCTATCTGGTATGGCTACGATCATGTACGAGGGCACTCCCTTGCGTCCTGATGCAGGCATTTGGTGGGAGCTAGTAGATAAATACAAAGTGTCTGTCATGTTTTCTGCGCCAACAGCAGTTCGCGTTCTGAAGAAACAAGACCCTGCTTTCTTAACCAAATATGACCTTTCTAAATTGCGTGCTCTGTTCCTGGCAGGAGAGCCCTTGGATGAACCGACAGCCAGTTGGATTCATGGTGCAATTAATAAGCCGATCGTGGATAACTATTGGCAGACAGAAACAGGTTGGCCAATGCTGGCAATTCAGCGTGGCGTTGAAGTCATGCCGCATAAATTTGGCTCACCAGGTGTGCCATCGTTTGGTTACAACATGAAGTTACTCGACGATGCCACTTCCGAAGAGCTGGGCCCAGATCAGAAGGGCGTCATTGCCATTGAAGGTCCATTGCCTCCAGGTTGCATGCAAACTGTTTGGGGCGATGACAAGCGCTTTGTCAGCACCTATTGGGAAACGATTCCAGGCAAATTAATTTACTCCACCTTTGACTGGGGCATTAAAGATAAGGATGGTTATTTCTTCATCTTGGGTCGTACGGATGACGTGATTAACGTAGCTGGACATCGCCTTGGTACTCGCGAAATCGAAGAAAGTATTTCTAGCCATCCGAATGTTTCAGAAGTTGCCGTGGTTGGTATTGAGGATAAATTAAAGGGGCAAGCCGCGATTGCCTTTGTGATTCCTAAAGATGCCTCCAATACCGCTACTTTGGAAGCGGAGTGCATGAAGACTGTCGACACCACCTTAGGGGCTATTGCACGACCTGGCCGGGTTTATATAGTTACTGCGTTGCCAAAGACACGTTCAGGCAAGATTGTTCGTCGCGCACTTCAGGCTGTAGCCGAAGGACGTGATCCTGGCGATATCAGCACGATGGATGACCAGTCTGTTTTAGCTCAAGTTAAGACTATCATTGAGCAAAGCGCCAAGGCTTAAAACACCCATTTTTGAATAAATTGCTCTCCCAGCCATTAGGCTAGGGGAGCTTTTTACCTTCCAACCCCCATTTGGCTGTATATCCAAGGGTTTACGAGCAAAAATGTTATGATTGCAAGGTTCGAAACTTAATAAATACCCTAGCGCTTAAAGACACTCACCACCCGCAAAAACATCCCCGGGCTAGTCTTTTTTGGGGTTTTGAGCGTCGGATGGAGCAGGGACTGGAGATGGTTTGTCACCCTTGCTTCCTTCTTTTCCCCCAGCTGTGTTGGCCCTAGCCGACGGCACATTATTTCCCGGTTTTAGCATTGGCGCCCCTGGCGAAACTACTGGCGAAGTTGTATTCAATACCGCATTGACTGGATATCAAGAGATCATTACTGATCCCAGCTACTCACGCCAAATTATTACCTTAACTTATCCGCACATCGGCAATGTTGGTGTAAACGCTCAAGATGCGGAATCAGATCAGATTCATGCAGCAGGTTTGGTAGTGAAGGATCTTCCAAAGCGCGTATCCAATTTCCGCTCAGAAGGTTCCTTGGATGACTACCTTACCAAAGCAGGTGTTTTAGGAATTGCTGGCATAGATACACGCAAACTCACCACAATTCTGCGTGACAAGGGCGCCCAATCCGGCGCAATTGTTGCCGGTAAAGTAGGCGATAGCTATGAATCCTTAGGAGCGAAAGCTCTTGAGCTTGCTAAAGCTTTCCCCGGCATGTCAGGCTTAGATCTTGCAAAGGTAGTTACTACTAAAAAAGCCTATCAGTGGCGCGAGGCCGAATGGGATCTTCACGGGCCAAACGGCAAGCCTGCATATAGAACATTAGATACTAGCAAGCCAATTAAAAAGGTAGTTGCTTACGACTTTGGTGTGAAACGCAATATCTTGCGCATGCTGACTGAGCGAGGCTGTGAATTAACAGTTGTGCCTGCGCAAACTAGCGCAGCAGAAGTGCTGGCCATGAATCCGGATGGCGTGTTCTTCTCAAATGGGCCTGGCGATCCTGGTCCATGCGACTACGCTATTTCTGCAGCAAAAGAAATTATTGAAAAGGGCGTCCCAACCTTTGGCATCTGTCTAGGCCATCAAATCATGGGTCTTGCAGCAGGCGCCAAGACATTAAAAATGAAATTTGGCCACCATGGTGCCAATCATCCCGTGAAAGATTTAGATACGGGACGTGTTGCCATCACCTCACAGAATCATGGTTTTGCGGTTGATGCCAATACATTGCCAAGCAATATTCGCGTAACCCACGTGTCTTTATTTGATGGATCTTTACAAGGTTTGGCATGGAATGACAAGCCAGCACTGTGTTTCCAAGGACATCCTGAGGCCTCACCAGGTCCTCATGACATTGCCTATTTATTTGATCGTTTTGTGGAGCTAATGAATGCTGCCAAGAAGGAGGGCAAATAATGCCTAAGCGTAGCGACATTAAGAGCATCCTGATTATTGGAGCTGGTCCGATTGTGATTGGACAGGCCTGTGAGTTTGACTACTCCGGAGCGCAAGCTTGTAAGGCATTGCGTGATGAGGGCTACAAAGTTATTTTGGTCAACAGTAATCCTGCAACCATCATGACTGATCCAGAGATGGCTGATGTAACCTACATCGAGCCGATTACTTGGGAAGTAGTTGAACGCATTATTGCTACTGAAAAGCCTGATGCCATTTTGCCAACCATGGGTGGCCAGACTGCACTGAACTGCGCGTTAGATATTCACCGTCATGGTGTTTTAGAGAAATACGGCTGCGAACTGATTGGCGCTTCACCAGAAGCCATTGATAAAGCAGAAGATCGTCAAAAGTTTAAAGAGGCCATGACCAAAATTGGCCTTGGCTCTGCAAAGTCCGGCATTGCGCACTCAATGGATGAGGCTCATGAGGTTCAGCAGCAAATTCAGAAGCAAACTGGCAGCTCAGGTTTCCCGGTAGTTATTCGTCCATCATTCACCATGGGTGGATCAGGTGGCGGTATTGCCTATAACCGTGAAGAATTTGAAGAAATTTGTAAACGTGGTCTCGATTTATCACCAACACGTGAGCTCTTAATCGAAGAGTCTCTCTTGGGTTGGAAAGAATTCGAGATGGAAGTCGTGCGCGATCGCAATGACAACTGCATCATCGTTTGCTCAATTGAAAACTTAGACCCAATGGGCGTACATACCGGTGACTCAATTACCGTAGCGCCTGCGCAAACGTTGACAGATAAAGAATATCAAATCATGCGTAATGCATCGATTGCTGTTCTGAGAGAAATTGGTGTTGATACCGGTGGGTCTAACGTTCAGTTCTCGATTAATCCAGTGGATGGTCGCATGATCGTCATTGAGATGAATCCAAGGGTATCCCGTTCATCGGCTTTAGCATCAAAGGCTACAGGCTTCCCAATTGCTAAGATTGCGGCTAAATTGGCCGTAGGCTACACCCTTGATGAACTCAAGAATGATATTACTGGTGGTGCCACACCAGCATCATTTGAGCCTTCAATCGATTACGTTGTTACCAAGATTCCACGTTTTGCATTTGAGAAGTTCCCTCAGGCTGATTCCCGCCTAACAACGCAGATGAAGTCAGTTGGCGAAGTCATGGCCATTGGTCGAACTTTCCAAGAGTCTTTCCAGAAAGCGCTTCGCGGTCTTGAGGTTGGTGTTGACGGCTTGGATGAAGTATCCACAGATCTTGATGACATCATTAATGAAATCAATGAGCCTGGTCCAGATCGTATTTGGTATTTGGCAGACGCATTCCGCATGGGTATGGGTCTTGATGAGATCTATAGTGAAACTAAAGTTGATCCTTGGTTCCTGGAGCAAATTGAAGAACTGATCACCATAGAGACTGAGCTTAAGCAGCGCAAGATCGATAGCCTAACAGCTCCTGAGTTACGCTTTGTAAAGCAAAAAGGTTTCTCCGATCGCCGCTTAGCAAAGTTACTCAAAGTCGACGCTGCATCCGTTCGTGCTGCGCGCCATCGATTGAAAGTGGTTCCAGTCTACAAGCGCGTGGATACTTGTGCGGCTGAATTCTCAACTAACACTGCTTATTTGTATTCAACCTATGAAGCAGAGCATGGTGAGTGCGAATCACAACCAACCAATAAAGAGAAGATCATGGTTTTGGGCGGAGGCCCTAACCGTATTGGTCAAGGTATTGAGTTTGACTATTGCTGCGTGCATGCTGCTTTAGCAATGCGTGATGATGGTTATGAAACCATCATGGTTAACTGCAACCCTGAAACCGTTTCGACTGACTACGATACATCGGATCGCTTGTACTTTGAGCCACTAACTCTAGAAGATGTATTGGAGATTGTTGCTAAAGAAAAACCAAAGGGCGTCATCGTTCAATACGGTGGTCAAACACCTTTGAAATTGGCTTTAGATCTTGAACGCAATGGGGTGCCAATTATTGGCACTTCACCAGACATGATTGATGCAGCAGAAGACCGCGAACGCTTCCAGAAGCTACTACAGGATCTCGGACTGCGTCAGCCGCCTAACCGTACAGCGCGTGCTGAAGAAGAGGCTCTAAAGCTCGCCGAAGAAATTGGTTATCCATTAGTGGTTCGTCCTTCCTATGTCTTGGGTGGTCGTGCAATGGAAATCGTTCATGATGGTCGTGACCTTGAGCGTTACATGCGTGAAGCCGTTAAGGTATCTCATGACTCTCCTGTGCTTCTAGATCGCTTCTTGAATGATGCTATTGAATGTGACGTTGATTGCATTAGCGATGGTACAGCCGTATTTATTGGTGGCGTTATGGAGCATATCGAGCAAGCCGGTGTTCACTCTGGCGATTCAGCCTGCTCATTGCCTCCATACTCTTTATCTGATGCAACGGTGGCAGAGATTAAACGCCAAACTGCAGCGATGGCTAAAGGACTGAATGTTGTTGGTTTAATGAACGTTCAGTTTGCGATTCAGAATGTAGATGGCAAAGATGTCATCTATGTCTTGGAAGTAAATCCACGCGCTTCACGTACCGTACCGTTTGTATCAAAAGCCACTGGTTTGCAGTTGGCCAAGATTGCGGCACGTTGTATGGTTGGTCAGACCCTAGAGCAGCAGGGCATTAAGACTGAAGTGAAACCGCCATACTTCTCAGTCAAGGAAGCGGTATTTCCATTTAATAAATTTCCAGGCATTGATCCAATTCTCGGACCAGAAATGCGTTCTACTGGCGAAGTGATGGGTGTTGGCAAGACCTTTGGTGAGGCTTTATTTAAGTCACAGTTGGGTGCTGGCATCAAATTGCCTAAGAGCGGAACCGTTCTTTTGACTGTCAAAGATAGTGACAAGCCAAAAGCAATTGAAGTTGCTAAGTTGTTACATCAACTGGGCTTCCCGATGGTTGCTACTAAAGGTACTGCAGCAGCAATTGAAGCGGCTGGCTTACCTGTAAAGGTAGTTAATAAAGTAAAGGATGGACGCCCCCATATTGTGGATTTCATCAAGAATGGTGAGATTTCATTGGTATTTACTACTGTGGATGAGACCCGGACGGCGATTGCAGACTCTAGATCGATTCGAACCAGCGCTCAGGCTAATGGCGTTACTTATTACACGACTATTAGTGCAGCACGAGCAGTGATGGATGGTTTGTTAGCCTCTGAAAATGGCCGACTCGACTCCCTCGAGGTTTATTCCTTGCAAAACTTACATCGCGAGCTCATTTAATCTAAAATTGACTTTTATACGCGCGATTTTGCGCAAGAATTTAAGTTAGGTTAGTTTCATGAGCACAATTCCGATTACTAAGCGCGGTGCAGAAC
Source organism: Polynucleobacter sp. AP-Kaivos-20-H2 (assembly GCF_018882215.1). Taxonomy (GTDB): domain Bacteria; phylum Pseudomonadota; class Gammaproteobacteria; order Burkholderiales; family Burkholderiaceae; genus Polynucleobacter. The sequence continues at coordinate 429,205 of NZ_JACVOX010000001.1, read as the reverse complement.
TTCTCAAAGAGGAGCTGCACCGTCTTAAACACGTTGAGCGTCCTTCTGTTATCAATGCCATCTCCGAGGCTCGCGCTCAAGGTGATCTTTCTGAGAATGCTGAATACGATGCCGCTAAAGAAAAACAAGGTTTCATTGAAGGCCGCATTCAAGAGTTAGAGGGCAAATTATCGGCAGCTCAAATTATTGACCCTGCTACCTTGGATGTTGCTGGCCGCATAGTCTTTGGTGCTACTGTTGATCTTGAGGACTTAGAAGATGGTACTAAGCTAACCTATCAAATCGTTGGAGATGATGAAGCGGATATCGCCGTTAAGAAAATCTCCATCAGTTCACCGATTGCTCGTGCATTAATCGGCAAAGAAGAGGGTGACATTGTGGCTGTGCAAGCCCCTGGCGGCAATCGCGAAGTTGAAATCTTGGCTGTGCGTTACGTCTAATGCCCCCCATCCGCACCCAAAGAATTTTTAACCTGATTTCAGGTCTTTGGGTTGGTAGCTTCATCACCATTGGATTTCTAGTGGTGCCTGTTTTGTTCTCTAATTTGGGCGACAGACAGGTTGCCGGCATGATTGCAGCAAATCTCTTCAAAACCACTGCCTATATCGGTGTCGCCTTAAGCGCATTTCTAATGGTGATGGCAAATCACCTAGTAAGACAGGGTGACGACCATTACCGCATCATTCGTTGGATCTTATTAGGAATGCTCGCATTCACAGTTGGCGCAGCATTTATCATTATTCCTTGGATGGATGCATTGAGAGAGCAAGCACTTTATTTAGGCTTGTCGGTTCGCGAGTCTACAAATGCCGCATTATTTGCTCGCCTACATGGCGTTTCTAGTGCAATTTTTATGATTCAAGCAGTACTCGGTCTTGCCTTAGTTTGGTGGGCAACAAAAAACGCCGACTAGCGGCGTTTTTGTATTTCACTTGCTTAAATTAAGAGCCAAGTGACTTTTTCTTAGTGCTGCTCATTCTGACTTTACGTTTCTTAATTGGTGCGGGTGCAGCAACTGCTTTTCTGTAGCCGGGAGAAGACCAGCCAATTTTTGATTCCGCCGCTTCAGAGCGCAAAACACGTTTCTTAGGTGTTGCCGACTTCACTGCTGCAGCACGTGCAAATGGTGCTGCATTTGAAGCAGAGCGACGATCCGATCTTTCTGAGGTGCTAGTACGTACGCCAGCTTTTGCTGGAGCACGATTTGGCTGGCGTTTCGTACGAGGAGCCTGCAAAGATTTCTTAGTTTGCTTACTTGATCTACCTAGATTGCTAAAAGCCTCATCCACCATATCTTTTGGTTTCCACAACACAAGTAACTTGCCGATATGTTGAACTGGAGCAGCATCAAGTTTGTCGCAAAGCTCTTCATACATAGCAATGCGTGCTTCGCGCTCATCACCAAAAACACGAATCTTAATTAATCCGTGATGATTAATGGCTAATTTAGCTTCTTTGATTACAGCAGGTGTTAAGCCATCGCCACCAATCATGACAACGGGACTTAGGTCGTGAGCGTCAGCTTTGAGGGATTTACGTTGTGCAGGGGTAATAGTGAGTGCAGTCATGGGCTTGATGATAGAGCATTGAGGATCTAAATTGCCCTTTTAGCTTGAATTTGCCTGTATTTTGATCGATTCCTTTTGCTTTAGAGCTCAGAAACTAGGAAAATAGACGGCGAAAGTGGGTAAATTGTGGCAAAGAATAAATTTAATAAAAGTTGGTTGCAGGATCATCTGTCCGATCCCTATGTGAAGATGGCTCAAAAAGAGGGCTATCGCGCTAGAGCGGTTTATAAGCTCAGTGAAATTGACGAGCAAGATCATCTTATCAAGGCAGGTATGACTATTGTGGACTTAGGGAGCGCTCCCGGGAGTTGGTCTCAGTACGTGCGTAATCGTCTCACTGAGCTTGGCAAAAGCAATCCCAAAATTGAGTCCGGCAAACCGGACGGTCAGATTATTGCCATCGACATTTTGCCCATGGAAGATATAGCTGATGTGAGTTTTATTCAGGGTGATTTTAGGGAAGATGAGGGTCTTGCTGCTTTGGAGGCGCTTTTACCGAAGAGTGCCGAAGGCAAGGTTGATTTGGTTCTATCGGATATGGCGCCAAACCTTTCTGGGGTTGGTGTTGCTGATGCTGCCAGAATGGCTTTTTTAGCAGAGATAGCCCTAGACTTCGCTACTGCTCATCTGAAACCTGAGGGTGCGCTTTTAATCAAATGTTTTAACGGTAGTGGCTATAGCCAGATAGTGGAATCCTTTAAAAAGGTCTTTAAAACCGTTGCCTCCCGTAAACCTAAAGCATCTAGAGCAAAGTCTTCTGAGATCTTCCTTTTGGGTAGAAACCTAAAACCTCCGAAATAGGCTCTAAATACTGGCTAATACCCCCGTTTTTATAGGGTTTTATCAAATATATATGCCATTAGCTCTTGAAAAAGGGTGGTAGTAGAATCAAATACTTAGGAAGCAAATCGCTTTAACTCCTGGTTCACTCCAGAAAAGGACTCATTTTGAACAGCAATATGTTCCAAAAAATCGGTGTGTGGCTCATTGTGGGCTTGGTGCTTTTCACTGTTTTTAAACAGTTTGATAAGCCTAAGGATCAAACTCAGGTGACGTATTCCCAATTCATGGATGACGCTAAAGCCGGCAAAGTAAAGCGTGTAGATGTGCAAGGTCGCACATTGCAAGTGACGCCTGCTGACGGCACTAAATACTCCATCATCTCTCCAGGTGATATCTGGATGGTTGGTGACCTCATGAAATATGGAGTTCAAGTTACCGGTAAAGCTGATGACGAGCCAAATATGTTGGTTTCTGCTTTGTACTATCTTGGCCCTACCTTATTAATTATTGGCTTTTGGTTTTTCATGATGCGCCAAATGCAAGGTGGCGGTAAGGGTGGTGCATTCTCCTTTGGCAAATCTAAAGCGCGCTTGATTGATGAGAACAGTAATACTGTTACCTTTGCCGATGTTGCAGGTTGCGATGAAGCCAAAGAGGAAGTCTTTGAGATTGTTGATTTCTTAAAAGATCCGCAAAAGTTTCAAAAGCTTGGTGGTCGTATTCCGCACGGCGTATTGCTCGTAGGTCCTCCGGGCACTGGTAAGACTCTTTTGGCTCGCGCCATTGCAGGCGAGGCGAAGGTTCCTTTCTTCTCAATCTCCGGCTCTGACTTTGTTGAGATGTTTGTTGGTGTTGGTGCATCACGTGTTCGTGACATGTTTGAAAACGCCAAGAAAAATTCTCCTTGCATCATCTTTATTGATGAGATTGATGCTGTTGGTCGTCATCGCGGTGCTGGCATGGGCGGCGGCAATGATGAACGCGAACAAACACTAAACCAAATGCTGGTTGAGATGGATGGTTTCGAAAGTAATAGTGGCGTGATCGTAGTGGCTGCCACTAACCGCTCTGATGTGCTTGATAAAGCTTTATTACGTCCAGGACGTTTTGATCGACAAGTGCATGTAGGTTTGCCAGACATCCGTGGCCGTGAGCAAATTTTGCAAGTGCATATGCGCAAGGTTCCAATTGACCCCGACGTTAATGCTGCTGTTTTGGCTCGCGGTACTCCGGGTTTCTCAGGAGCAGATTTAGCGAACTTGGTAAATGAATCTGCATTATTTGCAGCACGTCGTAATAAACGTGCAGTAGACATGAAAGACTTTGAGGACGCTAAAGACAAGATCTATATGGGTCCTGAGCGCAAGTCTGCTGTTATGCGCGAAGAAGAGCGTCGCAATACCGCTTATCACGAGTCTGGCCATGCTGTTGTAGCTAAGGTTTTACCTAAGGCTGACCCTGTTCATAAAGTCACCATCATGCCGCGAGGTATGGCGTTGGGCGTGACTTGGCAGCTACCTGAATTTGATCGTGTGAACTTGTATAAAGATCGCATGATGGAAGAGTTGGCTATTTTGTTTGGTGGTCGTGCTGCTGAAGAGTTGTTCTTGCACTCTTCAAGTACTGGGGCATCCAATGACTTTGAGCGCGCTACGAAAATGGCTCGTGACATGGTGACTCGTTATGGTATGAGTGATAGCTTGGGCACTATGGTTTATGTTGATACTGAATCAGAAAGTATTTTTGGTCGTAACAGCACCAAAACAGTTTCCGAACTAACTCAACAAAAGGTAGATGCTGAAATACGTACGTTGATTGATAGCCAATATGCTTTAGCTAGATCGATCTTGGAAGAAAACCGAGATAAAGTTGAGGCGATGGTTGCGGCTTTGCTTGAATGGGAAACCATTGATGCAGAGCAAATAAATGACATCATGGAAGGTCGCCCACCACGTGCGCCTAAGCCACCTCCAGCCACTCAGTTTGGTAATTCTGCTGGTACCCCTGGCCCTGCTACTGGCAGCGCTCCAGCTACTGCTTAATTACTTTGCTTAGCTGCAGTCTTTGATGCATTATCAAAGCCTTCAAGATATGCCCACAACTTGGCGTTGTGGGCGTTTTCTTTTTGACTTCACCGAACGCAAGCGCCCGATTGTGATGGGCATTCTGAATGCAACCCCGGATTCATTTTCTGATGGCGGTAAATTTAGAAGTGCTAAGGATGCTATTGCGCAAGCGGAGTTGATGATTGACAACGGCGTTGATCTTATTGACATTGGCGGGGAATCAACTCGACCTGGTGCTGAACCAGTTGAACTGCAAGAAGAGTTGGATAGAGTGCTTCCGGTCATTGAGGCCTTAAAAGATTGTGGCGTGCCTTTATCAATAGACACCTATAAAGCAGAAACAATGCGTCAAGCGCTGCATGCTGGAGTTGATTGTGTAAATGATATTTGGGCCCTTAGGCAGGCGGGAGCTTTAGAGGCGGTGATGGAAAGTCGCGACTGTGGCATTGTATTAATGCACATGCAACGCGACCCCTTAACAATGCAATTTAACCCCGAGTATCAGGATGTCATTGTAGAAGTAAAGAAATTTCTGAAGGATAGGGCGGAACTCCTCATTTCCAAAGGCATTAGAGGTGACCGTATTGCTATTGATCCGGGATTTGGTTTTGGCAAGAGCTTGGAACATAACCTCAAAATGCTGGCACACTTTGCTGACTTCTCGACTTTAGGTCTTCCTGTATTGGCGGGAATTTCCCGTAAATCGATGATTGGCAAAATTACTGGTAAAGACACTAACGAACGTGTTGCCCCAAGCATTGCCGCAGCAATTATGGCTGCTGATCGTGGCGCTCAAATTGTCCGGGTTCATGATGTTCCCGAGACTGTTGATGCTCTAAAGCTTTGGGAGGCTATCAATACTTAGTGACGCATCTAAGTTTTATAATGAAACCCATGAAAAAACAATACTTTGGTACTGATGGCATTCGAGGAGAAGTAGGCCAATTTCCTATCGTCCCTGAATTTATGACACGCCTTGGCTATGCTGCCGGCAAAGTATTAACACGTGAAGCCAAGCCGGGTGAACGCTGCAAAATTCTCATAGGTAAAGACACTCGCGTATCGGGATATTTGTTGGAGGCTGCGTTGGAGGCCGGGTTTGCTGCTGCAGGGGTGGACGTCATGCTTTGTGGCCCCATTCCAACCCCCGGTGTTGCTTACCTCACTAAGGCATTGCGTTTGTCTGCTGGCTTAGTGATTTCAGCTTCCCATAATCCCTACCAAGATAACGGCATCAAGTTTTTCTCTGCAAATGGCGATAAGTTGTCAGATGAGTTTGAGCTTGCCATTGAAGCTGAATTAGAAAAACCTATGGGTTGTGTAAATTCAAAAGAGCTTGGTAAAGCCTTTCGCTTAGATGATGCTGCAGGACGCTATATTGAGTTTTGTAAATCAACATTTCCAGGCGAGCTAAATCTTAAGGGGTTAAAGCTTGTAGTAGATTGCGCCAATGGAGCCGCATATCACACAGCCCCCCATGTTTTTCATGAGCTAGGTGCTGATGTGATTTCCATTGGCGTGAGCCCTGATGGTCGCAATATCAATGATGGTTGCGGAGCAACAGCACCAGCAGCCTTAATCGCCAAAGTTAAGGAAGTAAAAGCGGATCTAGGTATTGCTCTAGATGGAGATGCTGATCGCTTGCAAATGGTTGATGCTACTGGTCGTTTATTTAATGGTGATGAGCTTCTGTATGTTTTAGTAAAAGATCGCTTGGATCGTGGCCAGCAGATTGGTGGTGCTGTAGGTACTCTAATGACTAATCTTGCAGTTGAAAATGCTATTAAAGAGTTGGGCATCGGTTTTGAGCGCGCCAATGTAGGCGATCGTTATGTTTTGGAATTGCTCAAACAAAATGGTTGGATTATTGGTGGCGAAGGTTCGGGTCACTTGCTTTGCTTAGACCAACACTCCACAGGTGACGGCACTATTGCGGCACTTCAAGTGTTAGCGGCAATGAGCCAAAATAAAAAAAGTCTTGCGCAATTATTGGATTCCGTCAAAGTATTCCCACAGGTACTATTGAATGTGAAATTCAAATCTGGTTACGACTGGAAAACGGACGAGAAGTTAAAAAGTCAAATTACGAAGGTTGAGGCTGATCTCCAAAACATTGGTAGGGTTCTGATACGCGCCTCAGGTACAGAGCCTTTATTGCGTGTAATGGTTGAGACTAAAGATGCTGATATCGCAATGAGTGCGGCTAAAAGCATTGCTGATTTGGTTCCTACTGCCTAACCCACTTAATTCACTAAGGGCTTGTTTTTTCCATATATGGCCTCATGAACCGACTTACTTTCACTAATTGGTGATAGGCTCAAGAAAACAGAGGAGTATTGTATGAAGCTTCATCCATCCATCACCAATAGAGAATTTAAACTGCTCATCAAGCCCAAGGGCCTTGATCGTCACGGCAGAATATTGCTTCTTAGCGAACAAATTGTGAAGTTTTGCAAGAAAAGTAAGGTGGATTTCTTTCATCTTGATAATGCAAATACTGGGCTACGAAATATTTATTTTTACGATACTCCTGGTGAGGATTTCCGTTTAAATAATATTATTTTGCGCGTTCGAGAGTCGCGACAGAATGTGTGGGTAGATGACTATGCAGAAGTCACGCTCAAGTGTCGAACCCATGACATGGAGCATGCGTCCAAATTTAATCCAACCCCACAAAAGAAAATAAAATCCAGAGCTCGCTTCAAAGAGGAAATATTACGTGGTGATGCACTGGGCTCTAAACGTCAAATTTACTCGAATAATGCAATTTTGGACGCCGTTCCAATTGATAGTTTATTTGACAGATCCATAAGTGCGATTTGTGAGTATTTCCCAGGCATGGCATATCTTGCAATAGATAAAAAAACGCCTGTGCATATTGTTGGTGGTCCTAACAATAAGATACTTGAAGCCTGTCTGCCATTGGGAAATCTGGTTTTTGGGGATGGTGTACAAGCTCATTGTGAAATTGCTATTTGGATGAGGACTGCTGGCGACCCTATCGTAGGGGAGCTTGCCTTTTCATATCGCGTAAACGATGAAAATCGCTCACAAGCCAAGGCACACAAAAGGGCTGATAAGTTTTTTAAAAAGCTTCAAACTGAATTAGCTGATTGGTTAGAAATTGGTAGTACAAAAACGGCATTAATCTATGGAAAGCCTGAATGAGCTCCACAAAATTAACTGAGAAAAAGCTGTCAGTAAGTTTATATGACCTCTTTTTCCAGTTTTTGCTCATCGGTGCCATAAGTTTTGGTGGGGGAATTATTGCCTATGAGCGCATTCTTTTAATTGAAAAAAGATGCTGGCTGACTGCCGATGAATTCATGGGCTATCTTGCAATTAGCCAAACTATGCCAGGCTTAAATTCAGTGAACTTAGCGGTGTTAACCGGAGATCATTTGCGTGGCATGCTAGGCGCTTTCGTGGCTACCATCGGCCTAATACTTCCCGGATCTCTATTTGTACTAATTATTGGTGTTGCGTACACCACGAATACAGATCACCCACTAGCAAATATCATTTTGTCTGGAGTTGCAGCAGCTGCATGCGGCCTACTGGCGGCAATTACTTATCGGATTGGTGACGAGCACTGGAAGCATCTCAAGTCACTTCTCATTATTGTTCCAACCTTTATTTTGATGAGTCTTGTAAAGCTAAGCCTACCCATCGTCCTGTTAATAATGGCCCCGATAGCAATTTATATGTATCGCCCAAGGGTTAGCTCATGAGTCATTTAGTATCATTGGCACTCAGCTTTGGCTTGCTGTCACTCCTGGCAGTAGGGGGCGGGACCGCTGTATTGCCGGAGATGCAAACCTTACTGGCTCATCAATTTGGTATTGATCACCTGCGTTTTGTACATATTTATAGTATCGGACAAATTGCACCAGGCCCTAATATGCTGATGGTCTTAGTGATCGGATTTCAGGTTGCTGGCTTAGTAGGAGCTGGAGTTGTTCTGCTCTCATTTTTCTTGCCATCGAGTATTTTGTGCTTTTATGCTGGTCGCATCTGGAAGCGTTTTGGAGAAAGCCCTTGGCGTAGAAGCATTCAAAATGCTTTAGAGCCCATTTCAATCGGCTTAATGGCATCTGGTGTCTATGCTGTAGCTAAATCCTCTGTCGTTAGCCCCATAACTTTGGGGTTGGCTTTAATTTCCCTGTATTTCATTCTGAGAACAAAAATTAATCCTGTATTTGTAATTCTCGGTTCAGGATTACTTGGATTTTTACTACTCAAATATCTTTAGTGTGCCTTTATTAAAAGGCTGCGCGAACGCCAACCATGAGACTTCTTCCTGGTTGTGGCGCATATAGTCGTACTGCCATGGGTGATGTAGCGTAGCGAATCTCTTCATTAAGTAGATTCTTTAGTATGAGATATCCAGTCCAATTCACTTTTCCAATACGCTCAGTGTAGGAGAGGTTGGCATTTACTAGGTTGTAACTGGGCGTAGGACCAATTTCCCAGCTGGCCAATTTATTTTGTTGATAGCTGTAAATATAGGTGGCGCTTGTTAACCAGCCGTTACGTTGGTAAGCCAATTCACTGCCTAGACGTGGTGCCGGTTGTAGCGGAAGATTTCCTCCCGCGGTAAATGTTCCTTGTGATACATCACCAAACAATCTGCCCCCCACGCCGGTTTCATTCCAGTTATAACTAAGCTCTGCCTCTGCACCTTGAATAGAGGCATTTGCTTGAGATGCTTGAACCACGGAAAAGTTTTCATTGGCTTGGCTATAGGCGCCAGTGTAGTAGCCATAGATGTAGTTACTAAATTGGTTCCTGTAAATACTAGCTTTACTGCGGATTACCCCCAAGCTCTTCTGAAAACTCAGTTCTAAATTATGTGATGTTTCTGTGCTTAGGTTTGCATTACCGATATCGAATGTTGCGGTTGAATCATGAGGCCCATAGGAGTAAAGCTCTTGTGCAGATGGCGCTCTTTGAGAGACTGTATAGGCAAGACCCATGCCGTATCCTTTGGCAATATCGAACATTCCACCAGCTGAATAGGACATTAAATTAAATTGTCTACTCTGTAGTGATGGAGGACCATAAGATGTCGGGACAAATTCCTGACTGCTTGCGCTTGGAAACTGTGTTCCGGAATTGGGATTTTGAGTAGTGTAGCTATAGCGAGCCCCAAGACTTGTTTTTAAAGGGCCATAACGGCCTTCCTCAACCAAAAATAGGGCAGTTGCATTGGATTTTGTCTGCGGAACAATAGCGTAATTATTCGTGGATAAATCCGTGGCATTTAAGGTTGCGCCAGTAATTTGCGCGCCTAATATACCCTTAGATCCAAGCAATTCTTTATGAGCCAACTCTAGCCTTGCTTCAGTGGCTGTGTTGTTCCACTGTGTGGAGGCAACCCCATTGTTAGTAAATTCGGTGTGTTGGTAATTGGTATTGGCAGCACTAATTTTGACCGAGCTAAAGCCCTCAAACGGATCATTAGTTTGGTGAGCAAAATCGTAACGATTCTGCGACTGCTGAATAAAGCCACCTTCTGCAGTAGGAATTCCGTAGTTGTGATTCATACGCTCTAAGGAGATGCCGGTGTATCCATCGGAGCGAACATAGCTCGCTCCTAAGCCCATACTATTTTCATTGCTAAAAGAGAAGGGTAACTTGCCGCTGTAGGGGATATTCACTGGCTGACCTGGATTGATAGACCAATTAGCATTTGGTCCACCTTGTTCTGCAAAGCCTGGGATGCGATAGTTATTCGAATTACTGATCGCTGAATCAAAGTGGAGTGCTAAAGGTCCCGCAGGTGCATCTAATTCAATATTGGCAGTCTTACCTTGATTCACTGTTTCGTAGCTGGTATTGAGTGCGCCAGATACTGCATCAGGCATTGAGGTGACAATGCGATCATTCACAACGTTTACCAGGCCACCGCTTGAGCCTGATCCATAAAGCAGGGCAGAGGCACCGCGCAAGATTTCAATCTGATGGGTATTTTGCATTGGGCTTGCAACTGCATGGTCTGGCGAGATACTGGAAACATCCCCAACCGATAGGCCGTTCTGCAAGATTTGTACTCTGGCGCCATCTAGGCCTCGAATAACTGGCCTTGAAGATCCCGCCCCATAACCAGTCGCTGAAATTCCCAACTCATTGGCAAGCGTTGCTCCCAGTGTTCCGGAAAGCTTGTTTTGAAGTTCATCACCAGCTAATACTTTATTTGGCGAGAGGAATCCTTGCCCACCTTCACGTACTCCAGTGACATCAAGTTGAGGCAAACTCTCCGCTTGGTTTTGGGACCAAGCAGGATTCATTAGCAAAATACAGGCCAGTGCTATTAGGCGATTGCAAGAAAATTGTGTAAAACGATAATTCATATTCATCCAGATTCACCAATACATGGTGAGCAATTAAAACGGAGGTGCGCAATAGAGCGCTTTGTTTTAAAGGATGAAAGTAGGGGGAGCGCGTGAGTGGTAAGAGCTACCAGTCAAGCTTCGCAACGAAGGATTGCTTGAATTTTGTAGATCTAAAGCGCTGACAAGAATAACCGGGGCTTGAATGTGATTACTTGGTACAAATCCTGCAAGTGAAAGTGCGTCAAACAAATGACAGACATCCGAGCTGTGATTGAAACTCTTATCAATATTGGCAGAGGTATTAGCTTCCAGTACTTGATTTTGGAAGCCAGTATGAGAAATGCTATGTGAGAGGCCTATCCAGTGGGTGCCAAGCAAGCAAAATACTAGCAATGCCGCTGTAAACGCAGCATGAATTTGCTTCATAAATTTGCTTGAAAAATAGGCAACCATGTGACGAATCTTACAGGATTTGCCTTGCATGGCCCTCTCGGTGTAAAATATCGGTTCCGTCGGAGTGTAGCGCAGCCTGGTAGCGCACCTGCTTTGGGAGCAGGGGGTCCAAGGTTCGAATCCTTGTACTCCGACCACTTTCCCTTATTGTTCTAGATATACCCAGCATATAACTGCCCATAGCTCAGCTGGATAGAGCAACGCCCTTCTAAGGCGTAGGTCGCACGTTCGAATCGTGCTGGGCAGGCCAAATTTCACATTTCTTCATACATATTTAGGCTGGTCTATTGGCCTGATTGTGGCTAATCATGATCTAGCTTTGCTATCGAGAACCCGATCTTGTATTAGGGCGTGGCGGATCCTAGTGGACTATGGGGCGACTCAGTTGAAATTTGAACCCTGGTGATCAGGTGTCGGTTTGACCCGACTGTGAGGTGTCCGGTTACGTGACGGTTGAGCTGCTGCTGTTTTATTTTGCCTCCTAATTAGGCAAACAGATAATCCTAGGGGCTAATATAAAAAATTCATTGGTAAATGTCAAAGTTATGACAGGGGTACCCCTTTATTAATTTGACATAGAGCAACCCCAAGCTCCTTTTGGCGCCACCGAAATCCCTGGACAGAGCCAATGCGCCCCTTACACTTAGTTTTGCACAAATTATTGCTATAAAACTCATAATTAATACGGTAGACTAAGGCTGTTTAAACCAGTAAAAATATTGAAATGCTCATTAAATATACTAAGCCATTAATTTTATTGATGACATTTATTTTCGCAGGGGTCTTATTTGGCTGTCAGTCAATTAGCTTAACTCCGCCTAAGGACTCATTAACTTTTATTGATACTCAAAAATTTGATACTGAGCTGGGTAATTCCCTTGTAAACAATAAGAATCCAGTTGATGTAGAGTTTTATAATCCAGTTAGTCCAAACCAAATGCCTCCCCGTTTAGAAAAGTGGATAGCAGTTGCTGAAACTACTGGAGGAAAGATTACAGTAACCCAACCACCTAACGAGCTTGCACCTAGAGACCCAATTCTTTTGCTGGGTTTATTTACCGGGATTTGGCAGGCAATAAAGTTGATGGGTGGACAGTATGCTAGTTATACCGCTGAGGAAGGTGCAAAAAAACGAGATGTCAATATTGCCTTAGGCAGAAATGCACAAGGTGGTTTGTATGTTCAGAAAGTGATATTTACTCCGAGAGAGATTAAGTGACTTCAATCCATTCCATTGCCCAGTGTTCAGTAAGAACATGTGTAGGCATTTTTTGTTCCTTATTAGCCATTTTTGGCACGCAAGTATTCGCTGTAGAAAATACAAATAGGTCTGCATTAATTATTGGTATTGGCCACTATAACGGCCCAGCAGCTGATCTTAAGGGTGTGCCAGCAGATATTGTTATGGCAAAAGAAATGGCTAGAGCTATGGATATCCCAGATAAAAACATTACTGTAATACGGGATCAAGAGGCTACTAAGAAAAAAGTATTAGAGGTCATGAAATCTTTTAGCAATAAGGCGGCGGATGGAGGTAGAGTTTTTATCTATTTCTCCGGTCATGGCACAAGATATTACAACCCGTTTGTGAATAACTGTGTTGAGGGTTTGCTTACCTATGATTATGAGGTAATCAGCAATACGGAGCTGGCTGAGGCGACTAAAAATTTAAATAAATCAGTCGATAAGTCTATCCTCTTAGTAGATACATGTCATTCTGGAGGTGTTGTTAACACTACTAAAACTAGGTCAGCCTTTAATTCCAGTTATGTAGCAAAATTTGCCGCTAAGGATAGAACCGGTGCAGAAGTCTGTACCCCAGTAAATTACAAAACAAGAAGTTTGTTTGATGAAACCAAGGCATTAGGCGCAATAGAAGAGAATGTAGTTTTCATATCATCTGCAAAGCCTGATGAGGTAAGCTGGGATCAGGAAGACTTAGGTGGTGTTGCCACGCAGGCTCTTAAGAAATGTTTACTTGGAAGCGCTAGGGACCTCAATAGTTCCGGCGCAGTTTCGCTAGAAGAGGTTCGGCAATGCGCCCAAGACATTATGAATAAGCAAATGCCTGGTCCTATACAGATTGCCAGCAATATCACCATTAAAGGGAATCGTAATTTAATTCCTGTCGTGAATAGCCAAACATCGCAGCGTGACGATCTTTCTTCTACGCCACCAGCGCCAATTATTCAACCAGTTAGCGAAGTAAATAAAGTAACTCCGCCCGTAGAATCAACAAAACCTATTAAGCCTGTTGAAAATAAACCAATAAAGCCTGTACAAATAGTTGCAGAGAATCAGAGCCAAAAACCTCCAAATAAACCCCCAGCAGTCCAGCCAGAGGTGAATATTCAAGTTGCCTCATTAGCAACCTTACAGGATGTTGAGGCGCAACGAAATCCTCAAAGGGTTATCGATGTAAAACTGGCTAAAAAATCTTTAAAAATTGATAAAGACTACTTAGATCTTCAGATTAAATCTAACCATGATGGGTATTTGTATTTAGTATTGCTGGGTTCTGACAAGAAGAGTTTTTATGTTCTCTACCCAAATAAGTTGGAGCAAGATAATTTTATTAAAGCGGGGCAAATAATTAATTTACCAAGTCAGTCATGGCAAATTAAGGCTGCAGGGCCTGCGGGTATTGACCATATCTTAGTCATGGTTTCAGATTCACCGCGAGATCTAAAGTCACTTGAAGCTTTAGGTGCAGATCCTAATTCACCATTTGTTTATGCCTTAAATAATCTTAAGGGTCGCGGCGCTTTGATTGATTACCTCACTGGAAAAACTCCTGAAGGTAAGTCTGAGAAGTTTGCCGCAAAAATATTAACCGTTTCGGAGGTCCAGTGAAATTTAAGATTCTCTTAGCTCTCCTTATTTTTTCTTTGATTGGCGCAGCAACTGCTCAAACTGTATTACGTTCGGCTTCATCAGATGAGCTAATTGAAAAACTCAATCCTAATCCACCAAAGACACGTGGGATGAGAAATTTAACGCCTGAGGTTCGTGATAAGCCAACGGTTGATTTATCCATTCAGTTTGAATTTGATTCAGCAAAAATACTGCCTGAAAGTAAACCGCTCTTAGATAACTTGGCCAAAGCAATCAATAGTAATGAGTTAAGAGATTTTACCTTTATCGTTGAGGGGTATACCGATGGAGTAGGATTGCCAGCCTATAACCTGCGTCTCTCTGATCAACGTGCAACTGCGGTATTAAATTACTTAGCGTCAACTGGTGCTGTGAGTAGAGTTCGTCTGAAGGCAATAGGTAAAGGCTCTAATGAGCTTTTAGTGCCCGATAAACCAGATGCCGCTGAGAACCGCCGTGTACGCATTACTTTAAATTCTTGAGATGACTATGATATTAAGAAGTAGTTTACTTGCTGTGCTATTTATTTTATTAGCACCTCTTCAAGTAATAGCAGAGCCCCTTTGGTTAGTAACGCCTGAAGAAACGCTCAAATCAAATAGTGCAAAGCCCCCCTTTTATCCCAGAGTTGTTCCCCCATTAGACGCACCTGTAATAGATGTGATTACGCCAAAATTAGATGGCTCGATTACTTCACCAACACCCATCCTATTAAAATTTGTTCCTAAGGCGCCAGCTAATGTAAAGCCCGAAAGTTTTAAAGCCTACTATGGCACTTTTCAAATTGACATTACCAATAGATTGCTCGGTGTTGCACAAGTTACGGCGCAAGGCATTAATCTTAAAGAGGCGGCGCTGCCAAAAGGAAGTCATAAGATTACATTGAATGTGCAGGATTCCGAGGGTAGGGTAGGAAGTAAGATAATTGAGTTTGAAATTAAATGAGATTTCGACTCTGTACTTGTTTCGTTATTTTATTCGCTTTTGCAAATATCAGTTTTGCAAGCAAATGTAGTAGTTTTCAAGAGCTACGTTTTGCTGATGGCTCAACTGGTTGCATGTCAGATTACAAATTCTTCACCATTAAAAGGCCCCCCTTTGCACCTGATGGACTTGCAGAGTTAATTTATGGGAAGCAAAGTTTCTCAATTGCAGTCAACAAAAATCCCAATACCTGTCCGATCCCATGGAGCGCATATTACTGGGGTGGTCGCATGCGCAATACATCTAATTTGGCGCTGCAAGAATGTGAATCAAAGATCATAGAAGGTGCTCTAAAAAGGAATCTTAATCCTAAAACATGCGAGTGCGAAATCATTTATGAGGCCTCACCATCCCAGGTCAACGTACCCGTTCCTAGGGGTGAATTTGAAGTAAAAACTCGTGCTTGGGTGGCTCTGACTCAAAATGAAGCAAGATTTAAGTCTCAATACAGCGATGAAGAATTGGAAGCTAATAAAAAATTCTATGCGCAATATGTTGGCGGAGCTACTTTACAAAACATAGAAACCTCTAAACCGCCGTTAGCTCTAGATAAACCTAAGCCTCAAGTTAATTTGTTGCCTTCAAGTTCTATCCAAACACAACCACCGATTGATGAAAAAAATATTCAGGCCTCAAAGGATAAAGATACCAAAATAAATTCTACGGTAGAAGCTTTGCAAATTCCCTCCCCAATAAAGACGATCCCACCTGTTGCAAATGCTGAAAATCCAAGCAGACAAACAACTAAATCAGTAAGGGCACTAATCATTGGAAATTCAAACTATGGTGTATCTACGTTAATCAATCCAACTAATGATGCCCAGGCTATTGCAAGACGTTTAGCTGAATTTGGGTTCAAAGTAGATCTAGTACTTGATGGCAATCGAAAGTCTCTTATATCAGCCCTAACCAAATACCAGACCGAGTCGTCAAAGTACGATATAAATATTCTTTACTATGCTGGTCATGGGATTCAACTTAATGGAATTAATTACATCATCCCAGTGGATATGTCTTTAGCTCCCAACGGTGCCAACGTAGAATTTGACGCAATTCCAGTTAATTCTATTGTTGAAAAATATATGCAAGCTAATACTAAGCTAGTATTTTTAGATGCCTGTCGAGACAACCCACTTAGTCGGTCTTTACAAGTGGCCTCAAGAAGTTCGGGTGGTGCATCTAGGGGCCTAGCTCCTATGGAGGTTGGTGGGGGTACATTGATTTCATACTCAACGAAGGATGGTAGCGTTGCCTTAGATGGCGACGGCAAAAATAGTCCTTATACAGAAGCCATGTTAGCGCATATGAATGAGCGAATTGATATTTCCCTGCTACTCAGAAAAGTGCGCAAGACGGTTATGGCAAAAACAAACGGTAAACAAGTTCCGTGGGATTATGGCTCTCTAATGACTGATGAATTAGTCCTGTCTAATAAATGATGGTGGCTTAGATTGCTTGGGTTTATCCACTTTGCGGAGGTACTGTCCCCAAAGTCTGTTTAGGGTCGATTTGAGCCAGCTATCGATAAGTAGAGCGAAAGTCTTCTTTGTGTCTAGTAGTAGCCGATCGCAGCCCTGACGCTGTGGTGTCGGTTTACCCGACAAATTTTCCGATCGACCTTAACAAAATCTGAAATTAAGCTAGCAAGTGTCGTTTTTCGAGACACTTGTTATGAATAATTTATCACTCTTATTTTCTACCGTTATCACTGATGATGAGACCATCAAACTCCTTGATGGTGACCTAACTCTCTATAAGAGGTCTCATAGTCACCAATGGCAATGCCGCTTCAAGCTGGCTACTGGCGCTTGGCATTCCGCTAGCACTGGATCTGATCAGTTGGCCGAAGCCACTACCCAAGCCATTGCTATCTATGAAACCGTTAAGGTCAAGCTAGCCAGTGATCTTGCCATTAAGACTCGGACCTTTCGGCAATTGGCTAACCAAGAGCTGGCTGCAGCTGCTCGAGTAGTCCATGCCAATCCCAATAAACGCACCCATGTTGACTACATTCATATCTATACCAAGTACTTGATCCCATTTTTTGGTGCCTATCAAATTAATGACATTACCCAAGAGCTAGTAGATGACTATTCAGCTTGGCGCATATCTCAGATGGGTAAGGAGCCCAAGTCTTATACGCAAAGGCGCCATGCTGGTCTTTATAAGCGGGTAATTGAGCGAGCCAGGGCTCAGGGCTTAATTCACCAGCATCGAACCATTCCATTATTAGAAGTAGCCGGAGATAAACCTGAAGCTAGGCCAGCCTTTAATCAGCAAGAGGTCAATTACTTATTGGAATACATGCAGGACTGGGAAAGGTTTGGTCGTAATCAACGCAGTAACCATATGCGCAGACTTTGCCGGGTCTATGTGGCGTTCTTGCTGGGAACGGGCATAAGGCAAGGTACTGAAAGTATGCCAATCCGCTGGAAATCTTTACAGTGGCACTGGATAGGTGAGCAGCGATATTTACGGGTTTGGGTGTCTGGCAAAACTGGCCCTAGATACCTAATAGCAAGACATTTTGTCATTGAGGCTTTAGAGCGATTAATTGCTTGGCAGGCTTTGCCTTATCCGAACCTAGATGCTGTAATTGAAGCCAAGCTAGATCGAAGGGTGTTTGTATTTCCAGAAGGCGATGCACCCCATAGTCTTGATAGCGTGTTTGAGAGGCTTATGGTTGAGTCTGGCTTGTTTAAGGATGCTACTGGTAAGAATAGGACTTTATATAGCCTACGCCATACCTATGCCACATTCGCACTAGCTGAAGGTGTTGACATACACACCTTAGCTAGGCAAATGGGTACTTCGACTTTGATGATTGAGCGGCATTACTCAAAACTTACTCCTATGATGGCAGCTAAGAAATTAGCTTAGAATTTATTGATACTTAATAGATTACAGTTAAAGATCAATTCGATTTAACACATTAACGCTGAGAAGTTGCGTAAGATGAACCCGTAATTCACTCTCCAAGACAGTTTTTATTTCACCATTAGCCATCGCTTGCATGGTGGTAATAATGACGTCGTGAGGGTGAGGATCACGTCTGGCTAAATGGTAAAAACCTTTATAGGCGTTGAAATATGCATGGTAAGCATCGTACAAAAAACTATCCATGCAGCCCAATTCATCCAAGGCATCATTGGCTATATAAATACGCTCATAGGAATCATGATCATCTATCCAAAAAAGACTAAGATTTTTATCGCCAAAATACGCCAGAAGAAAATCAAAGATCTTTGGAAAGCTAAGAACAACAACATCCTTCGACTTTTTGAATTCATTGCTTAAATAGGAGTTTGCGGCTAGCACTAGATGAACCTGATTCTCGATTGACTTGATGGGTTGTGAGATTCCGGCTACATAAGCTGCCCTACTTGAATTCGATAATCCTTTAAAATATTCTGCATCTGGCAGGTTTTCTTGGTGATCAAAAATAAAAAAAGCTCTTGGGTATCGCATGATGTTTACTCTTGATTGATCTATAGCTTAATAAATTTATCAATTACAAAATAATCAACGCATTCACTACCCTCATCTTTCCAATTATTTGGATCAAATTGGAGGCAATCATCACAAAGAAAATCCTCTATAAATTCAATTTGGTCGTCATGTGTAACATAGATACTGTCGTCAACATTAACGATTTGAGAGTAGTACCAGCGATCAGTAAATGATCCAATGACCTTATATTTAACGATGGCCATTTTTTCTCTCCTTAATGCGTGCTTTTTGACAAAGCCACGGAATTGGTTGGGAAGACTTGTCTGGACGGCCTAAATTTTTCAAGTCATAAATTCGCTTGGTTTTAAAATCTACCCAAATAACTTTTGATAAAAATTGATTAAGCATTTTGCAGATCTCCCTGTCTTTTTTCTTCCGCAATTTGAGTGTCAGTCAAAATATTGCGTGCCGATCCATTGCCAGCTTGCACAATGCTAGTAATGGCTTGATTGCTCGGTGGCGTTAATCCTGAGGCCTGGTATATCGTATGTATTTTGTTTAGCCACTCAGTTGGTGGTGGCGCGTTCATATCAATCAAAATGCATCGATCTTGTACTCCGCGATCTACTTTATTAAGGTGATTAGTTGTCAGAATGAATGCAACATCTGTACGATTCATAATTGCCTTTAAAGAAGCACTAGCTGCTTCAGTAAGTAGATCTAGTTCATCTAGGATCACGTAATGTAGACCTGTTGAGTTAAAGCTCATATGGCTTGTTTGTGTCTGTATTCTTCCAATCAAGGTCACGCCATTTTGGCCCTGGGCACAGGGGTGTAGATCATAGTTTGGTTGGGTAGCATCAACTAGCTCGCCAATAGGTCTATTTTTCCAGCTAGAGGTAGTTTTAGCTGTCTCTATCCATCCTGGCAAAAGCTCTGCCATGGTGGTTTTGCCTGTTCCATAGGTTCCGTATAGCAGTAATCCTTTTTTCTGTTTTGGAAATTTAATGGTTCCGCTAAGGATCATTTCTAATTTTTGCCGTGTATGCGGCATTAGCGGAAAGTCATCTAGCATTGTTGGCGGGTTAATAATTAATGTCATCATCATTCTCCTTGAGTATGTGTTCAATTTGCCTATTCCTTGACCTATTAGAAGCGCCCAATGGGGTTTAGGCCACTAGTGCCTGGTTGATCGCTTCAGAGCGAACTTGGTCATCATTTGCTGCCTTTTGCTCTTCTGCCTTTAACGCTCCCTTTTCTTTAAGAAGTGCTGGAAGATGGGCTAGGGCGCTGGTAATAAGTACGCCGTTTTGAAGCACGTATTTAATTTGAAAGCTTCCATTAACTTCGCGGGTGGACATCAATAACACCGCACCGTTATAGGCAGCCTCATCAAATACCGCATTTAAGTCATCGCTTTGGACGGAGCCTAGGGCTTTACTGGCCATTAAATTCAATCCAGCTGCAGCCTTTTTTTTGGTAGTGGCTTTGGTTGACTTGCTTTCCCGGCGGACTTCTTCTACACCACCAGCGTCACTGAGGAACTTGGGAATATCCATAACGCTAATACGTTTTTCAGTTGCTATGCGTAATGCTTTGGCATAGCTTGAAGTGCGGCGGCGATTATCGTTGCCAAATACACAGCTTACTATTTTGACCATCAGGTGAGTGCTATCTTTGAAATTGCAACCCAATTCCTCGCAGTACTTGTTAAAGGCACGCTTGAGGGCTAACTTTTCGCCAGATACGCCAGACATGTCTTTGTACAGAACATAGCAGCTCTGTAAAATCTGATAGAGGCGTTGATTGCTGCGGGCAAACTCATTAGATTGCCATGATTTACGCTCGGCTATTAGTCTATCTACTACATCGCCAATCTCTTTACGGTTATTTAGACTGACTTTTTCAGCTAAATCCGAGGTAGATTTGGTTTCCATATTTATTACATCTAAGACTTCGGTCATATTGACCTCCTTATTAAGAATTACTAAAAAACTTTCCTTAGCCATTGACTCTGGAAAGGCATTGCTGGTTTCCCAGCGGTATTTGGTCTTCAAAATAGGCAAATATTTGAAGTGGGCGCTGCTAATACAACGCCAATTTAGATTGAAAAAAAGATCATTTTGTTGTATAGAATAAGAATGTATTTATTTTGTATAACATTTAAATTATGAGTAGCAACCTTTTTGAGCAGCTGCCATCAGATATTGATCCGATACCTAAACCTACATTTAGGCATCGGATGTTTTTTAATTTTTTGGTGATTAGTCCTAGCTACTACATTGCTCATATAAGTCGCTCAGACAAAAGAAAAGCGCGGAATACTAATAAAGTACCTGACTTTCATAAGGTGCTAGAGATGTACTCATTATGTGGAAATGTATTCGATAGAACTTTTGATGTGTGGTGGGCTGAAACTGGCCACAAAATTATTGAGGCAAAGTCTAAAGAGCCGACATTACTTTTTAAGCCAGATTTCACTAGATCTTCAAAATACAATGCTGAAGTTTTAACCCTTCTAATTGAGAATAAAAGAAGAGCTCATATTAATAATCAAAATAAAGTTGGGTTTTTAAAAAATAAAATAAGAGACACAACTTTAGAAAATAGGTATTCAATCGTTGTCGAGAAATACAACATCAGTAGACATGACCGATTGGTACAAAAAAATGGATGGCTACCAAATTGGCTAGCTGCATATCATTTTAGAGATAGCTTGGTACATGATAAAAAAAGTAGAGCGTTTAGGAATATTACTAAATCATTTGTAATGAAGGAGGGGTTTGTAGAATTTATTAAAGATAAATCTAAGCGTAAAGATGATTCGTTAATCGAAATTCCAAGACAGGAAATAGTTGGCCTTAAAGCGGATTACAACAACAAACTATCTGAAAAGGCTAAGCGTTATTTATCTATGTTGATGAGTAAGAATCTTTCAGAGGCTCGGTATATTTCTGAGAATGCTGCAAGAGGGGTTTTTCCTTCAAAACAGAGTATCCCTTGCTTGAAATTTGATCCCACAGCCTTAGAGCAAGTTCTTTATAAAGATTTGAATCAAACATTGAATGAATTATTGCAACTTGATAATAGCTTTGTTACGCCCATCAAGCGAAAGAAAAAAGCGAAGGATGACTATAAAGAGTTAATTTCGAAGGCTCTCCAAGAGCAAGAAATCAAGAAAATGATTGAATCAGAGTCACAAGTAAAGGCTGAAGAAATGGCTTTAGAAATTGCTCGAGAAATGTACCGAAATTCCCAAGTAAAAAAAGGATTACGTTAATAGTTCTACGGCATTTCTCTTTTGCTCATCGTTAACCTCGATATACCTTTGAGTTACTGCAATCGAACGATGGCCGGCAAGGCTGGCTAAGATTCGAACACCAATGCCTTTATTAGCTAAGGTAGTGATGAAAAATTTTCTACCCGAGTGGCTGCTACCGCCGCAAATACCTACGTTCTTGTATAACTGAAAGAACCAGACACATAAGCCATTACCGCTAAAGCCTAGGCGGTTATCAGTATGGAAGAAAGGGATGCTTGGATCTTTGATATGCCTTGTTGTTAAGTAGTTGGCCAATTCAGTCTGTAAACGCTGCGAAACAAAGACTGTTCTGGGATGTTTTCCTTTGGTTTGCTCTGCAGTTAGCCGGATTTCGTTCTTTATCGTGCCATCAGGATTTACTACATCACCCATTTTTAAACTGGCTATTTCGGCAACGCGAAGGCCACCAAGAAAGCTGGTGAGAATGATTGCTCTGTCACGCAAAGCATATTTTTTGGTACTAACGTAATCAAGTACTTGATCTAGTTCTGCTTGGGATAGGGTTTTTGCTTGTGCCATTTTTTAATTTCTCCATAAATAAAAGGTGCGTTTTAAGTATGTTTTCTTATTGCAAAAAGGTCGACCTTAATCTTGTCGGTTTACCCGACAAAAATTCTTCCAAGATTCAATGACTTACAAAGCAGGTTAAGATTATTTATATTTTCTTAACCTGCATCTTTATGTAAGTATTTATGAAAGTAGTGCTTTTTCGTGGGATTTAGACGACACGAAAAATCCTTAAAAGTGGGGTCCCCATAAAACCCCTCAAAACAACGCTATACGCGGCTGATTAACTCCTTAAGTAGTTGCTTATTTCCCCCGAAAAATGCGCCGTTTGTAGACGGTTTTTGAGGTGAATTTAGTTCCGTAAGCGTAGTAGCGATGAGTACTGGCGTGGGTTTGCCAGGAATCCTAGCAATGCAACTGCGTACAGGCAATTCCCAATGTTCGCTTAATTCAAGGTCTTGATCGTCTATTTGAATCAGAATGCGATTATGGTTTAGGTCTAATGCGCCATAACCACCAATAGCAGTCTTTATGCCTTGCTCATATCGATATAGCCAAGTCATAAAGATGCCTGCTTCATTTTGTGGAATGCTATCCAATCGTTTAGCGATGGAATGATGCAAGGGTGCTTTAGTAAAGTGAAACCAGTCAGCGATCTCCTCAAAATCCACTAAATACTTGGCATAAGGATCGTTTAGCTCCAATGTGCCGTTATAGATGGCTTTGCGGTATTGGCCTTTGCCATAAGTGGTTCCATATAGTTTGTTTTCCCATAAACGGGCTGTTATTTCTTTCATTTTTAATCTCCTTTAATTTTGAAAGAAGTCGCTTAGTTGCAGAGAGTGGCAGATTCAAAAGACAGATGCTGTTGCTTGAGTTGCTAGTCAGGGCTACTCATTTGTCCCCAATACCGCAACTCCTATTTGCAACAGCAACTATTTCTCAATCGCATCTCAAAGCAACTCATTACGCGACTCGTAAATATTTATCCCTCGTTAATAAAAACCGTATTTTTTCTATCCAAAATTAGCCAAATTAAATAGAGGTCGTCCATTTGCCAATTCGAAATTAACTTGTATATGCCCATTAATTACATAGGAGAATCAAATGAGCGTATTAAGTAATCTCAAATTAGTAGATGTTAAAAAGCCCCGCAATATGCCTGCTATCGTGGTTCGCAGGAATAAACTTTCGAGCCGCTTATGGGAGCAGATCCAGTTGGCCCAAAGCCAGTTGAAAGGCACTTCGTTTGTAGTGACCAAGTTCAGAAGTGTGAAAGATCGTGAAACTGGCCTAATTAAGCAAGTAGAGGTGCCCAAACGCATCAAGCCTTGGTGGTTTCAGAGCGATGAAGGCAAAGTGTGTTTTTCAGTTCGTTACGGTAGCTGGACAATTGATCTAGCCAAGGGAAAGCCCAGCGTAGAAGTTGAAAGTGGCGAGGCTTTAGTCAAGGCCTTAGAGACTATCAAGATTGCAGTAGAAGCAGGGGAGCTGGATAGTCAAATCGAGATAGCCAGTGCCAAGCTAAGAAGTGGCTTTGGTAAGTAGGCTAACTAAATACTTGTATGAACAAGTATCAAGCCGGTGTGCGTGTAAAAGGTCAATTGGTTAAAACAGCCGTATTTGCTGATAGTCCAATACATGCACGTTTAATCTTGCAGTATCAATTTGGCATGGATTCTATAGTGAGCTATCCCTTAGCCATTACTGAAGTAGCCACAATCAAGCCTTTAACTCCTGATCAGCAGCGTATTAAGTCAATGAAAGATCGGGTTAAGCAGGATCAAGCAGCTGTTAAGGCAGAGCGAGCTAGGCAGAAGATTCGGGCTGGACAAGCTGAACTGGCTCGATCCTGACCAAGCTGGCTCATCTTTTGGAACGCCCGGGTAGGGCGTAGGTTGATTCTGGATGACTGCTTTCGGCCATTAAGAGCCATTGAATGACTGATCCATTTTGGTGCACGGATTAATTAAGCTGTCATCAAAATTAGTTATATTGCAAAAGTTATTTAGATATCAACGCCATAAACTAAAAATTTATGCGCCTCAATTAATTGGATAACGGAAGTAGTTGTGGTAAAGAATTTCTTTTTCTAATTACATATACTGGATGAATCAACATGACGATCGAGCCAAATAATCCCAAAAACTGCGCTAACGCGATTGTTAAGATTTTAGAAAATCATGGGGTTACACATGTTTTTGGTATCCCCGGTGCAAAAATTGACAGTCTCTTTATTGCTCTTAAGCATTCTAAAATTAAGGTGGTTATTTGCCGCCACGAGCAGAATGCAGCTTTCATGGCAGCAGCATTTGGACGCCTGACTGGCAAGATCGGTGTCTGTATCGCAACATCTGGCCCTGGTGTTACCAATTTGACTACTGGATTGGCAACCGCTACAAGTGAAGGAGACCCTGTTTTAGCTATTGGTGGTGAAGTGCCTGTCGATGAGCGTTTGAAGAAAACACATCAGTCACTTGATTCCACTAGTTTAATGAAATCAGTAACTAAGCTTTCTGAAGAAATAGTCACTCCTGATCAGGTGGGCGAATTGATGGGCAATGCCATTCGGGTTGCTGAAAGCGGGCGTCGTGGCGCTGTATTTTTATCACTACCCAGAGATGTTAGTTTAGCGGACTATCCTGGTGATGTTAATGCTACTTGGGGCAAGAAGCTTCCGATGGGTTCTGCAGCAAAGTCAAGCATCGACGAAGCTCTCAACACTCTAAAAGCAAGTAAGCGACCTATTGCTATTCTCGGTATGCAGTCATCAAGTCAGGATACTTCTAATGCGCTAATCAATTTCTTCAAGAAATCCGGGATCCCATATGTTTCAACCTTTCAAGGTGCAGGCGGCTGGGTTGCAACTGCTTGTGGAGCAACTTATGCAGGTCGTATCGGTTTATTTCGAAATCAGCCCGCAGACAAGTTACTGGATCAGGCCGATGCGATTCTAGCAATTGGTTACGATCCAATTGAATATGACCCTTCTATATGGAATACCAATCTAGATCGCCCAGTTATTTGCCTAGATTCAATCCCTGCTTATCAAGATAATGCGTTTTTGCCATCCACAGGATTAATTGGTGATATTGGCGAGTCTTTAGATGCTCTTACTGCTGGAATCACGACACAAATTGATCCGGCATTCATATCGGCTGCCAAAGCAGCCATTAAAGAGGTTAGTGACACCCTAGGCGAGGGTAAATCAATGAACAAATTCCCTGTTGAGCCTCTTCGTCTTGTCTATGAGCTTCAAAAGCAAATGACACCTGGCACGCATGTATCTTTTGACGTGGGTTCTAACTATATTTGGATGAATCGTTACAGCGCTGCTGATAACGCACGTAATTTTTTAGTGAGCAATGGTCAGCAAACACTTGGCGTTGCCCTCCCTTGGGCGATTGCGATGAGCCTTCTTTATCCTGGCGAAAGAGTACTTTCCACTTCTGGTGATGGAGGCTTCTTATTTACTGCAACCGAGTTGGAAACTGCTGTGCGTGTTGGTGCCAAATTCGTTCACGTTATTTGGGATAGCCATTCTTATGATATGGTCGGTTTTCAGGAGCAAGCACGCTATGGCGAAACAGCTGGCATTACTCTCGGCCACTATGACCCAGTCAAGTTTGCAGAATCTTTTGGTTGTAAGGGCTATAGCGTTAAGTCCGCAGATGAGCTTCCAGGTATTTTTGAAGAGGCTTTTAAATCTGAGGTACCCGTTCTCATTCATGTACCTGTTGACTACAGTCTGAATGAGCGTTTAATGCAAGACGTTGTTCAGAGCTTTGTTAATTAATCACCATGGCAAAGTCAAACATACCGGGTAGTCAGGCCCTCAGTATTAATGTCTCTGATTCGCTCTATAACGCTCTGCAAAAGCGTTGTCTTGAAACTGGTGAGACCATTGATCATCTAGTCCAAGATTCGCTAGCAAAGGCGCTTGGCGTAGAGCATCACACGCTGTATGAGGTATCAACTTCAAATGCCGTGGTTCAAGGGGTTTTTGAGGGTTGCATGAATGTGGGTAGGATTAAAACGCATGGCAATTTTGGAATAGGTACTTTCGACTCCCTTAATGGTGAAGGTCTAATGCTAGATGGACATGTTTACCAAGCATTAGGGGACGGGTCGGTTGTTGCGCCCTCAGATTCTGCTACAACCCCTTTTTGGTTTAGTGCTGAATTTGAGGCTGATCGAAGTGCAGTGATTGACTCGGTAAGTAGTTGGGAGGATCTTTGCAAGCAGATTGACTCCCTTCGTCGCTCTGAAAATCTCTTTACTGCAGTTCGTATAGACGGAATCTTTGACGAAATTTGCTATAGGGTTACATGTAAGGTAGCTACTGGCACTGACCTTGTGACTGCGACAAGTCATCAGGAAGATTTTAAGTTCAAGAATATTCCTGGGACTTTGCTTGGTTTTTGGTCACCTACCTATGCGTCAACCTTAAGTGTGCCTGGATATCATCTGCACTTTCTCTCCGGTGATCATCTGCATGGTGGTCATGTTCTAGGTGTTGAGGCTAAGAATCTTAAACTACAGGTAATGGATGCAGATAATCTGGCGATAGCCTTGCCAGAAACGCCAGGATTTCTTAAGGCAAACTTATCAGGTGATTCAGCTGAAGCACTTAGTAAAGCTGAACACTGATAAAAAAATAAAACAATCGAAGTTAATGCTCAACACAAGATTGGTTTATAAAAGGCTGAATGACCGTTTTGGGTCGATAGCGACCTCTGACCACCCAACCGCCTGCGAATGCCACCCAATATCAGAGCTATTCCACCTCAAACCACAACTCTCGGTGCCTATGCCACACCAAAAGCCAACACCTTAAAAGGATTGTTTTTAGTGTTGTTTAGCCTCATTTTTACAGCTTCTAAGGCGTAGGTCGCACGTTCGAATCGTGCTGGGCAGGCCAAATTTCACATTTCTTCATACATATTTAGGCTGGTCTATTGGCCTGATTGTGGCTAATCATGATCTAGCTTTGCTATCGAGAACCCGATCTTGTATTAGGGCGTGGCGGATCCTAGTGGACTATGGGGCGACTCAGTTGAAATTTGAACCCTGGTGATCAGGTGTCGGTTTGACCCGACTATCGGATGTCCGGTTACGCGACGGTCTGGTGGCTTTTATGGGGTTGCTTGCTGACGTTCAATTTGGGTGATGATTGGTGGTGGCAGAGAATGGCCTATAGTGGACATATAGCTAGTCTTTTGCGATCTCAGCAATGAGTTTGAAATTATCCATTTCGCGCTTAAACGCTTCTATAAGGTAAGGGTCAAATTTAGTGCCAGAAAGCGAGATGATTTCTTTACAGACATCTTCATGGCTCCAAGCCTCTTTGTAGCTCCTTTTACTGATCAATGCATCATAGACATCCGCAATTCCCATCAAGCGTCCACCTAAAGGGATGGCATTTCCAGCAAGACCCTTTGGGTAGCCTGTCCCGTCCCAATTTTCATGATGGCTAGTGGCAATATCAATTGCCGTATTGAGAAGGTCAGAAAGTTCCACATTTTGCTTTTTAGCAGCCTCAAGAAGCATGCCGCCAAGTGCTGCGTGGTTTTTCATAACCTCCCATTCTTGTGGTGTAAATTTTGTCTTTTTATGAAGGATGGCATATGGAACTTCTGTCTTGCCTATATCGTGTAATTGGGTGGTTTTGAATAATCGTTCAATAATCTCATCGCTCAACTGATTGGGATACAAATTCATTTGCTGAGCGCGATGCGCTAGAGTTTTTACATATTTTCGAGTGCGAATGCCGTGATTGCTGGATTCATCGTCATTATCAATAGCCAATTGATAAAGCTTAGTTAATGTTTGGTCACTAGAATTTTTGGCGTCATAAAAACGAATAGTTCTACCGCCTTCAGCTTTAGCCCAATACATCGCCTCATCTGCCCAGTCTAAAATGACGCTTTCTGTTTTCAAGTCCCCATTAAACATTGCCACGCCTAGACTGGCAAAAATCCTGCATTCAATCCTCTTCGTTACGCCATCGGGCATTTGGACATGTAGGGTATAGGGTGGCTCTAGCGCAGCAAGAATCTTCTTGGCAATGATTTCAGACTCAACTCTGGCATCAATTAGATTGCCATTGAGACGA
Organism: Polynucleobacter sp. AP-Kaivos-20-H2; assembly: GCF_018882215.1. GTDB lineage: Bacteria > Pseudomonadota > Gammaproteobacteria > Burkholderiales > Burkholderiaceae > Polynucleobacter. The sequence continues at coordinate 400,748 of NZ_JACVOX010000001.1, read as the reverse complement.
TTTAGTAAAACTACAAACTCATCTCCTCCATACCGTGCAACAGTATCAGTTTCACGCACAGCCAATTTAAGGCGACTTCCTACTAAAATTAATAAATCATCTCCTGCTTGATGACCATACTCGGCATTAATTTTTTTGAATTTATCTAAATCTAGAAAAATAGCTGCGCCATAAGAAGCCCAGCGTTTATTAGATGCAATGATTTGACTTAGGCGATCATTGAGCAGTCTTCGATTGGGTAGATGTGTTAGAGCATCAGTAAAGGCAAGCTCTTTGACTGCAGAAAGTGCTTCAGCACTTGCTTTGAGTGATTCCTTATTCTTTTCAATGATCTTCGATAGCTCAGCCAAAGCATGCAGTTTGATGGCTTTATCTTCATCATTTTCTTTGATGGTGGCTTTCATGGAGGCAATGACGATTTCACCAGAATGAATAATTTCAATACTATTAGCCTGAAGAAGTTGTAAGGCCTGTAAGGCTAGATCACTGGCTGCAAGCGCCGCTTCTGCACTCTCTGCACGAACTACCATGAGAGCCATTGGCGTGATAATAGATTTTAGGGATTCTTGGTCCTTGTTGATCTCTTTTCCCATTAACTCTAATTGCCGAGTTAAGTCAGAAAGACGTGTGTGATCAGTAGTAATTGATCTAGATTTGGGGGGCATCTTTTCAGTATGCGCTCAATGCTTCTTTAAAAGTACTTTTGATGGCTATAAAGCAAGATAAATACTTTACTTCTTTATTGGAATAGCGAGTATGCTCAAAAGAGAAGTCAACCCCAATAGGAAGTCATGACCCAAAATCTAGAACAAGTCTATGTTCAACTAGCAGCACTTAAAACCGACCTTGATGATCTCAGGTCTACTTATAAAGGCGTCAGTAGAAGTTATTCAATTGCTTTAAATACCCTAAATGATTTAACGCTTCACTCATCTGAAGCAGCAAAACGAGCCGCTAGATCTACCGAACAATCCCGAATTGCTGCAATGAATGCCATGATTGCAGCCAAAGAGGCATCTGCTAATCCTGCCTTAATAGTCGTAGTAGAGGCTGCGGTAACAGCCGCAGTAGCCGCAGCACTAGCAGCAGTGGAATCCGCTGCAGCTGCCGCAGCTGCCGCAGCTGCTGCTGCATCTGCAGTATCACATCAAGCAGAAGAGTCGCTACTTAAAGCCTCATCTGAAGCTGCTACCGCCTCTAGGATGGCAGCAGATTCAGCGGCTGAAGCAGTCAAGCTTTCCAATCAAGCAAGAGAAGTTGCTGATTCTATTAGGGGTAAGTCTTAAACAAGGCTATATGTTGATAGAAAGAGGTATTTGTTGATCTAGAACAAAAAGTACTTAAATAATTTTTGTAGCATAGAAATGCGAACCTTCGAGCTGTCTTAGCATCCCGCTAAGACTACCGCCCTAGATTTTGAAGTTAAAACAATCTTTGTAGGGCGGGTCATGACATCTATAGTAATTGTGGGTCAGGGGTATGTAGGTATACCGCTTGCTATAGAGTTCGGCAAACATTTCCCAACAGTTGGCTTCGATATTTCTACTGAGAAAGTATCACTCCTACAAGCGCACCAAGCACCAGGAGGCGAGGTCGAATCAGAGGAACTAGCTAACTCCCCAAATCTCACCTTTTCCGATGATCCTCGTTGTTTGGCTGCTGCAGATTTTATTATTTTGGCAGTTCCAACCCTAGTCAACGCAATGCATCAGCCTGATTTAAATCCTCTAGTCGCGGCAAGTAAGATGGTTGGAAAGTATATGAAGCCGGGGGTAACAGTTGTATATGAGTCAACTGTCTATCCCGGTGCTACTGAAGAGGAATGCATTCCTGCATTAGAGGCTGCATCTGGCCTTAAATGGAAAACGGATTTTCATGTGGGTTACTCTCCGGAGAGGGTCAACCCTGGGGATAAAAAACATACCTTAGTAGATATAGTAAAAATTGTTTCTGGCGATACTTTAGAAACTTTAGAGAGCGTTGCGACCCTTTATGAAAAGATTATTAAGGCAGGTGTTTACCGCGTCTCTTGTATTAAGGTCGCCGAGGCTGCAAAGGTAGTAGAAAATACTCAGCGCGATTTGAATATCGGTTTAATGAATGAAGTCGCCATCATTTCAAACTTGGTGGGTATTGATACCCAAGAAGTGATTGATGCCGCATCTACGAAATGGAATTTCATTCCAATGCGACCTGGTTTGGTTGGAGGGCATTGCATTGGCGTGGTTCCTTACTATCTGACCTATAAAGCAGAAATGTTGGGCTATCACCCAGATGTGATTTTGGCGGGTAGAAGAATTAATGACGGCATGGGGAAATATATTGCCGATCAGACAGTCAAGCAGATGATTAGAGCAGGGGTTGTCATCAATGGCGCCAAGGTCTGTATTTTTGGATTGGCCTTTAAGGAAAATGTTCAGGATCTTAGTAACTCTAAGATTATTGACACAGTTAAAGAGCTCGAGTCATTTGAGGTGGAAGTAATCGTTTACGACCCAGTTGTAAAGCCACAGATGGCCCATTCAGTATATGGAATTGAATTGATTGAGTGGGATGACTTGCCAATTGTGAATGCCATCATTTTTGCCGTTAGTCATGATGAATTCATGGCAATGCCAATAGAGCAATTAACTAGTAAATTGCGTCCACACGGTTGCTTTATAGATATTCAGAGTGCCATTTCCAGAACTGATCTTGAGAATGCTGGATTTTCAGTGTGGCGTTTGTGAGTATTCAGGTGAAGTTAGGAACCTAATAATATGGCGAGGATCCCCTTTTTGCTCTTAATTAGTGCTGGGTCAGCTCTTGCCCAAAATGCTGTCAATGTGCAGATTGGAACTGCAGCCTTAGATGAGTTGTCAACTGGTTATGCAGGTAGGCCAGCAGTATTTGATGCTGCGCCGTATGTAGAAATTGGATCGAATTACGATCAGCTAACCAATAACTATGCATCTTGGAGCGCACAGTATCTAAATCTTTCTCTACCTCTTCATGAAAATGGCTTAGTCAATGTACAAGTCCAAAATGTACAACGTTTTAGCATGGTTGACCAAGATCTTAATATTGCATATGCATACCCAACAAAACTTGGAGTAATTAATTTGGATGGAGTGTATTCTGCAAATCCTAATTTTTTACCTCAAACATCTTTGGGACTAGGTTGGAATGGAAAACTTCCAGAGGGTTTTGGTTATATTGTTGCTGCAAACCAGAAACAATACTCAGAATCCTATGCCAATGCTGCAACCAATATGTATAGCCTAGGGCTAGAAAAATATATTGGTGAGTTTAGATTTGCCTATGTTGGTATGGTCTCCTCAATCAATCGCAATCAAGGTTCTTTTGCTTCTAAGGTTCAAGGCCAGTGGATTGGATCTAGCGAAAACCGCTTAGGCCTTACTTACGCACAAGGGATGGAGCCCGCAGTAGTAGCCCTAAATAATCTCGCCAGTATTCAATTTCAATATATTCAAATCGATAGTTTGTATTGGATTACAAAGACTATAGGGGTTACGACAGCACTATGGCATGGAAAAGAGGGCTCTTACTATCAACGTAATGGTGGACAACTTGGCTTACGAGCTACTTTTTAGGATGACATGAATATATTGATTACTGGCGGAGCAGGATTTATTGGTTCTCATTTAGCGGCCTATCACCTAGCTAAGAATGATGTAGTTCACGTAGTAGATGACTTATCCACTGGGCAAATTAGCAATATTGGAGCCCTATTTCAAAATCCAAAATTTCAGTTTCAAGAAGCCAATATATTGACTTGGGATGGTTTAAAAGCTGAAGTGCGTTGGTCTGATCGTATTTACCATATGGCAGCGATTGTAGGCGTTAAGAAAGTGCTAGAGGATCCGCGCGCTGTAATGGCTACCAATATTGCTGGAACGGAGCGTGTATTTCGATCGGTTGCTGAAGTAAACCCATTGTCACAAGTGGTAGTCGCATCAAGTTCTGAAGTATATGGCTTTAATACAAAACCAGCGTTTGAAGAGACCGATGACATCGTCTTGCGCTCAGCAGGTAGATTACGGTGGTGTTATGCAGTGACAAAACTCTCTGATGAGTATCTTGCTTATGCATTTATGAAGAAATCCAATATCAAAGTAGTGATTGCTAGGTTATTTAATACTGTTGGTCCTCGTCAAACGGGAAAGTATGGCATGGTCTTTCCAAATTTCATCAAACAGGCCATGGAAGGAAGAGGGTTAACGGTATTTGGCGACGGTACACAAACTCGTTCATTTTGCAATGTGGCCGATACGGTTCGAGCTTTAGATCTTCTTGCATCAAATCCTGCCGCAAATGGTGAGATTGTGAATGTTGGTAGCGACGAAGAAATTTCTATTGGAGATTTAGCAAGGCGCATTATTGAACGCTCTGGTAAGCAAGCAAGTATCGAAAACATTACCTACGAAGAGGCTTATGGCTTGGAATTTGAGGATATTACCCATCGACGCCCAGTGCTCAAAAAGCTTCTGGCGCTCACTGGATTCAAATCACAATGGACCTTGGATGCAACGATTGATCAATTAATTGCACTGAGCGCCGATAAAAACTCAATTGAATTGACGTAGTGAGGCTCTTATTAATTTAACACCCCATTCTTCCTTATTCATTTTTTTTTCATATGGTGTTTTATTCCTATTGGCAGTAGTAATCATTCTTTCTGTGCTGGTAATCTTTTACAACATTTATGCGAACTATAGACAAAAAAAGATTGCTTTAAGCCGAGAGTGGTTAAAAAACTGTATTGAATCCTATCTAAGTAGCAATCTATCTGCTTTTGCTCTAGAAAAACTGATTCTTTCTCAAAGAGGCGAGCTGGTTGGAGTTTTAGCGCAAATGTCGGTGTCGGCAAACCCAGAGTACCAAGCAAGATTGCTGGCAGTGATCCCAGAATGTCATTGTGAATTTGTCATTAGTGATGAGCTTGAACGGCTAAATTCAGGGCACTGGCTTGATAGGCTAAATGCAATGACCTACTTACCATTTATTGCTCCAGCTTCAATTACGATACAACCACTGCTCCATGGTCTAGAGGATGAGTACTTAGATGTGCGCTTAGCAGCCGCACTATCTCTTTCTGAGCTCGATGATCCTGCATCTATCAGACCAATTCTGGATAGTTTAGCTTTACAAGGTTCATGGCCCATTGAACGCTTAATCGAAATTATTCTCCGTTTTGACGATCGCGCTATTCCAATTTTGGTTCAGTACTTAAATGATCCTGCGGCAAGCGAATCGGGTATACAAGTCGCCATTGCAGTTTTAGGCTATAAGAAAGCAAGCTCAAGTATTTCTACATTGACTCAATTGACATCGCATATTAATCTGGAAATCAGAATCGAGACCTATAGGGCTTTGGGATTAATAGGGGATGCTAGAGCTTTTCCAATGATTTTGGGTGGCATGCTTGATGATCGGTGGGAAATAAGATCAGTATCCGCTAAAGCCTTAGAGCATTTCCCTGGGGCTGTAAGCATTAGGGCACTTCAGCTGGGATTAACTGATAGGGTTTGGTGGGTCAGATTCAATTGCGCTTCATCTTTAGGGGATCTAGGCGTCGATGGAAAAGAGGCCTTGCTTCAAAGTCTAAAAAGCCCTGATCGATTTGCTCGAGAAATATCCCAAATGATTTTGGATCGAAGTCATTCAGAGGTAAGCGTATGAGTATTGCGTTTGATCCAGCGGTTATTACATTAGCAAAATTTTTAATTGAAGCGATTTTGGTGTATTTCCTGTTAATGCATGGTATCTATTTCTTATTAATTATTCTAGGCGCCTGGGAACAAAGAAAATATCACCAAGGGATTCATTTTGGAGAGTTCAAACGCATCAGTGAATCAAGCTTGACACTACCTATTTCAATTGTTATTTCTGCGTATAACGAAGAAAAGATGATTATTGAAACGGTTCTGAATAGTCTTTTACTGCGCTACCCTCGATTTGAAGTAATCGTCGTAAACGATGGCTCAGAGGACGCTACCTTGAGACTGCTGATAGAGCGTTTCAAAATGTTTCCTACTAAGCACGTCTTTAGTAAAAAATTACAGACAAAGCTAGTGCATGGTGTATATCTTTCCGAAAAATATCCTAACTTACTAGTAGTTGATAAGGAAAATGGTCGTAGAGCTGATGCCAATAATGCAGGAGTAGAGCATGCACGCTATCCTATTATTTGTCAGATTGATGCTGATTGCGTTCTAGAAGAGGATGCATTGCTAAGAATGATTCATCCATTTTTGGATGATCAATATGTTGTAGCGGCAACAGGGATGATTCGACCCTCAAATGGACTCATAGTCCATGATGGAAAAATCATTAGTCGTGGACTGCCAAAAAATTGGCTGCCAATGTTCCAGTATGTTGAGTATCTCAGGGCGTTTCAGTGGGCCCGGGCAGGTTTATCAAAGTTAAATAGCATGCTTTGCATGTCTGGTGCATACACTTTAGTCCGTAAGGATATTTTTTTGAAAGTTGGTGGCGCTAATCTAAATGCAGTAGTGGACGATTTTGAATTGACCGTGAGTATTCATCGGTATATCCAAAATCATAAAGAGTTAGGCCCTTTAAGGATTGCCTACATACCAGATCCTGGTTGTTACTCAGAAGTGCCAGAAACTTGGAAGGCGCTGAATTCTCAAAGAAACTTTTGGCAGAGGGCAATCTTACAATCCCTCATTTGGAATCGCGACATGATGTTTAACCCCCGTTATCGCATGGTAGGTATGTTCGGCGTTCCTTTTTTCTTTATCTTTGAGGCACTCTCTGCTTTAGTGGAGGGCTTGACTATGCTGCTAGCCCCATTTGCCTATTTTGTAGGCCTTGCAAGTCTTACAGACATTGCCTTATTTTTTATATTTGGCGTAGTGCTAGGAGTAGTGGTCTCGGTAAGTGCTGTTTTATTGCAGGAGTTTTCACGCTTTCGGCAAGATAAAACAAGCAGCCTGATACGTCTTCTGATGACAGGGTTTTTCGAACAATTTGGTTATCACCAATTTCATACATATAGCCGGATTATGGGGATCTACGACCTTCTTATTAAGGGGAAGATTGCATATGGCTATCGAGTGCGTACTGGATATTTATCACCTCTTGACAACATCAAAATAAAAGACTGAGTATGACAATGATTGCTTCTTTAAGACTCGGGCAGGTTATGGCAAGATGGCAGGATTTCTTGGCCCTTACTATTTCTATAGATATTTAATGGAAGAATTGATTATTCCTTTTTAATGCCGATGTCTGCTATGGGTCGTTTTGAGCCTGCCATTAGTAAGTAGGGTAAAGGGCTGCTTTGTGATCAGCAACAGTCTATCGCGGCCTTGACGCTGCATTGTCGGTTTAACCGACAGTAAATAATTCAGGTCGCCCAAACGCAAATCTGAAAACATAATTACAAGCGTCATGTAACGAGACGCTTGTAATGAATCATTTATCCATGTTGTTTGCTTCTACTATCGCTCAAGAGCCCATCAAACTCCTTGATGGCCTTCTCACTCTCTATAGAAGACCCAATAGTCGCCAGTGGCAATGTCGATTTAAGCTTGCTACGGGGGTTTGGCATTCCGCTAGTACTGGATCTGACCAGTTAGCCGAAGCCACAACCCAAGCTATTGCGATCTATGAAACAGTCAAGGTCAAGATTGCCAGTGATCTAGCCATTAAGTCCAAGACCTTTCGTCAATTAGCCACGCAAGAGCTGGCTATGGCTGCCAAGGTTGTCCAGTCGAACTCCAATAAGCGTACCCATGTTGACTACATCCATATCTATACCAAGTACTTAATCCCGTTCTTTGGCAATTACCAAGTTAACGACATTACCCAAGAGCTAGTTGATGACTACGTTGCTTGGCGAATATCCAAAATGGGTAAAGAGCCTAAAACTTATACCCAAAGGCGTCATGCTGGTCTTTATAAGCGGGTGATTGAGCGGGCTAGAGCACAAGGGCTTATTTCACAACACCGCAATATTCCCTTATTGGTAATCACTGGTGGTGCTGCGCAGGTTAGGCCAGCCTTTAGCCACCAAGAGATCGATTACTTGTTGGAATACATGCAGGATTGGGAAAGGTTTGGCCGTAATCAACGCAGTAACCATATGCGTAGGCTTTGCCGAGTGTATGTGGAGTTCTTATTAGGTACTGGAATACGGCAGGGCACTGAAAGCATGCCTATACGTTGGAAGAGTCTGCAATGGCATTGGATAGGTGAGCAACGTTACCTAAGAATTTGGGTGTCGGGCAAAACGGGGCCGAGATATTTGATTGCCCGCCACTTTGTTATTGATAGTTTAGAGCGACTAATCAAGTGGCAAGCTTTGCCTTATGCCAATCTCGATGCTGTCATTGAAGCCAAGTTAGATCGCAAGGTATTTGTGTTTCCCGAAGGTGATGCTCCGCATAGCCTAGATAGCGTGTTCGAACGCTTAATGGTTGAATCGGGTTTGTTTAAGGATGCGGCTGGCAAGAATAGGGTTTTATACAGCCTACGCCATACCTATGCCACCTTTAGATTAGAAGAAGGTGTCGATATTCATACTCTTGCAAAGCAGATGGGAACTAGCGTGGGAATGATTGAGCGCCACTACAGCAAGTTAACCCCTATGCTTAGTGCAGAAAGATTGGCAGGGTAGAGATGGGTGAGGGTATGACCATTTGGTGTCGGTTTTACCCGACACCTAAAGTGGGTTACTTAGACCACTTGGCCTGGTCATACCACTTATTTAATGCGTTCGACATTTGTGCTCGCGCTTCAAGTCCATAGTCATCAAATATTTCCGCTACAGCTGATTCACTGGGTGATGCAATCTTTGAATCCTTCAAACTCATTTGCTTGGCTAATTCAGACGTAGTATCCATTTTGTTTTTACATTCACAAACCGAATTAATTGCGGAATTCATCTTAGCAGCGCCTTGTAAAAATAAATCAAGTTTACTTAATGAATCATTTCCAATTTGTAAAGAATCCACAATAAAGTCCCCATATTTCAAATCAAAAAATGAGTTTCGGGAGCAAGTATTTTCTACTCTAATAGCGTGGCTGATTATTCTTCCATGATTATTCCAGCATCCATGAATTTGAATACCACTACGCCTTATGTGAAAAAGATTTTCTATGTCTTTGAAGTTATCTTTAAAGTGCCCCCATGCTTTATATATATTACAAAGGGAGTTAGGAAAAAAGGTTTTAATTTCTTTGGGTGTTGGAACCCAGCTTTCTTCATCGCAGGCAATAAAAATAAACTTCGCCGAATCAAAGTTTCCAAGTAAGCCATTCATATTTTTTCCTTTCTTAGCCGCAAGCTTTTAAAGTAATTAGATGGTTATCATGTTTTTCTCTCATCTCTTGATTTACACTCATCACAATGTCGGAGAAAATACTTCGAGCTGAACCTCTGCCAGCTTGAACTACTTGATCAAGAACGGCATCGGGCGGTGCTGGTAAGCCGGCATTCTCATATACCCGACGCAAGATAGGCCGCCAGTCGTTAATAGGTGGAACATTCATATCAATTAAAACTGATCGATTCTGAATGCCCTTATCAATCTGATCCAAGTTATTGCTAGTCATAATAAATATGACATCCTTGCGATTCATGATTGATTTAAAACCAGCTTGAGCGGCAGGGGTTAAAACATCTACCTCATCCATAATCACATAATGAAGGCCGCTACTATTAAATGATATATAGCTGGTTCGATTCTGAATGGCTTGAGTTAATTGAGCGCCATTCTGACCTTGTGCACAGGCAAAGTAATCTGAATTAGGATCTTCTGTATCAACGATTAATCCAGCGCTCATCGAAGTACTAGCTGGATTGATCTTGGCTGTTTCAATAAGTCCTGGCAGTAGGTTTGCTAAGGTAGTCTTGCCGGTCCCATAAAGGCCGTATAGAACTATCCCGCAAATACCATTCGCGGGAATGGGCAGACTTAAATCAAGTATGGATTCAAGTTTAAATCGACTATTGGGTTGTAGGGCAAAATCATCTAAGCACTGAGGTGCTTGTATGACGACAGATGGTGGTCTAGGGTTATGCATTGCAATCTCCTTTATGTAGTGGAAATGATTGCTGGATTTATCTTAGGGAGTAAATACCAGCAATCAGATAGCAAACAACAAGTTCAAGCGGCTTTGAGTTTTGCTTGGGCTGCTATACGCTCATCTTCAATCGCTTTAGTTTCATCTGCGAGTTTTTGAGCTCTTTCCTTCTCTGCGCCGACACTAGAGCAAGCTGCTAATGCTGACTTAACCGCCGTACCGCTTTGAACAACCCTGCGAATGGCAAAACTACCATCGTCCTCACGGGTTGCCAATAAGACAACACCTTCTTCTAATTGCTCATTGGAAAATGAGGCATTAAGAGAATCACTTTGGACTTTGGCTAATATTTCGCCTTCTAGTACTGTTCTACCTAATTCCACCTTCTGAGCAATCGACTTGCCTTTGCTTGTAGTAGAGCGTCTAACTTCCTCAACGCCGCCATTCTCGCGAAAGTATTTAGGTAGATCTAGAACACTTACTCTGGCTGCCATTGCTGCTTTCATTGATGTGCTGTAAGCATTCACGCGACGGCGATCTACACCAAAGACGCATTTCACGATCTTAGTAATGAGGGGCGAGCTATCGCTAAATTTGTACTCATGGGTCTTGATGTAGTTTGCCAGCCCCTTTTTAAGACTTTTGGCAATGGTGTCCGAGCCTTGCATCGTATTGTTTAATGCATAGCAATGCTGCAAGATGCCATAGAGAACATCATTTGCACTAGAAAGCTCATTACTTTCCCAGTTTTTACGATACTCAACCAGGCGATCGATAGAGTCGCCGATGGCTTTTTCTGGATTGCTACCTGTTAATAAATTGCCAATTCCTACTGCAAAAGGGTTGGCATTCGTTTTTTCAGCGTTAGGGGCGCTAACACCTGATTCGACTACAGTAGTTTCACTCATGGATTTTCTCCTGAAATGGTTAAAAATGTGATGGTGGATTCCATTCACGATCTGATTTCACCGCAGTACTTCTGTAGCGAATACATACAAAAGTTAGAATCAAAAAAAGTAGGTAAATTTAGGCTGGAGATATCCGCATGGGCGGAAAACTTTGTGCGGAGCAGCAAGATTGTCATTTAGAGATGGCGCGGCTTTTCTTTAACTTTTTACGCATAAGCCCTAGCTACACCGCCGCCAGTCAGTATGTAAGACCTAAACGATTACCTAAGAAAATGAGTCTTGATAATCGACAAGTCTTAGATTGTTACTCCAAGTACGGTTGCGTCTTGAATTGCTTATTTGCGACTTGGTTTGAAGGGCACAAACAGCTGCCAATGTATTCTTGCCAGCCAGTGATTGAGGTCATTAGAGGCGGGGATAGATTGTTCGTATGTGATGACGATGTATTGCTAAAGCTTTGTGGCGATCAAGATCCTCCATCGATTACCCAACTAGTCAATGCCTTATCGCAAATTTGGCCAAATACGCAAATTAAGCAAATTCATGGTCAAGTGCTTAAAGGCACTAAATTAAAGAATATGTGGAAGGATTTGCTCCTGATCTACACCATGGCCTTAAATCCCCATATTGAGCTCTGGCGGGCTGGGGCTATGGCAATGCTAGTAGATCGCTTTATCGGGAGGTTAGACCCATTAGCTGCAAAGCATAAAAGTGGAGATGATCATATGCGGCGCCATATGACATTAATGGTGATGAGGCATAAGGAAAGCGCTTTAAATATTTCAGAGCAGGCTGCACTTGGCGGTTTTCCACAACAAGAATTAGGCAAAAGCTTTCAAACCTGCTTTAATTTTGAAGATGAAAATTTCGCTAGTCGATTATTCTCATTAGGTAATCACGAGTTTGACTGCGCAAGAGATCGTGTATCGCAATTGACTGGGCTTGCCTGCTAGAGTCGGTTTTACCCGACTGCTATTCATATTAGTTCTACAGCCTGTCTTTTTTGCTCATCGTTAACATCGATATATCTTTGGGTAACCGCAATCGACCGATGACCGGCGAGACTGGCTAAGATTCGAACGCCAATCCCTTTATTAGCCAAGGTAGTAATAAAAAATTTTCTTCCTGAATGACTGCTGCCGCCGCTAATACCCACATTCTTATAAAGCTGATAAAACCACACGCATAAGCCATTAGCACTAAATCCCAAGCGGTGATCTGTATGAAAGAGGGGGATATCAGGTTCTTTTATATATCTTGTTGTTAAGTAGTTGGCTAATTCAGCCTGTAATCGCTGTGAGACAAATACAGTCCTAGGGTGCTTACCCTTGGTTTGTGCAGCCGATAAGCGAATCTCATTCTTAATAGTGCCATCGAGATTTAATACATCACCCATTTTCAAGCTAGCAATTTCGGCAACGCGAAGTCCTCCGAGAAAGCTGGTAAGTATTAATGCTCTATCGCGCAGGGCGTATTTTTTGGTGCTGACGTAATTAAGAACAAGATCTAGTTCTGTTTGAGATAGGGTTTTTGCTTGTGCCATTTAATGCTCCTTAGATAAATAAAAAGTGCGTATTTAGTATGTTTTCTAAGTCTCAAAAGGTCGACCGAAATTTGTGTGCTTGGTCATCAAAAAAGATCTTCCAAGAATCAATGACTTACAAGGCGGGTTAAGAAAAGTACAATTTTCTTAACCTGTTCTTTATGCAGTATTTATAAAAGATCGCTTCTTTTCGTGAGATTTAGACAACAGCTAAACGGACTTAAAACAGCGATCCTCGTGTAACACCTCAAATTCGCGCTATACGCTGTTTAATAGCCCCTCAAGTAGTTGCTTATTTCTCCCAATAAATCCACCGTTTGTAGCGGGTTTTTGAGGGGAATTTAACTCTGATAAGGTTGTAGCAATCAGCGCAGGGGTTGGCTTTCCTGGAATTCTAGCGATGCAGTTGCGCACAGGTAATTCCCAATGCTCGCTTATTTGAAGGTCTTGATCATCCACTTGAATCAAAATGCGATTCTTGTTTAGATCTAATGCAGCATATCCACCAATTGCAGTTTTGATACCTTGCTCATATCGATATAGCCAGGTCATAAACACCCCAGATTCATTTTCGGGAATATTGTCCAAGTTCTTGGCCATTTGTTGATGCAATGGTGCTTTTGTAAAGTGAAACCAATCAGCTATCTCCTCAAAGTCCAATAAATACTTGGCATAAGGATCGTTTAACTCCAATGTGCCGTTATAGATGGCTTTTCGGTATTGTCCTTTTCCATATGTAGTTCCATACATTTTGTTTTCCCATAAACGGGCTGTTATTTCTTTCATTTTTAATCTCCTTTAAGTTTGAAAGAAGTCGCGATGTTGCTTGAGATGCTTTGAGAGGCGAGACCAAATACAGATGCTGTTGCTTGAGTTGCAGATCAGAGTTACTCATTTGTTCCCAATACAGCAACTCACTGCAACTTCTTTTTTAATCGCATCTCAATGCAACTCATTACGCGACTCGTAAATATTTATCCCTCGTTAATAAAAACCATATTTTTTCTTTCTAAAATTAGCCAATTTATTCATGATCTAAATAGAGGTAGTCCATTTTCTAATTCGAAATTAACTTATATGCGCCCATTCACAAATAAGGAGAAATTAAATGAGCGCATTAAATTCTTTAAAACTCGTGGCTCTAAAAAAGCCAACACATCAGCCAGCCATTGTTATTCGTAGAAATAAGTTATCGAGCCATTTGTGGGAGCAGATCCAGTTAGCTAAAGGACAGATTTCAGGAACGCCATTTGTGCTTATGAAATTCCGCAGTATTAAAGATGCTCATACTGGTGTGCGTAAGCAAGTAGAGGTGCCCAAACGCATTAAGCCCTGGTGGTTTCAGACTGAGGAGGGCAAAGTGTGCGTAGCTATTAAGTACGGAAGATGGACGATTGAATTGGCTAAAGGTAAGCCTAGTATTCAGGTTGATAGCGCTGAAGACTTAATCAAAGCCCTAGAGGCGGTTAAAGTTGCTGTAGAAGCAGGGGAGCTTGATACTCAAATTGATATAGCCAGCGCCAAGCTAAGAAGTGGCTTTGGAAAGTAGACTAACTAAATACTTGTATGAACAAGTATCAAGCCGGTGTGCGTGTAAAAGGTCAATTGGTTAAAACAGCGGTATTTGCTGATAGCCCAATACACGCACGATTAATTCTTCAATATCAGTTTGGAATGAATTCTGTCCTTACCTATCCTGCACTTATTAGTGAAGTAGCCACAATCAAGCCATTAAGCCCAGAGCAGGCTAGGCTTAAATCAATGAAAGATCGGGTTAAGCAGGATCAGGCTGCAGTAAAGGCAGAACGAGCTAGGCAGAAGATTCGCGCTGGACAGGCTGAACTGGCTCGTTCCTGACCGAGCTCATTCATCTTATTGAGTACCCCAGAAAGGGCGTAGTAGATCTTGGAAGTCTCTCCGATGTGTCAACTAAACCAACCCTAAAGCTGATCCTGGCGGACTTTGGTCGACTCTGCGACTCTTTAAAGATCAGACCTTCTTTCCTTTTTTGTCCTTATTAAGAGGTTTTTTTAGATCGTTATTTGTTATAGTTAATCTAGAGTGCCCATTTCTTCAAATAGCCACTGTTTGGCATTATTATGTAAAAAAATTTAGCCCTGATTGATAACATTGTTCAACAAAACCTCAAACTTAACCCAATATAAAAAAATGCCTTTTCAGGGCATTTTGGGCGAGGGCAGTACCATTGAGGGCAAGCTAGAGGCCAATGGAAACTTCCGCATTTTGGGAAAAATTACAGGTGATATTTTGGAGGCTGATGGCGGGATTGGTATCCTAGTGATTGATAAATCAGCCCATATTCAAGGCAACATCTATTGGGCTAACTTAATTATTGTGGGTACCGTAGATGGCAATATTTTTGCCAGTGGTTCCGTTGAGATTTATCCGAGCGCTATTATTCGAGGTGATATTCAGTGTAAGCAGCTTAATATTCACCCAGAAGCCAAAGTCAATGGCAGGCTAAATTGCTTTGATCCAGACCAAAAGCTTGCTGATAATCTGCAGACTGTCTCAATAAACACAAACCAATCATTTGTCTAGATTCATAGTCTAATTATTATGAAAAATCACTCTTCTATCGCTTATATATTAGGGGAAAATTTCAAAAAAGCTAGAGAAGCAAAAGAAATATCAATTGAAGATTTAGCTAGAGAAGTTACTCTTTCCAAAACACATATTGAACAAATAGAAAATGGGCAAAGTAATGCCTTCTATTCTGAATCAATCAAAATGGTTGCTGCAAAAAAGATTGCATTAGCATTAGGATTAAGCGAAGAGGAGGCTTTTTTGATAAAGCAGCAAGCACTTGATTTGCAAATCATGCCAGAGACTCCTCAAGCTCCTGTCAAGGAGCTATTGACCCCAAAGCCTGTTACCTCAGAGCGGTTGGAGCAAAAAGAGTTAGTAGAGAAAAGTCCCAAACCCATTACTAGTAAAAACAAAGAAAATTCTGCAGCAAAGATTGTGCGAAAAATTTCAATTTTGATTAAGGAAAAGATAGCCAGTTACCAAACTGTATTTCCTATACAAGCAGCTTTATCTTTGGGGGTCATTTTGGGGGTAGCGATATTGGTTATTTTATTTAAACCTCAGCCTGATGGGTCTGAGGCTAGACTAACTATTTCTGCTGAACCTTTGATTGAAGCCAAGGATGCCCAAGAGCCAATCAATAAAGCTCAAGATAATCCTGAGATAGTCAAAGAAAATGCTCCAGTAGTAGCTCCACCAGAAAGGTAAGTACGGTAAAGCCTTTTTTGAACTTGATGATTTACTGTCGGTTTAACCGACTCTACTTCTGTTAATGCTAGACACTAACCAGAGAATTCCACTACGAACCACAGATCTCGGTGCCTACTGAACACCTGATCTTGTCGGGCTTATGTCATTGTCTAAGCTATTGTTTTAGCTCATTTTTTAAGCTTCTAAGGCGTAGGTCGCACGTTCGAATCGTGCTGGGCAGGCCAAAAATTCTCTTAAATTAATAGTGTTTCAGGCTGATCAATTGTGTTTAATTGGTTTGATGATTGCTATAAGCTCAAGTGAATACTCTCGTCGATGAATCCGATGAATCCGATGCATTCTTAAGTCTACTCGACACTCCTGGAGTAAATCACTTTGCCATTTTTGATGGTGTTGACTACCTTGATGTCTTTGATTGCATCTGGATCAATCGTTAAAGGATTTTGATCCAACTCCACTAAATCTGCCAACATGCCAGGCAGGATCTTACCCTTCGTATTCTCCTCGCGATATACATAAGCAGCATTACATGTGAACGCCTGCAATGCTAGGTAAGGATCCATCTTTTCCTGAGTACCCAATGTTTTTCCAGACATTGTTTTACGATTGACTGCACTCCAAATAGTAAATAAGCAGTCCGGACCAGAAGAGGGAACGTCATTATGGATTCCCACTACTATCCCTTTGTTATGCGCTGTCATCATGGGGCAAAAATGATCGGAGCGTTCCTCACCAACGATCTCTAAATAGATATCTCCATATAACCATATGTGATTGGATAAAGTAATGGCAATAATATGATTTGCTTTGTAATCATCAAGCTGATCTTCCCTTGCAAAAAATGAATGGGAGATGGTCGAGCGGCGATCTTCCGTAATCCCAGTTTCTGCAATTGCTTTTTTTATCGCGGCTAAGGCCATATCAATGCCTGCATCACCATTGCTGTAGCAAAAGAACGGGATATTTTTTTCGTAGGCCAACTTAGTGTAGTGATCAACCTGATCTTGAGTGTAGTAAGCCATACCCCGCCAGCCATCCGGAAAGCCAGTGGTATCGTTGTAGGGTTTAGAGAGGTAAGCAAGCTTGAGCTGCGGCCCTCCATCTGTTGACATCAATATGCCTGCAACCTTAAAGCCTCGATCAACGTTGCTGTAGACACCAAAGGAATAGTTGGGATTCCCTTGTAGTAGGGTGTCAACCGTATCGCTCATTGGGAGGGCAATTAAATCAATTGAAATAACACCGCTATCAGATGCGAGACGCATCAATTGAATGTCTTCAGGACTGGCTTGATAGTGCTGGGCAGTCGTAGTGCCATATGAGGCATAAATTTTCTCTGCGCTTTGATAAGTCTTAAAAGTGAGATCCTGAGAAAATTGGCCATAAGCCGCAGCAACTGCGTTCAGATAGGGTAGCCCAATAATGATGCCCGTCATTTGATGAGTAGTCGGATCAACTACGATCGTGCCAGACTCAACTTTAGTATCTGCAGTAATGCCTAGTTTTTTTAGGCCAGCTGTATTAAACAAGCCCGCTAGTGTGGAAATGTTTTGAACAAGTACCGGCGTATCTGGAAAAGCAGCATCTAAATCAGCAATAGTTAATGGTCCGTCTTTCATTAAGCCATCCATGTACTCGGCTGCGATCAACCATCCATTAAGAAGCTTGCCGTCTTTTTTCAGTTGTGCAATTAACTCAGATCTACTGCGCGGAGGATTGTCAGCGAAGTAACCAACATTCAAACTTAATGTTTGTTGAGCAAACAAACCAAAGTGTCCCCAAGTGTCAATAAATCCTGGGGTTAAGGTGTGACCATGTAGGTCATGCATTTTGGCATCTGGGCTGGACAAAGCGTTTGCCTCTTGTTTGTTACCAGTAAAAGCAATTTTTCCATCTTTCACCAATACTGCTTCAACATATTCAGGTTGATCGCCGGCCATGGTCAAAATATTACCGTTGAAGTAAAGGGTTTGATTTGATGTCATAAGTTAACTTTATAAGGTATTAATGTGAAAAAGCATAGGTAAGCCCGATCCGCCCACCCCAACCTTGCGCGCCACCTAGGTTGGTATTGACCGAGTAGTACCGAGCACCAATTGTAAATAGCAAGGGTAGGTCAGCCACTTCAACTAATTTGCTACCCATTAAATTAATCGGATAGGCACGGGCGCCGGTATCCATATTCGTGATCGATTCACAATCAAGGGTAATGTTCCCATATCTTTTGGTGATGTAGGTGATAAAAGGTTGAAATCCAACATTATTGGCGCTAGGACCATTGAGCGGCATTGCTCCAAGTCCAAACGATTGATATGCATAAGCACCCACAATCCAATCCTCGCTTCGATGAATGGCGCCCATGCTGTATCCCACAGCATTTTGTGAGCTGCCATACATGGCAGGCATATTGGTGCCGATCTGTACCATTGGACCAAAACCAAATGAATTCTTCAGTCGGGACTGACCTGTGTTTGTAAAAAAACTTTCAATAATGACTGGTTTAAATCCCGAGCTGGAGTAACCATCGAAATTGCTAAAGGATTGATACGTGATTTGGGGATGCACTACATAGCTGTAGTCAGAACTAATGCGGTAGGGGAGCCAAGGCTCGATTTCGGTAGATTGAGTTGAGCCTTGATGTTTTAGACCTACTTTTTGGTCAAAGTTGATATAAATTGGTACTGAGGCGACATCATCCTGAGCTTGTAATTGCCGTTCAGTAGAAATGAGTCTCTCTTCTCCTGGGGTAAGCGCTTTGAAGAATAAATTTGTATCTTGAGAGCGCGCAAGTTTGACGTTACATAGCACCAGGATAGTCAGTAGTGCTTTGAATTGATGCATCTGCATGATGTATAAGGTGGGGCTTCGCAAGCTTAAAAAAATCATATTTATTATGATAGCATTGTAATATTTAGAAGATTATTTGTAGTAGATTTGGCTATGTAATTCCCTATTTTGAACGGACTTAAATGAAATTTAGCTTTTTTGGAAACATGAAGAAAATGTTAAAGGAGCTGCCATTAGTAGCTACCTACCTATCACTCTGGTTTTGTGCGATTACTTTTTACAATCAAGCTGCTGTTCATATGCCAGAAAAGGGAATTGAGTCCTATGGGTTTGCTGTGATTCAGGCCTTGGTGATGTCTAAAATCATGCTCACCGCCGAAATGATTGTTCCTGTTGGAGTGATATTCAAGCCCAATCTGAAATTCACTATTTATTTATCAATCTTCGTTCGCACAACTTTCGCATCCATCGTCGCCCTAATGCTGCGTTATTCTGCTGCGGGAACAGAGGGCTTTTTTAAGCATCAAGGATTTATTGAATCTATGCGCAATTTTGGTGATGGGGACATCGCCCATATTATGGCGCTCCTATGTTTATATTGGCTGATCATATTGCCCTACATCGCATATCGCTTTCTTTTACATCTTGCAGGCAACAATGACTTGTCATCGTATTTGTTGGAAAAAAGACCTCAAGATTAATACTTTAAAGATTATTCAAACTCCTTAACTATATTTATTGAGGCCTTAGTAGATTCAAGTGTCGTGTAACGCGATACCATTTAGTGTCGGTTTGACCCGACTCGGAAGTGTCCGGTTACGTGACGGTCAGGTGGCTCTTATCAAAGGTTATGCGGACATTGAAAAATCGGAAATAGGGCAGATTGGGTGGCAGAGAACGGCCAATTGAGGACGATCAAGCCAATATATGTCTGGGCGCTGCTTATATTGACGCCTGTTAAAATTTTGAATCAAAATTGACCGAGAAAAACCATGAAAAAAGATGCAGATGTTAGCCGTCAGCCAGTAACCAAGGAACTTGCTGGCTATTCTAATTCTGAGTTTCTTGCGATGGTGGGGGGGTTTCAGTACGAAAATGCACTCGCTGGTGGCGATGTTTCATTATTTGCCAATACTCGCATAGCATCTTTTTTTCATACTGCTATCGTGTCACCCCGAAAAGCATCTGTTCCTCTGCCTAGCGATCCCAATCAAGCAATCGGAAATATTGAGGCTGAAACTGTCTGCGGTAAGTTGTCACTTGATGACTTTGTGAATAGTCCGAAGAGTTTTATTCAGGCATTCATAGTTGCTCATATGGGCAAGGTGGTTTATGAGTGCTATCCCGGAATGAGGTCAACAGATAGTCATCTATGGGCATCGACAGCAAAGCCAATCGTAGCTTTACTAATCGAGCAATTGATCGATGAAGGCAAGATTGATGACAAGAAGACTTACAGTCACTATGTCCCTGATTTTCGTGGTACCGCATGGGAAGACATGAAGATTATTGATATTCTTAACATGGCTTCTGGTCTTAATATCTTAGAGAATGATGTCACTAGGCATGACCCTACATCTATGGCGACTCGCCTCTTCCGATCCGAGTTTGGCTATCCTGATCCAGTAACAAATAAGATAGAGACGACACGCTCCATCATGAAGTCGGCCACTAAAGAAATTGATCCGGGAAAGCGTTTTGACTATAGCTCAACGAATACGCAATCACTTGTCATACTTATCGAAGAAGTCTTGAATAAACGCTTTTCAGATGCTGTAGATGAAAGAGTGTTCTCGCACATGTCTTTAGATGGTGATATGCAACTCCATCTGTCTGCTAACGACCACCTTGAGTGTATGCATGGATTGGTATCAAGTCGTCTACGTAACCTGATGCTCTTTGGAATGCTTTACACGCCGAGTTGGAATAAGATTTCTGACGCGAAGGTAGTTTCTGACGCTACTCTTCATCGTATTCGCAAGGAATTGCCAAGCCATGATGTTTATATGGCTGGCTCCGATGGGCCGCTATTCTCAGCTGCTTTGAATGACTATGTGATTAGTAATAATCGTCAATGGGATGATATTTTCCCTGATGGCGACATGTTCAAGCTTGGCTTCATGGGGCAAGGTTTGTATGTTTCGCCAGATCGTGATTTAGTCATTTCTTACTTCTCTACAAATCCTGATACGGCTCCAGGTCAGGGGTATATGAGACCAATTGCAAAGTCTGGACTGTTCGATAGTTAAGAGCTTTACCAAAGACCCGCTACGGCGGGTTTTTATTTCGACATGAGCGATGGATCTATTAAAGCTAATGAGTCTCTTAATTTATAAGGCTCAACCGGATTCCATCCTTGGTAGGGTGACATAGCGATATAGACAAAAACCATTGAAGTCACAATGCATAGCCCAGCAACAGCTAGAGTTATCTTCATTGCTTTTTGGCTTTTGAGGTGTATTAAGCCAACACACAAGAGCAGCAGGAATGAGCAAACGGGAATTGCTGGCCATTTTTTAAGACTATTATTTTCGTAAGCTAATGATTGCCTCATTAGACGGCTATGACGAATGGAGTCTACGGCACCATCCATTCGGCCTTCAATAGAGCCGCGTTGATTGGGTTCTATATCTATATTGTTTACTACTGTACTTAAGGCCTCAAACTCTGGGAATGCAATCTGTCGACTCTCATATCCATTCGTTGAAATCACTGGCCATTCTTTATCAACCACAGCATTAACGTAGTTATTGACTGCTAAGATTAGTTTTGAGCCGTCTTGGGCGGGGAGTAATTTAGAGATGCTAACGAGTACGCCTATTGAGTTAGCTTCTGAGGTCAAGTTGTCACTAGCCATCTGATGTCTTTGAAATGAGTTGGTGGCAATAGTTCAGATAGCCAGACTGAATAGAAAGGCTGTGATTGACAAAAAAGCCGGACTGATTGAATCAGAGGTATTGAGCCATCCTGAGATAGGTGACTTGTTCAGCAGCCAGTAAATCATGTATGCGGACAGCGTGGTGAGCACAATCGTAGCTGTCGTAAATAAGCCAAGGCCAGTGATGTAGGTATTCATAGGTAAATTTAGATGCTAATTTGAGTGTCTTTGATGATAAAGGATGTCTTATTAAATGACTCCTTTGGGTCGATCTCTGCCTGCCATACTCAATTTAGACTAAGGTCTGCTTTAAGATCAGCAACAGCCTGTTGCGGCCCTGACGATGTGGTGTCGGTTTAACCGACTCCACATCTGTGGATGCCACGCACCATATGGTCAGTTCCACATGATTCCACGGATCTCGGTGCGTATCGAACACCTGATCTTGTCGGGCTTAAACCATTGTCTAAGCTATTGATTTATATCATTTTTTCAGCTTCTAAGGCGTAGGTCGCACGTTCGAATCGTGCTGGGCAGGCCAAAACACTTTGTGTTGATCTTCAGGCCAAATATTTGCATAATCTAGTGTTATGAAACCTTCGATTGCCCTGAACGCCAACCGTGCCCAGATTCGCTTAATTATTGAAGCGCACCATGCCAGTAATGCACGCGTTTTTGGTTCAGTGGCAAACAGCACCGACATTGATGGTAGTGACTTAGATGTTTTGATTGATCCTAGTCCCGAAACAACATTATTTGATATTGGCGCAATTCGCTATAAATTAAAGCAATTATTGGGTGTTCCAGTGGATGTTTTGACGCCGAATGCCCTGCCAGAAAAGTTCCGCAGCTCAGTGATTGCAGGCGCAATGCCAATATGACGCGTGATCCACAGCGTTTGCATGATTATTTGGAACATATTCTCGAAGCCATAAAGCGAATAGAAGGTTACTGTGCAGATATTGATGAACTCGGTTTTATCAACAGCCAATTAATTCAAGATGCGGTTATTCGGAATTTTGAAGTGATTGGTGAGGCAAGTAAGAATATTGAGCGCATCTTTCCTGAATTTTTAGTGCAGCATCCTGACCTTCCCCTATTGATTGCTTATGAAATGCGAAATGCATTAGCCCATGGTTACTTTAAGGTGGATATGCAAATTGTTTGGAAAACAATCGAGGTCAATCTTCCTAACCTTCAAACTCAGATAACAAAAATAATTAAAGATCAGTAAAAACAAGGCGTAGGTCGCACGTTCGAATCGTGCTGGGCAGGCCAAACATCCTCCGTTCGTACTATAGCTTCCAGAGCTGTAATCTTTTATGGTTATCTTTTTCCTGCGTTGTCATAGAATGCTTTGATGAATATTCATTTACTTAAGATTAGTACATGCCTTATTGGCTCGGCCTTAATTCTTTGCTCTTGCTCTACTGCGAAGTTAGAGGCACGCCTTGAGGCCAATCCGCAATGCAAAGATGTTGTGAACCCTAAAACAGGTGCTTTAATGCCTTGCCCTGGTTCGGATAAAGCCTTTTATAGAGAGGTTGGTTTAGCGCCAGCAAAGCCGGCTCCGGCAGTGAGCAATCCAATCGATTCGTCGCCAACGACAGCAACTACAGCAACTTCAGTGCAAGCACCTTTAAATAATGTTCAAACGTCAGCGCCAGCGGGATTACCTCAGACGACTCCCGCCCAAGTTGAATGCAAACCCCAGATTCATAAAAAGACAGGTGGCACCTTGCCATGTCCAGCCCCGGACTAAATTGATCTAGGTATGATGATCTTTATTAATAACCGCCTTACAAAGTAACTTAACCCTTCACTCGGAATCGCCATGAATAAAATGAAAGTACTGATAGCATCATTTGCTACAGCAATGACTTTGGCTGCATGTAGCAATGCACCCAAATTGGCAACAGAATCCATGCCTAGATCTGGATTCTTGCCTGATTACAATCTTTTGGTTCCAATGGCTAGCGCTGATAAAGATACTCGCATTTGGAGATATCGCATTTCAGGTGTGAACCCTGGTTCGTATACTGCGGTAATCTTGGATCCGATTTACCTGAATCAAAATGCTACTAAGTCAGTAAGCTTAGATGATATTAGCAAGGCAAAAGCTGCACTACAGGCATCTATGGTTGAGGCCGTTAATTCTCGCGGCACTATCAAGATAGTGAATAAACCAGGACCTGGTGTTGCACGCATCTCTGTTGGCATCACTGGCGCCGAAAGTTCAGCCGATAGTTTGCAACCCTGGAATTTCACTCCAATTGGTTTGGCAATGAATGCAGCTGCTTATGCTGGCGGTGTAAATTCCAAAACCCCAGCGCTGTTAGTCGAGAGCAAAATCACAGATAGTCAATCAAACCAATTATTGGGTGAGGGTTTGATTACCATTCAAGGTGAATCCTTTAGAACTAACGCTGGATCTGCAGATTCATTTGTTGCAATGGCAAAGAAAGTGGTCCGCTCTGCATTAGAAACATCCGCCAACCCAGTGCCAACTGGTCAATAAGCTCCCATCATGAAATCATCCATTAAAAAAATAATCGCCATTGCCTTGTCATCTCTGGTAGCAATCCCATTATTAGCCTTGGCTGATGATGCATCTCGCGATAAAGAAATTGCTGAGCGATTTGCTAAATGCGATGTTAATCATGATGGCAAGTTAACTCGTGAAGAGGCCAATGGTTGTATGCCTCGTATTTATGACCACTTTAGTTACATTGACTCAAGCAACAAAGGTTATGTAACTGTGTCTGAAATTCAGGCTATGGCTAACCGTTAATATTTAAAATGCAAGGGCCTCTTAGGAGGCTCTTTTTTATTGGGTGAATGATGTCTGTATCTTTTCCTGGTTTTGAAGCTAAAACATTTCACACTGACTCTGAAGATGGCTCTATTGAGATTTCATACCTCATCGGTGGTAATGGTCCTCCACTATTGTTACTCCATGGCTTCCCACAAACAAAGGCAATCTGGAGCCAAGTGGCTCCTGCGTTAGCAAAAAACTTTACTGTAGTTGCTGCAGACTTAAGGGGTTACGGTGCGTCATCAAAGCCTCATGGCAAAAGTGATCACTCAACGTATTCAAAAAGATCAATGGCCGCAGATCAACATGCATTGATGAAAAGTTTAGGTTTTAATCAATTCTTCTTGCTTGGACATGACAGAGGTGGAAGGGTTTCTCATCGCCTGGCAATGGACTTTCCTGAAAGTGTTTTACGTTTAATGGTTCTGGATATCTCTCCAACATTAACAATGTACGAGAACACCACTATGGAATTTGCTAAGGGATATTGGCATTGGTTCTTCCTGATACAGCCAGAGCCAGTTCCAGAAACCTTAATCGGCGCTAATCCTGAGTTTTGGTTAAAAAACCATATGGGTCGACATGCGGGCACAGGGATATTTTCCCCAGATCGATGGTCGGAATATTTGGCTGGGGCTAGTCATGCAGAAAGCATGCATGCGATGTGTGAAGATTACCGAGCTGCTGCTTCTATTGACCTCATTCACGATCGCTCTGATCGTGCTGCAGGCAAGATGTTGAAGATGCCACTGAAGGTGTTGTGGGGTGAGCATGGTTTAGTAAACCAATGCTTTAAACCTTTAGAAGACTGGAGGGTTGTGGCCAAGGATGTTGCTGGAAAAGCTGTTCCCAGTGGTCACTACATACCAGAAGAGATTCCTGACGTTTTGCTGGTAGAGGCCATGGAATTCTTTGGCTAAAAGCTCAATAAGCAAGCTTCAAAACAAAAAACCCTAAATAAATCAAATATTTAGGGTTTTTTAACAATCACTCAGGGTGAAAGTTATTGCTTGCCATGAAGCTAATGGTGCGTTCGAAGCCAAGGATACGGATATAACGCCAAGCAATATCGCGGTATTTACTGTCCAGGTAGCCAATGGCTACTTCAGGCGTCCTTGTGGACAAATCGATCTCTTGAATTGCACGGGCCCAACGTTTTAATCTTGTTGACATGTTTGTCACCTCCATGGCTATACAACGCATGGAAAAGCGGTCGAGATGACATGAATTACAAAATATTTATCAAAAAAGCAGCTGTTTTTCTTAAATGGAGACAACTTTATGGGGATTAAGGATATTTTGGGGGTCTAAAGCTCTTTTGAGGGTCTTCATGAGCTCGTGGGCCACCTCACCCTTATGAGCCCTTAAGCCTTCCAATTTGAGCTGTCCTACCCCGTGTTCTGCAGAAATGGAGCCATTACAGCGCTCAACTTGGGCATATACGAGCTCATGAATGGGTTTTTCATTGATTTCATTGAAAGTCTTGGGATCCATGCCTAAGGGTGGGGCAATGTTGTAGTGCAAGTTTCCATCCCCTAAATGGCCAAAATTGATGATTCTGACCCCAGGAAAGTTTGCCCTGATCAAGGCATCGGTTTCTTTGACAAAGCTTTCAAGTGATGAAAGGGGAATGGTGATGTCATGTTTGAGGTTTGCACCTTCTTCGGCTTGCGCTAGCGTAATGTGTTCCCGCATATGCCAAAAGGCATTGGCTTGACTTAAGTTGCTGGCAATAACAGCGTCGCTGATAAGACCAGATTCGAAGGCTTCCTCCAAAATGGTTTCCAGAAGCTGTCTGACATGATCCTCGCTCTCATGATCTGACAATTCAACAAGTACGGTAAATGGCGGCTTACCTTGCAGTGGATTTGCCATTTGAGGAAAGTGCTTCTCATTTAACTCCAAAGATTCCTGCGTCATCATTTCAAAACCGGTCAGCAATGAGGTTGCCCGTTTCTGAAAGAGATTTAAAAGTGCAATTGAAGAGGCGATGGTTTCACATGCGACGAGGGTAGTCCATTGGGAAATCGGTAAGGGGTAAAGCTTCATGACTGCAGCAGTGATGATGCCTAGGGTGCCTTCTGATCCAACAAACAAGTCACGCAAATCGTAACCCGTATTGTCCTTACGCAAACCTTTAATGCCATTCCAAATATCACCTTTGGCGGTAACAACTTCAAGACCTAGACATAGATCACGTGCATTACCGTAGCGCAACACATTGGTTCCACCTGCATTGGTTGCTAAGTTGCCACCGATCATGCAGCTACCTTCTGCACCCAAACTTAAGGGAAACAAAAATCCTTGTTCAGCAGCTTTTTCTTGCACAGATTGCAAAATGCATCCCGCCTCAAGTGTGATGGTTTGATTAGCACTATCGATTTCACGAATCTGATTCATGCGCTTGAGATTGAGGATGACTTGCTTACCGCTAATATCAGGTGTAGCGCCACCACAAAAGCCGGTATGTCCACCTTGAGGGACTATAGCAACCTGGCTTGCGGCGCAGAGCTTGACGATATTTGCTACTTCAGCAGTATTGCTAGGCAAAAGAACTGCAAGCGCTTTTCCCGTAAAGCGTTTACGCCAATCAGTTAAGTAGGGCGTTTTATCCTCATCGTGAGTCAGAATATATTTTGTCTCAAGGACTGTGGATAACTGATTGATGAAGGTTTGCATTCTTACTCCGCAGCCGCCTTCTTGAGAGCCTTAGCTTCTTTTTTGATGGGCTTTAGATACATGAGTAAACAGACAAAGCCGATAGTTGAGAAAATAGTTTCTAGCAGTGCAAGCCAAAAATTGGTACCCGTTTCGAGAATGCGAACTAAGCCTTCGGTTGTATAAAGCAATATCAACATTGAGGCCCACTGCATCGTGTAAACCTTTCCTTTCCATATCCCAGGAATAGCGAATAGCAAAGGTATACCCTTTAGGATCAACCATGACCCACCAGGTCGGAGAGGGGAGATAAACCACTCCCAACAGACACACAAGATAAATAAATCAATAAAAGCGGCTGTTGCTATAAGTTGGTATGGATTTTTGTCGAGAATCTTTTTTATCATGATGACTGCTGAATGCATTACCTTTTATTTTGAAAAAAGCATTAAGGCAGTTTCAGCTAGGCGCTTGCCTTGCGCCTTAGCTAGGCGTTGTTCTTCGGGGCTGATAGGCGCACGTCCGTCGGCGTGAGCGAGATGAGTCACTCCATAAGGACTACCGCCTGTATTGGAAGACATGAGGTCGGGCTCGCTGTACGGAATACCCATTAGCATCATGCCGTGATGCAGCAGTGGAATCATCATGGTTAAGAGGGTGCTTTCTTGACCGCCATGCATGCTACCGGTACTCGTAAAGACACAGGCCGGTTTACCAATCAAGGCGCCATTTAACCACTCTGAAGAACTTCCATCCCAAAAGTATTTCATCGGCGCTGCCATATTGCCAAAACGAGTCGGAGAACCCAAAGCAAGACCAATGCACTCCTTTAGGTCTGAATATTCAACGTAAGGTGCTCCATCCTGGGGTACGGCTGCCTCCGTAGCTTCACAAACCGCAGATATGGGGGGCACGGTTCTCAAGCGGGCATTTGCCCCTGGAACGCTCTCGATACCCTCAGCAATCAGGCGCGCCAGATCCTTGGTTGCACCATAACGGGAGAAGTACAAAACTAAAATATCGTGTTGGCTCATATTGATCTCTTATGATACGGCGATGCGACTTATTCGTAACCCCCAATTATGGCTCTCTCTGGCTAAAGAGATCTGGGAGCGTAATCGCGGTCAAAATTTAAAGCAAATTGCGGCTAGCCTGGCATTTACAACGACCTTATCCATGGTACCGATGGTGACGATCGCCACTATGCTGATTGGCCAGCTCCCAAGCGTGATCCAAGTTAAAAATAGCTTTAGATCCTGGCTTTTGGATACTTATATGCCAGGTGGTATTAACCAACAGGTATTTATTTACTTAGATCAATTCTCATCCCAAGCTAAAGGCCTTACCTATGTAGGTTTGGCTGGACTGATTATTACAACAATCATGACTTTAGCGGTGATAGAGGGTGCCTTTAACCAAATATTCAAGGTCACTGCAAGACGCCCTTTGTATAAAAAAATTGTGATCTATAGTGCGGCAACTATTCTGGGTCCAATCATGCTTGGCGTTGGTATTTACTTGAGCGGCGTTTTATTTAGTGCTTCAGAAGGCTGGATCAGCGCGGTATCTTTTGGCTTTCAATTAGTGGCTGCGATTGCCCCAATCTTTTTGGCCATTCTGGTCTATGCAGTGGTCTACAAAATTCTTCCTTACGCCAAGATTTTGTGGCGAGACGCCTTTGCAGGAGCTTTTGTAGCAGCACTTGCCTTTGAGCTAATGAAGTTTGGTTTTGCTATTTTCTTGGGCAACACGGCCTTCTATAAGACGGTATATGGCGCTTTTGCGATCTTGCCCCTGGGTTTAACGTGGATCTATATGACCTGGTGGATTACTTTAACCGGTGCTGTACTGGTAGCCAATTTGCCTGATATTCGAAGCGGCGTCATTAGGGTTATTCGTTACTAAAAGTATCGCCTAAGCTCTTGATTCGAGGAGGTCTTGAGTCTATATTGGATCTATATATATTGTTTTCGGAGACCAAATGAAAGTTCGTGACATATTACGTGTCAAGGGAAGCACCCTTTTTACAGTAGCCCCTGATACAGCGTTGCAAACTGCAGTGCTAGTAATGAGTGAGCACGACATTGGTTCATTAGTAGTCATGGAGTATGACAAGCTAGTTGGTATTCTGACCTTCCGTGAAGTCATTGCTGCTTTAGCTAAGCATCACGGCAAGCTTGAAGATCTTCAAGTGAATACTGTGATGAATCAAACACCTTTGACCTGCAATATGGAAACCGAGATTGATGAGGTTCGGCGCATGATGCTGGTAGACCATGCGCGCTATTTGCCAGTAGTCGATCAAAAGATGTTGATGGGCGTTATTTCTTTCTACGACGTAGCGAAATCAGTGGTAGAGGCTCAGGACTTCGAAAATACGATGCTCAAGGCCTATATTCGTGATTGGCCGGAAGATACTGAAAAAGCAACCTCCTAAGTCGTTATAGCCATCATTTTCCGACAAATGACATAATGTCGATATGTCAGGAAATACTTTAGGCCTCCTTTTTACTGTTACCACTTTTGGTGAATCCCACGGTCCCGCAATCGGGGCGGTGGTTGATGGTTGCCCGCCGGGCATGAATCTTTCCGAAGCAGACATTCAGCTAGATTTAGATCGTCGCAAACCAGGCACATCGCGTCATGTTACTCAACGCAAAGAAGAGGACAAAGTTGAAATCCTTTCTGGCGTCTTTGAGGGTAAGACAACAGGTACGCCTATTGCGCTATTAATTCGCAATACAGACCAACGCAGCCAAGACTATGGCGATATCTTGCAGACCTTTAGGCCTGGTCACGCAGATTATGCGTATCAAAATAAATATGGCGTTCGTGATCCCCGTGGTGGTGGTCGCTCATCCGCTCGTTTAACAGCGCCGGTTGTTGCTGCGGCTGCGATTGCCAAAAAATGGCTACATGAGAAATATGGCACTGAGTTTTATGGCTATATGAGTCAATTGGGTGAGCTTCAAATTCCATTTAAAGATATCACTCAGATTGATCAGAATCCATTTTTTGCTGCCAATGCAGAAATCATCCCTCAGCTTGAAGGTTATATGGATGACTTGCGTAAAGCAGGGGACTCTTGTGGCGCACGTATCGAGGTACGAGCTCGCAATGTTCCTGCAGGCCTGGGTGAGCCTTTGTTCGATAAATTGGATGCCGATATTGCGCATGCCATGATGGGTATCAATGCAGTTAAAGGTGTTGAGATTGGCGCCGGCTTTAAGTCAGTGTCTCAACGTGGTAGCGAGCACGGAGATGAGCTTTATCCTGATGGCTTTGCAAGCAATAACTCCGGTGGTACTTTAGGTGGCATTAGCAGCGGCCAAGATCTTCGTATTTCCATTGCGATTAAACCAACTTCTAGCATCATGAGCCCAAAGCAATCTATTGATTTAGATGGAAAGCCTATTACAGTTCAAACCAAAGGCAGGCATGACCCTTGCGTTGGTATTCGTGCAACACCGATTGCTGAAGCAATGTTGGCGCTTGTTTTAATGGATCATGCTCTACGCCATCGCGCTCAATGTGCTGATGTTCCAGATGCCGCATCTATTCCAGCCTCTCAACCAGGCTCATTGCGCGATTAATTGGCTTAATCGATGACGCCTTCGCTACGCTGGGCCTTCGGGTCCTTTTTCTTTTTATATTTCGCTTATGTTGGGTTGGTTTCTCCATATGCCAGCTTGTTCTTTTTAGAACGGGGCTTTAGCGTTATAGAAATTGCTGCATTGATGTCTATGTTACAGATCACCCGCATTATTGGTCCATTTTCTTGGGGTTGGTTATCGGACTACCTTTCTAATCGGATTAGCATTATTCGATTCTGCGCATGTCTTGCGGCGGTTGTTTTCTTATGCATTTATTTCTTGCACAGCTACATCGGGTTTTTTATTTGGATGTTTGTGTTGCACACCATTTTGAGTAGTTTGATGCCGCTTGGTGAGTCAGCCACTATTCATGCCTTATATAAAGATAATTCCTTCGATAAGCGTTACGGACGCTTGCGTCTGTGGGGGTCTATCGGCTTTATTGCCATGGTTCTTGCCGCAGGAGAGTTATTCCAGCGCAAGAGTATTGGGCTTTATCCCATTGTGGGCACCGTTGTTTTACTTGCCCTAGCTCTTATTACTTTTTGTTTACACGAGCCCAAGATGGAGCGTCGCAAAATGGTGAAAGGGGAGTTATTGGTTGTGCTTTTTAATCCAGATGTTCGGTGGTTTTTAATGTCTGGATTTTTTATGATCTTTGCCCACGCAGCTTTATATGTTTTTTACTCTCTTTATCTCTCCAACCTTGGCTACAACAAATTTCAGATTGGCCTGTTTTGGGCTCTAGGTGTTTTTGCCGAAGTCATTTTCTTTTACTTTCAAAGTAAGGCATTGAGCAGGTTAGATGCCGAGGTTATATTGCAGGCTGCCTTTGGAATTGGCGTTGTCAGATTTGCCTTAATAGCTTTCCTACCAATAACTTCCATTTTGATAGTGGCGCAATTAATGCATGCTGGCACTTTTGCTGCACACCATAGTGCCGCTACAAAACTTTTGCAACGTTGGTTCACAGGCCCGTTACAGGCTAGAGGTCAAGCTTTGATGGCTACCATCTCCTACGGCCTTGGTGGAACGCTCGGAGGGTTATGTGCTGGCTGGATATGGGAAGCATCTCAACCAAGAGATGTATTTGTAATGTCCGCGTTTGCATGCGGACTGGCGGGTTTGGCGATCCAAAAACTCAGACCGCGACGTTATCCCGCCAGATAGAACTACTTAGCTTTTTATTGAATCTTTGCTTTAGCGCGTAGTTTTTGCATCATTTCTGAGAACTTCGCTTTTTGCCAATTCTTATCAGAGATGATCATCTGTTTCAATTGAGCCTTCATTTCTTCAAAACTTGGGGCTTGAATATCGCGAGAATCGATTACCTTGATGATGTGCCAACCAAACTTTGATTTCACAGGCTTGTCAGTAATTTGCCCATTTTTGAGTTGAACCATTGCTTTAGAAAACTCTGGCACCAATGCTTTATCGCTAACCCAGCCTAGATCGCCGCCATTTTTAGCAGAGCCAGGGTCGAGCGACTTTGCCTTAGCAATTTCTTCGAAATTAGCGCCTGCCTTAAGCTGCGCAGTAATTGCCTTGGCATCCGCTTCTTTTTCTACCAAGATATGTTCTACGTGATATTCCTTACCAGTGTATTGCGCCTTTGCAGATTCATAAGCGGCTTTCAGATCAGCTTCTGCAACACCTTCTTTTTCAATATAATCCTCAAATACAGCGCCAACTAAAACTCCCATGCGTGCTTGCTCTAATTGCTCGCGTACCATTTCATTCTGAATGACGCCGCGCTTGTCAGCCTCCTGCAATACCAATTCACGGGTTACCAACATCTCACGAGCTTGATCGCGTATCTGCGGGTTATCAGGCTGACCTGAACGTTGAACTAGCTTATCCAATTGTGCTTTAGGAATCGCTTTGCCATTCACGATGACGGCATTTTGTGCGATTGCATTTGCAGATAAAAGAGCGGCTCCAAGAAGGCTGATTGAGAGTATTAGACGTTTATTGATCATGGTTTTGATAAGTAAATTAAAGGGGAATAAAGCCATTCTAAGGTAGCCCTAGACAGTAACTTCGTCTGGGGCTAGGGCGGCAATGGTTAGGGCATGAATTTCCTTGGGAATATGGCGATTCAAGGCCGCATAAACAGCCCTATGGCGTGCCACTAGGCTCAAACCCATAAACTCTGGCGCAACAATTTCCAGTCTAAAGTGACCGCCGCCACTAGCTGCGCCCGCATGGCCAGCATGAAGATGACTTTCATCTTCAATCTTTAAGGCTTGTACCTGAAAAGCTTTGCGTAGATCTTCATCGAAAGCGGCAATTCGTAGTTGATTGATGCTCATTCGCTTGGATGCTCCATGTGCTTGGAGAGCCAAACTCCTTGCAGAATGACAAAAAGCAATAGGAGGCCAGTGCTGCCGAATAATTTAAAGTTAACCCAAGTTTCTTCTGAGTACTCAAAAGCAATATAAAGATTAAGTGCACCCATGATAAAAAAGAATATAGCCCAAGCCATATTGAGGCTATGCCAAACTGAATGCGCAGATTCTGCTTTAAGCGTTACCTGCTTTCCCATTAATACTTGTATCCAATTCTTTTGAAAAAACTGAGCGCTGATGAATAGGGCGCCTGAAAAGAGCCAGTAAAGAGCTGTTGGCTTTAACTGAATAAATGTTTTGTCATGCAAGAAGATTGTGAGGCTACCAAACACAACAATCATGACAAGACTTATCCATTGCATGGCATCGATCTTGCGATGGCGGTAATAGACCCATAGAATCTGTCCGATAGTGGCCACCATGGCTACGATGGTTGCTGTGTATATGTCGCCCAGCTTAAAGGCGACAAAGAAGAGAATAATGGGGAATAGGTCGAATAAAAATTTCATAAGAGGATTATCCAGCTATTTATTTATTTTTCAGTTTTTGCGGGTATGGCGTTGGCGCCTGGCTCAAAACTCAAGGATGCAGAGTTAATGCAGTAGCGCAATCCAGTTGGCATGGGGCCATCCTCAAATACATGTCCTAAATGGGCATCACAATTTGCACAACGGACTTCGGTGCGAACCATGCCATGAGTAGTATCTCGAATTTCCTTAATAGAGGATGCAACTTCTGGGGCGTTATAGCTTGGCCACCCGCAACCAGCATCGAACTTGGTCTCTGATAAAAAGAGTGGTGTACCACAGCAAACGCACTGATAGCGACCCTTGTCCCAATGATCCCAGTACTTGCCGGTAAAAGGTCGCTCGGTTGCTGCTTCTCGAGTTACTCGGTACTCTATATCACTTAATGATTGCTTATATTCTTGATCTGTTTTTTTCATTTTGACTCCAATAATATGATTTTCTTAATGAACATTTATGAGGAACAGCTTACTTCGACCATATCCATATCTGGTGGTGGAGCTAGCGAGTAAGAGGCAAATTCTGGCTGTTCATCGAAGGGGCTACTTAAAACCTTAAGAAGCTTTGATACCTCAGAAAAGTCTTTTTTCTGCGCCTGCTCAATGGCAAACTGGGCGAGATGATTTCGCAGGATGTATTTTGGGTTAACTCGATTCATTGCTAAGTGCCGCTCTGAATCAATACTAGATTCACTCTGTAAGCGAGCTAAATAATCAACGAACCAAAGATCAATTGCATCGCGGTCAATAAAATCATCTCTTAAGGTAATCTGCGAAATAGACAGATCTGAGTTGAGCTTTCCAAGGTTGCGAAAGAAGTTAGTGAAATCCACTTTTGAATCATGCATTGCCTGTAATAACCTCTCAATCAGAGCGACGTCGCCATCTTGCTCCGTACTAAATCCTAATTTATTACGAAACAATGCTTGCCAATTACTCGCATAAATAACCGGAAACTCTTCAAGGGCAGCTCGTAATTGCTCTTGCGCTTCTTTTTCGTTATGGCGAAGCTCGAGCAGTGGAATCATAGCGCTGGCCAAGCACGCCATATTCCAATGCATGATTTGCGGTTGGCGATGGTAGGCATAGCGACCACCTTGATCGCTATGGTTGCAAATATGATCGATCTGAAACTGGTCTAAAAATCCAAAAGGGCCATAGTCAATAGTCAATCCAAGCGCACTGATATTGTCACTATTGAGAACTCCATGACAAAAGCCCACAGCCTGCCATTGAGCGACTAATTTAGCGTTACGTGCGCAAATTCTTTTAAATAAATCTAAATAGGGCCCGTTAGCCTGTAAGGATTCCGGGTAATGTATTTCTATAAGGTAATCTGCGAGCTCTTTTAACCTTGCATGGTTTTGTATTGAAGCGTAATGCTCAAAGTGTCCAACCCGAATAAAGCTTGGCGCCAAGCGAGCACAAACGGCTGCAGTCTCTAAGGTTTCTCTTCTGACAGGCATGTCTGAGCCAACAATTGATAGCGCTCTTGTAGTTGGAATTCCCAAAGCATGCATTGACTCGCTGCATAAGAATTCCCTAATAGATGAGCGCAATACAGCGCGACCATCACCCATGCGGGAGAATCGCGTTGTCCCAGCTCCTTTGAGCTGTAATTCTTGCTCAGCAATATCGCCTAACAATATTGCGCGTCCATCACCCAGTTGACCAGCCCACACCCCAAATTGATGTCCGCTATAGGCTGTTGCTATAGGATTTGGAAATTGATGATTGGTTGTATTTAAACCGTTCCCAGACAATATCTCTAGCCATGTTTTATCTATGGGAAGATTATTTTCGTCCAGGTCGATACCCACCAATTTGGCAGATGAGGGTGAAAATGCGACCCAGTAGGGATTGGGTATCGGGGTGGGGAGGGTTGCTTGGCAGGCATCATCGCCGCGTAAAGTAAAGGCCATAGAGGTATTCTAGGTGGATTTACTAAATCACGTGCATGGCTCTAAAATTAATCTATGAACAAACAAGTCCAAATGAATCCACAGACCCAGTTAGCTAATTTAGGCGAGGAATTGAATGTGCCTTTTTTAAAGCTTTTGGGTGTTCGTTGTTTAAGCGCTGAAATGGGCAAGGGGGAGATTTTGCTGGCTCTCAAACCTGAGCACAACAACACTTGGGAAGTAGCGCATGGAGGTGTTTTGTTAACGCTGATGGATGTAGCTATGGCTGTTGCAGCACGCTCCGGCGATCCCGGTGATCGCAGTGTGGTGACCATTGAAATGAAGAATAATTTCATGCAAGCTGCAACCGGTGTGCTGAGAGTCAAGGCTGATACGGTTCGCAGAACAGCAACAATGGCTTTTTGTGAAGCCAAGCTTTATAACGATCAAGGTGAAATTTGCTGCATGTCTACCGGCACCTTCAAGTATCTGAAGCGCTTAGCAACTCGCAATGCGGATGGTGATCGAGTTATAAACGATGATGGTCGCTTTGAGTAATGCTAGACGGATAAATTTGAATCTGATGCAGAGCTAAGGGCGCCTGTAACAACGTCATGGCCTACGGTTCCTGAAGCATCAAAGCGACGCTCCACCATCTCAAACTGGCCGTCTTTCCTCACCCTTAAAACAGTACTTGAACGCGTTCCATAAGCAGGAGTTTTAATAAACGCTGGTGAGAGTGCCTTCTCCCATTCACGACTAACCCCAGTGTTAGGAAGCTCGTTGTCACTGGCGTGATGGGTATCCGCCAATAGCTTTAAATATGGATCTGCATTTTTAAGTTGTCCTTGATCCATTGCCAAAGCCTGAGCAAATGCGGCTATACGATGATTTACTTTTGGCCACGGGGTATCAAGCATGGCATTGGACAAGCCATAAACTCCTGGCTCTAACATCTGCTGTGGAAACACTTTACGCGGACGAATACTTTGCCCCATCATCATCCGGTTGCTTACCCAATGCATTTCGGCATTGGCTGGGTCACTTAAATCCGCCATTAAAAGATTAAAGCCGTTGTATTGCTGAAAGCGTTTAGCATTGCCTTGGATAAATTCGGAAGGGCGCTCATTGCCGGTGAGGTACATCAAAGATAGTTCACCACGCGTTCTAGAATCGGGATTTTTTTCGCTAGGCGCCCGAACATTCGTTAAGGCTGCAAATTTTCCGGTTTTGGTAAATCCCAGCC
Organism: Polynucleobacter sp. AP-Kaivos-20-H2; assembly: GCF_018882215.1. Lineage (GTDB taxonomy): Bacteria > Pseudomonadota > Gammaproteobacteria > Burkholderiales > Burkholderiaceae > Polynucleobacter. The sequence continues at coordinate 364,228 of NZ_JACVOX010000001.1, read as the reverse complement.
AGGTTCCAGGACTACCCAATACATCAGCGCGATCTCTACCTGCTAAAACATGGGGATGTTCAGACCACCATGAAACACCATCGGTATTGCGCTCATAAAACTCATCACGGTTCGCTGCTACCACCAGCGAATATTCTGGGTGAGAATTCCAGGCGAAGAGAATAAGGCACATAAGGGTTATTAAATTTCGAGCAAAGGGTAGGGCAATAAATCTATTTTTAACACAGGTCCCTCAGTGCTACCAAGATGAATTTCCCCATTTTCAAGCGCCTCTAGCTTGCACTCGATCTGAAGGTCAATGCGCTCCTGATCCTCTGGAGAATGTGCAGATAAAACAACCATTCCTGCTGGCTGGGAGGGATCATTGGAGTGGAAAAGTTCAGCGCCCGGGACGGCCAATTTTTCATCTGAACTACTTCTATCTATATGGGCAATTTGCAGTCGACGCTTGATGGCGCCACGATATTGGCTACGAGCAACGATTTCTTGGCCTGGATAACACCCTTTTTTAAAATCAACGCCGGCCACAGATTCAAAATTAATCATTTGGGGCACAAATTGCTCCTGTGTTGCTTGAACAATTCTAGGAATGGCACTTAAGACCTCAAGCGCATTCCATGCTTGAAGCATTTCACTAGAATTACGTGCACTTGATTGTTCATCAACAGGGATTGCAAACAAAAGACGGGCAACCGATTGATTGTTTGCCAAAACATCGGGCATGCGTAAACTCATAGCGCTAGGATCAATCTTAAATTGGACAATCTGCTCCTCGGAACCATGCAGTCCAGAAATAATCCAATTCTCGGTTACATCGGTAACTTTTACCTTTGAGCGCAATACAAACATGGATAAGCGTTTTGCTGTACTTGCGGCAATATCTTTCGAAATAAATAAAGCAAAGCGATCTTCGGCGTTCTCGTCAGATGGAAACAGTCCGAGCCATGCGCTTGCAAGCAATCTCCCTTTAGGGCTGCAATAACCTACTAGGCGGACACCTGAAAAATTTTGGGCTATTTGACTGGGTAGGGTGCGGTTAAGCCCCAATACTGAATTTGTTAATTGATTTTGTAAAAAGCTTGCAGCATCTGAGCCCTCAACCAGGATTAATCCCCACTGCGGCAAATTGCAGGGTAGGGAAGTGGGGTTATTTAGCCAGTTTTGCTCAATTTTGGGGGTATTTATCATGACCCTTTTATCATAGCCTGATGAGCAGAAAAATTCAGAGCAGATCTCTATTTATTAAGAAAAAGTCAAAAGATCGAGGTCTCAAGTATTGGTTTGCCCTTCTGTTAATCTTCCTAGGTCTAATTTATGGCGGTATTTTTTTACTGCCAGTGGTGCCCAACACTCCCAATGTCGATAGCGCACCTGTTTATAAAGTGAAGATTAATCCGAATTCAAGCCTTTCTAGCATTGCCGATCAGTTGGGTGAGCAAGGCTTATCGATCAATAAATTCACTATCCAGGTTGGCGCTAGAAGTATTTTCGTGGGATCAAAACTAAAGCCTGGCACCTATATGTTTCCAGTAGGAGGGAGCCTCGGAAAAGTGTTACTGCAAATAGCACGCGGTGACCGAGTGAGGGAAAGTATTGCGATTATTCCGGGTATGTCTATCTGGCAACTGCGGAGCATCATCGATATGCACCCAGCTCTCATCCATCAAACCAAGGGTATGAGCAATAAGAATTTGCTGCAATCCCTCAATCTTAGCTACCCCAGTGATGAAGGACTTTTTCTTCCTGATACCTATATATTTGACCCTGATGAACCGGATTTAAATATTTATCGTAGAGCCGCACAAGCAATGCAAAAGCAACTAAACCAGGCTTGGGATCAAAAAGAGCCTGGGCTTCCCTTAAAAACACCCTATGAACTCTTAATCCTGTCTTCCATCATCGAAAAGGAAACTGGCCGCTCAAGCGATCGGGATATGATTTCTGCGGTATTTATAAATAGACTCAATAAAGGAATGCCTCTTCAAACCGATCCTACGGTTATCTACGGAATAGGCCCTAAATTTGATGGAAATTTGCGGAAAGCGGATTTACGCAAAGACACTGCCTACAATACCTATATGCATAAAGGTTTACCTCCTAGCCCCATCGCAATGCCCAGTAAAGAGTCTATTTTGGCTGCTGCGCATCCTGCTAAAAGTGAGGCCTTATTTTTCGTGGCAAAAGGCGATGGTAGCAGTCACTTTTCTCAAAGCTTAAAAGAGCATGAGTCAGCAGTAGATCGGTACCAACGCAAAATTGCGCCTGGAAAGGGCGCCAACTAAATTCATTTAACTATGACATCAGCACAAAACGGATATTTCATTAGTTTCGAAGGTATTGACGGCGCGGGAAAGAGTACGCACGTTGACGCCTTTAGAAGTTTGATGCAAGAGCGCTACCCAAATAAAGAGGTGGTGATGACTCGTGAACCTGGTGGAACTAGTTTGGGTGAACAATTGCGCAATCTACTTTTAGATGCACCAATGAATTTGGAGACTGAGGCCTTATTAATGTTTGCTGCACGTCGTGAACATATTGCACAGATCATTGAGCCAGCACTGTCGGCAGGAAAGATTGTTATTTCAGATCGCTTTACAGATGCTAGCTTCGCCTACCAAGGTGGTGGTCGCGGCCTGAGCTTGGCAAAGTTAAATGAATTAGAGCGTTGGGTTCAGGGTCGCCCCGATGGTTCACTTTTGCAACCCAACTTAACAATCCTGTTTGACTTACCTGGTGAGGTTGCAGAGGCAAGACGCTCCAAGGTCCGTGCCCCGGATAAATTTGAAAAAATGGATCTAGATTTTTTTGAAAGAGTTCGTCAGGAATACTTGAGAAGAGCCAAGGATGATTCATCACGCTTTCATCTAGTCGATGCAACGAAAACCCCTGAAGCTATTTGGGACGGTCTGAAACTTATTCAGATTGCGATTTAAGTGAAGCAAGATAATCTGATGGCGCCTTGGCTTAAGCCATTATGGGAAAGCTTGGATTTTGCCAATTTCCCTAATGCGATTTTGTTGCACGGGCAGTCCGGTATCGGTAAGTTTGCGTTCTCTGTTGAGCTTGCTAAGGCACTTCTTTGCGAGAATTCAAATGCAGCAATAAAACCCTGCAATCAATGCGAAGCCTGCCACTGGTTTGATACGGGCAACCATCCGGACTTTATTGCTTTAGTTCCTGAAACGCATCGAAAGCTCCTACCTCACGCTGATTATGAGAGTGACGAAACACCCAAAAGAGGTAAAGCGGCACGTGATGATGACAGTGATTCAAGCGAAAAAAAAGAGAAGAAAAATATCTCCATTGAAGAAACCCGTCATGCCATAGAAAATCTTTCCATTGGCTCACATCGCGGTGGTAATCGTGTGATATTGATTTATCCCTTGGAAATGTTGCGCACGGACTCCGCTAACACTTTATTAAAATCTCTAGAAGAGCCTCCAGCCAACACCATCTTTATATTGTTAGCCGATCGTGTTGATCGCGTCTTACCTACAATTAGATCGCGCTGCCGACTTCTGACTGCACCACGCCCTGATCGTGAGCAAGGATTGGCTTGGCTAAAAACACAACTGAATACTATTGACGGCCTAAAAGTAAATGATGGGGATGTCGAAACCATTTACGACGAGCAGGGCGGGGCGCCATTCTCAGTATTGAGCTCTTTGATCGCAAGGCACAATAAAGACGAGAAGGATGAGCTCACGGTATCAATTCAGGCATCACGCTACTTATTGCAATCGATGGCTCAGGGTGCGGGAATGAATTGGCTAGATGCAGCTGAGAAGACATACAAGGCTCAATATGGCTTTCTTTTAGCAAGTATGCAACGCTGGATCTCAGATTTGCAGTCAGTTGTCCAAGATGGTGCGCCACGGTATTACCCAAAGCACATCTCTACGCTTCAGGGCCTTTCAAAAGCAGTGAACGTTCAAAGAATGCTCCAGCTATGGAAGTCGCTCATCCAGGCTCGTCGCCATGAAAATCATCCTCTAGCCAACCGCATCCAGTTAGAAGCATTGCTTTCCCAATACCAACAGATTTTTGGCTCATAAAATAAACCCAGGCAGTTTAAAATAACGGGTCATGTTCATAGACTCTCATTGCCATCTCGATTTCCCGGAATTTCAATCCCGCCTACCCGAAGTATTGGGTAATATGCATTCGGCCAAAGTAAGTCATGCTTTGTGTGTATCCGTTGATTTGCCGGACTTTCCCAATGTACTTAAATTAGCGCAAGATCACCCAAACCTCTTTGCGTCTGTTGGCGTTCATCCTGATTACGAAGACACCCCTGAGCCTACCTTTGATTTTCTGGTTGAGACGGCTCTAAAGCACCCCAAAATCGTTGCAATTGGTGAAACAGGACTTGATTACTACCGCATGGGTGATCGTAGTTATGAGTCCATGGAATGGCAACGGGTGCGGTTTAGAACTCATATCAGAGCTTCCATCGCATCTAAGAAGCCCCTCATCATCCATACAAGGTCTGCCTCTGAGGACACCATCAAAATCCTCAAAGAGGAGGGTGCCCATCAAATTGGTGGGGTGATGCATTGCTTTACCGAATCCTACGATGTTGCAAAGGCGGCCATGGAAATGGGATTTTTTATCTCCTTTTCAGGGATAGTGACCTTCAAAAGCGCTAAAGAACTCCAAGAAACCTGTAAACAAGTACCCTTGGATAGAATGCTCATTGAGACAGATTCGCCTTATTTAGCGCCCATACCATATCGCGGCAAGACAAATGAGCCTGCATGGGTATCCAAAGTCGGTGAATTTATTGCCGATCTTAAAAGCGTATCCATTGATGACCTAGCTAAACAAACTTCAAGTAATTTTTATGAATGTTTTCAAATAGATAGAAAATTTTCATGAGAAATAAAATTAAGATAATTGTCTGTATTTTTTGCTTCTTCCTAAGCTTAAATAACTTCGCATTAGCTCAATCCGACGCTGATATTGCTGATTTTGCTAAAGCAGCCAAATTCAACGATGTCTCTACCGTTAGATCCCTAGTATCCAAAGGCGTTAACCCGAATTCAATCGATGCCAGGGGCGAGCTAATGCTGAATCTAGCCATTAAGGACAAGTCTGAGGATGTCATCACGTTTCTGGTGGCTAATAAGGCTACTGATGTGGATATTTCCAATAAATTCGGTGAAACACCACTCATGATTGCATCCATAGATGGCAATTTACCGCTTGTTAAAAGCCTCGTACAGCAACATAAAGCGCAAATTAACCACATAGGCTGGACGCCTTTACATTACGCATGTGCAAAAGGTCATCTAGAGATTGCCCAATATTTAATCGCCAACGGAGCTATTGTTGATGCTCTTAGCCCAAGCAATACAACGCCCTTAATGATGGCGGTTCAGTCTGGCAATGAGGCATTGGTTAAGTTATTGCTGGATAAGGGGGCTGATCTCCAATTACGCAACTCACAAGGATTTACGGCTATTGATATTGCGCTGATTTATGAGAAACCATGGATTGCGGAAGGCTTGAGTTCACGCTGGCAGAAGCTCTATAAGCAACCTTAATTAGTGCCAAAGGCCCTTAGTCAACTCAAATCCTGATATACCTTTCTGCGTATAATCATTATTATGTCAAATAAGATATTTTTGTAGTCCAACCCACTCAAGAACGATCATGCTTAGCCTTTTTCAAAATACTGACCTTCCTAGCTTTGCAACCCTATTCAATGAGATAAATGCAGACATGGGAAATGGTCAGATCTGGGTGATTGTCGTAAGTGCATGCCTGATGTTGGCTGTTCATGCGGTTGCCGTTCTAGGTATTGCTGGTGCATTTCATACTATCGATCAAGTCATGACTAGACGGCGCATTGTTGGAGCAAGCTTTCTGTCGTATTTCGTAGCCATACTCTTAGTTATTGCTATCCATTTAGCTGAAATCGTAGTTTGGGCCTACATTTGCGTAGCCTTAAAGGTGTTCCCAACCAACCCACAAACCTTTTACTTTGCCGGTGAAATGTATACGACTGTTGGATATGGTGATTACAAGTTAACAGAGCAGTGGCGCATTCTGCCCATCATCATCTCTTTTTCAGGGATTTTTGCAGTATCAATGTCAGGCGCTGCCTTGTACACAATGATGGGTGCACTACTAGGTCACAATAATCAAAATCCGAGATCTGGATCTGGTTTTTAGAATAAAGGCGTTACTACACTTGCAATAGGGTTCTTTTGCTTGAAAACCAGCTCAAGTACCCTTCCATTCGATTCTTGAGAACGAATTCGCCCTGGTAGCCACTCAAGGTCTTTTGCAAGCCAGATGTCTACCTGGCGCTTGTATGGGTCGTTTTCTCGTTGCATTAAGGCGTAATGACGATTTACAGCCTTGCCTAGGCTGGGTATATCCTCTGAAGTTACCTCACCATAGCTTTTAAAGTTCCACATCTCTAGGGTGTTGTAGTCAACCACCGGTATTTGCCGAATAGCCCCCGCTTCATCCAACTTGCTATCTCCATTCAATAATGAGGCCAGCTGGAACATTAGGCTGAAACGATCTTGGGTTCCAGGCAATATTTCAGGGGTGAACTCAGGTTTCTCGGAGAAGAACATCTGCCCTCGCCCACTTTCATTTCGATCAAAGCGCGAATAACGAGGGGGTTTTGTACCTCGTTGTGACCAATAGAGAATTGGGGCTATTCCATAGGAATCAACCGAGCCACGAGATTCAAAAACAAATGGGCCAACAAATGCATACGGGATATTGATATAGAGGCGATAGTTATTGCCATCAACCCTCCAATCGATCTCACCGGTTTGATACTTTTGACCATCCACGTAAGAGTCGTAATAAATGATGCCTGACTCGGGTAATTTAAAAGCTACACCCGCTTGATTGGAATCGCCTCCCTGCTGACCGGTTGTAGTTAAATTCAAGTCTTCAACCACGTTGGTCGATTCAGTTTTCTTTGGAATCTTCCTGGGGGATTTTGAAATTTGAATCTTCTTTGGGGGATCTACTTTTAGTTCGGTCCTAATAATTAAGTCATCTGCGATTGGCGCAGGTTCAGAAAAAGAGATGAAGGGGAGTCCAAAAAAAAGAATGAGATGTCCTAATACCGATAGCAGCAAAGCTGCAAAAATGATTCTGAAGGAATGTATCTTGGGAAGATGAAAAAAATTACACCACCCTATTCTCAAGCTCAGATCAGACCTTCTAGAAGGCGACTATTTTTAGGCAAATTAGCTGCGAGGAAGTCCATTTGGTCCGCCAAAATGTTGCGCCCTTTTAGAATCATGTCTTCATAGAGGCTGGGTAAATATGGCGTATACAACAGGGACATGCCGGCCTGCTCTGGAGTGCGATTGCCTTTGCGTTGATTGCAAGGCCTGCAGGAGATTACCAAGTTCATCCAACTGTATTTACCGCCGCGACTATTGGGAATGATGTGCTCGGCTTCTGCTTGGTTTTCGTGTATGGGGTCACCGCAATAAGCGCATAGTCCACGATCACGCTTAAACAGTTTATGTTTCGTAATTACGGGAACCACATCAAAGAGATTGATCTTGGCACTTCCCTTTACCGCAATGATGGAGTGCAACTCGATAATGGATTGTTTGCCAGTGGATCTTGAAATGCCACCGCGCATTTGGAAAATGGGGTCACCTAAGGTCCACAAAACGCTACTATCAGCATATTGTTTGGTGGCTTCTTCTGCATTAACCCAGCCCTGGGGAATTCCACCTGCGTCTAATTTCAAGATGCTCAGCACAAACTCTCCTTTCTAGACAGCGCAAATGAGCGGCAGTCGTTTAGATCATCTTACAGAAGAAGCGCGCAGCAATCAATCCACCATCAAGAGATGAAATTCAGAACTTTGGGTAAATGAACTGGGTAATCTGAAATACCATGGTCACCCCCATCAAGCACCAGCTGCTCTGAACCCTTGTAGAAATCAACCATTTCTTGCCAATCCAGGAGCTCGTCACCTTTTGCGGCGATTAGAAAATAACGCGACGGGTTACTAATCACACCAACCTGTAGCGCCTTTAGTTCGTCAATATATTCTGGGCGGAAATCGTAGGGCTCGTTGGTATCGTATGAGGTAAGCATTCCAACATGCGGCGCCAACTCTTTTGGCGCTCTGACTGCCGGGTTGAGAACTACAGCTTTACAGCCAAATTTCTCGGCCAAGTAGTTGGTGTAGTAGCCACCCAAAGAAGAGCCGATAATCACCAAGTGATCATGAGTTGATGCTTCAATATACTTTGTCACCATATCCATGCTGGCCTTTGGTGAAGCTAACAACTGAGGGCAATACCACTCAATTTGATTCTCTAATGTGGATAAGGCTTTTACTGCATCCCCCGTCAAGACCGCTTTACTCGATCTTGGGGAGGAGCGAAAACCATGCAAATAAACTACTAAAGTTGAAGGCATGGGATCGATTTATGCCTTTTGCCCAATTTCAAAGTTTGCAAGTTTCTCTAAAGCGCGCACCATTGCTGAATGATCCCAGGCCTTGCCACCATGAGCTGCACATGAATTAAATAATTCCTGTGCTGTAGCCGTATTGGGTAATGAAACACCCAAAGCTCTAGCGCTATTGAGAGCAAGGTTCAAATCTTTTTGATGCAATTCAATTCTGAAACCGGGATCAAAAGTACGATTGACCATTCTCTCGCCATGGACCTCCAAGATCTTAGAGCTTGCAAAACCACCCATTAAAGCCTGCCGTACTTTTGCAGGGTCAGCGCCAGCTTTAGAGGCAAACAAGAGCGCTTCTGCTACAGCCTCAATATTCAGAGCAACAATAATTTGATTGGCCACCTTAGCAGTTTGACCATCTCCATTTCCACCCACGAGATTAATATTTTTGCCCATCAACTCAAATACGGGCTTCACTTTCTCAAAGACACCCTCATCTCCGCCAACCATGATTGAGAGGGTAGCATTTTTTGCACCGAGCTCACCGCCAGAAACTGGAGCATCTAAGTAATCGCAGCCTAATGCATTTATTTTCTTAGCAAACTCTTTGGTAGAAATTGGGGATATGGAACTCATATCAACAACAATCTTCCCTTTGGTAAGACCAGCTGCTATTCCATTCTTACCAAACAGCACCATGTCAACATCAGGAGTGTCTGGGACCATAGTAAAAATAATGTCGGCTTTGCTAGCAACTTCTTGAGGTGAAGAGCATTGCACTGCAGATGAAGACGCTAGTCCTTCCGGAGCTTTGCTGCGAGTGTTGATAAACACTTCGTGCCCTGCATTGACTAAATGGCCTGCCATGGGCGTACCCATTATTCCCAAACCAACAAATCCTAGCTTTAATTGCTTACTCATAATGTCTCCGTATCGTTATTTATTTAGATTTTTAATCCAGTCTAATCCTGCTTCGGTATTAGATGCTGGCTTGTATTCGCAACCAATCCAGCCTTGATAGCCAATGCTATCGATGAACTGAAATAGATGCGGGTAGTTAATTTCTCCAGTACCTGGCTCATTTCTGCCGGGGTTATCCGCCAATTGAATGTGTGCAATTTTAGAAAGATTGGTTTCTATGGTTTTGCAGAGCTCACCTTCCATGCGTTGGGCATGGTAGATGTCATATTGAATAAATAAATTATCTGAACCCACTTCATTCAGAATATCTAAGGCCTGCTGCGTTCTAGATAAATAAAAGCCTGGAATATCGAATGTATTGATTGGTTCAATGAGAAGTTTAATATTGACTTCTTTTAAAGCGTCGGCTGCGTAACGTAAGTTTGAAATAAATGTTTTATGTAATAACGCTTTATCAGCACCGTCGGGAATTTTTCCAGCCAAACAATTTAACTGCTTAACATCCAGCACTTTTGCATGCTTAATAGCTTTGGCAACGCCCTCCTGAAATTCTGCAACACGATCTGGCAAACAGGCAATGCCGCGTTCGCCCGCATCCCAATCACCAGCAGGTAAATTATGAAGAACTAATTTGAGTTTATTTTGCTCCAGCTTTTGCTTGATATCCTCCGCAGAAAAAGCGTAAGGAAAAAGAAATTCCACAGCCTGAAATCCAGACTTCGCTGCTTTTTCAAAACGCTCCATAAATGGCACTTCATTAAAAAGCATGGTGAGATTGGCAGCGAATTGTGGCATTTAAATTCCTTGTAGACAAAATAAGGCAAAACAATGTGATGTGAGATATTAACAAAAGATGACTATTTAAGCCTCGTCAACGAATATCTGACTTTATGGGCCAATTTAGCTCTCAAAATAGGCTAAGATTGAATTTAGTACCTTTTACATATAAGGAAAATAATGAATACTAAATACGCTCCGATTGCTTTGATTATTGCAACCCTTTTTATTGGATCCTCTTCGGCTGTTGCTCAATCTACACCAGCGGCCAAGCCAACAGTGATCGATGCTGCCGTAACTGACAATCGTTACCAGCTATATGAAGGTGAAGTAGTGAAGATCGACAAGAAGACTCGCACTATTACATTTAAAAACAAGGAGGGCGAATCTAAGTTTGTTGCCGGTCCTGACATCACCAACTTTGCACAGATCAAAAAAGGCGATCGAGTTAGCGTAAGTTATGAACTTGCTGTAGCTATTGAGTTAATTAAGACCAAGAGCGATGGTGTTCGCTCAAAGGTTGAAACCAACACAGTAACCAAATCCAAGGCTGATGAAAAGCCATCCGAGACGATCACCAATAAAACAACCATCATTGCCGATATTGTTGAAGTGAATCGCGAGAAAAAACTAGTTTCCGTTAAGGGCCCAAGCGGCAAAATAACAACCGTTACTGTAAAGAACCCTTCTCTATTGGCTGATATCAACGTGGGTGAGCAAGTTAAAGTGATTTACTTTGATGCTATGGCAGCATCCATTAGCTCGCCAACAAAGAAATAGCTCACCTGACTCTGAGCTTGTATTTCACATCAATATAAAAAAATGATTGCAGTACAAGCTTATTTTTTGGTTTGTTTCTCAGGCTTAACCGCAGGAGCTAAAGCAGGTGCAACTGGCTTGCTTGGTTGAATATTTTGCGCTGGTGCGGTAACTGGGGGCAGCTTCTGATTGGCGCCACCTGGAGACGTTGGGGATGATGACTTCTGGAACGGATTAAAACCTAACCCCGCACTAAATGCAGATAAAGGTAGGCAGAGCACAAAAAGAGTGGCTATTAATCGTACGTACATTTGGAGCGTATTTTAGCACAAATAGACGTTTTTTGAAGCTAGGTCCTATCCACCCCATTTGCAAGCAGCTAAAAAGAGGGTTTTTAAGTAGGATTCCGCTCTTTTTTGAGATGAGCGCTGGCCTGACTGAGCATTTGAAAGTTGCTATTGCTTACTCTAATAACAAGAATAGCTTTATAGCGCTCCCTTTGTAACCATTCAATAACTCCTACGGCAATAAATGCAATGAGAATATAGGAAGCAAACACAAATGAATCTTGGGGGGTTGGCATATCAAAGGAATCAAATGGCGGAACAAAGAAAAAGAATGCCAACGGGATGGAGATAGCAATTGTTAAAAAGCTAGGGAGGTATCCATAAAACAGAGCAATGAGAATAGTATTTAGTATGAAAAATGTCATGGGCAAATTACCTTGCAGAAAGGGATGCAGGGTATACCTGATTGCAAAAGCAATAAAAACTCCACAAAAAGCTGCAAAATAGCCTTCGAGACCGGGCTTTGCCCAGCGCTTAGCGTTATTAATTTTCATGGTTAATAATATAACAACAAATCATCAAAACAGAATAATGTCGAATGACTGATCCAATACTAAATTCCGACCGCTGCCTTCTATTTCAGCAGGGAAGCAATGGGCATGCTGTTGTTCTGTTACCTGGGTTATGCGGGTCCGAACTAGAAATGGGCGCCATTCCTAGATTACTGAAACAATCAGGATACAGCTACGCCATTCCCCGGATTAAGGGTTATTCTGCGCATACCGGCATTACATCCTATAAAAACTGGATTGATGATGTGGAGCAATTTGTTATTGATTTGATGCAAATGCATACATCAGTATCGCTGGTGGGGCTCAGTATGGGCGCAACCCTTTCCCTGGCTGTTGCAGAGCGCAATTCATATATTCAAAGCTTGAGCTTACTTTCGCCAGTGCTTATTTTTGATGGATGGTCAGTCCCCTGGTATTACCCTCTTCTTAAGGCTATATATTTTCTGGGCATTCGAAATTGGCATTACAAGGAAACAGCCCCGTACGGAGTAAAAAACCTCGAAATGCGAAAGCACATCAAGAAAGCTGTGGAAGCCAACAGCGTCAGCGAGCTCGGGGCAGCTCATTTACCTGCAAGGCATTTGATTGAGTCTTTAAAATTAATTAAAGAAACCAAAAAAGACCTGCCTTCAATTAATTCAGATGTTTTGATTATTCATGCAGTTGACGATGAAACGGCTTCCCCCAAAAATCCTGACTTGATTCTTAATTCCATTTCATCCGAGACTAGACGTACGATTTGGCTGGGAAACTCGTATCACATAATTACAGTTGATAATGAGCGCGAGATTGTAGCCAATGAAACCATTAACTTCATAGCGCAATCCATCAAAAAAGAAGAGATCTCAAGAGAAACGAATCTTAATACCTCTAACTTAATAATTAGAAATCGTAATGAGAGTTAAGCAATGCAAATGCCCTCAAAATTTTTTACCTGTATTTTTTTAGCCTTACTCTATGACACACAAGCCGGGGCTCAATCACTTCCCGTCTTCCATTCAAGCAACACCCAATTCCGACCAATAGCGCTTTCTGCCTATATTGGCGAGGTGAATTTGGATAACCCAACAATAAAGATAAAAAATCTAAATTCTGATTCTGCGGCCTCAGTTGCAAAGCAAGCAGGTCGACCCTATATAAGCCCAATTTTGACCTATGTACGCGGCAGTATGTATACCCAAACGCCATACGTTGGATATACAAATCCGTCCTCAAATACTTACGGTGCCTCTATTACTGTTGAGGGTTGGGGTAAACGCTCCGCCAGGGAAGCTCAAGCGCAAGCTGACCTGAATCGCCAAATGGCTGAAGCCTTAACGGAAAGCAAGTCTGTTGAAACCCAGGCAATTTTTGCTTACATAGATGCCTTACGCACTAAATTACTGTGGCAGTCTTATCAAGCTTCAATTGATCGACTCAAGCCGTTTGCATCTGATGAGGCCTCAAGAAACAAGGCAGAGTTTCAGGTTGCTCAGGGCGTTCTTAGTAATGACCTTAAATATTATTCATACACTTTAGTGAGTTTTGTTGGCAATGCCGAGAAAGAATTGCCATTGCCTGTAGGCACATTAAATATGCCACCAGAAAATTTTAATGTGAAGACGTTGGTTTCAGAAGGATTGGAAAAAAGAACTGATGTGCGCCAAGGAAAGGCTTCAATAGATTCCGCAACTGCTAATTTAGAGACGATTAAAGCCAGTAAAGGGGTCGATCTAATGCCCGGTATTTACTATACTGAAACGCCCTCTTACTCTACAGGCGGACTTGATTATGGCGCTCAAAAATCGTTTAGTTTTTTATTATCCATACCTATAGGTAATGGTTTCATGATCGATTCTGATGTCATCGCGGGATCCAATTCGGTTGCAGAACAAGAGGTCAACTTAGTGGCCACTAAAACTAGAGTAATAACTGAGATTAACCAAACTTATTTGCAATATGAAGCGGCTAAAGAGCGCCTAGAGAGAGCCAATTTAGCCTATAGCATTACTAAAGCTTCCAAGAAAGTTGGTATACAGGCTGTTTTACAGCTCAGAGAGGCGGAATATGAGCTATTTGATGCGCGCACGGTTCACGCTAAAACGCTTATACTTTTGAAACGCCTTAGTGGTAATTTTGATGTCCCCAATCTGAATTGAGGTAACCATGCAATATTTCAAACTTTTCCGATACATAACTGCTGGTTACCTATGCATCCTCTCCCCTATTCTTGCTATAGCAGCAACAAGCTCCATCACCACTGATATTACCGCTCAAAATGCTGCTGCACAAAAAACTGCTGCTGCCGCTGCTGCACAAAAAACTGCTGCTGCCGCTGCTGCACAAAAAACTGCTGCTGCCGCTGCTGCACAAAAAACTGCTGCTGCCGCTGCTGCACAAAAAGCTGCTGCTGCCGCTGCGGTTCAAAAAACTACCGCAGTTGAGTCCGCCGCAGCTCAGAAGTCTGCAATAACTACCTCTGCTACTAAAACGACCGCCACCGCAAATACTTCTAACGCGATGAGCACAACACCAAAGCCTTCTACCAGTAGCGCCATCTCGGATACGAAGACCCCAACACAATCCAATCCCAGCAATAGCACTAGCAGCGGGAGCGCTAGCAGTACAGCCAATGCCCCTGCAAACCTAACATCAAAATCAATGCAATTTACTCCCACCTATCCATCAGTTAACGTAAATAGCTCTGTAGGAGCAGGGGCTAATTTTGGGGGTCCAACTGATTTAAATGCAAATTACATAACGCCTGCGCCTACTGCAACTAAATAAACATTCAGTAAAGAGGCGGGGAACGTATAAAGAATTATTTTTAATCAAGGAAAAGCCCCCGGTTAAGGGGGCTTTTCCTTGTCTTGGCGGAACGGACGGGACTCGAACCCGCGACCCTCGGCGTGACAGGCCGATATTCTAACCAACTGAACTACCGCTCCAAATACATCGCGTAACGCAACATCATACAGCTTTACTTCTACCAGAAGAATCTGGCGTCCCCAGGGGGATTCGAACCCCCGTACTCACCGTGAAAGGGTGATGTCCTAGGCCTCTAGACGATGGGGACCTGGACTACTCTAAATAAAACTATTTTAAATGCTTGGTGGAGATAAGCGGGATCGAACCGCTGACCTCTTGCATGCCATGCAAGCGCTCTCCCAGCTGAGCTATACCCCCTAAATCCCGCAATAAAACTACAAGACACTCAAAACAATCCAAGATTTTATCCTATTTTTGTGCAGATGCGCAAATTCTCTATTGGATAACCTTGGAAAGCCTTTTGACAGCTTCTTCCTTGCCCAAAACAACCAATACGGAATCAATGGCTGGAGTCTGCGTAGTGGCAAATAATGCGTATCTAACAGGCATTGCTAATGCTGGCATTTTGATTTGGTGCTTTGCCAATATTTGCTTAAAAACAGCCGCATAAGCTTCCTTAGTCGGCTCTGCAGATGAAATAGCTTCAACCAAATCTTTCAATGCAGGAATAACTGCTTCGGCAATATTTTCTTTGATTTGCTCTGGGCTTAAATTGGGTGCGGGCAAATAAAACAGCTTAGCCCCTTCTGCAATTTCAATCAAAGTATTTGCGCGATCTTTTAATAAACCAACTACCTGAACAAAGTCTGGGCCGGATTCTGTATCTATGCCCATCTCATGAGCAAATGGCTTAGTTGCAGCTGCTAGTTTGGCTGGTTCTGAATTCTGAATATATTGATGGTTTAACCAAAGTAATTTTTCTGGATTATGTTGGGCTGGTGAACGACCTAAACTTTCCAAATCAAACCAGTCGACAAATTGCTCTTTAGTGAATACCTCAGCATCACCATGAGACCAGCCAAGTCTTGCTAGGTAATTTAGGATTGCATCAGGAAGGTAACCTGCCTTTTGATAATCTCTCACACTCATCGCGCCGTTACGCTTACTCATTTTTTCACCGGCATCATTGAGGACGGTTGGCAGATGAGCATAGACAGGCGGGGTTCCTCCAAGCGCCTTCATGATGTTGATTTGTCTAGGGGTATTATTGACATGGTCATCACCCCGAATAACGTGGGTGATGTTCATATCCATGTCATCAATCACTACGCAAAAGTTATAGGTAGGCGTTCCGTCTGGTCTAGCAATAACAAGATCATCCAACTCATCATTACTAATTTCTATTTGACCTTTGACAGTGTCATTCCAAATGACTGACCCACCAATTGGATTCTTAAAGCGGATTACTGGGCTTACACCTTCGGGAACGGGCGGCAATGTTTTGCCAGGCTCAGGTCTCCAAAGTCCGTTATAGCGAGGCTTTTCTTTATTTGCCATTTGCTGATCGCGGAGTTTATTGAGCTCTTCTTCGCTCATGTAGCACGGATAGGCCAATCCAGAATCCAGCATTTGTTTTACTACTTCACGATATCGATCAATACGCTGCATCTGATAGATCGGACCTTCATCCAAATCAAGGCCGAGCCACGCCATCCCTTCGATGATGACGTCTACAGCTTCCTGCGATGAACGCTCAAGGTCAGTATCCTCAATCCGAAGAATGAAGTCGCCTTTATTGTGGCGTGCAAAGGCCCATGGATACAGAGCGCTGCGAAGATTTCCCAGATGAATAAAGCCCGTGGGACTTGGGGCGAAACGTGTACGAATATGCATAAATCACATTATCTCAGGTCAGGCTTACTATGACTAAAACCGAAAAAAAGTGGATACTTTGCCCTATGAATGAATTACTAGTCTTTATGTGTGATGGCGCCCCAGTTCGCGGGGAAATTGTGTCCATTGGGAGCGCCTGGCAGGCCGTTCTAGAGCGTCGTAATGACCCCCCTGCCGTCCGTCGGATTCTGGGCGACTTTGTTGGTGCAGCCACCCTTCTAAGTGCCAGCCTTAAATTTGATGGGACCCTCATTATTCAAGCGCAAAGCAAGGGTCCTATACAGCTTCTGGTAGTGGAATGTAAGTCTGATTTGTCCATGAGGGCTACAGTCAAGCTTTCAGTAGACCCCTCTGAAATAATGCCCAACGCAACCTTGGCCGATCTACTGGATGTGAGTGGCAGCGGAAGATTGGTGATCACCTTAGATCCGGCTGACCGTGAACCGGGGCAAGCCCCCTACCAAGGTATCGTAGCGCTACAAGATCATCAAGGAGCAGTCATTAAGCCGGTCACCAGTGCTGCAGAGGCTATAGCCCTGTATATGCAAAACTCCGAACAATTAGACACGCGCATTTGGCTTACTTCCAGCGATACCCATGTTGGCGGCTTATTGCTACAGCGTTTACCAAATTCTGGGGGTCATGCACATCTAGATCCGCAGGTTGCTGCTGAAGGCTGGTCACGTATCCAAACGCTTGGTGAAACAATTACTGATGAAGAACTGTTAACACTTCCACCAGAGACTATTTTGAGGCGTTTATTTTTAGAAGAGTCCGCCGAAAACGGTGTACGCAGCTTCCCTGCTCGCCCCATTCATTTTGCTTGTAGATGTTCTCGTACTAAGGTTGCGGATATCTTGCGAATGCTTGGCGAGGAAGAGGTTCAAAGCATTCTTGCGGAACAAGGAGTCGTGGAAACCGTCTGTGATTTCTGTGCAAAACCATACCGCTTTGATGCGGTTGATTGCCTGCAGGTATTTAAAACTGATTTACTGAGTGATGCCACAAGACCCCCATCCAGCGGGCATTAAAATATTACTGTTTGGTAGCTTGGGTGTTTGATATTTTATCTGTCGGCAAGATTTGCACGAAAAACTCACCTTCCTTAATTAAGCCATGCTCAACACGAGCACGCTCTTCAATAGCTCGAGTGCCATCCTTCAGATCTTTAACATCGCCAGATAACTTAGCATTACGAAGAGCCAAGAGACTATTTTTAGCCTCTTGAAGCTCTACTTGTCGCTCCATTTCGTAAACCTTTAACCATCCACCCTTACCCAGCCAAAGTGGGTACTGGATTGCAATGAGCAATACCAGCATAGAGTAGATGACAATCCGCATAAGCTATTAAGAACTCTGAGTTAGCGTTTGAGATTATAGAAAACAGATTTACCTGGATAAGTTGCCACATCACCCAGATCTTCTTCAATACGCAACAGCTGGTTATATTTAGCGATGCGATCAGAGCGTGATAAAGAACCGGTTTTAATTTGACCTGCGTTAGTGCCAACAGCAATATCTGCAATGGTGCTGTCTTCGGTCTCGCCAGAGCGATGGGAAATCACAGCAGTATAATTTGCCCGCTTAGCCATCTCAATAGCAGCAAACGTTTCTGTCAAAGTGCCAATCTGATTAATCTTAATCAGAATAGAGTTGGCAATGCCTTTGTCTATTCCCTCTTGGAGGATACGGGTGTTTGTAACAAACAAATCATCACCAACCAATTGAATTTTCTTACCAAGCTTTTTGGTAATGTCAGCCCAACCATCCCAATCACCTTCATGCATACCATCCTCAATCGAAACAATTGGGAATTGGTCTGTCAAGTTACCAAGGTAATCAGAGAACTCGCTTGAGCTTAATTGGAGACCTTCTCCTGACAAGTGATATTTACCATCTTTGTAGAACTCACTAGCAGCGCAATCCAGAGCCAATAGAACATCTTCGCCTGCCGTATAGCCTGCACCCTCAATTGCCTTCATGATGGTCTGCAAGCATTCGTGATTACTCTTGAAGTTTGGTGCAAAACCACCCTCATCACCAACGGTAGTTGGCATACCTTGAGCACCTAAGATCTTTTTGAGCTCATGGAAAATCTCTGCACCACAACGGAGTGCGTCACGGAAGTTTTCGGCGCCAACTGGCATCACCATGAATTCTTGAATGTCCAAACTGTTATTGGCATGAGCACCGCCATTCACGATATTCATCATAGGTACTGGCAACTGCATACCGCCAGATCCGCCAAAATAACGATATAAAGGCAGGCCCGCTTCTTCAGCTGCAGCTCTAGCAACAGCCATAGAAACCGCAAGCGTTGCATTAGCACCTAAGCGTGCTTTGTTATGAGTGCCATCTAATTCAATCAGAGTGCGATCAAGAAAAGCTTGTTCACTAGCATCAAGTCCAAGAATGGATTCTGCAATCTCAATATTGATGTTTTGAACAGCCTTGAGGACGCCTTTACCCAGGTAACGTGACTTATCCCCATCGCGCAACTCAATTGCCTCACGAGATCCTGTAGAAGCTCCAGAAGGCACAGCCGCACGACCCATAACACCTGACTCAAGCAAAACATCGCACTCAACCGTTGGGTTACCGCGTGAATCCAGGACTTCTCTACCGATGATGTCAACAATGGCGCTCATGCACCTTCTCCTTAAAACAATATGAAATGGGTTGTAATAATTTACTTAAAGCTGTCTTCTAAAAAACTTCCCGATGATTTAACAGCGCTGTCGATAGCTACCAAAGATTCAAGCAGGTCTTTCATGCGATCTAAAGGAACGGCATTGGGTCCATCGGATAGCGCTTTTGCTGGATCAGGATGGGTTTCCATAAATAGGCCGCTAATGCCGACCGCTACAGCAGCACGAGCCAAAACGGGTACGAATTCACGTTGACCGCCGCTAGAGTTGCCTTGACCTCCAGGCAATTGAACTGAATGAGTAGCATCAAATACTACTGGCGCGTTAGATTCCCGCAGAATTGCCAAGCTACGCATATCTGAAACCAGGTTGTTGTAGCCAAAGGAAGCGCCACGTTCGCAAACCATAAATTGATCTGGAAGATTTTTTTCTGCAGCAGCTACTCGAGCCTTCTCAATAACATTCAACATCTCGTGCGGCGAAAGAAACTGACCCTTCTTAAAATTAACGGGCTTGCCACTTTGAGCGCAGGCGCGAATAAAATCAGTTTGCCTGCATAAAAATGCCGGGGTCTGCAATACATCTACAACGCTAGCTACGGCAGCAATTTCGCTGATGTCATGAACATCTGTAAGCACAGGAACTTCAACTTGTTTTTTAACGTTAGCCAAAATCTCTAAGCCCTTATCCATACCTAAACCACGGAAAGACGTTCCTGATGAACGATTGGCTTTATCAAACGATGACTTGTAGATAAACGGGATCTTTAGAGCAGAAGTAATTTCTTTCAATTGACCGGCAATATCAATAGCTGATTGCTCTGACTCAATGACACAGGGGCCAGCAATTAAAAAGAAGCGATGATCTAGACCTACGTCAAAGCCACACAACTTAAATGCGCTCATATTCTTCCTTTATGCAGCTTGCTTTTCAGCGGCTTTTTGGCGCTCAAGTGCAGCACTTATAAAAGCTGAGAACAAAGGGTGCCCATCCCGTGGTGTTGAAGTAAATTCAGGGTGAAACTGCACACCGAAGAACCAAGGATGCATAGAGGTTGGTAATTCCATCATCTCCGGCAACTCTTCATTAGGGGTTCTAGCTGAAATAATCAAACCAGATTTCTCCAACTGAGGTACGTAGGTGTTGTTTACTTCATAACGATGACGATGGCGCTCATTTACCTCGGGACCGTAAATACGATGGGCTAAGGTTCCAGCTTTAACTGGACAGCGTTGCGACCCTAAGCGCATAGTGCCGCCCAAATCGGAGTCATTAGTCCGTTTCTCTACTCGCCCTTCTCTGTCCAACCATTCGGTTATCAGAGCAACGACAGGCTGTTTAGACTGGGGATCAAATTCAGTACTATTTGCCTTGGTTAGATTCGCAACATGTCGTGCAAATTCAATTACGGCCAGTTGCATACCCAAACAAATTCCCAAGTAAGGAACATTGTTTTCACGTGCATAACGAATGGCGGCAATTTTGCCTTCAGTGCCACGTTTACCAAAGCCACCGGGAACCAGGATAGCGTCGAGATTTTGTAGACACTCGATACCATCTTTTTCAATGACTTCGGAATCAATGTAATTAATATTGACGCGGGTATGTGTATGAATGCCGGCGTGACGCAAAGCTTCAATCAGTGATTTGTATGACTCCGTTAGCTCCACATACTTGCCAACCATACCAATGGTCACTTCGTGTTGTGGATTTGCCATTTCATAAACTAAATTAGCCCAAACAGAAAGATCTGCTGGCTTGGCTTTGAGATCTAGTTGACGGCAAATTAAATCATCCATGCCTTGGGCTTGGAGCATTTCAGGAATCTTGTAAATCGTATCTACATCCCAAACTGAGATTACCGCTTCTTCACGAACATTTGAGAATAAAGAAATCTTTGCACGCTCATCTTCAGGAATTGGTCGGTCAGCACGGCAGAGCAATACTGTCGGCATGATGCCAATTTCACGAAGCTTCTGAACAGAGTGTTGCGTTGGTTTAGTTTTTAACTCGCCGGCGCTATGGATATAAGGGACGAGAGTCAAATGAACAAAAGCGCAATCATGCAAAGGTAGTCGCAAGCTCATCTGTCTTGCGGCCTCTAGGAACGGAAGTGATTCGATATCACCAACGGTGCCGCCGATTTCGCAAATAGCAACATCTGCTTTGCCATCATGACTGGCTTTAGCGCCACGCTCTACAAAAGCTTGGATTTCATTTGTAATGTGCGGAATAACTTGGACTGTTTTTCCAAGATATTCACCGCGACGCTCTTTGCTGATAACTGACTCATAAATCTGACCAGTGGTGAAATTATTACTTTTGCGCATCTTTGCAGAAACAAAGCGCTCATAGTGACCCAAGTCCAAGTCTGTCTCTGCACCATCTTCAGTTACAAAAACCTCTCCGTGCTGGAGTGGGCTCATAGTGCCCGGGTCAACGTTGATATAAGGGTCTAATTTTAGGAGGGTGACTTTCAGACCGCGGGATTCAAGAATCGCGGCAAGCGAGGCAGCTGCGATTCCTTTCCCTAAAGAAGAAACCACACCACCAGTGACAAAAACGTATTTGGTCATCGCTTAAGCTCTGTTGGAAAAAGTAATTATAACGATAGCCATCAGGGGCGGGGGAATTTCAAAATCGTTAATATAGGATCTTATCTACCCAAATCTAATAATTTATTACCTATGCGCCTTTTATTTGCGATATTAATCACTATTCTCTCCCTCTTTTATTTCCTCCCTTTTGCCATTGCATTTCACAAAAAAAGGGCAAATACAGGGGCTATTTTTGCCTTAAACCTGTTTTTAGGATGGTCCCTGATTGGCTGGGTAATTGCACTGGTTTGGGCCCTCAAAGAAGAGCGAGTTGTGTAATTGCCCTTTTTTAGGTCATAGACCCAAATAAGGTCCTGATTTTGGCAATATTGCCTCTTTTTTAGGGTTTAAACTCTTATATAAGACTTAATTTAGCAACTATAATTTGGCAAAACGGGAGAGAATTCCCTTTTGGTCTTTCTATTGATCACCTTTACCTCATAGGAAACATAATGTTAGAAGCCTATAACGCCCTCGCCGCTGAACGCGCAGCCCTCGGTATTCCGGCCCTGCCCTTAACCAAGGATCAAACATCTGAACTGGTGAAGTTGTTGAAGAACCCACCTGCCGGTAAGGAAGCTGAGTTACTTGAATTAATCACCAACCGCGTTCCTGCTGGTGTTGACGATGCAGCTAAAGTTAAAGCTGAGTTCTTAGATGCTGTTGCCAAAGGTACAGAAAAATCCCCATTAATTTCCCGCGTACGTGCTACTGAACTTTTGGGCACGATGCTAGGTGGTTACAACATCAAACCTTTAGTAGAGCTTTTATCTGACTCTGAGTGTGGTGTTGCTGCTGCCGAAGCGCTCAAGAAAACACTCTTGATGTTTGATTATTTCAACGACGTTCAAGAACTTGCTGAAAAAGGCAATGCAAATGCTAAAGCAGTAATGCAAAGCTGGGCTAATGCAGACTGGTTTACTAGCCGACCCGCAGTTCCAGAAAGCATGAAGTTAACTGTTTTCAAGGTAACGGGTGAAACTAATACTGACGACCTTTCTCCTGCGCCCGACGCATGGAGCCGCCCTGATATTCCACTGCATGCAACCATCATGCTCAAGAACCCCCGTCCTGGCATTGAGCCAGATGAGAGTGGTGTTCGTGGTCCGATGAAGCAAATCGCTGCTCTCCAGAAAAAAGGTAATCAAATTGCCTACGTTGGAGACGTAGTAGGTACAGGCTCATCACGTAAATCTGCAACAAACTCTGTTCTCTGGTGGACAGGTCAAGATATTCCATTCGTACCAAACAAGCGTTTTGGTGGTGTTTGTTTAGGCACTAATATTGCCCCAATCTTCTTCAATACAATGGAAGATTCTGGAGCATTGCCAATCGAATTAGATGTTTCTCAAATGAATATGGGTGATGAGATTGAACTTCGGCCGTACGAAGGAAAAGTATTTAAAAACGGTCAGGAAATCACCACTTTTACATTGAAGTCGCCCGTCATTCTGGATGAAGTACGCGCTGGTGGACGAATCCCATTAATCGTTGGTCGTGGCTTAACTGCCAAAGCACGTGCTGCACTGGGCTTGCCTGCTTCTACTGAATTCCGCTTACCGGTTAATCCAGTCGACAACAAGAAGGGCTTTAGCTTGGCTCAAAAGATGGTTGGACGCGCTTGTGGCTTACCAGAAGGACAAGGCGTACGTCCTGGTACTTACTGCGAGCCGCATATGACTACCGTTGGCTCACAAGACACAACAGGCCCAATGACGCGAGATGAATTGAAGGACTTGGCTTGCCTTGGTTTCTCTTCTGATCTAGTAATGCAGTCGTTCTGTCATACCTCAGCTTATCCAAAGCCTGTAGATATTCGTACTCAACATGAATTGCCACCATTCATGACCAATCGCGGCGGTGTTGCCTTGCGCCCAGGTGATGGCGTGATCCACAGCTGGCTGAATCGCTTACTCCTGCCAGATACCTGCGGAACTGGTGGCGATAGCCATACTCGTTTCCCAATCGGCATTTCTTTCCCGGCTGGTTCAGGTTTAGTTGCCTTTGCCGCAGCTACAGGTGTGATGCCATTGGATATGCCTGAGTCTGTATTGGTCCGCTTTAAAGGCAAGATGCAACCTGGCATCACCTTACGTGACCTAGTAAATGCGATTCCTTTGTATGCAATCAAAAAGGGATTGTTGACTGTTGAGAAACAAGGCAAGAAGAATATTTTCTCTGGCCGTATTCTTGAAATTGAAGGTCTGCCTGATCTGAAAGTTGAGCAAGCCTTTGAATTGTCTGACGCTTCTGCTGAGCGTTCCGCTGGTGGTTGTACAGTTCACTTGAATAAAGAGCCAATCATTGAATACATGACATCAAATATCACCTTGATGAAGTGGATGATTGCTAATGGTTATGAAGATAAACGTACTCTTGGTCGCCGTATCAAAGCCATGGAAGCTTGGATTGCTAATCCACAACTTCTCAAAGCTGATGCGGATGCGGACTATGCAGAGATCATTGAAATCAATATCGATGAAATCAAAGAGCCTATCCTTGCATGCCCTAACGATCCGGATGATGTGAAAGTTTTGTCAGAAGTAGCTGGCGACAAGATTGATGAAGTGTTTATTGGCTCATGCATGACCAATATTGGTCACTTCCGCGCAGCTGGTCAGGTGTTACAAGGCAAGAAAGATATGCCAACCCGTTTATGGGTAGCGCCGCCAACCAAGATGGATGCTATGGTCTTGATGGAAGAAGGCTACTACGGCATGTTAGGCGCAGCTGGTGCCCGTATGGAAAGCCCAGGCTGTTCACTTTGTATGGGTAACCAAGCACAGATCCGCAAGGGTTCAACGGCTGTATCGACATCTACACGCAACTTCCCTAACCGCTTGGGTATCGATACTCGCGTGTATTTGGCTTCTGCTGAATTAGCGTCTGTTGCTGCCCTCTTGGGTCGCCTACCTACTCCTGCGGAGTATTTAGAGCAAGTGAAGGCGCTCGATGCTAAAGCTGGTGATGTTTATAAATACATGAGTTTTGATAAGCTCAAGTCATTTAGCGATGTTGCAGATACTGTGACTGTGTAATGAGAAACTGCCTCAACCTAGCAATGGGTTGAGAAGCAAAAAAGGCGATCGTGTGATCGCCTTTTTCTTTTGCTTCGAAGTATCAGATCGAGAGCTTATTTTCTTGTCGGGCGTTCTCCCGACTAATGCCCGATACCCATTTATTGGTAGGAAGCCCGGTTTTTTCAAGGATCAGTTTTGCCCTTTTTGAAACATCTTTCCATTCCGCCTCGAGCTTGGGACCCTTAAATGCAATCGCCACGACGTTGCAATCATGGGATTCTGGAAATAAGAGCACCCTGTTATCAAAAGCTTCGCAGATATTTTTAAGATTCAGATCAAAGCTTTTATGACGAGAGAATAAATTCACCGTCATGACGCCTGGGCCTTTGAGAATATCGTAGCAACCTTTATAGAATTCCAATGAACTTGCCGCAGGGCCATCGCAGATTGCATCATACAAATCAACCTGTACAGCATCAAAGTAGTCTTGATACTTTTTATTCTTGACGAATAGTTTTGCATCAGCTTGTAGAGTTTCTAAGCGGCGATCATCGTCAGGTGTAAAAAACATAGATCTTGCAGAAACGATTACAGCAGGATTGAACTCTACTACGGTAGTTTTCACAGCCGGGCAATATCGATGTTGAAATTTAGTTAATGCGCCCGTGCCTAAACCTAACTGGGCTAACCGCATGCCGGGCTTAGTCTCTAAAAACAAAAGCCAGGCCATCATCTGCTGGTTGTACTCTAAATAAATCTCACCTGGATCACGAATACGCATCGCACCCTGAATAGAGTCAGTGCCAAAGTGGAGATAGCGAACGCCGCCACTTTCAGAAAAAGTGACCGGCTCCATTAATCCGTCAGTAGACAACTTAATTCGCCCAACGACGGGCATTGCGGAATAAGCGTAGCCAAGGGCTAGCACCATCAGGGGTATCCAACCAACCAGGTGGACACCAGCTCATCTGTACAGCTCTAAATACACGCTCGGGATGAGGCATCATGACCATAAAACGACCATCGGGTGTCGTGACCCCAGTTAAACCATTGGGAGATCCGTTTGGATTCATTGGATAGATTTCTGTAGGGTTGCCTTGATGATCTACAAAGCGGAAAGAGGCCAATCCCTGTTTTTGAATCTGCTCTAAGCTGCCCTGTTGACTGAAGTTAGCAAATCCTTCTCCGTGAGCAATCGCAATGGGTATCTGACTACCTTCCATGCCTTGGGTGAATATGGAAGGCGAGGCCATTACTTCAGCCATTACTAAGCGCGCTTCATATTGCTCTGATTGATTGCGTGTAAATTTAGGCCATGCTTCCGCTCCCGGAATAATTCCTGAGAGGTTACTCATCATTTGACAGCCATTACAAACGCCTAACGCAAAGCTGTCTTGACGCTCAAAGAACCTAGAAAACTGATCGCGAAGCTGTTGGTTGAACAGAATTGTTTTTGCCCAGCCCTCTCCAGCACCCAATACGTCTCCATAACTAAAGCCACCACAAGCAATAAGCCCTCTAAAGTCTTCTAATTTAGCCTTGCCACTGAGCAAATCTGACATATGGACGTCATAACTATCAAATCCAGCCCAATTAACGGAATAAGCCATTTCAACATGGGAATTAACGCCCTGCTCTCGCAATATGGCCACTTTAGGGCGTGAGTTCTTAGCGATAAACGGCGCTGCAATATCATCAGAAGGATTGAATGTGAGTTTAGGATTCATGCCTGCATCGGCAATATTGTCCAAGAGCGAGAATTCACTATCAGCACAGGCAGGATTGTCACGTAAACGCGCTATTTGATAGCTAGTGTTAGTCCAGATCTTTTGAAGTACTTCACGCGGTTCAGCAAATATATTTTTAGCATCACGCCAAATTTCAATTCGACCGTTGGTATTGGGTTTGCCGATCACATGGCTATGAGCACTTAAACCTAACCTTCTCAATACAGCAAACACTGCATCACGATCTGCTTTGCGAACCTGAATTACTGCGCCTAACTCTTCATTAAATAACGCACGCATGGTTTGCTCATGGCGACGACCAGATACCTGTTGCGCCCAATTCTTGGCGTCACCATAATCAGGCTCTTGCCCAGCATCCCTAGCGATCATATCTACGTTAAGCGAGATGCCGCAGTGGGAAGCAAAAGCCATTTCAGCAACAGAGGCAAATAATCCACCATCAGAACGGTCATGATAAGCCAAAAGCTTATTCTCTTTACGCAATTCAATAATGGCGGCAGCCAAAGACTTCAAATCTTCTGGGTGATCAATATCAGGCGCTGATTTTCCGGACTGATCAAGCACTTGAGCCAAGATACTTCCTGCCATGCGATTCTTGCCACGCCCTAAATCGATCAAGATCAGCTCAGTCTCTTGTGGAGATCCGTCTTTACCCTTCAACTGCAGCAGTGGTGTCAATGTTTTACGGGCATCTAGCACAGATGCAAAAGCAGAGATAATTAAAGATACGGGTGCGACTACTTTCTTGGCTTCATCACCATCTTGCCATGCGGTAGACATAGATAGAGAATCTTTGCCAACTGGAATCGATATTCCAAGCGCAGGACACAGTTCCATGCCAATTGCTTTAACGGAGTCATAGAGCTTGGCGTCCTCGCCAGGAGATCCGCATGCTGCCATCCAGTTTGCCGAAAGTTTCACGCTTTCAAGGCTGGCAATATCTGCAGCCAAGAGATTGGTAATCGCCTCACCCACTGCCATGCGTGCAGCAGCTGGTGCGTCTATAACCGCTAATGGGGTTCTTTCACCCATCGACATTGCTTCACCACAATAACCCTTGTAATCCATCAGAGTAACGGCGCAATCAGCTACAGGAATTTGCCATGGCCCAACAAACTGGTCTCTAGCATTTAGACCGCCAACAGTTCTGTCGCCAATCGTAATTAAGAATGATTTGCTTGCTACGGTGGGTTGCTGCAGAACCCAAGCAATTGATTGCGCAAGATCAGCATCCGTTACATCTAGCTCTTTAAACTCCTGGGCAACTCTTGTAACATTGCGGTGCATCTTTGGAGGCTTGCCAAGCAAAACTTCCATCGGCATATCAATTGGCAGCACCGCATCATCAGATGAGGACTGCTTTGAGTCGCTTAATTTCAGCTGACGTTCTGCGATTGCTTCGCCAACTACCGCAAAAGGACAACGCTCACGTTCGCAAAATGATTTAAACAAATCCAAATCTTTTGCATCAATTGCCAAAACATAACGTTCCTGCGATTCATTACACCAAATCTCTGCAGGACTCATGCCACTTTCTTCGAGTGGAACACTCCGGAGTTTGAATGAAGCCCCCAATCCAGCGCCATCCGCAAGCTCCGGGAATGCATTTGATATACCACCCGCACCCACATCATGTATAGACACAATTGGATTATGCTCACCAAGAGCGCGGCAGGCATTAATCACTTCTTGTGCGCGACGCTCCATTTCTGGATTGCCTCGTTGTACAGAATCAAAATCAAGATCAGCAGTATTTGTCCCGGTTGCAACAGAGCTACCTGTAGCACCGCCCATACCAATTCGCATGCCTGGACCACCCAATTGAATCAATAAGTGCCCTGCCTGAATTGTTTTTTTTGCAGTGTGGATTGAATCAATGCTTCCAATGCCGCCGGCAATCATGATGGGCTTGTGATAACCACGACGTGTGCCATCCAATGTTTGCTCAAAGACTCTAAAGTAACCACCCAAAATTGGGCGGCCAAATTCATTATTGAATGCAGCGCCGCCTAGTGGGCCTTCAATCATGATTTGTAAAGGTGTAGCGATGCGCTCAGGCTTGCCGTATTTCAGATTCTCCCAAGGAAGATCTGTGCCAGGAATATTTAAATTAGATACTGAGAAACCGGTAAGGCCAGCTTTAGGACGTCCGCCTATACCAGTGGCACCCTCATCACGAATTTCACCGCCCGCACCTGTAGATGCGCCAGGAAAAGGAGCGATCGCAGTCGGGTGATTATGAGTCTCCACCTTCATAAGGGTATGGACCATGCGCGTATCCTTTTCATAGCGTTGATCATCACCTTGAGGAACCCAGGTTTCCGCTTCGCAGCCAACCATGACTGCAGAGTTATCGGAATACGCAACAATCGTTCCCTCTGGATGCAATTGGT
Source organism: Polynucleobacter sp. AP-Kaivos-20-H2 (assembly GCF_018882215.1). Lineage (GTDB taxonomy): Bacteria > Pseudomonadota > Gammaproteobacteria > Burkholderiales > Burkholderiaceae > Polynucleobacter. The sequence goes on along the minus strand of NZ_JACVOX010000001.1, from coordinate 335,459 downwards.
GAGTATTGCGGATCATGGCAAATAAAGATCGCTCTTGATCATCCCCATCAATTGTCCAGCTGGAATTAAAAATCTTATGCCGACAGTGCTCACTGTTCGCTTGAGCGAACATTATCAGCTCAACGTCTGATGGGTTGCGCTTGAGTCTAGTAAAGTTTTCAACAAGATATGTCACCTCATCATCCGACAAGGCAAGGCCCAATTCTTGATTTGCTTTATCGAGAGCAGACCTACCTTCAGTCATTACCGGTATACGTGTTAACGGCTTGTCTTCTAGTGATTGGTATAAAGCAATAGCAGCTTCAGTTGAATCAATCACAGCTTCAGTCATTCTGTCGTGAACCGCAGTCAGCACTAATTGTTTTTGCTCTGGTGTCAGCGCTTTTTTGCTCTTCCATGAAAATTGAGCGCCACGCTCAATACGCAATACATCCAATCCACATTGACGAGCGATATCTGTAGCCTTACTGGCCCATGGAGAAAGTGTTCCAAATCTTGGGATAACAATGACATCTTGATTCTCGGTCTTACCACTTCCAAACCAAGATTTTCCTGGATGTATTTTGGAATGAAATGGCTCGCCATAAGTTAATAAACTGGCCATGACTTCTTGGTCTTTGGCATTTAGCTCAGCCTCTGACCATATGAAATGAAGGTATTGAGCTTCAATGGACTCAAGATCAACCCCTTGAGCGGCCAAAGCAGTCAAAAGTCGCTGCTGGCGGAAGGGAGAAAGCGCATCAGCGCCGGGCAAAAAGTGGAAAAAAGACATCCCTAGATTATAAGGTTTTGCCTACACCAATCGACCGCCTTGAAGGTGTAATTGCCGCTGGCACCGATCTGCTAGGGCTTGGTCGTGGGTGACCAAAATAAGGGTGGAATGATTGGCTCGATTTAGCTCAAAAAGTAGCTCAATAACCCGATTTCCGCTAACCTCATCCAAGCTCCCCGTGGGCTCGTCAGCAAATAAAATCTCTGGCTTCATGATGAAGGCCCTAGCTAGCGCTACCCGTTGCTGCTCTCCGCCAGACAAGGTCTTGGGGAAATGGTTGGCTCGCTCGCTTAAACCCACCTGTTCTAGGCAGGCCAATGCATTTTCCTTAGCCTTCCCCATCCCATTTAGATCGGCCGGAAGCATGACGTTTTCAAGGGCTGTCAAATGAGGCAACAATTGAAAAGATTGAAATACAAAGCCAACCTTTTGTCCCCTTAATTTCGCCCGTCCATCTTCATCTAACTGATTGAGATTTTGGGCAACCAATTCAACATAACCACTAGAGGGAGTATCTAAGCCGGCTAGAAGACCGAGCAAAGTACTTTTCCCAGAACCCGATGCGCCAGTAATAGCAACACTTTCGCCATCAAAGACATCAAAGCTAATGTCGTGCAAAATAGTTAATGATCCATCGCTAGATAAAACTTCTTTACCTAGATGTAATGCTCTAAGGACCTTGACTGGAATACTCATAAATGAATCAATATATTTGGTTGAACTTCTTGAGTAAAAAATTGCAAGCCATATTGATGGCAAGCTCCCTATTTTGCCTGTTTATTCCCTTTGGCACAAAGGCTCAGACTAATGCCGTTATTTTAGTTATGGGAGATAGTCTCTCGGCAGAATATGGATTGACACGCGGCACTGGGTGGGTGAAGCTCCTGGAGGACCAACTTTATAAAGAAGCTAGTCCTTGGACTGTTTTTAACGCCAGCATTAGTGGGGAAACCAGTTCCGGTGGCATATCTAGATTACCAAAACTATTGGAACAAAAAAAACCGGGGATTGTCCTTTTAGAGCTTGGAGCAAATGATGCATTACGTGGCCTATCAATCCAAGAGTCAGATAGAAATCTACGCAAGATGATTCAATTAAGCAAAAGCTCAGGAGCAAAAGTTCTATTGTTTGGAATGCAGATTCCACCCAATTATGGACAAGAGTACACCAAGCAATTTCAGGATCTTTATCCCAAGCTAGCTCGCCAGGAACAAGTTGAACTTGTGCCGTTTTTTCTAAAGAACGTTGCTTCTGACATCAATTTATTTCAGGCAGATCGCATGCATCCTAACGAAAAGGCGCAAGCCATTCTCTTTAAAAACGTATGGGGCGCTATGGCCCCATATCAAGCACTGCTTAAGAGTAAATAAGTAATTTAGCGATAAAACTTAGCTACCCGAGCCAGATGATGGCGGCTTAAGAGGATTAATTACCTTAACGCCAGCAACATCACGCCAGTAAGACATAAAGCCAGCAAATTCAGACTGGGCTGCCAATGCTTGAATTTGTTGCGCTTGTGCCTTATGAACCTTGGCATCAACACCTGCAGGTTGCCTTGTCTGATCAACACGATACAAAATAGTTCCGATCCCGGGATTTTGAACAGAAACCAGTGAAGGGAATTTATCGGGATTAACGGACATCACCTCATCCAATGCTCCACCCACTAAATTTGCAGGCTTATTACGAGAAACCCAAACCGGGCTAGCAAAGCCAGCGCTATTCTTTGGATCTTTTTCTAATGCCATAAAGCGATCTGCTGCAGCGCTTATGGCAAGTTTTTCAGCCATGCGTTGACTTACTTGACGCTTCACTTCAGCGGCAACATCTTTGTAAGGCAAAGTTTGAGCAGGATGAAAAATAACTACTCTTGCCGAAACAAAAACGCCTTGAGAGGTTTGTACGGCTTCAATATTACGTTTGTTCTTAACAGCATCTTCACCAAACAGGGATTGAACTACCTTAGGATTGGCCAGCGGATGATCTTTTGCAACGCCAGCTGCACCGGAACGCGTTACGCCCTTTTGTGTTTGAACGCTTAGCTTTAATTTATCTGCAGTTGGCTTAAGGCTATCTGACTGGTCATAAGTCATATTGGCAAATTGATCCGCTTTCTCGCTAAATACTTTCGCATCTTCTTTTGGATCGGCCTTGAGAACGATGTACTCGACATCCACATACTCTGGGCTCTCGAATAACTTCGTGTTAGCGGTATAGAAAGCCTGTAAGTCTTCTTGGGAAGGGTTTACCTTGTTTAAATAATCTTTTGCATCAAATGATAGAGTCTGAACTTGACGCTCAGTCTCATAAAGGGTTGAAACAATTTCAGATAATTTTGGACTGGCGATTTCCGTACGGGCTACAGAGTTCACCAATTGACTGATTTTTAAATCAAAAGCCTGGCTCGCATAAAACTGCTCTTCATTTAAGCCATTACTAGCCAAGAGCTGTTTAAAGCGCGCATCATCGAAACTTCCATCTTGTTTATATAGAGCGCGAATCTGCGGAATATTTTGCAAGCTTTTCACGAGGGCTTCTTTCCCAACTTGTAAACGCAAATTGCTGACTGTAAATCCAAGGATGCGTTGTTGCAATAACTCATTCAAAATTGCCTGTCTAAATTGGAGGCTTTGAGCAATCTGCGCATTTCCACCAACGCGCTCAGCTTGACGTTTCGCAGCTAAATCCACTTCTTGAGCGGTAATGGGTTTGCCGTTAACTTTGACAATGTCAGTCTCTTTGTCCATGAAGCTGGAATAGCTAGAAATTCCAAAGAAGGCAAAAGATGGAACGATCAAAAGCATTAATACAAACTGAAGAATTCGTTGGTGCTTACGGACGGTATCAAACATGTAAAAGTTCGCTAGTAAAAAAGATGAATACCACGAGTGTACTAGGCGCCGGGCTGATGAGTATTGAAATGCCTGAGTAGGCTAAGAAAAACAAAAATAGGTAATAGTTTGGTGGGCGCTGAGAGGCTCGAACTCCCGACATTCTGCGTGTAAGGCAGACGCTCTACCAACTGAGCTAAGCGCCCCAAATTATTACAGCTGAGATTGTAACCTAAGCGTGGGTTTTGGGTGGACTTTCCGCTAAACCGACCTCTAAGGACGAGGAGAATTTAACGAAAAATCGCCCTATTTTCAGTGCTTAAGAACGTCTGCGGCCGCACCCTTTTCATTTGCTTTGCTAGCTTCTGAAGCCTTTTTAGCCAACTCTTCAGGCGTAGGATCTGGCAGTGCTTCAGGCATACGTTCTAAAGCCAGCTCCAACACTTTATCGATCCAGCGAACCGGAATAATTTCGATTGCATTTTTGACGTTGTCGGGAATATCAATCAGGTCCTTGACGTTCTCTTCGGGAATTAAGGCCAATTTAATGCCGCCGCGATGAGCAGCCAAAAGTTTCTCTTTTAATCCGCCAATAGGCAATACTTCACCACGAAGCGTAATTTCACCTGTCATCGCAACATCTGAACGAATCGGAATCCCAGTAAATACTGATACCAAGGCTGTTGTAATCGCAATACCGGCAGATGGACCATCCTTTGGTGTTGCGCCATCAGGGAAGTGAATATGTATATCCTTCTTCTCAAAAGCTTCATCCGTAATGCCAAGTCGTTTAGATCTGGAGCGAACCACTGTTCTAGCAGCTTCAACGGATTCTTTCATCACATCACCAATTGAACCGGTGCGGGTAATAACACCTTTACCTGGCATCACAGCAGCTTCGATGGTGAGCAAATCGCCACCCACTTCAGTCCAAGCCAAGCCCGTCACCTGACCAACTTGATTTTCTTTGCCAGCTAAACCAAAGTCATACATGCGTACCGATAAGAACTTCTCTAAGTTATCGGCATTCACAACAACTGGAGCTGCTTCTTTTTTCAAGAGCAACAACTTTACAACTTTGCGACAAATCTTACTAATTTCACGCTCTAAAGAACGTACGCCAGCCTCACGCGTGTAGTAACGAATCATGTTACGAACTGCGCTATCTTCAATCTTGAGCTCGTCCTTCTTTAAGCCATTATTTTTGATTTGTTTAGGAATCAAATAATTCACAGCAATGCTGGTTTTTTCGTCCTCGGTATAACCAGCTAGGCGAATAATCTCAAGACGATCTAACAATGGGCCAGGAATATTCAAGGAGTTCGAGGTAGCCACGAACATCACATCTGATAGGTCAAAATCAACTTCTACATAGTGATCTTGGAAGGTGTGGTTTTGCTCAGGATCTAAAACCTCTAACAAAGCACTGGCTGGATCTCCGCGGAAATCCATACCCATCTTGTCTACTTCATCAAGAAGGAATAAAGGATTACGAACGCCCACCTTAGTGAGGCTACTCAAAATCTTACCTGGCATCGAGCCAATATAGGTACGACGGTGACCACGAATCTCAGATTCGTCACGCACACCACCTAAGGCCATGCGCACAAATTTTCGATTTGTCGCACGCGCGATAGATTGACCTAAAGAAGTTTTACCAACTCCAGGAGGGCCGACTAAACAAAGAATCGGGGCCTTGACACGATCAACACGTTGTTGAACTGCGAGGTACTCCAAGATGCGCTCTTTGACTTTATCTAAGCCATAGTGATCTTCGTCCAATACTTTCTCAGCATTGGTAAGGTCGTTATTAATCTTAGTTTTTTTCTTCCAAGGCAGATTTACCAGGGTATCGATAAAGTTACGGATAACCGTTGCCTCTGCAGACATAGGCGACATCAACTTGAGCTTCTTAAGTTCTGATTCCGCCTTTTTTAATGCTTCCTTAGGCATGCGTGCAGCCTTGATGCGCTTCTCGAGCTCTTCGAGATCAGCGCCCTCCTCGCCTTCGCCTAACTCTTTCTGAATCGCCTTTACCTGTTCATTTAGGTAGTACTCGCGCTGACTCTTTTCCATCTGACGCTTTACACGTCCACGAATACGCTTCTCAACCTGAAGAATATCAATCTCACTCTCCAGATCAGCCAACAAGCTTTCCAGACGTTGTACAACATCCATCATTTCAAGTAAGCGTTGTTTTTGCTCTAGCTTTACAGGTAGATGCGCGCAGATGGTGTCAGCCAAGCGGCTTGGGTCATCTATACCACCCAGAGAAGAGAGTATCTCTTGAGGTACTTTTTTATTGAGTTTTACGTATTGATCAAACTGCGCCATGATTGCGCGGCGCAAGGCTTCGGTTTCATGCGCATCAATTGCATTGATAGCAGTTGGCGTTGCTTCGCAATTGAAGTAACCCAGACTATCTTCAATTTGACTGACTTCTGCGCGCTGCACACCTTCAACGAGAACCTTCACAGTGCCATCAGGCAGCTTGAGCATTTGCAGAATATTAGCGATACAGCCAACCTCATAGAGGTCCTCAATAACGGGCTCATCTTTAGCGGCTGTCTTTTGAGCCACCAGAAGAACATTTTTGCCAGTTTCCATGGCAGCCTCAAGGGCTTTAATCGATTTTGGGCGACCCACAAACAACGGGATCACCATATGAGGAAATACAACTACGTCCCGCAATGGGAGCAAAGGTAGTTGAATTGGTTCAGAGGGTAACAATAAGTGGCCAGGCATGGGGCAAATCCTCCAAAGTAATCAAACCTCAAAAATCTTCTTTAGTAGCAATTGAATCAACAACCACTAAATAGAGACATTATTCATGAGTAGCATACTACCTATATGGGTAGGCTTTAGAGAAAAACAAGGGGTAAAAAGACAAAAAAGGGGCAAAAATGCCCCAAAAATAGCGAAAACCCTAGGAATTTAAGCTTTTTTGCTTAAATCTGCCTGTTCGGCATCCTGTTTATAGACTAAAAGCGGTTTTCCGCCCTCAGCGATACTGCTTTCGTCGATAACCACTTTTTGGACATTCTTCAAGGATGGCAGGTCATACATGACATCCATCAAAGAGCCTTCAAGGATAGATCTCAGGCCACGAGCGCCAGTTTTGCGGGCGATTGCCTTCTTGGCAATAGCTGATAGCGCCTCGCGACGTACTTCGAGCTCAGAGCCTTCCATAGTCAAAAGCGCCTGATATTGCTTAACTAAGGCATTTTTAGGTTCGGTCAGAATTTGAATTAAAGCCTCCTCATCCAATTGAGCCAAAGTCGCAACAACGGGCAAGCGTCCAATCAACTCTGGAATCAAGCCAAACTTAATCAGATCTTCTGGCTCAACTTCAATCAAGAGATCGCTTACACCGCGGTCATCTTTACCTGGAACAGTTGCATTGAATCCAATACCCGTTTTAGCGGTACGCTGCTGAATGACTTTTTCAAGTCCGTCAAATGCACCGCCACAAATAAACAAAATATTCGTTGTATCTACTTGTAAGAAATCTTGATTGGGATGCTTTCGTCCACCTTGAGGCGGCACAGAGGCCATCGTGCCCTCAACCAGCTTTAACAGCGCTTGTTGCACACCCTCACCCGATACATCGCGTGTAATGGATGGGTTATCTGACTTACGTGAAATCTTATCGATCTCATCAATATAGACAATGCCACGCTGCGCTTTTTCTACGTTGTAGTCGCAAGCTTGTAACAATTTTTGGATGATGTTTTCAACGTCTTCACCAACATAACCTGCTTCAGTTAGGGTGGTTGCATCGGCCATCACAAATGGCACATCTAACATGCGCGCCAATGTCTGCGCTAATAATGTTTTACCTGAGCCAGTAGGTCCAATCAACAAAATATTGCTCTTTGCAAGCTCTACACCATCAACCATTGCTTTAGCAGGGAGCTTAGATTCTTTCTTCTCCGCTCCCTCTACCGGCTTACCATCCTTATCCAACTTCTCTTTTTTAGGCTTAGGCAAATACTGTAGGCGCTTGTAGTGGTTGTATACGGCAACTGCCAATGTTTTCTTGGCATGATCTTGACCAATAACGTATTGGTCTAAGTTTTCACGAATTTGATGTGGTGTTGGCAGAGAGTCATCGCCCTCTTCCTTGGGAAGCTTGGCAATTTCTTCTTGAATAATGTCTGTGCAAAGATCAATGCACTCATCGCAAATAAAAACAGATGGGCCAGCAATGAGTTTTTTTACTTCATGCTGGCTCTTGCCGCAAAAAGAGCAATACAGAACTTTGTCTGTTGAATTCGTAGTGTTGGTGTCGCTCAAAATGGGCTCTGTATATTCTATGAAGGGTTAAGGACGCTTCTCGATAACCTTGTCGATCAAACCATAATCACGGGCTTGCTCTGCAGACATAAAGTTGTCGCGATCAGTATCCTTGGCAATCGTTTCGATTGATTGGCCAGTACGATCAGCCAAAATTTTATTCAAACGCTCACGCAAATACAAAATCTCACGAGCTTGAATCTCAATGTCAGATGCTTGGCCGCGTGCACCACCTAATGGCTGATGAATCATAACGCGTGAATTTGGCAAAGCATAGCGCTTACCTTTTTCACCAGCACACAATAAGAATGCGCCCATACTTGCTGCCATGCCCATACACAATGTGCTGACATGTGGCTTGATGAATTGCATTGTGTCGTAGATAGCCAATCCTGCAGAAACTGAACCGCCTGGAGAGTTGATATACAGAGAAATTTCTTTATCTGGATTTTCACTCTCAAGGAACAGTAATTGCGCGATTACCAAATTAGCAGTTTGGTCGTTTACTTCCCCTACCAAAAAGACTACGCGCTCACGCAATAATCTTGAGTAGATATCGTAAGCACGCTCACCTCTACCAGAGGTTTCAATCACCATTGGAACCAAGCCCAAGCCTTTCGGTTCTAGATTTTCAGACTGAGAATGGTTGTAGATCATTTCGAAACCTCTTGTTGGTAAATGGATGACTTAGTAGTTAACTTAGTTTAGCTTGCTGAGTTCTTCGAAGGTAACCGCTTTATCAATTACCTTGGCTTGGGATGTGAAATACTTAATCACGTTATCTTCAAGCACCAGATTTTCGATATCCTTCAAGCGACTTGGATTGCTGTAGAACCAACGCACCACTTCTTTTGGATCTTCGTATGTAGCAGCTTGCTCGTCAATTTCAGCTTTAATTTGGTCTGCGGTAGCGGCCAAGTTTTGCTTTTTAACCAACTCGCTGAGGATCAAGCCAAGACGAACACGCTTGGTAGCTTGCTCTACAAAAATCTCAGCCGGAATTGGGGCATCCTTAGCATTCGGAACACCGCGTTGCATTAAGTCTTGACGGGCGCCTTCAACTAAGCGCTCTTGCTCGGAGGCAACCAAAGACTTAGGAACGTCGAGTTCGCACAAGCTATTGAGCTTGTCCATCACTTCATTCTTGAGCAAAGAAGTAATACGACGTTTTACTTCGCGATCTAAATTCTCTTTTACTTCAGCACGCATTTTCGCAACGCCGCCTTCAGTAACACCTAAAGACAATGCAAATGCATCATCAACGGCTGGCAGATGTGGCCAATTAACTGAATTCACAGTAATAGTGAACTCAGCAGTTTTGCCAGCAACGTCCTTACCGTGGTAATCGGCTGGGAAACTCAATGGGAAAGATTTGCTCTCGCCTGCTTTAAGGCCCAATGTTGCAGCTTCGAACTCAGGCAACATGCGCCCTTCGCCCAACACGTATTCAAAGTTTTCCGCTTTACCACCGGCAAACTCAACACCATCAATCTTGCCAACAAAATCAATCACTACTTGGTCACCATTTTGAGATGCAACGTTAGAGCCGCCATCGCCATGCGCGCCAGCTTCACCGCGTGGGTGGTAGTGAACCTGCTGTTTACGCAGCACGTCTAAAGCGCGGTCAATTTCTGCCTCGCCAATATCGGTTGTATGTTTAGTAACTTCTGCCTTGCTAAAGTCGCCAATTTTTACTTCTGGCAACACTTCAAAGAAAGCATCAAAAACAATCTTGTCAGCGTCAATTTCGCTCTTTGGCTCAAGACGTGGTTGACCAGCTAAAGCAACACCTTCTTTTTGAGCTTGGTCATAAAAGAGTTCAGCAGCTTTATCAAATTGGAGTTCAAAATCCACTTGCATGCCATGCTGTTTTTCAACGAGGTTCTTTGGTACCTTGCCTGGGCGGAAGCCGGCCATTTTCATGGTCTTACCAACTTTAGCTAAACGGGCTTCACGCGCTTTTGCCAAATCGGCACGAGGGAATTCCAAAGTCATTTTGCGGTCTAGTGAACCTAAATTTTCTATCTGCACAGCCATTCTCGTCTCTTAGTTGAAATCTGTAAATGTGAAGTCCAAGCCAAGTAGCAATCTTGTGGTGCGAGGAGGGGGACTCGAACCCCCACACCATTTCTGGCGTCAGGACCTAAACCTGGTGCGTCTACCAATTTCGCCATCCTCGCGATATCCGCAAACTGCCAAGCCTAGACTTCACTCTAAAGACCGTAATTCTACAATGCCTAGGGTTTTAGAGGATCTTTTAGGCCTTGTAGAGCAAAGCAACGGCATGGACGGCAATGCCCTCGCCTCTGCCTAAATGGCCCAGGGATTCATTTGTCTTGGCCTTAAGATTGACGTGACTGGGGGTCACCGCCAAATCTGAAGCAATATTGCGGACCATTTCTGGCAACAAATCCGCCAATTTCGGCTTTTGGCAAATAATGGTGGCATCAACGTTACCAATCTGAAATCCCGCTGCCTGGATCTTTTGCAAGGCGCTTCTTAGCAAGATACGACTGTCCATATCCTTAAATTGAGGATCTGTATCCGGAAATAACTGTCCAATATCATTTAAACCTGCAGCGCCCAATAAGGCGTCTGTTAAGGCGTGCAATAAGGCATCTGCATCCGAGTGACCCAATAATCCCTTTTCAAAGGGCACATGGACTCCACCCAGGATCAACTTTCGGTCCGCTACCAATGCATGTACATCGTAACCCTGGCCAATACGAAATTGCGGAATATGGGGATTGCTCTGAGTCATATTGGATTTCTCATTGTTTGGCACGTGAACTTAACAGCAATTGCATTAACTCCCAATCCGCTGGATGTGTGACCTTAAAGTTACGAGCGGCACCTTCAATCAATAAAGGTTTAGCTCCAGTTAACTCGATTGCGCTTGCTTCATCAGTAACGTCAGCCTCAAGGCGGATAGCATCCTGCAGGGCATCATGCAATTGTTTTAAACCAAACATCTGTGGCGTTTGTGCTTGCCAGAGATGCTCGCGTGGAATAGTTCTCTCTGATTGCGGGATGTTGCCCGCAATCACTGAATCTAGATCGGCCTGTTTTAAGGTATCAGCCAACGGAACGGCTAGAATGCCGCCACTATTGGATGCCTGTACTGAGTGAATGAGTTTCTCAATCAATGCAGGGGTGATACCTGGTCTAGCTGCATCATGAACCAGTATCCAGTCATCCTCGGGAATGCCAGCCTTTAGCATTGCTGTGAGCGTGTTTCGGACTGTTTCTTGTCGTGTTGGGCCACCGGTTGCTACGAAATGAATATCGGCCCCAGTGCTTGCAATAGCTCCTAAAATAGGGTTCTCGATAAAGCCAGGACTGACACCAATCCAAATAGACTGGATCAGTGGAGACCCCTTAAAGGCTTCTAGCGCGTAAGAGACCATGGGTTTACCGGCCAGCTGCTGAAACTGCTTAGGCAACTCACCACCTAGGCGCGAGCCAGTACCTGCCGTTGGCAAAAGGGCATGGCATTTCTTAATGGAATGATTTCCAGGGTGCATACCTGATTCTATAATGAGCACAGATGTCTGATGCATTAAATCTAGCACCCCCTATACCTGCTCCGCGGGCTGGGCAGCGCTTTACCTTTTCAGGTCTGGTGGGTTCAGCAGATGCCGCTTTAATCGCCCAAACCGCCCTGCGCTACCGCAATCAGTTTTCAGTGATGGTCATTTTTTGCGCTCAAGCCCAGGAGGCCCAGAGGCTTCTAGAAGAAATCCCCGCTTTTGCTCCGCAGCTAAAAACCAGGCTCTTGCCTGATTGGGAAATTCTTCCTTATGACCATTTTTCACCGCATCAAGATTTGGTTTCAGAACGACTCGCGACTCTGTATGAATTACTGAATGGTAGTTGCGACATTGTTTTAGTTCCCGTGACAACTGCTTTGCAAAGATTGGGTCCTCCGAACTTTTTATCTGGCCATACTTTTTTCTTTCGGCAAGGCGACAAGCTCAACGAAGCAGCGCTAAAGTTGCAACTGCAACAAGCTGGCTATGATCCCGTGAGCGCTGTAATGCGTCCCGGTGAATATAGTATTCGGGGTGGCTTGTTTGATTTATTTCCAATGGGATCGAGTCTTCCATACCGATTGGATCTCTTTGGTGATGAAATTGAACAGATTCGGGCGTTTGATCCGGATACACAACGAAGCCTCTACCCCGTCAAGGAAGTCCGCCTTCTTCCTGGCCATGAATTTCCATTTAATGATGCTTCACGCACTGCCTTCAGAGGTCGCTGGAGAGAAGTATTTGAGGGTGATCCGAGTCGCTGCTCCATTTACAAAGATGCCAACCTAGGCATACCTAGTGCAGGCATTGAATCCTACTTGCCCCTCTTCTTTGAAGAGAAATCCAACCTTTTTGATTATTTTCCCCGCTCAGGCGACCCTGTATGGCTTGTCAGTATTGGTGATGTTGAAGAAACCATCAAAGGGTTTTGGAAGGACACGCTTTCTCGTTATGAGTTCCTCAAGCACGATCTTGATCGCCCCATTCTTCCTCCAAAAGAATTATTTTTGGATGTCGATGAATTTTTCACCACCTCTAAATCTTATGCACGTCTAACGCTAGAGAAAGACGGCGCTGAAAAAAGTCAATTCTTAGCCGTACCAGATATTGCGGTCCATCGTCGCGATACTGATCCGATCAACCTATTGCGCAAAGTAGTGTCATCTGAAAAGGTTCGTGTATTAGTTTGTAGCGACAGTGCAGGACGTAAAGAATCAATTCGACAACTCTTTGATGAGAGTAATTCGATTGCCGGATTCGACGGTAAACCGCTCTACCCGCTAAAGCCAGAGAGCTTTGACAGCATTGCCGAGTTTATTAAAAGTGATTCATTATTTGGATTGGTAACTGCACCGCTCTTTAATGGATTTTCATGGCCAGCTGAAAATCTCCTGGTCATTACCGAGGCAGAGTTATTTACCACAACAGCAAGGCAGAGGCATAAGGGTAAAAGCAATGAGAATGCTGATCCTGACATGCTCTTTAAGGATCTGTCTGAGCTAAAGATCGGCGATCCCGTAGTCCATGCCGAACATGGTATTGGACGCTACCAGGGATTAGTGCTTCTGAATTTAGCTCCGCCTAAAGAGGCGCCAATTTTTGAAGAGTTCTTGCATTTACAATATTCAGGACAGGCAACTTTGTATGTTCCTGTTCAGCAATTACAAATGGTCACACGTTATGCAGGCTCTGACCCTGATTCAGCTCCACTGCATCAATTAGGTTCGGGCCAATGGGATAAGGCCAAACGCAAGGCCGCCCAACAAATTCGAGATACCGCAGCAGAGCTATTAGGTCTGTATGCAGCTAGAGCGATACGCAAGGGTCATGCTTTTGAATTCTCAGCCCATGACTATGCTGCTTTTGCAGAAAGCTTTGGCTTTGAGGAAACTCCAGACCAAGCCAATGCTATTGCAGCCGTTATTGGCGATATGACGAGCGGCACGCCAATGGACCGCTTAGTCTGCGGAGATGTTGGCTTTGGGAAAACCGAAGTAGCGCTACGAGCAAGCTTTGTTGCAGTCATGGGCGGAAAACAAGTTGCTATTTTGGCGCCAACAACCTTACTAGCTGAGCAACATGTGGCCACCTGGAAAGATCGCTTTGCCGATTGGCCGGTCCGCATTGTTGAGTTGTCACGCTTTAAAACAACCAAGGAAATTAATGCAGCCCTAGAGGCCATTGCCAAAGGTGATGCAGACATCATTATTGGCACACATAAGTTACTTTCCAAGGAGACGCAATTTGCCAACCTTGGCCTAGTGATTGTGGACGAGGAACATCGATTTGGAGTACGGCAAAAAGATGCTCTTAAGGCATTACGTGCTGAAGTCGATATTCTGACGCTAACCGCTACACCTATTCCAAGGACCTTGGGCATGGCTATGGAATGTTTACGTGAGTTTTCCATTATTGCCACTGCCCCACAGAAACGTCTGGCAATTAAGACCTTTGTTCGTCGCGAGGGAGATGGTGTTATTCGTGAGGCCGTGCTTCGCGAAATTAAACGCGGCGGCCAGGTCTACTTCTTGCATAACGAAGTTGAAACCATTCAGAATCGTAAACATGCTTTACAAGAACTGATTCCGGAGGCGAGTATTAGTGTTGCGCACGGACAGATGCATGAGCGCGAGCTAGAATCAGTCATGCGTGAATTTGTTACACAGCGTACCAATATTTTGCTGTGTACCACGATTATTGAGACAGGTATTGACGTACCCACAGCGAACACCATTATCATGCACCGCGCAGATAAGTTTGGTTTAGCTCAATTACATCAACTGCGTGGCCGTGTAGGCCGCTCACATCACCAGGCTTATGCTTATTTACTAGTGCCAGATCCTGAGGCACTCAGTAAGCAAGCGCAGTTGCGTCTTAATGCCATTCAAGCCATGGAAGAGCTTGGCTCTGGCTTCTATTTAGCTATGCATGATCTAGAAATTCGGGGGGCTGGTGAGGTACTAGGGGACAAACAATCCGGTGAAATTCATGAGATTGGCTTCCAGCTATATACCGAGATGCTTAATCGTGCTGTTAAGTCCCTGCGCAGCGGGAAGGAGCCTGATTTACTTTCACCATTGCAAGCAACCACCGATGTAAATCTCGGCGTTCCCGCTCTCTTTCCTGAAGACTACTGCCCTGACGTTCACGAGCGTCTATCCTTATATAAGCGTTTTGCTGGTACAAATGATTTCTCAGAACTCATGGGATTGCGTGAAGAATTGGTTGATCGTTTCGGTGACCTTCCCGATCAAGCTAAATCGTTTTATGAGACTCACCGTCTACGTTTAGAGATGACCGGTTTTGGAATTAAAAAGATTGATGCCACACCTGCATCTATACAGATTCAATTCATCCCAAACCCACCGATTGACCCGCTGAAGATCATTCAGCTCATCCAGTCTTCAAAGCACATTCAGCTAAATGGTCAGGATAAGTTAAAAGTACTTCCCCAGAAAGACCGTGAATTTGAGAAGCTAGAGCAACGCCTTGACGCTATACGCAATATCTTGCGACGCCTCAATGATTCTGCAGTGTTGAGCTCTGCAAAAGTAAGCTAACAATCCGATATTATTAAGCCATGCCTAATTACCAAGTTCTTGTTGCCCTGTCTAGAGAGCCTATTGCCGAGAAGCTGATCTTTTCATTAAAGGATCAAGTCTTAAAGCTGGGCATATCGTTACATTCTAACGGCGGTCAAATTAGCAATGGAAGCTACTACTCCGAGCGTTTTGAAGCAAGCGCCCATCTAGATACAACTCAACGGGAGCAACTGCGAACTATTGCAGCAAGCTTTAATATCGACCTCTGCTTTCTAAGGCCAGATCTATTGCCACAAGACATCTGCGTACTAGCAATGGATATGGATTCAACGTTGATTAATATTGAATGCATTGATGAAATTGCTGATTTCACAGGCAAGAAGTCCACTGTAGCTGAAATTACCGAAGCTACTATGCGTGGTGAAATCAAAGACTTTAAAGAAAGCCTAAGAAGGCGTGTTGCACTTTTAGAAGGCGTACATGCTAATGCACTTGAATCTGTTTATCGAGAGCGCTTACGACCCAACCCAGGAGCAGTAGAACTTTTAGCCGGGGCTCATGAACGGGGTTTGTACACCCTGCTTGTCTCAGGCGGGTTTACGTTCTTTACTGAAAAGTTACGCGAGCAATTAGGTTTTAAGCAAACGCAGGCGAATACGCTTGAAATCATCGATGGCAAGCTCACCGGCAAGGTTCTTGGCGACATTGTCGATGGTGCAGCGAAGGCCGCCCATCTAGACGAAGCTTGTGCTCGCCTTGGCTGCACAAAAGCGAATGCCATTACCATGGGTGATGGTGCCAACGATCTGATGATGATGAATGGCTCTGGCATCAGCGTTGCCTACAAAGCAAAGCCCGTTGTCAAAGAAAAAGCCGATGCGGCTTTTGACCGAGTCGGCTTAGATGCTGCTTTACTACTGATCTCTTAGGCTTGTACCCAAGAGATCGGGGTAATAGTTATGCGTCTATGTTTATAGACGCTCAAAAATAGTAGCGATACCTTGACCACCACCAATACACATTGTTACCAAAGCATATTTACCTTGAACGCGGTGTAACTCATGAATTGCCTTAGTAGCAATTGCTGCGCCAGAACAGCCAATTGGGTGACCCAAAGCGATTGCACCACCATTGACGTTAGTCTTAGCTGGATCCAAACCTAAGCCCTTGGTAACCGCTAAAGCTTGTGCTGCGAAGGCTTCATTAGATTCAATGACATCCATTTGATCTAGTTTCAAGCCAGCACGTTCAAGCGCAATTTTGGTTGCAGGAATTGGGCCTTCACCCATGATGTGGTTTGGAACACCAGCAACTGCATAAGACACCAAGCGAGCGATAGGCTTATGACCGGCTTTCTTTGCTGTTTCAGCATCCGCCAATACAAAGAATGCGGCACCATCATTAATGCCTGATGCATTACCAGCCGTTACGGAACCACCCTCTTTTTTGAACACTGCCTTCATCTTGGCAAGCGTTTCCATCGTAGTTTCAGGCTTCACATGCTCATCGGTATCAAACACTACATCACCCTTACGAGTTTTAATAGTGATTGGCACGATCTGAGATTTAAAGCGACCTTCTTTAATTGCATTGGCTGCACGACGATGAGACTCAACGGCCAGAGCATCTTGCTCATCACGTGTTAACTTCCATTTTTCAACGAGATTTTCTGCTGTAACGCCCATATGACCAACACCAAATGGGTCAGTCAAAATACCAACCATCAAGTCGATCATTTTGGTATCGCCCATGCGTGCACCACTGCGCATCGCTGGAGAGCCATACATGCCGCGGGACATTACTTCCACGCCACCGCCAATGCCATAGTCACAATCGCCCAACATAATTTGCTGTGCGGTTGTAACAATTGCTTGCAAGCCAGAGCTGCACAAACGATTTAATGCCATTGCCACTGATTCCATTGGCAGGCCAGCCTGGATCGATGCGACACGAGCGACATAGCCATAGCGACTATCTGTAGGAATAGTGTTACCCACAGTGATGTAATTAATCAAAGCAGGATCTACGCCTGAACGTGCTACCGCCTCTTTCATCACGATACCGCCGAGCTCGGAAGGCTCAAAACTACTGAGAGCGCCGTTAAAGGTACCAATTGCGGAACGAACTGCACTTAAGACAACGACATCACGACTCATATCAATCCCCTTTGCTAAGCCCAATTATTAGGCTGACTTTGTACTAAATAAGTAATCCAACTATCAGTTTTATTGCATTCGTCAAGTTTCGGCTATTAGGTCATGCCCTTGGGAGCTAATTACAGTAGCCTTGATGATTTCACCGGCACGATAGCGCTTAGAGGGCTTGCTGGGAGGTAAAACCCTCACTAGACCATCAATTTCTGGGGCATCACCAATGGTTCTGCCAATACCGCCAGACTCATCTACCCGATCAATAATGACCTGCATGCGCTTGCCTATTTTTTTAGCAAGTCGCTTGATAGAGATATCTTCTGCTTTAGCCATAAACCTGGCGCGCCGCTCTTCCCTAATTTCAGAGGGAATTGGGTTATCCAATTGGTTTGCAGTAGCTCCTTCAACAGGTGAATAGGCAAAACAACCGGCACGATCAATTTGCGCCTCATCCAAGAAATTGAGAAGATGTTCAAACTCTTCTTCAGTCTCTCCCGGGAAGCCTGCAATAAAGGTGCTGCGAATAACTAAATCAGGACAAGCTTCGCGCCACGCTAAGATGCGCTCCAAATTCTTCTCACCACTCGCAGGACGCTTCATGCGCTTGAGAACATCTGGATGCGAATGCTGCAATGGAATATCTAAATACGGAAGTACACCATAACCATGCTCCGAGAACTCGGCCATCAATGGCAAGACATCGTCCACATGTGGGTAAGGATAAACATAATGCAATCGCACCCAAGCCTGATGCTCGCGAGCAATTTGATTTAAAGCATTTACCAAATCAAACATTTTCGTTTTGACTGGTTTGCCATCCCAAAAGCCAGTGCGATATTGAATATCAACACCATAAGCACTTGTATCCTGTGAAACAACTAGCAACTCTTTTACGCCAGACTCAAACAATCTTTTAGCTTCAAGCAACACTTCACCAATCGGCCGTGAAACTAAATCACCACGCATATTAGGAATGATGCAGAAAGTACAGCGATGGTTACAGCCTTCACTAATTTTGAGATAGGCGTAATGCTTTGGCGTTAGTTTGACGCCAGCTGGGGGCACTAAATCTGTGAATGGATCATGCGGCTTAGGTAGATGCAAATGAATGGCTTGCATTACCTCGTCGGTAGCATGAGGCCCTGTAACGGCGAGGACTTTTGGGTGAATACTCGAGATAAGATCACTACCATCGGCATTTTTTCTGGCACCTAAACAACCAGTCACAATCACTTTGCCATTTTCAGCAAGGGCCTCGCCAATAGCAGAAAGGCTTTCTTCCACCGCAGAGTCGATAAAGCCACAGGTATTCACAACTACAAGATCGGCGCCAGAGTAATCCTTGGCGGTCTCATACCCTTCGGCACTCAATTGCGTCAGGATAAGTTCAGAGTCTACAAGCGCCTTAGGGCACCCTAAGGATACAAATCCAATTTTCCCAGCCACAACTATTCTTTTTCAGCTTTATTGGACTGAGGAGTAAATGGAAAATTTCCAAAGATATTCTGTGAGCCCTGTACCTGCTCTTGCATTTTGATAAAGAGATCTTTGCTTTGCTCCATGTAGTTACCCATCAAACCTTGCATAAGAGGGTTTTGGAGATTCATCATTTGTGACCAAGCCTCTGGCGTACTGCCAGCACCAAGACCTTTTGTTTGATCACCAAGCTTATTGTGGATATCTACAAACGATTGCATAGTCTTTTCAAGATAATTTCCCATCAAACCTTGCATGGAGTTTCCATAAAAGCGAATGATTTGAGAAAGCATTTGTGAAGAGAACACTGGTGCGCCACCAGCCTCTTCCTCAAGAATGATTTGCAGCAAGATGTTGCGCGTTAAATCTTCTTCAGTTTTAGCATCGACCACTTTAAATACTTCATTGGCCATAACTAAGTTTTTGATGTCAGATAGCGTGACATATGTACTTGTCTGGGTATCGTAGAGACGACGATTCGGATACTTCTTGATGAGCCGATCTTCGCCAGCTCGTTTAGCGCGGGTAACCATGTATTTTCCTTACTATTTACTGCATCGCAACATCAACGTAGTTTAGCCTTAAGTTGACCAAAAGGTAAATACGCTGTGTTGCGTACTGCGCATACTACAAATACTGAATTAATTGTTGCAGTGCAATATTAACCAGTGTGGATACCGCCGTTTAAGGAGAAGTCTGCACCAGTAGCATAGCCACCATCTTCAGAAGCTATCCAGCAACAGATAGAGGCAATCTCTTCGGGGGTGCCTAAACGCTTGACTGGAATGCCAGAAACAATCTTTTCAAGTACATCCTCCCGAATGGCTTTAACCATATCGGTGCCGATATAACCAGGAGATACTGTATTTACAGTAACGCCCTTGGTAGCAACTTCTTGAGCTAGGGCCATTGTGAAGCCATGAAGACCTGCTTTTGCAGTTGAATAGTTCGCCTGGCCAAACTGGCCTTTTTGACCGTTTACAGAAGAAATATTAATAATCCGGCCCCAGTTGTTTTCAACCATGCCATCAATCACTTGTTTGGTAACGTTAAACAAGGAGTTCAGATTAGTGTCAATCACGGCTTTCCAGGCGTCTGGAGTCATTTTGCGGAAAACGCTGTCACGGGTAATGCCGGCGTTATTAACCAATACGTCTACACGACCCACTTCAGCCTTGACCTTTTCAAAGGCAGCGACCGTACTATCCCAATCGGAAACATTACCTTCGGAAGCAATAAAGTCATAGCCCAACACCTTTTGTTCGCCAATCCAGCGATCTTTACGCGGAGAATTTGGACCGCAGCCTGCAATCACTTTGAAGCCATCTTTAGCCAGACGTTGACAGATAGCGGTACCAATACCACCCATACCACCAGTTACATATGCGACTTTTTGAGACATTAGTTTCCCCTTTTTAAAACCTTCGTTAATTATTAATTGAGTTCTGGCGTTGCTTTTTCTTTTACATACACACCAGGTGCTGCTTCCATTTTTTTGTACTTAGTATTTCCAAAAGTAGTACTTGCTGGTTTCTTCTCACCACCAAATTGCACAAGCCATTTGGTGTAATCAGGCCACCAGCTTCCTGGAATTTGCTTTGCACCCTCTAACCACTCATTTGCAGTTGGCGCAATCTTTTTGTTTTCAAAGTAATAGCGCTTATTTTTTGCCGGAGGGTTAATCACCCCCGCAATGTGTCCAGATGCGCCCAATACAAAGTGATTTTTACCCTTGAGCAGATGGGTTGATTCATAAGCGGATTGCCACGGAACAATATGATCTTCTTGCGATGCATAAATGTATGCGGGGCAATTGATTTTTCCGAGATCCACTTTTTCACCGCAAATTTTTACTTTGCCAGGCTTGACTAAATCATTTTGCAAATAAGTGTGGCGCAGATACCAGCAGTACATTGCACCAGGAAGATTAGTGGAGTCACCATTCCAATACAGTAAATCAAACGGGGGTGGTGAGTTGCCTTTGAGATAGTTTTCCACTACGTAGTTCCATACCAAATCATTGGGTCGCAAGAATGAAAAAGTATTGCCTAAATCAAGGCCTGACATCATGCCGTACTTGCCTCCTTTACCGCCTATAGAGTTCTCACGCATCTCCACCGAGCCTTCGTCGATAAAGACATCGAGAATTCCGGTATCTGTGAAATCCAATAAGGTGGTTAAGAGTGTCAAGCTGGCCGCTGGGTGCTCGTTACGAGCTGCCAGCACGGCTAATGCAGAGCTGGTTAAGGTCCCGCCAACGCAGAACCCTAAGATATTAATTTGCTTGGTATCGCCAATTTCTTTTACGACGTCAATTGCTTTAATAACGCCCTTACCTACGTAATCATCCCAACTCACTTTAGCCATGGAAGCATCTGGGTTCTTCCAGGAAACCAAGAACACGGTATGACCTTGGCTCACCATATGGCGCACTACAGAGTTATCAGGCTGTAAATCGAGAATGTAATACTTATTGATGCATGGTGGCACCATTAAATAAGGGCGTTCAAATACTTGTTCTGTTAATGGTGTGTATTGAATTAACTCGAATAATTCATTACGAAAGACCACATGACCTTCTGTAGTGGCAATATTTTTGCCCACTTCAAAAGCAGATTCATCTGTTTGAGAGACCTTACCTTTTTTCATATCTCCCAACAAATTCACAATCCCTTTTTGAATGGATTGTCCTTGGGAGCTAATAATGCTTTCCAATACTTCTGGATTAGTAGCGATGAAGTTTGATGGCGATAAAGCATCAATCATTTGCTCAGTCGTAAAGAGGATTTTCTGCTTTGACTTTTCGTCAGTCTCAACTGCTTTTGCTAACTCCATGAGATGCTTGGAATTCAGCAAATAAGTAGCAGCAATCACTTTGCTCCACGAAGAGTGCCAAGCCTTCCCTGCAAAACGGCGATCTTTGACTTCAATCGCCTCAGGGTTAGTTGCAATGTGTGCCAACTCCGTGAAATATTCTTTCTGGATTTCAGATAAGCGCTCTGGCGGAATTAGCGCCATATGATGCGGCGCCAAAGATGGTGTTGCACCGGTATTCATGCCTGCAAACATAGTAGTCTCTTCAATGAATTAGAGACATTCTCCGCCCTTAAGCACTATAGAGTTATACGCAATAACCCTAGCTTGGTGCAGAGGCTAGTACTAACCCGCATGCTTTTGTGCACAAGCTATTTTTCAATCCAGATAGCTGAGGCAAATCTTCCAGTCTCGCCATCGCGACGATAAGAAAAAAAATGGTGCCGGTCTCGAACAGTGCAATAGTCGCCACCGAAAATCATTCTTACGCCACAAGCCTCTAAACGTGCTCGTGCCAACAGGTAGATATCTGCCAGAAACTTTCCAGGTTTATGGGATATTTCTGTGAATGCATTCGTTGGCACAGGAAATCCAGAGTCTTGAAACGACTTCACAACATCCTCCCCAACCTCAAATGATTCAGGTCCAATTGCTGGCCCTAACCAAGCCATGAAGTCTGCCGCAGTGGATCCGTCAGAAATTTTGAGCAACTCAGCAATCGTATTTTCCAGAATTCCAGCGCACAGCCCCCTCCAGCCAGCATGTGCCGCACCAACTGTAGTGCCTTTGGAGTTAGTAAATAACACTGGCAGGCAATCTGCCGTCATGATCACCAAAACCTCTTCATGAACATTAGTGACCGAGGCATCAGCCTCAATTGCCAGCCCCCGGTTTAAGTCTCGACTTTCTGGAGTACTTACTGTTGTTTGGTGAGTCTGCTTTAACCAGATAGGCTCACCTGGCATCTTTTTAGTAAAAATAGCTCTATTAACTAAAACAGCCTCAGCCCGGTCACCCACATGATCGCCCAGATTTAGGGAATCATATGGTGCTTGACTTACCCCGCCTAACCTTGTGCTTACTGCTGTACGCACCGACTTTGGGGCGGGCCATTGAGGCGCAACCAAACTCATCAGCGCGCCTCATTTTCAATAGAGGCCAACACGACAGATTCTTTCGGAAGAGCTTCGTCACTCATTCCAACTTGCGGTAATAAGTCCAATAAATCCTGTGGTGGCAAGCGGAACCAAGTCATTAATTCATGCTTCACTGGATGTTGAAGACTTAAAGCAAAGGCATGTAAAGCCTGGCGATTAAATGAAAGATTTTTAGCTGCGCCCGGAACCTTTTTGCGGTAGACCGGGTCGCCCACCAATGGAAAACCGAGTGATTCTAGATGAACACGAATCTGATGCGTACGCCCTGTTTCCAATCGACACTCCAGCAATGCGACAGCAGACTCTCCAACTAATCCCTTGGCCAAGCGTCGAAATAAAGTAGCTGCCGGTTTTCCTTGTAGACTGCCTGCGGCCATCTTGAGGCGATCTCGCTGATCACGCCCAACCGAAGCCAGAACTTTGCCTTGACTTGGGGCATCACCCCACACCCAAGCCAAATAGCGACGTCCCACCGTTCTTTCTTGAAGTTGACGTACTAGGGAAGTTTGGGCTTGGGAAGTTCTTGCCACAACCATCAGTCCTGAAGTGTCCTTATCCAGGCGATGCACTATTCCCGCCCTGGGAAGTGACTTGAGCTCGGGATAATGAAATAAAAGGCCATTTAACAGGGTTCCGGACCAATTTCCCGCCGCTGGATGTACCACGAGGCCAGGCGGCTTATTGACCACAATGATGTCCTCATCCTCGTAGACCACATCCAGGGAAATATCTTCAGGGTTGAAGGCAAACTGCTCGGGCATTTCCTGTGGAAAGACCTTAACGCTCTCGCCGCCATGGAGCAAATAACGGGCTTTAGTAACCTTTCCGTCGACCATAACCGCCCCAGCCTCAACCCAAGCTTTAAGGCGATTACGTGAATAATCAGGCAAAGACCCTGCTAGCACCTTGTCCAAGCGCTCACCAGCCATCTCCAAAGAGATATCTAGGGAGATGAAATCCTCATCATCGATATAATCAATGGGATTCGATTCAGGAGTTTGCGGCAATGCCACGCTTAGAGAGCCTTTCAGTTATGTCCGACGTAATATCAGACGCCAGTTTAAGGCTTGCTGGGAATTCTTCCTCACAAAAAAAGAGCTTCCATTTATACGGCACTCCTTTTGCCTTGCTTTTAGCCTTGATGTTGGCATTAATACTTTTAGGTGGATGCGCAGGTAGCGATGGCAGTAAAGATGACACAGATATCTGGTCAGAAGCAAAACTCTATTCTGAAGCCACTGACAAACTCAATGATGCTGACTTTGCTAAGTGCGGCAAGTACTTTGAAAAATTAGAGGCGCGCTTTCCTTTCGGACCCTATTCACAACAAGCACAAATTAATGCCGCTTATTGTTATTGGAAAGCACAAGAGCAAACTCAAGCACTGGTTGCAATTGATCGCTTTATTAAATTACATCAAGGTAGTCCGAGTCTTGATTACGCCTATTACTTAAAAGGTCTTATTACTTTTAATGATGACTTGGGATGGCTTGGTAAGTTCACTGGCCAGGATCTCAGTGAGCGCGATCCTAAAGCCGCAAAGGAAGCCTTTGAGTCATTCAAGGTAGTAGTGGAACGCTTCCCGAATAGTAAGTACGCTCCAGATGCATTAGATCGTATGCGCTATATCGTGAATTCTCTTGCTGAGGCAGATGTTATCGTTGCCCGCTTTTACTATCAGCGTGGCGCCTATCTGGCCGCAGCCAATCGTGCCCAACTAGTTATTCGTGATTATGATCGTGCACCTGCCGTTGAAGAGGCTCTCTACATTCTCACCAAGTCTTATGAGAAGCTTGGCATGGTTGATCTCAGCAATGATGCCGCTCGCGTTTTCAAATTGAATTTCCCTGACAGTCAAATGATGATTACCGGCCAACGTGTTCAGAAAGAACGCAGATGGTGGCAGTTCTGGAATAAATAAGATTGTTTCAATCTCAAAAAAAATCCTCCGCTGTGGAGGATTTTTTTATTACTGGCTTGGCATTTTCTTTATCTACTGGATCTCAACAGGAACCCTAGGCGCCACAGCACAAAGCAATTCATAACCTATCGTGCCACTCATTTGTGCCACATCATCTACTGGAACTTTGTCACCCCAGAGTTGAACAACGCTACCGATGCCTGCATTTGGCGCATTGCTTAAATCAATCGCCAGCATGTCCATAGAGACTCTTCCGGCTAGCGGGCAAGTCACACCGTGATCACCGTGACTAACCCACACTGGAGTACCGTCTTTTGCGTGCCGAGGATAGCCATCGGCATAGCCACAGGCCACAATGCCGATACGCATTGCATTAGGCGCTTCATAACGACCGCCATAACCAATGCGATCACCTTTTTGAAGTTCTTGAATATCAATAATTTCACTATGAAGTTGCATGACTGCCCTGAGATTGGCATGCTCAATATCAGCATGCAGTCCTGTTGGTGATGCGCCATAGAGCATGATGCCTGGGCGCACCCAATCTCCTAAGGCGTTACGATGCCACAAAATAGCTGCAGAGTTTGCTAGTGATGTTGCACCTTCTAATCCAGCAATCGTTTCATTAAATAACTCTTGTTGAGCTCCAACTGAAGGTAAATGATCTACTTGATCCGCATTGGCAAAATGGGTCATGTGATGCATGTGATAACCAGCTGCATGCAAGCGATGAAAAGCAGTTCGATATATTTCAGGCTTAAATCCCAAGCGATTCATGCCGGTATTCATCTTTAGAAAGACACTTAAAGGCTTATGGTTTTTACCTTTAAATCGCTCCAGCCAATCTACTTGAGCATCACAGTGGACCACGAGGTCGCATGCTAAAGCTTCCGCTTGGCTTAGCTCATTTTCATGAAATAAACCTTCTAAAAGGAGGATGCGCCCCTGCCAGCCGTGCTCCCTTAGCCAAGTGGCGTCCTGTATATCCAACAAGGCAAAGCCATCCGTAGAGGAAAGCCCCTTTAGTGCAGCTTCAAAACAATGGCCATAAGCTCGGGCTTTAATGACAGACCAAATTTTGGATTCTGGCGCCAATTCCCGAACTCGGTTTAAATTATGCTGAAAGGCGGCAGTATTAATAGATGCCAAAATTGGCCTATTAATCAGGCCGTTAGCTGAATCACCCATTTTCACCCCTCCTTTCATGCTTTAATTGCAGTAATGACTAGATTGTACGAATGAACCGTAGCTTTTACATCATTATGGCGGCGCAATTTTTTTCGTCGCTTGCCGATAATGCTCTCCTAATTGCCGCTATTGCGCTCTTGGCCCAGCTTCAAGCTCCGGCCTGGATGACGCCGCTGCTCAAATTGTTCTTCGTATTGTCCTATGTTCTTCTGGCAGCCTTTGTTGGAGCCTTTGCAGACTCCCGCCCCAAGGGCAATGTCATGTTCATCACTAATACCATCAAGTTTGTTGGATGCGTGACTATGTTATTTGGTAGCCACCCTTTGATGGCCTACGCCATCGTTGGTCTGGGTGCAGCCGCCTACTCACCAGCTAAATATGGAATTCTGACCGAACTTCTGCCCCCTGAAAAATTAGTTGCTGCCAATGGCTGGATCGAAGGATTAACAGTAGGCTCAATCATTTTGGGCACCGTTTTAGGTGGCGTACTGATTAGCAGTACCGTATCTCAAAGCCTTTTAGCCCTGGACATGCCTGCATTTGATACTGGCATTGATACGCCAGCAGAGTCCGCAATTCTGATCATCATGATGATTTATGTCATTGCCGCCCTAATCAACTTAAAGATTCCTGATACTGGCGCTCGATATGTTTCACAGAAAACTAATCCAATTGAATTGGTTAAAGACTTTGCCATCTGTTTTAAGACTCTCTGGGATGATCGCTTAGGTCAAATTTCTCTAGCGGTCACAACCTTATTTTGGGGCGCTGGAGCGACTTTGCAATTTATCGTCATCAAATGGGCGCAAGTGGCTTTACATATGAACCTTTCACAGGGCGCCATTTTGCAAGCTATTTCAGCTGTAGGTGTTGCTGGTGGCGCTGTTTATGCGGCTTGGCGTATACCGCTTCGCAAATCCTTAAACGTATTGCCCTATGGCATTGCTATGGGTCTGGTGGTCTGCGTCATGGCAGTCTATAACTCAGATATGCTTCCCAGTGTAAGCATCCTTACAGTGGGTAAGTTTCAGATATCCCTGAACTTATTGCCTGCTTATTTTTTATTAATTCTAGTAGGTTGGTTGGCCGGTTACTTTGTAGTGCCAATGAATGCCTTGTTGCAACATCGTGGCCACGTTTTAATGTCTGCAGGTCACTCCATTGCAGTACAGAACTTTAACGAGAACATTTCTGTTTTAGTGATGTTGTTAGTTTATTCTCTGCTGATCTGGCTGGATATACCAGTTCAATTTGTAATCATCGGATTTGGTTTGATTGTTAGCCTAATTATGTGGCTAGTGATTAAACGCCACGCCAGGAATCAAGCGGAGTACGACTCCATGCATCTGATCGGCGAACACAAGCAATAGGCTTGCTTACGCTCATATCAACTATTTTGCAGAACAGATCTCGCTAACAACAAATCCTGCCACAGCAACGCTTTATCACCTGATTTTGCAAGCACTTGATTGAGCTCAAAAGAAGCAATCACCGGAATCTCTTCCTCATTACCAGTATTTAAAGCCAAAACTGTTTCGCGCAACTGCGGCAATGGATCTCTTTCACCAGTGATTTTTTGAGTAGTGGGTCCGCCGAAGGCAATTGCTATAACAGGCATTTCAGGAGCGCTCAACTGACTCAGACTCTGACCTGGATTTTTCCAAGCCCACTCATTTTTAGCCAACCCTAAAACACGAATCATATTTTGGAACAAGATTTGAGCATCGCCCTGTGGTTCGTTACCAAAAAACCACCACATTCCATAGCTAGTTCTTGGAGTTGATTGTGCAACTTCAGGAGAAGCTTGAGCATTGGTCTGCTCGGTTGCTGAGCCTGTCGCTTGCTCGACATCCCGAGAAGTCCATTCGGTGATGCCCATTTCTTTTAAGAAGGCTGAATGTGTATTGGTCATGGCTCTAGCTTAATCGATTTAGCCATTACAAGCGCATCTTCACGAGATCCAGTCTCTGGATTAGCTGGGTAGTAGTTTTTACGAACACCGATTTGTTCGTAACCCAATTTTTGATAGAGCGTTACCGCAGCTGCATTAGTTGGCCTTACCTCCAGGATGATACGAGGCATTTTTTGCTGGGCGGCCACACCCTCAATCGCAGCCATCATTCGTTGGCCTAGCCCAAGCTTGCGCAAATTGGGCGACACCGTAATATTTAGAAGATGTAATTCATCTACCGCAGGAAATAGGATGCAGTAAGCCCAAAGCACTGCTGGATCCAAATAACTACCCTTCACCATTTGGTCTACCTGCGGCCGAATGCAATATGCCCAATGTCCTGCCGCTAAAGAATCAGAAAAATTACCTTTTGTCCAAGGGTGAATATGCGAGACAGACTCAATCCTGAGAACTTCATCCAAGTCTGCTGCTTGCATTGGCATGAACGAGAGCTCTGCAACCCCTTCCCCAGGGGAGCTATCGGACATTACCTCATCCCCCCTTCACGCTCTGCAGTGGTAAATGCCACTTTATTTCGCACATACATAGGCTCAAGAAGTCGAACATCTTCCTGCAAACCTTCTTTAAACGATTGTTTGGCGCATTCTAAGACACCCAATGCAGAGATTGAGATCTCGACATCCTTTGAGCCATCAAATATCGGCATACGACTGCTGTAAGCATTCAAAGCGCTACCCGCTATGAGTTGCACGCCATCAAAGTTAAGCTCTTCAGGTTTTGTAAGGTGGATATCGCCCATGCGTTTTGGTAATTGAGTGGCTTGAGACTCATAGTTCGCCCAATAAATCTCTTCCATGCGTGCATCAACGGCAATCATGAAGCGTTGAGGCTTGGTTTTTTTGTATATGTCAGTAGTTGTGATTTGCGCAGCTATTGCATCTAAGCTACATACGGATATCACTGGCAGATTATTTGAAATAGCCAGGCCTTGAACTGCAGCTACACCCAATCTAACTCCCGTGAATGCGCCTGGTCCAATACCAACGGCAATAGCATCAAGATCTTTTAAAGACAGTTTTGCATTAGCTAGTAGCGACTCAACCCAGGGCAATAGGAGTTGGCTGGCACCCGCTGAAACAGCTTCATGCCTGAACTCTGGTGCTTTATCACCTAAAGATAAAGCCACCGAACACCACGCTGAAGAGGTATCGATGGCCAATATATTTGCCAATTTAAATCCTATTTGCTAATTACAAAGCCAAATTATGAACTCAATCCTGCAATCACTTCGGGAGGCGCTTGAACCAGCTCAATGAGCACCCCTTCACCGCTAATCGGGAACTCGTCATTCCCCTTGGGATGGACAAAGGTGATGTCGTAGCCAGCAGCACCCTTGCGGATACCACCTGGAGCGAATCGCAAGCCATTAGCTGAAAGCCACTCGACCGCTTTAGGCAAGTCATCCACCCATAAACCAATATGATTTAAAGGCGTTTGGTGTACGGCCGGTTTCTTTTCGATATTAAATGGCTTCATTAGATCAACCTCAATCTCATGGGCACCAGAACCAATTGCACAGATGTCCTCATCAACGTTTTCACGTTCAGAGACAAAAGTGCTTTTGTATTCAAATCCGAGCATATCAACCCACAACTTCTTAAGTCGATCTTTATTTTCGGCGCCTATAGCGATTTGCTGAATACCTAAAATCTTAAATGGCTTAGTGCTCATAGTCATTTACCTGCTTATTCAAAGCGAATAATTAATTGATCCACCGCCAAGCTATCGCCCTCTTTAGCGCAGATTTCAGCAACCACACCATCTTGCATGGCAGATAGTGTATTTTCCATCTTCATCGCTTCAATCGAGGCCAGCTTCTGACCTGCTGTGACCGATTCACCTGCCTTGACAGCAATTTTTGTGAGCAACCCTGGCATTGGCGACATCACTAATTTAGAAGTATCTGGCGGCAACTTGACAGGCATGCGACGTTGTAACTCTGCACCCAATGGGCTCAGAACCATACATTCGTAATGAGCTCCGTCAAGAATTAACAGATACTTAACGCCACGACGCTCTACTTGTGCAGTGATTTTGTGCGTACCGTTAATGGTTGCGTGTAGACAAATCTGCCCAGGACGCCAGTCACTCACAATGTCATAACGACTCACATCATCCGTCTCATCGATGTAGACAGAATAGATGCCGTCTTTGAGTTCAACGCGAATAGGCACTTCATACGGATCATTCATGGAGCCGGTTTTTTTGCCAGTAACCACTACAAATTTCTTGGCAATGATCATTTCATGGCCAGCTAATTGACCATCAATCATCTTGATATGCTCAAGATAGCGATAGCGCATAAAAGCAGCCAATGCTGCCAAACGCTTAGGATCAGCGGGCTGTACAGAATCCTTTTTAAAGCCCTCTGGATACTCTTCAGCGATAAAGCCAGTTGTAAAGTCGCCATTTACAAAGCGAGGATGTTGCAATAAGGCCGCTTGAAATGGGATATTGGAATGAATGCCGCGAATCACAAAATCATTCAATGCTGCGCGCATCTTTTCAATTGCTTCTGTACGATCCTTGCCGTGAACAATCAATTTAGCAATCATTGAGTCGTAGTACATCGGAATTTCACCGCCCTCATACACGCCAGTATCAACGCGCACGCCATTAATAGACTCTGGCGGACGGTACTTCACTAGACGGCCAGTTGAAGGCAGGAAATTACGAAATGGATCATCGGCGTTGATACGGCACTCCATAGACCAACCATCCAACTTCACATCTTCTTGCTTGAATGCCAACTTCTCACCAGCGGCTACCCGAATCATCTGCTCGACCAAATCAAGGCCAGTAATGCTTTCGGTCACTGGATGCTCAACCTGCAAACGGGTATTCATTTCTAGGAAATAGAAGGACTTATCTTTACCAACCACAAACTCCACTGTGCCGGCGGATTGGTAGTTCACAGCCTTTGCTAATGCAACCGCTTGTTCGCCCATCGCTTTTCGAGTCGCCGGATCGATAAAAGGCGAAGGCGCTTCTTCAATGACTTTTTGATGACGGCGCTGAATGGAGCAATCACGCTCATTAAGATAAACCACATTGCCAAAGGAGTCGCCTAAAACCTGAATCTCAATATGACGTGGGCCCTCTACAAACTTTTCAATAAAGATACGGTCATCGCCAAAGCTATTCATCGCTTCCGTTTTGCAAGCTGCAAAACCTTCGGCAGCTTCTTTATCATTAAATGCAACGCGCAAGCCCTTACCACCACCGCCTGCTGAAGCTTTAATCATGACGGGATAGCCAATACCTTGAGCAATTTTGACCGCTTCTTCAGTGGTGTCAATCGCCTCGTTATAACCAGGAATAGTATTTACCTTGGCTTCTAAAGCAAGCTTCTTGGATGCGATCTTGTCACCCATAGCGGCGATGGATTGATGCTTAGGGCCAATAAAGACAATGCCTTCTTCCTCGCAACGCTTAGCAAACTGCTCGTTCTCAGATAAGAAGCCGTAGCCTGGATGAACCGCTTCAGCGCCGGTATCTTTGCAGGCTTGGATAATTCGGTCCATTACTAAGTAGGATTCACGCGAAGGTGCTGGTCCGATGCAAACCGCTTCATCAGCCAGTTGTACGTGACGCGCCTCTTTATCGGCTTCAGAATAAACAGCGACAGTCTTGATGCCCATCTTTTTAGCGGTCATTATTACACGGCAAGCAATCTCGCCGCGGTTAGCAATCAGTATTTTCTTAAACATTTTCGTAGTCATAATTTGTCAGCGCCTTTACAGAGGGATATTGCCGTGTTTACGCGCAGGATTCTTCAAGTCTTTGTCTTTGAGCATTGCTAGTGAACGAGCAATCCGTTTACGGGTCTCGTGCGGGAGAATGACGTCATCGATGTAACCGCGACGACCTGCTACAAAAGGGTTAGCAAACTTCGACTTGTACTCAGCTTCACGTGCAGTGATTTTTTCTGGGTCTGCTTTCTCTTCACGGAAAATAATCTCAACAGCGCCCTTAGGGCCCATCACGGCAATCTCTGCTGAAGGCCAGGCAAAGTTCACGTCACCACGTAAATGCTTAGAAGCCATCACGTCATAGGCGCCACCGTAAGCTTTACGAGTAATTAAAGTTACCTTAGGCACAGTGCAATCAGCGTACGCATAGAGCAATTTCGCACCATGCTTAATAATGCCGCCGTATTCTTGTGCCGTGCCAGGCATAAAGCCAGGAACGTCAACCAAAGTTACTACCGGAATATTGAAGGCATCGCAGAAGCGCACGAAACGCGCAGCTTTGATGGATGCCTTGATATCTAAACAACCAGCCAGAATCAGTGGTTGATTAGCAACAATACCAATCGAACGGCCTTCGATACGAGCAAAGCCAATTACGATGTTTTTTGCGTAGTCAGGCTGTAATTCAAAGAATTCACCATCGTCCACGATCTTCTCAATCAACTCTTTCATATCGTAAGGTTGATTGGGATTGGATGGCACTAAGGTGTCTAATGAAAAATCAGGCTCTTCAGTTCGGTTTGCACCTTTGATCAAAGGTGGTTTCTCACGGTTTGAGAGCGGTAAGTAGTTAAAGAAACGACGCAGCATCATGATCGCATCAACATCATTATCGAAAGCCAAATCGCAAACACCAGATACTGTTGAGTGAGTCACTGCACCACCTAATTCTTCGGCGGTAACATCTTCATGAGTAACAGTCTTCACTACTTCAGGGCCCGTCACAAACATGTAAGAACTATCTTTGACCATGAAAATGAAGTCGGTCAAGGCCGGGGAATACACAGCACCACCAGCTGAAGGCCCCATGATCAAGGAAATTTGCGGGATTACGCCGGATGCAGTTACATTGCGCTGGAAGATTTCTGCATAGCCACCAAGTGAGGCAACACCTTCTTGAATACGCGCACCGCCAGAGTCATTCAGGCCGATTACAGGAGCACCTACCTTGAGCGCTTGATCCATGATCTTGCAAATCTTTTCTGCATGAGCCTCTGATAAGGAGCCACCTAAAACGGTGAAGTCCTGAGAGAAAACAAATACGAGGCGACCAT
Source organism: Polynucleobacter sp. AP-Kaivos-20-H2 (assembly GCF_018882215.1). GTDB lineage: Bacteria > Pseudomonadota > Gammaproteobacteria > Burkholderiales > Burkholderiaceae > Polynucleobacter. The sequence continues at coordinate 302,784 of NZ_JACVOX010000001.1, read as the reverse complement.
TAATCATTCCATAACCAGTGACAACGCCATCGCCAGGAACGGTTTGATCAGCCATGCCAAAATCATGACAACGGTGCTCAACAAACATATCCCACTCTTCGAATGTGCCCGCATCAAGCAAAAGTTCAATACGCTCACGAGCGGTTAATTTGCCCTTCGCATGTTGAGCCTGGATGCGCTTTTGCCCGCCACCCAATCGAGCAAGCTCACGCTTAGCTTCGAGTTGTTGAATGATTTCCTTCATTTCCTGCTCCTTAGAAAAATTCATGCCCCATGGCTTCCAGTAGTCGTCTTGCCGCTACTGAAGCTGCCATAGTTCCTTGGTTTACTTGTGCTGCCAAGCTTGGTAGAAGCGCTTGAACAGCTTCATTGCTACGAAATGCATTTTTTAATCCTGCATCGATGCGATCCCACATCCATGCACCTGATTGCTCTTTGCGACGAGAGTCAAATTTCCCATTGGCTTTTTGGAGAGATTCAAAATGAGATACCTTTTCCCATAACTCCGGAACGCCGTTACCTTCTAAAGCACTTAAGGTCATGACTTGTGGGTGCCAAAATTCTTTGTCATGGGATGCGTGATCCGGATTGCCTTGAAAGCCGAGCAGTCGTAAGGAGCTGGTGATAAATAACTGAGCGCGCATTGCAGCATCAGGATCAATGTCTACTTTATTGATGACGATCAGATCAGCGATTTCCATCACACCCTTTTTAATCGCTTGCAGATCATCGCCAGCATTGGGGAGTTGCATTAGCAGGAACATGTCTGTCATACCCGCAACTGCAATCTCACTCTGCCCTACGCCAACTGTTTCAACAATAATCACGTCAAAACCTGCAGCTTCTGCAACCAACATGGCTTCACGCGTCTTCTCTGCAACACCACCCAGCGTACAAGACGATGGACTTGGGCGAATAAAGGCGTGCTCCAGAACGGATAGACGCTCCATACGGGTCTTATCACCCAAAATAGAGCCGCCAGAGATGCTGGAAGAAGGATCAATCGCCAATACAGCAACTCGATGACCTTTATCGATAAGGTAAAGGCCCAAAGTCTCAATCAAGGTCGACTTACCAACGCCTGGAACGCCTGAAATTCCCAGACGAAATGATTTACCTGTTTTTGGCAATAAAGAATTCAGTACCTCATCGGCGCGATGACGGTGATCTAGGCGAGTTGATTCAAGCAGCGTAATGATCTTCGCTAATGCACGTCGCTGTTTAAGCGATGGCGCACCAGTGAGATCATTCACTAGGGCTTGATCAGCGGCTTCGAGCATGCCTATGGCCCGTACTAAGCTGGTTTAACAGACTTGCGGATTTGCTCGAGCACATCCTTAGCCGAAGCCGGAATTGGAGTACCTGGACCGTAAATACCTTTAACGCCTGCCTCATAAAGGAACTCGTAATCTTGCCTTGGAATCACGCCACCAACGAATACGATGATGTCGTCGGAGCCCTGCCTCTTCAGTTCAGCAATGATGGCTGGCACCAAGGTCTTATGGCCAGCCGCTAAGGTGGAGACACCCAATGCATGGACGTCATTCTCAATCGCTTGGCGAGCACACTCTTCTGGAGTTTGAAATAAAGGTCCGATATCCACGTCAAATCCCAAGTCAGCATAAGCCGTAGCAACCACCTTTGCACCGCGGTCATGACCATCTTGACCCAACTTAGCAATCATCACACGTGGACGACGGCCAAAGTCTTTTGCAAAGTCAGCAATTTCAGTTTGGAGTTTTGCCCAGCCTTCGGCTGAGTCATAAGCAGCTGCATACACACCGGTCACCTTTTGAGTATCGGCGCGATGGCGCCCGTAAACTTTTTCCAATGCATCAGAGACTTCACCAACAGTTGCTCGTAAACGAATTGCATTTACAGATAACTCCAACAAGTTTCCAGAGTTATCTTCAGCAGCCTTAGTTAATGCCTCTAACGCAGCCTCTACCTTTTTGGAGTCACGCTTAGCCTTAATTTCCTTGAGGCGCGCAACCTGACCCTCGCGAACTTTATCGTTGTCGATCATCAATACATCAACGAGATCTTCTTTGCCAAGCTTGTATTTATTTACGCCAACGATCACGTCAGAACCAGAGTCAATCTTGGCTTGTTTCTCAGCAGCAGCAGCTTCAATTTTGAGTTTGGCCCAACCACTCTCTACGGCCTTGGTCATGCCGCCCATGGCTTCTACTTCTTGAATAATTTCCCAGGCCTTGTCAGCCATCTCTTGAGTGAGGTTTTCCATCATGTAGGAGCCTGCCCATGGATCGATGACGCTTGGAATATGCGTCTCTTCTTGAAGGATCAACTGAGTATTACGCGCAATACGGCTGGAGAACTCGGAAGGCAAGGCAATCGCTTCATCCAATGAGTTGGTATGCAATGACTGCGTGCCACCAAATACTGCTGCCATCGCCTCTACCGTAGTTCTTACTACGTTGTTGTATGGATCTTGTTCAGTTAAAGACCAGCCGGATGTTTGGCAGTGTGTACGCAACATCAATGACTTCGGATTCTTTGGCTCGAAGGACTTCATAATGCGCCACCACAACAAACGGGCGGCACGCAACTTGGCCACTTCAAGATAGAAATTCATACCAATAGCAAAGAAGAAAGAGAGACGACCTGCAAAACCATCTACGTCCAACCCTTTAGCTAGCGCTGTTTTTACATATTCTTTACCATCAGCCAAGGTGAAAGCCAATTCCAACACTTGGTTAGCGCCAGCTTCTTGCATGTGATAACCCGAAATAGAAATCGAGTTGAACTTCGGCATATGCTTAGCGGTGTACTCAATAATGTCGCCAATAATACGAATCGAAGGCTCCGGTGGATAAATGTATGTGTTGCGCACCATGAACTCTTTCAGAATGTCATTCTGAATCGTTCCGGATAATTGCTCCTGCTTCACGCCTTGCTCTTCACCAGCAACAATATATCCAGCCAGAACCGGCAATACAGCACCGTTCATCGTCATCGAAACAGATACCTTGTCCAATGGAATGCCATCGAACAAGATTTTCATATCTTCTACAGAGTCAATAGCAACACCGGCCTTACCAACGTCACCGGTAACACGTGGATGATCAGAGTCGTAACCACGATGAGTGGCTAAGTCAAAAGCAACGGATACGCCTTGACCACCCGCATCTAGCGCCTTGCGATAAAACGCATTGGATTCTTCTGCAGTTGAAAATCCAGCGTACTGACGAATGGTCCAAGGACGAACAGAGTACATCGTCGCTTGTGGACCGCGAACAAATGGTTCAAATCCTGGCAATGTATCGGTGTAATTAAGACCTTCTACATCCGATGATGTGTATAAAGCTTTTAAATGAATTCCATCCGGAGTTTTCCAACCCAAGGAATCTACATCACCATTAGGTGCAGATTTTTGCGCTGACTTTTTCCAGGCCTCTAAATTAGCGTCTGGAAATGATGGCCATGAACTGTTTTCTTTAGAACTCACAAAAACTCCCGGTTAATTTTTGCTGCATTGCATCGAAATATCCTTACATTCTGCTTGACTATTTCTCATTTGTCTAGCTATCATGTATTCATAATTATGAATACAAAACTGAATAATAGGCCCTTATACGAAGATGTTGCCGACCGTCTTCGGGAGCAGATATTTAGCAAACAATTGACCCCCGGAAGCTGGTTAGATGAGCAATCTCTCGCAGATCAGTTTGGGATTAGTCGCACCCCTATGCGCGAAGCAATCAAGGTTTTAGCCTCTGAAGGCCTTGTAACCATCAAGATGCGTCGTGGCGCTTATGTAACTGAGGTGGCTAGAAAAGATCTAGAGCAAATCTTCACGATTCTCTCCCTTTTAGAGGGTCAAGCCGCTAAGGAAACAGCGATTAAAGCGACTGAAGATGAATTAAATATGCTGGATCACCTACACCACCGCTTAGAAAAAGCAGCTGCTGACCGGGATATTGAGCAATTTTTTGAGATAAATGGCAAATTTCATGAGCTAATTCAAGAAATTGCAGGCAATAAATGGATGAATGGAGTGATTGCTGATCTACGTAAAGTACTCAAATTACATCGTAGAGACTCATTAACCAGCACCGGTAGACTGCAAAACTCTTTAGTTGAGCACCGAGAAATCCTTCGAGCACTTCTCAAGCGAGATGAGCAAGCTGCTGAAGCGGTGATGCGTAAACACCTTGCCCAAGGGCTAGAAGCGTTAAGATAAAACCCATAAAAATTAAAGGCTTAGAAAGATATTCTAAGCCTTTAATTTAAGTAGCCTGAGCTAGCAGGATTTACTTTTTAATAACAAAATTTCCTGGCAAGCTGGAAACATAAGCGGCGATATCCTGCATATCAGCATCACTAAAGGCTTGTACTTGTGAGCCCATGATGGCGTTATTACGACCATACTGAGGATTGCCATTGCCTACTTTGTACGCTTTCAAGGCGTAATACAAGTAATCAGAATACTGGCCAGCTAACTTTGGATAAACAGGCAAGATTGGGGCATTGAGTCCAGCGCCATGGCAAGAGGCGCAATTAGCCTTCTCTACCAATGCTTGACCTTTATCTACGTTTGCAGCATTTGCTACGTTTACCAAACCAATGCTGGAGAGTAAAACTGCTGTAATAAGTGCGAATTTCATAAAAGTATCTCTATGTATCTTTATCAATGAATTACTTCAATGGGTTGTTCGGTGAGCTAGGGGTTTGTGCTGCATAGTATTCGCCAATATCGGCCATATCTTGGTCTGACAAGCTAGCAGCAATCGCACGCATCGTTGGATGCTTGCGCTCACCTTTTTTGTACTCTGACAAAGCGGTAGCAATGTAAGCACCGTTTTGACCGCCCAACATAGGCACTTTATATACCAATGGGTAATCAGCACGGTAATCAGGAATGGAGTGGCAACCAACACAAAGCCAAACCTTAGCGTTACCAGCAGCTGCAGTACCCTTAACTTCATCAGCCTGAGCACCAGAACCTGCAAAAGCTAGAGTTGCAGCAACGGCCAAATGAGGAAGAAATGTGAGTTTTTTCATAGAAATCATTTTTAATGAGTTTGATTTGGATCAATTTGGAGAGAGTATAGCGGACAGATGCCTTTCCCGTCATTTTAGAGGCCAAAAACACTAGAAACACTGAAAAATTTCCCTCATTTACCTATACTTGAAAGCTTAATCCAGTCCTTATTTAGGTATGTCCATGAGCAAATCCACTTCGCCCTCCCCAAGTCGCTTTGCTGGTAGCCAAAGCTATGTCGCCACTGATGATCTGAAATTGGCTGTGAATGCGTCCATTGCTCTGCAGCGTCCCCTCCTCATTAAAGGTGAGCCTGGCACTGGGAAAACCATGCTCGCTGAAGAAGTGGCTGCTGCCCTCAACATGCCACTATTGCAATGGCATATCAAATCAACCACAAAGGCTCAGCAGGGTCTTTATGAATACGATGCCGTAAGCCGTTTGCGCGACTCCCAATTGGGCGATGAAAAAGTAAACGATATTCGGAACTACATTATCAAAGGTGTTTTATGGCAAGCATTTGAAGCAGACGAGCCGACTGTATTGCTCATTGATGAAATCGATAAAGCGGATATTGAGTTTCCGAATGACTTATTACGCGAAATTGATCGCATGGAGTTTTATGTCTATGAAACTCGTGAATTGATTAAGGCTAAACATCGCCCGCTCGTCATCATTACTTCAAACAATGAAAAAGAATTACCCGATGCTTTCTTACGTCGCTGCTTCTTTCATTACATCACCTTCCCGGACGCCAATACGATGAAAAGCATCGTGGATGTGCACCACCCCAATATCAAACAGGATCTTTTGGATGCCGCCCTCAAGGCCTTCTACCAGATACGCTCGTTGCCGGGCTTAAAGAAGAAGCCCTCTACATCTGAATTAATCGACTGGCTCAAGCTCTTATTGGCGGAGGATATCCCACCTGAAGCGCTGCACAGCAGCGATGAAAAGATTGTCGTACCACCATTGCACGGGGCTTTACTTAAGAATGAACAAGATATTCATCTATTTGAACGCTTGGTCATGATGAATCGCAATCATCGCTAACTTGTTAGCTAGAAGACTTCTGACATGTTGATTCAATTCTTCCTAAATCTGAAAGAGGCCAAGGTGCCTGTTTCAGTGCGAGAGTTTTTAACTCTTTTGGAGGGTTTGAAATCCGGTGTTATTAACCCCTCTATTGATGAGTTTTATCAGTTCTCGCGCTTAACATTAGTTAAGGATGAGCAACACTTTGATCGCTTTGATCAAGTATTTGGTAGCTACTTCAACGGGATTGAACAAATCATTGCGCTCTCACCAGATATTCCACTGGAATGGTTAGAGAAAAAACTTCAACGCGTACTAACGGATGAAGAAAAAGCTGCGCTGCAGAAATTGGGTGGGCCGGATGCCTTAAAGAAGCGCCTTGAGGAGCTTCTAAAAGAGCAAAAAGAATGGCATGGCGGTGGCAATAAATGGATTGGCGCAGGTGGTTCTTCACCCTTTGGTCACAGCGGCTATCACCCCGAAGGCATCCGTATTGGTGGCGAGAGTGCCGGCAACAGAACGGCTATCAAAGTCTGGGAAGCTCGAGAATTTAAGGACTATGACAGTGATTTAGCATTGGGTACTCGTAATATCAAAGTTGCCTTACGCCGCCTGCGTCGTTTTGCCCGAGAAGGATCGACTTTAGAGCTTGATTTAGATAAAACGATTCATTCAACTGCCGCCAACGCGGGCATGCTCGATATTCAAATGCGACCCGAGCGACACAACCAGGTCAAGGTTCTGCTACTGATGGATGTCGGCGGTTCAATGGATGATCATATCCAACGCATTGCTGAGTTATTTTCTGCTGCCAAAGCTGAATTTAAGCACTTAGAACATTACTATTTCCATAACTGCGTTTATGAAAACTTATGGCAAAGCAATCGCCGTAGGCGTGATCAAGTGACTGCAACGCAAGACATCATTAATAAATATGGGCCCGACTACAAACTCATCTTTGTTGGAGATGCGACGATGTCTCCTTATGAAATATTGAGCCCTAACGGCTCCGTTGAATACAACAATAAAGAAGCGGGCACTGTTTGGATTAATCGGCTCATTGACCACTTCCCGCATTTTGCGTGGCTTAATCCTGAGCCCGAATCCATCTGGCAATACCGTCAATCGATCGACATCATGCAAAACCTCATGAAAGATCGTATGTACCCAGTCACTCTAAATGGTCTTGAAAGTGCCATGCGTCAGCTTTCCAAGTAAGATTCTTTTATTCAATTCAATTACAGAAAACTCATATGAGCACAACTATTAGCGAACGTCTTAAGACTCTTGGCATCGATTTACCGCCACCAGGGCCTCCTGCTGCTGCCTATGTCATGGCTGCCACCAGTGGCAATACCGTGTTTCTTTCTGGTCACATTGCCAAACATGATGGTAAGCCTTGGGTTGGTAAGCTCGGTAAAGATATGGATACAGAAACTGGTAAAGCCGCTGCCCGCGCTATTGCGATTGACCTGATATCTACGTTGCAGAACTATCTTGGCTCTTTGGACAAGGTAAAGCGCATTGTCAAAGTCATGGGTTTGGTGAACTCGACTGACAGTTATACCGAGCAACACTTAGTGTTGAATGGCTGCTCAGAATTATTGTTTGAAGTTTTTGGCGACGCTGGCAAACATGCGCGTAGCGCCTTTGGCGTTGCTCAAATACCGCTTGGTGCTTGTGTAGAAATTGAATTGATTGCTGAGATTTAACTCAATGCAACTTAATGGGGCTGGATTCTATCCAGCCCTAGTTTCTCGATATCCTTCTGCGTATCGACATCCATTACAAAGGCTTGATTATCAGTAATAAAAGTTTTCACTAGCTCGGGATGTAGATCCATGTAAGGTCTACAGACCATTCCGGGTATTGCTAAGATTTTCTCAATGATTGGTTTTGAAAATAACACGGGGTTACCTCGCTGACCATTCACCATCGGCAATACGACCTCTTGGTTTGCGCTTCTTTGATTAAATTGCCACAGTAATGCCTCGATCTCAGTGCTAGCTATGTCCGGCTGATCACATAAAGCAATTAACAAAACTTCATAGTCACTTTTTAGCGATTCAAGACCAAGACGTACTGAAGAGGCTTGACCCAACTCCGGCTGGAGATTTTTTATCCAAGTTAGTGGGCATGCTACGCCCTGCTTAAGTAATTTAATTTCTGCTTCGATTTGATCCGAGTAAAAGCCTGTAACGACCAAAGTCTCAATGGGGTCAAAACTCTGGGTAGATTGAATAAAGCGCTTTAACAAACTATCTCCGCCTTTTTTTAACAAGGCTTTGGGATATCCACCCAAACGACTTCCCTCACCAGCTGCCAATATCAGAGTGGCTAGACGCAAATTGGGGCTTTTGGAGGATTCACTGGAGACAGTCATTAGAGTGATAATAAATAGTTATTAATAAAAGCTTTCACAAAAGAACGAAAAAGAAGAAAACGCATGAACAGCACCGATTTAAGCGTACTCAAATCTGCCGTCGAATGGCTCCAATCGGGTCAATCTGTCGCAATTGCGACCGTGGTTCAGACTTGGGGCTCAGCACCCCGTCCAGTCGGCTCCTGGCTTGCTATACGAGCTGATGGACAAGTTGCTGGGTCTGTTTCAGGGGGCTGCGTTGAAGATGACCTGATTCGTCGAGTCCAAACTGAAATCCTCACTCGCGATACCCCAGAAATGGTGGTTTACGGAGTAACACAGCAAGAGGCCGCCCGTTTTGGTCTGCCTTGTGGTGGCACCTTACGTTTATTGGTAGAGCCTAGGCCAGAACTAGCTATTTTGGAAAAGTTGCTTGCGAATATTTCTTCTCATCAAATTACACGCCGCTCCGTCAATTTGGCTACTGGCAAATCTACCCTCAGCTTAGGCGATCGCAGTGATGAATTTGCTTGTAATGAACAGGAAATGCAAACCACTTACGGCCCTCGTTGGCGCATGGTGATTATTGGCGCTGGTCAGCTATCCCTATACACGGCAGATTTTGCGCTGGCTTCAGATTTCGAAGTCGTCGTGATTGATCCTCGTGAAGAATATGCCGAAGGTCTAAATCGTTCTGATATTACTTTCTCAAAGGGCATGCCAGATGATGTCTTGCTGGAGATAGGTGTTGACTCTCACACTGCCGTTGTTGCTCTGACACACGACCCCAAGTTAGATGACATGGCTTTGATGGAGGCCCTGAAGTCTCCTGCCTTTTATGTAGGGGCGTTAGGGAGCAGAAAAAATACTCAGAAACGCAAAGAGCGTTTGCTCGAGTTTGATGTCAGCCAGGAGCAGGTTGAAAAGCTACATGGCCCTGTTGGGTTATTTATTGGCGCTCTCACCCCACCAGAGATCGCAGTTTCGATTCTGGCGGAGGTAATTGCTGTTAAATATGGCGTGAGTATTCCGAAGAAAACTTAGCTGACTTAGTCGACTTGGCTGGCTTAGTTCGCTGTTAACTTGCCGTCTTTTAAGCGCGGCTCAACAAAGTGGCCTTTGCGTGCGCGGTTACCTGCAAAAGACTTCAAGGTTTTGGCGTCAAGGCCGAGTTCAGTTGGTTTACCGGCACGTCCAGCGCCTGAATAGGTAGCCCCGTCAGGACCAACTGCGATAGCCGAAGCCAAGTGTTCTTTTTCATCCAAGCCCATGAGAATGACGCCCTTACCGCCGGTTGGCAGACGCTTGAGTTCATCTAATGGGAATACTAATAACTTGGAAGCCTCTGATAAGCAGGCAACTTGCTTCATGCCTACCTTTACCTTGGCGGCACCTAAAGGGGCATCGCCAGGGACCTTAGCGTCCATACTCAAGAATGATTTGCCCGCTTTGTTACGGGTAGTCATATCAGCAACGTTAGCCAAGAATCCATAACCGGCTTTAGTGGAAAGCAATACCAAATCATCTGGTTGACCAGCGTAATAGGCAACCATTTGGGAGCCAGCGGCCAAATTAACGAAGCTAGTTAATGGCGAACCATCTCCACGAGCGCCCGGTAATTCGCTGACAGGAACTGTGTATACACGTCCGTCGCTACCAAAGCCCTGAATAACGTCTACAGTTCTCACTTCAAAGGTGGCATATAAAGCATCGCCTGCCTTGAATCCAAATTGAGTTGCATCATGCTCATGGCCTTGGCGCACACGTACCCAGCCCTTTTGAGAAACAATCACTGTAACTGGCTCATCAATGACTTTGGTCTCAGCAATGGCGCGCTTATCTTCCTGAATCAGGGTGCGACGATCATCACCGAAGTCCTTCATATCGGATTCGATTTCTTTGATGATGCGCTTGCGCAATACCGTGTCGTTTTGCAACAAACCCTCTAAGTCATCACGTTCAGCCTTAAGCTCTTTCAGCTCTTGCTCAATCTTGATGCCTTCTAAGCGAGCCAACTGGCGCAAGCGAATATCCAGAATATCTTCAGCCTGGCGATCACTCAGCTTGAACTCTTTGATCAAATCCGCTTTAGGTTCATCGCTATTACGGATGATCTTAATGACCTTATCAATATTGAGAAGAACGGTTAAACGTCCTTCCAAAATATGCATTCGGTCTTTGACTTTGCCTAAGCGATGCTGCGTTCTGCGCGTTACTGTGGCAACCCTAAATGCGACCCACTCAGACAGAATTTCTTTTAGTCCTTTTTGACGTGGACGACCATCATTACCAATCATCACCAAGTTCATTGGGGCATTGGATTCTAATGAAGTATGAGCAAGCAATAAATTGACAAACTCATTCACGTCAATATTTTTGCTCTTTGGCTCAAATACCAAACGTACTGCGGCATCCTTACTCGATTCATCACGCACGCCATCGAGCACATTCAAGATGGTCGATTTAAGATTGTTTTGCTCAGGGGTTAAGGTCTTTTTACCAACCTTCACCTTTGGATTAGTGATTTCTTCAATCTCTTGCAGCACACGCTGCGAGGAGGTTGCTGGAGGCAGTTCGTTAACCACAATCTGCCATTGACCTCGAGCGAGTTCTTCGACAGACCAACGTGCACGCACTTTAATACTGCCGCGCCCTGCCTCATATATCTGCGCAATTTCTGCAGCAGAAGAAATGATTTGACCGCCGCCTGGATAGTCAGGTCCAGGCATGATTTCCAATAACTCTGAAGTACTCATCTTTGGAGACTTCATTAAAGCAACAGCAGCTGTAGCCACTTCACGCAAATTATGTGAAGGAATCTCGGTCGCCATACCGACGGCAATGCCGGATGCGCCATTAAGCAATACAAACGGCAAGCGCGCTGGTAATAATTTAGGCTCTTGGAATGAGCCGTCGTAATTCGGCGCAAAATCTACCGTACCTTCATCAATCTCACTCAGAAGCAAACTAGCGATCTTAGTAAGACGAGCCTCCGTGTAACGCATCGCTGCCGCGCCATCGCCATCGCGTGAGCCGAAGTTACCTTGACCATCAATTAATGGGTAACGCAATGAGAAGCTTTGCGCCAAACGAACCAAGGCATCGTATGCGGATTGGTCACCGTGGGGATGGAACTTACCCAACACATCGCCAACTACACGCGCACTTTTCACCGGCTTAGCATCTGCACGCAATCCCATTTCGCTCATTGAGAACAAAATGCGACGCTGTACAGGTTTTTGGCCATCAGATACATCTGGTAATGCACGGCCCTTAACTACGCTTATTGCGTAATCTAAATAGGCGCGCTCTGCGTATACCGCTAGCGTTAAGCTGTCTTTACCATCTTCATTTAAGTCAACCGTTTTGGGGTCATGATTACCCGCTCCACCGCCAGAAGAGGTAGCAACTGCAGGAGTCTCTTCCACTTCAACAATATTTATTTCAATGGGGTTGGCAAACAAATCTGCTTGATCGGCTGGAGTATTTTTTCCAGGAGTTTTTTTGGTTGTCATTAGATATCCGCCTCCACTTCATTGCCGCGCTCTTCTAACCAATCACGGCGTGCACCAGACTCTGATTTACCCATCAACATGTCCATTGTTTTAAACGTTTCGTCTTCAGTCCATGTGCCCAAAGTGACCGGCAGTAAACGACGAGTGTCAGGATTCAAAGTCGTATCCCAAAGTTGCTCAGCACTCATCTCTCCCAGACCCTTAAAGCGAGAGATCTGCCATGCAGATTCTTTAACGCCGTCTTTACGTAATTTATCTTCAATCGCTTGAAGCTCATTTGCATCAAGGGCATAAATCTTCTGTGCTGGTTTCTTGCCACGCGCTGGAGCATCGACTCTGAATAGTGGTGGTCTAGAAATATGCACATGTCCTAACTCAATCAATTTAGGGAAATGTTTGTAGAACAAGGTTAAGAGCAATACCTGAATGTGTGCGCCATCAACGTCCGCATCAGACAGAATGCATACCTTGCCATAGCGCAGATTGGATAGGTCGGGGGTGTCATTTGCTCCATGCGGATCCACACCAATCGCTACAGCGATGTCATGTACTTCATTATTGGCAAATAAGCGATCACGCTCAGCTTCCCAAGTATTTAATACCTTGCCACGCAATGGCAAGATAGCCTGATATTCCTTATTACGGCCCATCTTGGCTGAACCACCAGCAGAATCACCCTCTACTAGGAAGATTTCATTCATGCCAATGTCTTGGCTCTCACAGTCGGTAAGCTTGCCAGGCAGAACAGCTACACCAGAAGACTTCTTCTTCTCTACCTTTTGGCCAGCACGGGTTCTCGCTTGTGCCTGTTTAATCACTAGGTCAGCTAACTTACGACCATAGTCAACGTGCTGGTTGAGCCAAAGCTCTAAAGCAGACTTCACATAGCCAGAAACTAAACGTACGGCATCACGAGAATTCAGGCGCTCTTTAATCTGTCCTTGAAACTGAGGATCCAATACTTTGGCTGACAAAATGAAAGACGCGCGAGCAAATACGTCTTCAGGCATGAGTTTCACACCTTTCGGCTGCAATGCATGCATCTCAATAAAGCCTTTAACGGCATTGAATAAACCTTCACGCAAACCGCTTTCGTGAGTACCGCCTGCAGGCGTTGGAATCAAGTTCACATAACTCTCACGCACTGGTGCGCCATCTTCAGTCCAACAAACTACCCAAGCCGCGCCCTCGCCTTCAGCAAAAGAATCTTCCTCTCCAGTGCCGGTAGCGTATTGCTCGCCTTCGAATGGTGGAATGACTTCGGCGCCATGACCTGCTTGCGCAATCGCTTCATTTAAGTAGCCACGTAAGCCTTGTGCATATTGCCATGTCTGGGTATCGCCTGATTTTTCTTGAATCAGCGTTACCTTCACGCCAGGCAATAAAACAGCCTTAGAGCGTAATAGGCGAATGAGCTCAGGCATTGGAATCACTGAGCTATCAAAATACTTACCGTCTGGCCATGCACGTACGCGCGTACCGTGTGACTTATCTTCTTTTGTAGAAGAAATTGTTTTGAGCTTTTCAATTACTTTGCCATCAGAAAAGGTCAATGTCGACATTTGGCCATCACGCCAAACGGTGACTTCTAATCTTTTGGATAAGGCATTTGTTACAGAAACACCAACGCCGTGCAAGCCACCTGAGAATGCATAAGCACCACCAGTACCTTTTTCAAACTTACCGCCAGCATGAAGCTGAGTAAACACAATCTCCACTACTGGCAATTTTTCGGTAGGATGCATGCCCACCGGAATGCCGCGACCATCATCTTCCACACTCACACTGCCGTCGGCATGCATCGTAACGATGATTTGCTTACCAAAACCTCCTAAAGCCTCATCGGATGCGTTATCCAGCACCTCTTGAATGATGTGGAGTGGATTGTCGGTGCGAGTGTACATTCCAGGCCGTTGACGGACTGGTTCCAGTCCTTTTAGGACCTGAATCGACGATTCGCTGTATTCGGAAGTTTTACGGGTAGCCATGCGCGCAAATTGTAGTCATGTCTGAGCTTCAGACCGAATTTTTCGGGAATTCCCCTGTCATCCATGCCAAAATCGGGGGATGGGAGCCTTAAGTCATATTCGCGTTTTAGACCTTAGCCGAGTCTTGGCAGGGCCTTGGTGCGCTCAAAACCTAGCGGATTTGGGTGCAGATGTCATCAAAGTCGAAAGACCGGTCGTTGGCGATGATACCCGCCATTGGGGGCCTCCTTTTGTCAAAGACGCCAACGGCAACGAAACTGAAGAATCTGCCTATTTTATTTGCATTAACCGCAATAAACGTTCAATTACGGTCGACATTGCAAAACCCGAAGGTCAAGAATTGATCCGTCAGCTGGCTGCCGAATCGGATGTGGTGATTGAAAACTACAAAGTTGGCGACCTCGCTAAATATGGCCTTGATTATGAAAGCCTCAAAAAAGTAAAGCCAGATTTGATCTACTGCTCAATTACAGGGTTTGGTCAGACTGGTCCCTTTGCTAATCGTCCTGGCTACGACTTCATCGTTCAGGGTATGGGCGGCTTTATGAGTGTTACCGGTGAAGCGGATGGTATTAAAGGAGCTAGCCCACAAAAAGCAGGGGTTGCAATCGCAGACATCTTTACCGGCATGTATGCCTCTACAGCCATATTGGCAGCTGTCATTCACCGTGACCATACAGGTGAAGGCCAATACATCGATATGGCTTTATTGGATACCCAAATTGCAGTGATGGCTAATGTTTCAAGCGCCTACCTTACATCTGAAAAAGTGCCCCGTCGAATTGGCAATGCCTCCGTAACCATTGTTCCGTATCAGACCTTCCCAACATCGGATGGCTGGATGATTGTTGCTGCTGGCAATGACGGTCAATACCGACACTTTGTTATGGCTGGCGAAGAAGGCCACCTTGCTGATAATCCACATTACGCCACTAACCCACTCCGTGTTCAGCACCGAGATGAGCTAGTGCCGCTACTTGAAGCCATGACCCGTAAAAAAACAAAGAAAGAATGGATATCACTTCTAGAAAAGGCTAATGTTCCTTGCGGACCGATCAATAACTTCAAAGAAGTCTTTGAAAATGAGCAAGTCATAGCTCGTGGGGTAGAGATCAATGTTCCACACCCTACTGTTGGCAATATGAAATTAGTTGCTAGTCCTATGCGTCTCTCTAAAACACCCACTGAAGTGCGAATGGCACCGCCCACGCTCGGTCAACACACGCAAGAGATCTTGCATGAACGTCTCAAATTAGATGATCAAGTGATTGAAGCGCTGCGCACAAAGGGAATCATCTAAGATCCATGACAACACAGACATCTAAAGCAGGGCTTTCGATGAAGGAAGTCCTCATCTACGGTGGACTCATGGTTACCCTATCGATGGGTATTCGTCATGGCTTTGGCCTCTTTAATTTACCCATTACTTCAGCCAATGGCTGGGGTCGGGAAACGTTTGCTCTGACTATTGCTTTACAAAATCTGATTTGGGGCGCTGTGCAACCAGTTACTGGGGCTTTGGCTGATCGTTACGGCGCATTCAAAATCATGGTTGCTGGTGGGATTTTGTACGCCCTAGGTTTAGCAGGCATGGCTATCTCTACTGATGTCATGAATTTCACTTTAGCCGGCGGCCTACTTATTGGCCTGGCACAAACCGCCACGACCTACAGCGTGGTCTATGGAATCCTGGGTCGCAATGTGTCTGCGGAGAAACGAGTTTGGGCAATGGGTATCACTGCAGCTGCCGGTTCATTTGGTCAGTTCCTCATGATTCCAGCTGAGCAAGGTTTGCTCAGTATGTTTGGTACACAAGATGCGCTTCTCATGTTGGCATTGATGGCCAGCCTAATGATTCCAACTGCATTTATGTTGCGTGAAAAGAATTTCACCCACAATCACAATTTGGGCGATCAAACAATCAAACAGGCGCTTAAGGAAGCCATCGGTAATCCAAGCTTTCGCTATCTGACTTTAGGTTATTTTGTTTGTGGCTTTCAGGTGGTGTTTATTGCGGTTCATTTGGCACCTTACCTTAAGGACCTGTCTTCTACCCATCCAGCTGTCGGGGCTCCGGTTGTCGCGACGACCGCCCTAGCCTTAATTGGCCTGTTTAATATCTTCGGCACCTATAGCTCTGGCATCCTAGGTCAACGCTTCCCTAAACGCTATTTACTATCTGCAATCTATATTGGGCGTTCCATTGCTATTACAGCGTTCTTGTTATTGCCGCCAACACCGATGAGCACTTATATCTTTGCAGCCATCATGGGCTTCTTGTGGCTCTCAACTATTCCGCTGACCAATGGCATTGTTGCGCAAATTTTTGGTGTGAAGTATTTGACGATGCTTTCTGGTCTCATCTTTTTCTCACATCAACTGGGCAGTTTCTGCGGAGCCTTCCTAGGTGGTTATTTGTTTGACCAAACTGGCTCCTATTTAATTGTTTGGGAAATCGCAATTGGATTGGGCGTCTTTGCTTTCTTAGTTAATCTTCCTGTAAAGGAACGAGCAATTCACAGAGTGGCCAATGCTTAAGAGAAAACCAAGCATTGGGAAAATCATTTTTTATGGGTTTGCTTTATTCGCATTGTTGTTTGTTTTCTCCATGTACTTCGCACCCGATATGATGGTGGCAGTAACAAATCAAGTATGGGCGCTGTGTGGTTGGTAGTTCATGGTTTGTAATTCATTAGAATTGACTTAGCACACTTTTTATTTTCTTAGCATCTCGCCGTAGCACAATGGATAGTGCACATGCCTCCTAAGCGTGGGATACAGGTTCGATTCCTGTCGGCGGGACCAAAAATTTCCCATACTTATCCACAGGCATTGTGGATAAATCCTCAAAAGTTTTCGTAAGTCACAGATTTGTATAGGTAGACCTAGCTTGCCTAATTTGTGTGCAGGATATCTTTATCTATTTTGTGCATTTGCAAATAAATATTTAAGCTAGTTCTTATAGGAATTTGTGTTATGAGGGTTTACCAATAAACGCATAGAGCGGAGAGTTCCCTTACACTTAAGGCATGACCAGCCTTTCAACCAGCACTTTAGCTGCCCTCGAGGAAATGCTCCAAAACACGGCGCGTTCTGCTCCTGCGGAATACCTGCCGATTTATTTATCCCGCGGTGCAATAGGTGAACAACTCATTGGCCATCTCAATCCAGAATTTATTCCTTATCTGCAAGATTCTTTGCGCAAAGAAGCTATTGCTCTCATTGCAATGGGTCACGACAAACTCACTATTCAATTAGGTAAGCCTAGAGATTTATCTAATAGCCTTTATCAGTTAGCCAATCGCATGAGATTGGATGGTTTTATTCCAGGTTGGCGTAACGAAGACTTTGCTTGGGTTGATCTAAATGGTCACAAATACTTTCGCATGGAGCGTGCTGCGTTTCGTACCTTTGGCTTTCGCAGTATGGCAACGCATATCAATGGCTATACGGTAGGCAATACGATTTGGCTTGGAAGACGCAGTGAAACTAAGCCTACTGATCCAGGTAAGTTAGATAACTTGGCTGCCGGTGGTATTACTGCTGATGAAACACCCTGGGTTAGCGCGCGTCGTGAGCTTTGGGAAGAAGCTGGTGTACCTGAGCAAATCTCCGATCAAATTGAGCCTGTGGGACGTATTCATATGCGCCGCCCAATAGCCGGTCGAGGCTTTCATGATGAACAGCTATATGTCTACGATTTAGAGCTGGCTGACAACTTTGTCCCCACCAATCATGATGGTGAAGTCAGTGGCTTTATTGAAATCTCTCTGCCGGAAGCTGCCGCCAGAATCCTAGCTGATGAATTTACCTCTGATGCTGCCTTTGTTACGGCTAATTTCATATTGCGCCGCAATAAGTAGCCTGCAGGGCCTATTTGGCAGGGCATGACTGCCGTCATGCAGTAATCAGTCAATTCGTGGTTAAATTCATCTTAAGGATGAAACAGGGGTGCCCTTAATAGC
This sequence comes from Polynucleobacter sp. AP-Kaivos-20-H2, assembly GCF_018882215.1. GTDB lineage: Bacteria > Pseudomonadota > Gammaproteobacteria > Burkholderiales > Burkholderiaceae > Polynucleobacter. The sequence goes on along the minus strand of NZ_JACVOX010000001.1, from coordinate 284,914 downwards.
AGTTTTGCTAGAAGGCGCTGAGAAAGACCCTAGAACCCGATCCAGGTAATGCTGGCGTGGGGAGTTACATCAGACCGACACCCGGTTTCGTCCATCTAAAACAGCTAGGAGATGGACATGAGTACAGGCAAGACTTCAACTAAAAATGCAAAACACGAGATCCCAAGTTTAAAAAGTTTGGAGCGCGACTTCGGGCAAAAGTTTGCCTATCCAGCTTCAACTAAAACTTACCTTCAAGGGTCACGGCCTGATGTCAAAGCGCCAATCCGGATGATTGAGCAACTACCTACTCGCGTAGGTGAAGAAATGTTGGCAAATCCTCCTGTACCAGTCTATGACACTTCTGGTCCATACAGCGATCCTGATGTTGTGATTAATCTTGAAAAAGGTTTGCCAAGACTCCGTGATGCCTGGATTGCTGAACGCAATGACACGATCCAGTTGGCAGGGCCTAGCTCTGAATACGGCGTTGCGCGTTCACAAGATGAAGCCACACAAAATTTACGCTTTTCTCATATCAGCGCACCGCGCGTTGCGAAGTCTGGTCATAACGTCAGTCAGATGTATTACGCTCGCCAAGGAATCATTACTCCTGAAATGGAATACATCGCTCTGCGTGAATCTATGGGCCTTGAGCAACTGCGCAAAGATCCTGCATACAAGCAGTTATTGAAGCAGCATCCAGGTAAAGGGTATGGCGCCAATCTGCCCGACATTGTTACCGGTGAATTTGTGCGCTCTGAGATTGCTGCAGGCCGTGCGATCATTCCAGCAAACATCAATCATCCTGAATTAGAGCCAATGATTATTGGCCGTAACTTCCGTGTAAAGATTAACGGCAACTTAGGCAACTCTGCTGTTACCTCCTCTATCAATGAAGAAGTAGAAAAGATGGTGTGGTCCATTCGATGGGGTGCAGATACCATCATGGATCTCTCCACTGGTAAGCATATTCATGAGACTCGTGAATGGATTATTCGTAACTCTCCAGTACCTATTGGCACAGTTCCAATCTATCAAGCACTAGATAAAACCGGTGGCATTGCAGAAGATCTCACTTGGGAAATGTTCCGTGACACACTTATTGAGCAAGCTGAACAAGGCGTGGATTACTTCACCATTCATGCGGGTGTATTGCTACGTTATGTACCGTTAACAGCTGATCGTATTACGGGCATTGTTTCTCGTGGTGGTTCGATCATGGCTAAATGGTGCTTGGCTCATCACAAAGAAAACTTCCTGTACACAAAGTTTGATGAAATCTGCGAGATCATGAAAGCCTATGATGTGTCATTTAGCTTGGGTGATGGCTTGCGCCCTGGTTGTATTGCTGACTCTAATGATGCTGCTCAGTTTGGCGAACTCCATACACTCGGTGAGCTGACTGCTAAAGCTTGGAAACATGATGTACAGGTCATGATTGAGGGTCCTGGACATGTGCCAATGCAGCGCATTGAAGAGAATATGACTGAAGAGCTCAAGCATTGCTTAGAAGCTCCCTTCTACACCCTCGGACCATTGATTACCGATATCGCCCCTGGCTATGACCACATCACCAGCGGCATTGGTGCTGCGCAAATCGGTTGGTATGGCACAGCAATGCTTTGCTATGTCACACCAAAAGAGCATTTGGGATTGCCAGATAAGGAAGATGTACGCGAAGGCATCATCACTTATAAGATTGCTGCCCATGGTGCTGACTTAGCCAAAGGTTTGCCTGGTGCACAAGTGCGTGATAACGCCCTCTCCAAGGCACGCTTTGAGTTCCGCTGGGAAGACCAATTTAATCTGGGCTTAGATCCTGAGCGCGCGCGTGAGTATCACGACGCAACACTACCAGCTGAAGGTGCCAAGATTGCGCACTTCTGCTCCATGTGTGGTCCGAAGTTCTGCTCCATGAAGATCACTCAAGAAGTTCGTGACTACGCAGCTACTTTAGACGCTGACGGCAGTCCTAAAGCTAAAGTTATTCCCATTACTGAAGTAGCTGACGCTTCTAAGGGCATGGAAGAAATGTCAGCAGAGTTCCGCAAGCGCGGCAGTGAGATTTATCAGTAAGCCAACGAGCTAAAAAGATAAATATGGCTAGCGCAAGCTTCTCCAATAGCAAATACGCAATTGTCGGTGGCGGCCTGATGGGTCGCTTGCTGGCTGTTGCGCTTGCTCAAGGAGGTGCTCAAGTCGATCTCTTTGATAAAGGCGGCCCTGACGGCGCCCATGCCGCTGCGCGCATTGCTGCGGCGATGTTAGCGCCATTAGCTGAATCTGCAATTACTGAAGATTCCGTAGTGCGCATGGGTTTGCATAGCCTGCCTCGCTGGAAGGAGTTAATTGCTGACTTGTCTTCACCAGTTTACTTTCAGCAAGATGGTACTTTGATTTTGTGGCACCGCCAAGATGCTAGTGAAGCTGAACGCTTTACTGCTCATTTAGAGAAGAACTGTCGCTCAAACGCCGATCTCAGCGCACCACAAAAGCTCAATAATGAAGCATTACGCGAACTCGAGCCCGGTGTTGCCGATCGCTTTACTCAAGGACTGTATTTACCCAATGAAGGGCAATTAGATAATCGCCAGCTATTGGATGCTCTCGCTAGCGAGTTAACGCTATTGAAGGTTAATTGTCACTGGCATACCGAGATCAACCCATCTGAATTGCGTAAACAGACTGGCTATAAAGCGGTAATTGATTGCCGCGGTACGGGTGCTAAAGAAGCTTGGTTATCTGGGGACAGGCCCAATAGCTTACGTGGCGTTCGTGGTGAAGTCATTCGACTCCATGCACCAGAAGTGAAGTTGCGTCGCCCTACCCGCTTAATACATCCGCGCTACCCGATTTATATTGCTCCTAAAGAAAATGACGTCTATGTAGTTGGTGCAACGGAGATTGAATCTGATGACCTATCAGAAATGAGTTTACGCTCTGCCATGGAATTGCTCAGTGCTGTCTACACCGTTCATAGTGGGTTTGCAGAAGCCCGCATTTTGGAGATGGCAACGCAGTGTCGCCCGACTTTAAAAAATAATCTCCCAGAAATTCGGTCAATAAGAGATAAAGGGCTTGCAGATTTGATCATGATCAATGGCTTGTATCGCCATGGTTTTATGATTTCTCCTGCAGTACTCGATTGCGCATTAGAGCTCCTGGAGTTCGGCACAAGCAAGACTGCATTGGATTTGGGATTAAGCATGACTCAAGACAATAATCAGATTGAGGCGGTATGCGCGTAATCGTTAATCAAGTAGCTTATGAGTTACCCAGCAAGAGCATGGTGAGTGATGCTCTGGCCTTGATCAAGGCGAAACCACCTTACGCCGTTGCAGTGAATCTTCATTTTGTGCCCAAGACTAAACATGCAGACTTTGTATTAAATGAGAACGACCAAATTGAAGTGATTGCTCCAGTTACTGGCGGCTGATTAAAAACAAATTATTTTGCTATGAACGCTCCTTTACCTAATAATCTCAATAGCGCCGATACACTTGTCCTTTATGGCGAGAGCTTTGCGAGTCGCTTGCTATTGGGTACCTCACGCTACCCCTCTCCACAGGTTCTTGAGAACGCTGTACAAGTATCGAATCCCGGCATGATTACTGTGAGCTTACGTCGCCAAGGCACATCCAGCGCTGAAGCACATAGCGGCTTTTGGGATTTGCTTAAGAAGATGGCTGTTCCTGTTCTACCGAATACCGCTGGTTGTCATAGCCCACAAGAAGTGATTACTACCGCGCAAATGGCGCGCGAAGTGTTTGAAACTGATTGGATCAAGTTAGAGCTTATTGGTGATGATTACACTTTGCAACCCGATGTCTTGCGCTTAGTGCAGACAGCAGAGACTCTGATTAAAGATGGCTTTAAGGTTCTGCCATATTGCACTGAAGATCTCATTTTGTGCCAACGTCTGGTTGATGTCGGTTGCCAAGCGGTGATGCCTTGGGCTGCTCCAATTGGTACCGGACAAGGCCCTTTAAATCCATATGCCATGAAACTCTTGCGTGATCGTCTAAAGGTTCCACTCTTGGTAGATGCCGGCCTAGGACTTCCTTCTCATGCTTGCACTGTGATGGAATGGGGGTTTGATGGTGTACTGCTAAATACAGCAGTAGCCTTGGCGGATGATCCTGTGGTGATGGCCAAAGCCTTTGCTATGGCAGTTGATGCTGGTCGTGTAGCCTATTTATCTGGCGCCATGAAGCCTCAGGAATCAGCTCAAGCAAGCACGCCTTTGGTGGGTACTCCGTTTTGGCACCAATCGTAGTGACGCTAATTTAAGTACACTGAACCCATGAGCCTGATTCGTGACCTTGCTGATCAAATCGTTGCTGCGCATCGCAATGAAGATTTATGTATTCCGATTCAGGCCTTTAGCCTGAACTCCCCGCCTCCACTCATTGATAACGAAGCAGCAGTCGATCATTACGAATTAGCAGGCGCACTAGCGGCAATTGAAATGGGCTTTATTGAGTCTGATGCCAGAATACTTGGCAAGGCATGGTCACGCATGACATCGCAAGATGGTGGCTTTAATCCCATTAAATGGCCCAGCAGGCCTGAGCATTTTGATTTATTGCCCTGGACTCGCAATATGAATCCCAATGCGTTTAAAGAATGTCCAAAACGTTTAGGCTTGTATGGTGTCATGCCAGATGCCGATTGGGTAAAGCGCATGGTTGAGGCGGAGCTGCCTACAGTACAACTTCGCTTTAAGTCGGATGAAAAATCCAAGATCCGAAAACAAATTAAAGAATCTGTTGCAGCAGTCAAAGATAGCAAGACCCTGCTCTTCATTAATGATTATTGGCAAGAAGCAATTGATGCCGGCGCCTATGGCGTGCATTTAGGTCAAGAGGATTTAGTAGATGCCAACCTAGAAGAAATTCGGATGGCGGGTTTAAGACTGGGATTAAGTACGCATGGCTATGCAGAGCTGGCTTATGCAGATCGCCATTGCCCAAGTTACATTGCGATGGGAGCCGTCTTTCCTACGAATTTAAAGAAGATGCCTACAGCACCGCAAGGACTGGGTCGCTTATATCGATATGCTCAGCTCATGGACAATTACCCGCTAGTTGCTATTGGCGGCATTGATCAAGATAGCATTCATGCGGTGGCAAAAAGTGGCGTTGGTTCAGTGGCTGTTGTGAGAGCCATTACCCAAGCTAAAGATCCTAAGGCAGCAGTTAAACACTTACAAGAATTAATGCAGGCTTAAATCGATTTAGGGTTTATCAAATAACCCCAAAAGGTGCTCAACGAATTCACTTGCTTTAGCAACCGCCCATTGTGCATCCTCCTTGGCCACCAAATCACCTTTGTAATCACCCATTAAACGAAGATCTTCGACCCTGTTTAATGCTTTGCCAAATTCAATTGAGACTTGACCTGTTTTCACCAATTTCAAACTAAAAACAGATATGAGACCACTGTGGGTTTTTGTATGCTCGACCGAATCTACCTCACCGGAAGCAAGTAAGGCACCTCGAGCAGCGTCAAACATAGCGTAATAGGCTCGATTACATGCTCCATCGAAATCACTAGCATTTAATAGTATTTTTGCTGAGGCTGCTGCTGTTGTCGCTTTAATAAAAAGTTCTTTTGCCTTCAAAGCACAATACCTTCGTTTCGCACATTATTGATAAGGCTTGGATTTGAATAAGTTTCTGGATGATCCCATTCTTCCTGCCATATTGGTAGCGGCTGAATACGTATACCGGTCTCTAAAAGAACTTCATAAGCAAGGTCATCCATAACAAATTTTGTCGCCATAAATGGAGTTGCTAGGCCTTTCAAAAGAATAGCAACATCGGCGTCACTTTCTACGTGATGAGTACCCCTAGCTCGACTTCCAAACAACAACGCTTTTGCTATTGGAAAATATTGAGCAACCTTATCCATAAAAGCTGATGTAGCAGCTTTTGTTTGATCGTCAATGAAGAAATTGCTCATAGCTTCTATTATCCAAAGAAAAAGATGTTATGGCAATTAAGGTCTTTAACATTGGTAGATTGAGGTTAAAAACACTGCTAAGACTTTGTTTTTTCGTCAAGCAGCGCAGTTTGATAAAAGTCGTGCATATGCCACAAAGGGCCAGGACCTTCGCCAATACTTAAAAAGCGCCCTGCTTCTAAGGCTGCCTCGACATAGGCGATCGCCTTAGCAACTGCATGAGCTAGATCATGACCATCGGCTAGATAGGTAGCAATGGCAGATGCTAAAGAACATCCAGTGCCGTGCGTATTTACTGTATTGACGCGATAGTGTTTGAATTCTTTTGATTGCACAACTTCAAGACCGTCTTCCATAGAGCGCCACATTAAGTAATCAGTAATTTGAGTGTGCGTGCTATCCAAGTGTCCGCCCTTGATGAGGACTGCTTGTGGGCCCATCTCGAGTAATTCTTCGGCAGCCAATTTGAAATCATCTGCACCACTAATCTCACGCCCAAGTAGTAATGAAGTTTCATCTAGATTGGGTGTAACAAGCGATGCCATTGGGAATAATTCAGCAATCATTGCTTGCGCTGTATCGTCACCACCTAAGCTAGCACCGGAGGTAGCGCGCAAAACAGGATCTAGAACAATGCGTTTCATACCATGCTTGCGTAAAGATTTAGCAACAGTCCGGACTATTTCTGGACTGGCCAACATGCCGATTTTGACAATATCAGCACCAATATCCATTAAAACTGCGTCAATCTGGGCTTCTACGACCTCAAGATCGACATCCTGAATGCGCGTGACACCCAAGGTATTTTGGGCGGTAATAGCAGTTATGACTGACATGCCATAGCCACCAAGGGCGGTGATGACCTTGAGGTCAGCCTGGAGCCCCGCCCCACCGCCACTATCCGACCCAGCAATGGTCAGTACTTTGGGGATCTGCACAGAAGTGGGAAGAAGTGAATTCATCTTGCTATAATATCGGCTTATTCCTCGATAGCTCAGTCGGTAGAGCGCCGGACTGTTAATCCGTAGGTCCCTGGTTCGAGCCCAGGTCGAGGAGCCAAATAAGTAAAGCCCCTAGATAAATCTAGGGGCTTTTTCTTTTACGGCCTAGTTAAAGCAATCTACTTAGATCAAGCCCTTCTTACGTAGATTAGCCAAGCGATTATTCAGAGTCTTAATGGTCAGGAGGTTATATTTATCACCCTCTTTCCAGGCGCTGCCTTTCCATTCAATGCCTTCTGCTGTGACATTAGCGAACGGCTCTTTACCTTCCTTTGCATAGCCTTCTAAGATGGCGATCAATGCTACTCGATCATCGGATCCACCAGCGTCTTTAACTGCATCCAAAATGGGTTTGGTGATGGTATCGCTATAGGTAACCTTAGTATCCATATGATTTGGGGATGCTGGTTCTTCGAAGATGTACTCATGTGGCCACTCAAAGACATTTCTTGCTGAATTTTTAACTGCCTCTGGACTCACTGCACCGCTCTCAGGATTCTTTGGGTCGGCTGGTAGGCTTAGGCCCAAAATCCAAGCTTCAAATTCAGCAATGCGGCTGTAACGTTTTTCTTCGCTATCGCGCTTCTGTTCTTCTTGTGAAAGCAATAGAGTGACCCATGCCCAAGCAATATCTTTAGGTATTGCAAACTCTTGAGCCAAAATGGCACTGGCTTTTTTTAGGATGGGTTTGGATGTGAGTTTTGACATTACATTCTTTCTGAATTCGTTATGCTTTTATAGTAAGCGCCTTCAATTTAGGGTGAAAAGTCAAAGGGAAGTCTCCCCGTTCATCTTGACAATGCTCTCCACATCACCTGTAGGATACTCTTCATTAGCTAGCCGCCTACTTGTCAGGCCTACGCAAACCCAGTTCTAGAAGGCCCCAGGACTGAGTCATAAGGCAAATCAAACAAGTTCGGCCGTATTCACTAAAATAGCCGGATGACTAAGATTCCTGAACTCCTCGCTCCAGCCGGCAGCCTTTCCATGCTCCGTACTGCCTTTGATTTTGGCGCAGATGCCATCTACGCCGGACAGCCTCGCTATTCACTAAGGGTTCGTAATAACGACTTTGGCAAAATTGAGGTTCTCAAGCAAGGTATCGATACCGCCCATGAAATGGGCAAGAAGTTTTATCTAGTTTCTAACTTATTACCTCACGGTGGTAAGACGCGTACTTACATTAAAGATATGGATCCAGTAATTGCATTAAAGCCGGATGCTTTAATCATGTCCGATCCAGGCCTCATCATGATGGCGCGGGAAGCGTGGCCAGATATGCCAATTCATTTATCCGTTCAGGCCAATACCGTGAATGGTGCTTCCGCTAAGTTCTGGCGCTCGGTTGGTATTAGTCGTGTAATTTTGTCCCGCGAACTTTCCTTTGATGAAATTGAGGAAGTACGTCAAGACTGCCCTGAGATGGAGCTTGAGGTATTTGTTCATGGCGCTCTCTGTATTGCCTACTCAGGTCGCTGCTTGTTATCGGGCTATATGTCTCACCGCGACTCCAATCAAGGCGCCTGCACGAATGCTTGCCGCTGGGATTACAAGGTGAAGCCTGGGCAACAAAATACGAGTGGTGATGTTGTACTGCTTCAGGAAGCACGTCGCCCTGATGACTTGATGCCAATGGAAGAAGATGAGCATGGCACCTACATCATGAACTCGAAAGATCTGCGAGCCGTTGAGCATATTGAGCGCCTAACTAAGATGGGTGTTGACTCTTTCAAAATTGAAGGTCGTACCAAATCACCTTATTACGTTTCGCGTACTGTGCAATCCTATAGAGCGGCAATTAATGATGCTGTAGCAGGCAAACCATTTAATACTGCATTATTAGGTCAATTAGAAGGTTTAGCCAACCGTGGTTATACAGATGGCTTTTATGAGCGTCACCATGACAAAGAGTATCAACTCTATATGCGTGGCCACTCCTTATCGGGGCGAAGCTTGTATGTTGGTGAAACGCTGGAGATTGACTCTGCTACGGGTCGAGTGAAGGTAGATGTTAAGAATCGTTTTTCTGTTGGTGACAAAATCGAAATCATTGAACCAAATGGAAACACGGATGTTGTATTGACTGAGATGTGGAATATGAAGGGCGAGTCAATTGATGTAGCCCCTGGATCGGGTCACTTTGTTTGGCTAAAAATACCAATGGCCACAACACATGCCTTTATTGCGCGCTATACACAAGAACCTGCACCAGCTGAAGTAGCTACTTCCAGCTCTTGCTCCACTTGCGGCGATTAACATCCCTATTTATCTTATTAAAGATTTTCATGACTAACAGCGCTAAGAACCCACCAAACAAACCCGGCTTGAAATTAAAGCTGGAAGATGAAATGAGGAAAGCGCTTGCTCTGTCGCTTTATTTCGGTATTTGGTTTTGCGCGATTACGTTTATGGCTACAACTGCTTTAGAAGAGCGCCCTATTCCCCTAGCTCTCTTTGGCTTTGCATTAATTAAGGCAGGCTTATCGGCAAAATTTATGCTGATTGCTCAGGCTGCCTATCCAATCAAGGTCGATAAAGCACATGGAATTGTTGGACCTCTATTTATTGAGTCTATCGTATACATTATTGTCATTATTGCCCTGAACTATATTGAAGCCGGAATCGATGGCCTAATACATGGAAAAGAATTTATTACCTCCATGGCCGCTTTTGGAAGCGGTGATCCATTAAGGGTATTGGCGATGTCGATTGTGTATTGGTTAATTGTTTGGCCTTACTTAATTTTTGTAGGGTTCAATAAGGTTGTTGGAAATACTGAAACACTTGCCGTCCTATTTGGCCCCAAAAAATAATTGTCTTACTTGTATTGCGTGAGAATTTTTTGGCTCTGCTTGTTGGGATTTATTTGCCAACAAGCGTCCGCTCAAGAGATTGAAGCTCGCGCGTATTCGAATGCGCCTATTGGCATTAACTTTGTTTCGGGTGGAATAGCCCAGGCCAAGAGTGGTTCATACACCCTCACTACTGAAGCAGCAAGCCTGACCCGCATTATTAATGTCTTCGGACAGTCGGGCAGGATTAGCCTGCTCCTCCCTTATGCGCAACTTTCAGGTACGGGCAGCATTAGGACCCAAAATATGAACGCCTCCGCAGAAGGTCTGTCCGATCCTGTTGTAAAGATCTCCGCCAATCTTTATGGTGCGCCAGCACTCTCGCTAGAAGAATTTAATAACTACAAACAAGATCTCATTATTGGCACCAGTCTTGCTGCATCCATCCCATGGGGCAAGTACAACAGCGAGCAAATGCTCAACGTGGGCGCCAATCGCTCTCTTATTCAGCCAGCCATCGGAGCATCTCAAGCAGTTGGACCATGGCGTTTGGAACTGGCAGGTATGGCGACGATCTACACCAGCAATACCAGTTTTCTGGGAAGCAATACGCTCTCCCAAAATCCCATCTACTCCTCGGAAGCCCATGCGATCTATTACTTTCAGAATACGGCCTATATCTCTGCCGATGCCACCTACTTCATGGGTGGTCAAAAATATGTAAACGGAACCGCAATTAGTGGTTCACAAGAAAATTGGCGTTTTGGCAGTACCTTTTCTTACCCAATTAATAAGCACAATTCGATCCGCCTAACCGGAAGCAAGGGCGTCTATTCCAATACCAATACTGACTACACCGCGATGGGGATCTCCTGGCAGTACCGCTGGGGTGGCGGACTGTAGGTAAATAGGCTATTCCATCGCTACAATAAAGCCAAAGAACATTAAAAAGATATGAGACATTCATGAGCAATAAACCAAAAGATCCCGCTGAGAGCGGTTTACGCAAAGGCTTAACTAGTTACGGTGACAAAGGCTTCTCTTTATTTTTACGTAAAGCGTTTATTAAAGGTGCCGGCTATACCAATAGCGCATTAGATCGCCCTGTCATCGGCATCATCAATACCGGTAGCGCTTACAACCCATGCCATGGCAATATGCCTCAGCTTTTGGAAGCGGTAAAGCGCGGTGTGATGTTGGCCGGTGGTCTGCCAATGGAATTTCCGACGATTTCGATTCATGAGAGTTTTGCTGCACCTACTAGCATGTACTTGCGAAATTTGATGTCCATGGACACCGAAGAAATGTTGCGTGCACAGCCAATGGATGCTGTTGTCATGATTGGTGGTTGCGATAAAACCGTTCCCGCACAAATGATGGGTGCCGCTTCTGCAGGCTTACCCGCCATTCAACTGATTACCGGCTCAATGCTCACCGGATCCCATCGCAGCGAACGTGTAGGCGCTTGCACTGACTGCCGTCGTTACTGGGGTAAATTCCGTGCTGGTGAAATTGATGAAGTTGAAAAAGATGAAGTCAATGATCAACTGGTAGCCAGCGTTGGCACCTGCTCAGTGATGGGAACAGCAAGCACGATGGCTTGTATCTCTGAAGCGCTAGGTATGACTGTTCCAGGTGGCGCAACTCCTCCAGCAGTGACTGCAGACCGTATCCGCGTAGCTGAAGAAACCGGAACTTGTGCCGTGAAGATGGCCAAAGAAGGTTTAACGATTGACAAGGTGCTCACTGCAGACGCGTTTGAAAATGCGATGCGTGTTTTGTTAGCCATTGGCGGATCAACCAATGGAATTGTTCACTTGGCTGCTATTGCTGGACGCATGGGTCTAGAGATTGATTTGGATGCGCTCGATAAGATGGGTGATGAGACTCCAGTTTTGGTGGACTTAAAACCATCTGGTGACCACTATATGGAAAACTTCCATGATGCTGGCGGCATGACTACCTTGCTTCGTGAACTGAAGCCTCTATTGAAGCTTGATGCGATGACTGTTTCCGGTAGAACTCTTGGTGAAGAGATTGATGCTGCTCAACCTAGCTTCAAGCAAGATGTCGTGCGTCCTTTTGATAAGCCAATCTATCCACGCGGCAGTATTGCTGTATTGCATGGTAATTTAGCGCCTGGTGGTGCCATCATCAAACAGTCTGCTGCTAATGAAAAGCTCATGGAGCATGAAGGTCGTGCCGTAGTGTTTGAAGATGCTGCGGACTTAGCTAATCGTATTGATAGTCAAGACCTAGATGTCACTGCCGATGATATATTGGTACTCAAAAATATTGGTCCCAAAGGGGCTCCTGGTATGCCAGAGGCTGGCTACATTCCTATTCCCATGAAATTGGCACGAGCCGGCGTCAAAGACATTGTGCGCATCTCCGATGGACGTATGAGCGGCACTGCCTTTGGTACGATTGTGCTCCACGTTACTCCTGAATCTGCTATTGGCGGTCCTTTGGCACAAGTGCGTAATGGTGACCGTATTCGTTTAAGCGTAAAGAATCGTGAAATAAGCCTACTCATTTCGGATGAAGAACTGACTCAGCGCATGAAAGATAATCCCATTACTTCGCCGACTGCTGAACGTGGTTACAAGAAACTCTTTTTGGATACCGTTACCCAAGCAGACCAAGGTGTGGACTTTGATTTCTTGAGAGCAGTCAAAATGATTGGCAAAACCCCTTCATCTAAATAAAAGTTTTCAGTGATTAACGCCAATCTCTTGCGTAGGGGCATGAATCTATGGCCCCCATTTCTGGGTGCTGGCATTACGGTTGAGCATATTGCCAAAGACTTTCGTCATGCCAGAGTACGCCTTAGGCATGGTCTATTGAATCGTAATATTGTGGGGGTTCATTTTGGCGGCAGTCTCTTTGCAATGACTGACCCCTTCTTCATGATGATGGTGTCTCAGAATCTAGGTAAGGGTTATATTATTTGGGATCAGGCGGCCAAAATTGAATTCCTCAAGCCTGGCAAAGGGAAGGTTCATGCTAGTTTTGAAATTACTCAAGACCAATTAGATGAAATTATTAATGCCGCAGAGCCTGGAGATAAGGTCTTAAGGGACTTTATAGTCGACGTAAAAGATCAAGAAGATGATGTGGTGGCGCGCATCACCAAGACTTTGTATATCCGCAAGAAGATGAAGAAAAGCTAACGTACATTGCTAGCCTTTCTATTCATCGCTTCATTAATTTGTATAAGCAGGCGCATCAATTCTCCGCATCTCGCCTTCAATCCAAGTCTCTACTTCCAACTGTAACTGATCTTCCGTTTTTCCCGCTACTGAGATCACTGGTCCAATAGAAAGCGTAATCACTCCAGGATGCTTTAAGAAGGTATTTCTAGGCCAAATGGCAGCAGAGTTCTGCGCCACCGGAAGAATGTCTGTTTGTGTACTAATAGCAAGGCGAACACCGCCTTTTCTGTAAGGCTTAAATGACCCACGTGGGGTTCGAGTACCTTCTGGATAAATGGCAATCCAATTTCCATCAGATAAAACTACTTTGCCCTGCTCATTGACTGCTTCACGAGCCTTCTCACGATCACCACGATTAATGTGAATCATTTTTAAAGAGGCTAAAGCCCAGCCAAAAAATGGCACAAACAATAATTCTCTTTTGAATACAAAGCAAAGTTGTCTTGGGAAAAATGCTGGGTAGATAAAGGTCTCCCATGCCGATTGATGCTTACCTAAAATGATCAATGATTTATTAGGTTCTCGAGGGATATTCTCAAAGCCCTTTATCTTTATGTTAATTCCACAAAAAAATAAGAGTGCTTTCTGAGTTAAGCGGCACCAAAATACGCCCATCTGGTAACGCGCACTTCGACTCGTAAAGGGTATAACCAGAATAATTGCGCTAGCAACAATAATGACGGTTGTGAAACCAAATAAATAGAACAGTAAGGAGCGAAGCCAAAGCATCACGATAGTATTTTTACTAATAAAGCGCTAAAAAACTTATTCTAAATGATTAGCCTTGGGCGATGACCCTTGGTAATACTCATAAATCCCTTAATTCACGTCTTAGGATTTTTCCAACATTGGTTTTTGGCAAATCAGCACGGAAAACAATGTGCTTTGGGCGCTTATAGTTGGTAAGGTTTTCTTTGCAGAATGCCAAGATAGCTTCTTCTGTTAGGGACTGATCTTGCTTTACAACGAAAGCTTTGACAGCTTCACCAGAATCTTCATCAGGCACACCAATGACTGCACACTCTAGGACACCAGGAATCAATGATAGGACTTCTTCTACTTCATTTGGATAAACATTAAACCCAGAAACCAGAACCATATCTTTTTTGCGATCCACAATCTTAGTGAGACCATCGGCACTCATGATGCCAATATCGCCCGATTTAAAGAAGCCATCGGATGTCATGACATTCTTAGTTTCTTCAGGCTTATTCCAGTACCCAGCCATTACCTGAGGCCCCCGGATACAAATCTCACCAGGAGTACCAAAAGGTACCTCAATACCGTCGTCACCCAAAATAAGCACTTCTGTACTTGGCACTGGGTAACCAATAAAACCAGTAAAACTTTCGATCAAAGCGGAATTTACGCAAGCGACTGGTGAGGTTTCTGAAAGGCCATATCCTTCGGCAATAGGAGCGCCAGTCATTTCTTGCCAATGATCTGCAACTACCTTTTGCATTGCCATGCCACCACCAATAGTTGCCAAAATATTAGGAAACTTAACAGAGGCGAATTCAGGTTTATGCATCAGTGCATTAAAGAGAGTATTAACACCAGGGAAAATATTGATATTTGGATGCTTCTTCAATAGCTTGATGAATCCATCGAAATCACGTGGATTAGGAACCAAAACTAACAGACCACCTTTGCGCATACCCAATACTGAACAGGCTGTTAAGGCAAAGATGTGATACATAGGTAGCGCACATAAGAAAACCAATTGATCTACATTCTTACGCTTTAATCCCGGCTCAAGCCATAACTCTGTCTGGATGACATTAGAAAGAATATTGCTATGCAAAAGAATGGCGCCTTTAGATAAACCTGTAGTGCCCCCTGTGTATTGCAAAAAGGCAATGTCACTTAAAGAAGTATTAGGTTTATTCCAGGAATGACGACTGCCCTCACCTAAAGCAGTCAAAAAAGTAATATGACCAGGCAAATCCCATGCGGGCACGAGTTTTTTTACATTACGGACTACAAAGTTGACTACCGCACCTTTGAGTCCAATCATTTCACCCAGTGAAGTAACGATGGTCTTTTTCAATGGCACGTCAGCAGCGATGTGCTGATAAACATGTGCAAAGTTCTCTAAGATCACGAGGGCTGAAGCGCCGCTATCTTTAAGTTGGTATTCCAACTCGCGGGCGGTATAGAGCGGATTAACATTGACCACTACGTACCCAGCACGAAGAATGCCGATCATCGCAATCTGAAACTGCAATACGTTAGGCAACATAATTGCCACACGAGCACCAGGCTCTAAACCCAGGTTTTGCAAGTAAGAGGCAAAGTGCTTGGAGTGCTGATCAAGCTCTCGATACGTTAAGAACTTATCGAGATACTCACAGGCACGTCTATTTGGATAGCGCTCAAAGGCTTCCTCGAACATATCAAGCAAAGAGTTATAGCCAGAGATATCAACATCATGAGGCACACCCTCAGGATAGTGTTTTAACCAAGGTTTTGAGGGATTAACCATGAGTTACTTTCGGTCTCGATCTAGTTTTACTTATAGTCAGATTGTTAAATCTGTATGACTCATTCTAATCACAGGAACAATAAATCTAAAGAAAAAGCCCTCTGCTATGAGAGGGCTTTGACTTAACAATTTACAACGTTTAGAAGCGGTAACCAATACCAACCAAGAAATCAAGCCCAGTTCCTTTTACGGGTTGATTTAGTGCAGTACCGCTATCAGATGTTGCTGTAGCAGTTTTATTTCCGTAGGAGGCGTAATTAACCTCGCCAAGCATATACAAGGATTCAGTAACCATCTGCTTATATCCTAAGCCCAGTGTATATCCAGTGAGATTCACTGCGTTGTAAGGAATGCCAGCGCCAGAAAGTCCGATTGTGGCACCGGTGTAGCCAACCTTTGCGTATGCTAAACGGTCTTTATCGATCACATAACCAGGGTTAATAGTGATGCTATAAAGATTCTTAATGTTATATGACAAAGTACCAGCATTGTTATTTGCGGCAACTGGTATAGCAGGCGCACCCTTAGAGCTTGTGACTGTGGTGGCGCCTGTTGCCAACACACCAGTGGCGCCAGAACTAGCTCCAGGATAGTAAGAAATACCAACACCCACTACATATTGACTATTAACAGCGAAGTTATAACCAAGGCCAAGATTAGCGGTGGCTGTATTTACATTATTCGTACTAGCCGCAGATGTGCTGACTGTAGATGTAGGTCCATAACCGTAGGCCTGAGCTGTTGGTGATAATGTTGATGTTGCAGTTCCAGTACCTACGCTAGGAGTAAACATTCCATAGCCTACGGATACTTGCCCATAAGCGCCTTCCCATGCATTTGCTTTTGCAGACTGTGCATTTGCACTTGTTGCGAATACACCCATCATTGCTAAAGCCAAAGCGCTAATTTTTACTGTTTTCATATGTCTTCCTGTAATCAGTTTTTATTGATATCAAACAACTCACTAAATATTAATTACCTTTATTAGAATTTGGATCTCGGGTTTTCCCTCAATTAATTGTGCAGTGCATTAATTCCATTGGCCCTGTAGATCGGATTGTTTGTTTAAAGGGCCTGGAAACTAGTTTCAAGTTTTTGGTATTGATGTAATATAAACGAACGATCGTATTATTTTTACAACATTGCAAGGTCAAAATACATCCCATGAATCAAGTAAGGGTTAATTTGAAGGTTACAGACGAGCCAACCAAAGGGTCGGCAACCAAGACGTTAATTTTGGATGCAGCCTTAGAAATTTCAAGCAAATCCGGTCTTGAAGGCTTGACCATTGGGAACCTAGCTGAATCTGTAAAGATGAGTAAAAGCGGTGTCTTTGCTCATTTTGGCTCCCGAGAAGAGCTGCAGGTTGAGGTTATTCGTGCATACCATCAAAAATTTCAGGAAGTGGTATTCGCACCCGCCCTATTAAAACCAAAGGGCCTGCCCAGGCTTAATCAAATGATTAGCTCTTGGCTCAAAATGAGCAGCGGTGGTGATACCTCTAGCTGTTTCTTTATTTCTGGAGCCGCTGAATTTGATGACTGTCCCGGTATTGTTCGAGATGAGCTACTTCGTAGCGTTGAAGTATGGCGCTCCGCTTTGCTAAGAGCCATAAAAGAAGCAATTTCTGAGGGACATCTAAAAAAATCAGTGGATGCCCAAGCTCTACTGTTTAGGCTTTACAGCATCGCATTAGGCGTTCACCATGATTCTCGTTTTCTAGAAAATCCAAAATGCCTAGCAATTGCAAATAAGCTAATTAAAGAAATTTTTGCAGCAAATCAAGTAACTAAATAATTCCTAATAAGCAACTCTTAAATCCCATCACAGAAGATAAAGAATATGCCTCAATACAACCCACCCCTCCGCGATATGCAATTCGTTATTCATGAAATGCTTGATGCTAGCAAAGAGTTTGCTGCTCTGCCCGCATACCAGGATGTTGACAAAGAAACCATGAATCAGATCATCGAAGAGGCCGGCAAATTTGCCAGTGAGATCGCCTTCCCATTGAATCAAATTGGCGATCAACAAGGTTGTACGCGGCGTGAGGATGGATCAGTGTCAACTCCTGCTGGCTTTAAGCAGGCTTATGAGCAGTATGTTGCTGGCGGATGGCCCGCTTTATCATGCGATCCCGCATATGGTGGCCAAGGATTGCCCCAATTACTTAATACCGTTCTGTATGAGACTTTAAATTCTGCCAATCAATCTTGGACGATGTATCCCGGCCTATCACATGGTGCATATGAGTGCTTACATGCCCACGGCACTGAAGAACAGAAAAAAACTTACCTAGAAAAATTGGTATCCGGTCAATGGACTGGAACGATGTGTTTGACTGAACCCCATTGCGGCACAGATCTAGGCTTACTAAAAACGAAAGCTGAGCCTCAAGCAGATGGCACATACTCCATCAATGGAACCAAGATTTTTATCTCCAGCGGCGATCATGATTTAGCTGAGAATATTGTTCATCTAGTATTAGCGCGTTTACCTGATTCTCCAATTGGAAGCAAAGGCATCTCTTTATTTGCGGTTCCGAAGTTTCATATCGGGGCTGATGGTTCAATTGGTAAAGCCAATGCAGTGTCTTGTGGCTCTCTAGAGCATAAGATGGGCATTCATGGCAATGCCACTTGCGTTATGAACTTTGATGGTGCTATCGGTACATTGGTTGGCGAACCCCATAAGGGCCTTAACGCGATGTTCGTGATGATGAATGCAGCGCGTTTGGGTGTTGGCATGCAAAGTCTAGGCTTGACCGAAGTGGCGTATCAAAACTCTGCTGCTTATGCCAAAGAGCGTTTACAGATGCGCAGCTTGACTGGTGCTAAGGCTCCTGAGAAAGCGGCTGATCCAATCATTGTTCATCCTGATGTACGGCGAATGCTCTTAACTCAGAGAGCTTATGCAGAAGCAGGCAGGGCTTTTTCTTACTGGGTAGCTCTGATGATTGATAAAGAACTCAATCATCCTGATGAAAAGGTTCGCAAAGAAACGGGCGAGATGGTTGCCCTACTTACGCCAATTATTAAGGCCTTCTTAACCGATAACGCATTTACTGCTACGAATGAAGGTATGCAGGTATTTGGTGGTCATGGCTATATTGCCGAATGGGGTATGGAGCAATATGTGCGTGATGCCCGTATCAATATGATTTATGAGGGCACCAACACCATTCAATCCCTTGATCTCTTGGGTAGAAAAGTTCTTGGCGATATGGGAAAAAAGCTCACCAAGTTTGGCAAGATCATCGAACAGTTCATCGAAGATGAAGGTGTTCGCAAAGAAATGCAGGAGTTTATTGATCCGCTTGCTGATATCGCCGTCAAGGTGGAAAAGCTCACCAAAGAAATTGGTATGAAAGCCATGATGAATCACGAAGAAGTGGGCGCTGCTGCAGTTCCTTACTTGCGCGTTGTGGGCCATTTGATTTATTCCTATCTTTTTGCGCGCATGGCAAAGATTGCTTTGGCCAATAAATCGAGTAATGATCCTTTCTATCAAGCGAAGCTAGCTACTGCCCGCTTCTACTTTGACAAACTCCTTCCTGAGACAGCCATGCTGATCCGTCAAGCACGTGCTGGCTCTAAATCGTTAATGGCTATGCCTGCTGATTTTTTCTGAGAGACTGAACATGAGTGATAACAAAATTATTAAAAAAGTAGCCATCCTAGGTGCTGGTGTGATGGGTGCCCAGATTGCGGCGCAGTGCATTAACGTCGGTCTACCAGTTGTTCTGTTTGACTTGCCAAGCAAATCGGATGATGGCAAATCTGTTAACAAGAATGCGATTGCAATGAAAGCGATCGAGAATCTGAAGAAACTAAAACCCGCTCCACTCGGTTTATCTTCAGAAGCCAATCTAATTACTCCTGCAAATTATGAGGACGACTTAGGCCTCTTGGCAGGTTGCGACCTCATCATTGAAGCTATTGCTGAACGCCTAGATTGGAAGCACGCTCTTTATGAAAAAGTAGCTCCACATATTCCGGCGCATGCTCTGTTTGCTACAAATACCTCAGGTCTTCCTATTGGGGAACTTGCCAAAGGCTTTTCTGGTGATCTGAAGAAGCGCTTCTGTGGTGTTCACTTTTTTAATCCGCCTCGATATATGCACTTACTGGAACTTATTCCAGCTGCAGACACTGACCCGGCCGTATTGGATGCCCTAGAAACCTTTATGACCTCTGCTATGGGTAAAGGGGTTGTGCGTGCTAAAGATACCCCGAACTTTATCGGCAACCGTGTAGGTGTTTTCTCGATCCTGGCAGTGTTTGCAGAGGCGCAAAAGTTTGGCCTAGGCTTTGATGAGGTTGATGCCATTACCGGTAGCAAACTTGGACGTGCTAAGTCAGCGACCTTTAGAACCAGCGATGTCGTTGGCTTAGACACCATGGCTCATGTCATTAAGACTATGGAAAATGCATTACAAGGCGATTCCTTCTCTGCCCTGTTTAAAACACCTGAAGTTGTTAATCAACTCATTGCAAAAGGTGCGCTGGGTCAGAAGACCAAGGCAGGCTTTTATCGCAAGGATGGGAAGAATGTTCTTGTATTGGATGCTGCCACCGGTGAATACAAACCATCTACTGCAACAATTGAACCGCTGATTGAGCGCATTCTGAAAAAACCGATTGCAGAACGCCTTGGATTGCTGCGCGAGACCGACGAACCGCAAGCTCAGTTCTTATGGGCTATCTATCGGGATATCTTCCACTACTGTGCCATTCATCTTGGTGAGATTGCGCAATCGGCCCGTGAGATTGATTTTGCAATGCGTTGGGGTTATGGCTGGAATTTAGGCCCCTTTGAAGACTGGCAAGCGGCTGGCGTAACGCAAGTGGCTAATTGGATTAAAGAAGATATTGATGCAGGCAAATCACTAAGCAAAGAACCTTTGCCCGCATGGATCTTTAGCGGCCCAGTTGCTGATAAGCAAGCTTTCCACACGCCTGAAGGTTCATGGTCTGCGTCTGAGAATAAATACATCCCCCGCTCTGCTTTGCCGGTGTATCAAAAGCAAGTATTTAGAGCGCCACTATTAGGAGATGGATCTCCCGATCCTAAAACAGCGGGCACTACTATTTTTGAAAACACAGACTTCCGAGCTTGGGTAGATGCTAATCAACCTGAGGTTTTAATTGCCTCATTCCGCTCGAAGATGAATACCTTCAGTCCAGATGTCTTAAGTGGTCTGCAAAAAGCAGTTGAGATTGCAGAAGCAAATTATGCGGGATTGGTGATCTGGCAGCCAAGTTCATTAAAGCTCGGCACACCTGGCGGACCTTTCTCTGCAGGCGCCAACTTGGAAGCCGCAATGCCGATGGTTATGAAAGGCGGTCCTGCTGGAGTTGAGCCGTTCGTCAAAGAGTTTCAAGACACGATGATGAAAATCAAATACTCCCAAGTACCTGTAGTTGCAGCAGTCTCTGGCATTGCTTTAGGGGGTGGTTGCGAATTAATCCTCCAATCTGCACGCAGAGTTGCTGCCATGGAGAGCTATATCGGCTTAGTGGAAGTTGGTGTTGGTCTATTGCCTGCTGGTGGCGGACTAAAAGAAGCGGCTATTCGGGCTGCTCAGGGTGTCGCGCTTGCTGGTAATACCAATTACTTAGATTTCACCAAAGCGTCTTTTGAAAATGCTGCGATGGCTAAAGTTTCTTCATCGGCCCAAGAGGCAATGAAGATGGCTTACCTGCAAAAGGGTGACATTATTGTTGCTAACGTCTATGAGTTACTAGCTCAAGCACAAAATCAGGTCAAGGCAATGCGCTACTCAGGATATAGGCCACCTATCCCAACCTTAATACCCGTAGGCGGCCGTTCTGTTGCTGCCACCGTGATGGGTCAGGTAGTCAATATGCGTGATGGTGGATTTATTTCTGAACATGATGCTCACATTGCTCAGAAAATCATCCAGATTATTACCGGTGGTGATGTAGATGCAGGAACGCTGGTAACAGAAGAATGGCTGCTCAAACTAGAGCGTCAGGCTTTTGTGGAGCTCATTGGTCACCCTAAATCGATGGAACGAATTATGGGCATTCTCCAAACTGGCAAGCCTGTTAGAAACTAATTTACCGAGATATCACTATGAAAAATATCCAAGACGCATATATCGTTGCAGCTACTCGCAGTGCCGTTGGCAGATCTGGGCGAGGCGCATTAAAAAATACTCGGCCAGATGATTTGCTTGGCAATGCCCTGCAGCATATTCTGACGCAAGTCCCCACCCTAGATCCCAAAGCGATTGAGGATGCCATTATTGGGTGCGCAATGCCAGAAGGTCAACAAGGTTTGAATGTGGCTCGGATAGGCTTACTTCTCGGTGGTCTGCCAAATACTATAGGTGGCATTACCGTAAACCGCTTCTGCTCCTCCGGATTAAATGCTATTGCTATGGCAGCTGACCGCATTCGGGTTGGTGAAGCGGATGTGATGATTGCTGGTGGCGTTGAGTCTATGAGCATGGTACCGATGGGTGGCAATTCGCCATCAATGTCGCCAGAAATTTTTATGGGGGATGAAAATATTGGTATCGCTTACGGCATGGGCTTAACTGCCGAGAAAGTTGCGCAGCAATGGAAGATCAGTCGCGAGGATCAAGATGCTTTTGCATTCCATTCGCATCAAAAGGCTATGGCTGCACAAGCTGCCGGTGAATTTAACTCTGAAATCTTCCCAGTTAAGGTAGCTCATCGCTCGATGGATCTGGGTAAAGGTGAAGTAGATGTGCAATGGCGTGAATTTTCTAAAGATGAAGGTCCACGCATAGATACCTCGCTTGAAGGTTTGGCCAAACTCAAGTCTCCATTCGCCGCAAGGGGCAGCGTTACTGCTGGCAATAGTTCACAAACCTCTGATGGTGTTGGTGCACTTATCTTGGCTAGTGAAAAAGCAATCAAGACCTTTGGCCTCACCCCTTTGGCGCGCTTTGTTAGCTTTGCCGTAAAAGGTGTTCCACCTGAAATCATGGGCATTGGTCCTAAGGAAGCAATTCCAGCCGCCTTAAAACTTGCAGGGCTCAATTTGCAGGATTTAGATTGGATCGAATTGAACGAAGCGTTTGCAGCTCAGTCTTTAGCTGTCATCCGCGATCTCGGTTTGGATCAAAGCAAAGTCAATCCTTTGGGTAGCGCTATTGCCCTTGGACACCCTTTGGGTGCAACAGGCGCCATCCGTGCTGCTACAGCGATTCATGCCCTACAGAGACGTAATCTTAAGCACGCCATGGTGACGATGTGCGTTGGTACTGGTATGGGCGCTGCTGGAATATTTGAGCGCTGTTAATTAGCCTAATTTAAATCAGGAGACTTCAGAATGTTAAAGAAGCAATTTATTCTATCAGCCTGCGTACTTGGTCTGATTGCTGGCAATGCGCATGCTCAAGCTACCGACCCAGCTATTGGAGTTTGGAAGACCATTGATGACAAAACCAATGAGCCCTCTTCTTTAATTAAGATTGAAGATGTGAACGGCAAACTGGAAGGCACTATTATTAAAACCTTTCCAAAGCCAAATGAAAAGCCTTTGGTGTATTGCACGCTATGCAAAGATGATCGTAAAGATAAGCCCATCCTAGGGATGAAAATCATGACCGATCTAAGACGAGACAAACCGGGTGTTTGGATAGATGGAAAAATTCTGGATCCTGAAGAAGGTGAAATCTATCGCGTCAAAATTGCAACTGAAGATGGCAAGAAAATGGATGTCCGTGGCTATATTGGTGTTCCATTACTAGGTCGCACCCAAGTTTGGTACAAAGCTGAGCAATAATCTACGGATCACTTAAATAATATGGGCAATCAACCTCTTCCAGAAGTTCTACGCAAACATTTGGCGGATGGTAATTTACCCGTCATTGCAGCACCACTTTTTATTATCAGCAATCCTAAATTAGTGATTGCTCAGTGTAAAGCGGGTGTGATTGGCTCTATGCCAGCCCTCAATGCCAGACCAGCTGAACAGTTTGAAGAATGGTTGATTGAAATTACTACCGCCTTAGAGGAATACAACAGAGAACATCCGGATAAGCCAGCTGCACCATTTGCCATCAATCAAATTGTGCACAAGAGCAACGATCGTCTTGAGCATGATATGGCGCTTTGCGTCAAATACAAAGTACCTATCATCATCACCTCTCTCGGTGCACGCGAAGAAATTAATACTGCCGCGCATAGTTATGGCGGCATCGTATTACATGACATCATTAATAATGCCTTTGCTAAAAAGGCGATAGAAAAAGGTGCTGATGGCTTAATTGCAGTTGCAGCTGGTGCTGGTGGACATGCCGGCATTAAAAGCCCCTTTGCGTTAATTCAGGAGATTCGGGAATGGTTTAAAGGACCATTAGTACTGAGTGGCTCCATTGCTACTGGCGGTGCTGTTTTAGCAGCTCAGGCCATAGGTGCTGACTATGCGTACATTGGCTCTGCATTTATTGCCACTGAAGAAGCGCGTGCGAGTGAAGACTATAAGCAAGCAGTGGTTGATTGCAACTCAGATGACATTATTTTGAGCAACCTTTTTACTGGTGTGTCCGGCAATTATTTAGCGCCCTCCATCCGCAACGCTGGCTTGGATCCGGATAATCTTCCAGAAAGTGACCCAAGCAAGATGAACTTTGGTGGCGCAGCTCAGAAAGCCTGGAAAGATATTTGGGGTTGCGGTCAAGGTATTGGGGCCGTGAAAGCAGTTACACCTACAGCGCAGTTCGTTGCCCATTTAAAAGCTGAATATGATCAAACTAAAGCCAGCCTACTTAAAGGCACTCCATAGCCCATATGATTAATCATCAGCTAGTAGACGGCATTCTGAAGATATTACTAAACCGTCCTGAGAAAAAGAATGCGTTCACCAACACGATGTATCGCGAGCTTACGCAGATACTGTCTGATGGGGATCAAAACCCCCAAGTAAAGGTAATGCTGATTTCTGGGGCTGGCAATGCTTTTTCAACCGGGAATGATATTGCTGATTTCATGAAATCACCCATCACACATGAAGATGCCCCACCGATTAACTTATTAAAGGTGCTTGCAGGATTAACCAAACCCTTAATTGCAGCAGTTGATGGAGTTGCGGTTGGCATTGGTGCAACATTATTGTTTCACTGTGATTTGGTTTACGCCCAAAAGGATGCGCGCTTCATCTTTCCTTTTGTTTCCTTGGGCTTGGTTCCAGAAGGTGCCGTCTCTTTATTGCTTCCACGCCTCGTTGGTCATCAAAGAGCTTCAGAGATATTACTTTTTGGAGAACCTATCAGCGCTGATGATGCTAAGCAAATTGGCTTTGTAAATAAAGTAATCACAGAGCCATCAGCGCTGCCTTATGCGGAGCAAAGAGCTCAAAAGCTCACCGCCCTTTCCTCGGGATCGATATCTCGAACCAAGTCTTTGTTAAAGGATGGCGCCCTGAAGACTGCAGTACTCAATCAAATTGATATTGAGGGCAAACTCTTTATTGATAGACTTCATGGTCCTGCAGCTAAAGAAGCTCTCACTTCTTTTTTAGAAAAGCGTGCCGCTAATTTTGAAGGTTTAGATTAGCGACCCATTCGGATCAGGTCTACTGCTTTTTCGGCTATGGCAATGATGGGGGCATTAGTATTGCCTCCGATCAAGGTTGGCATGATTGAGCCATCAACCACTCTTAATCCCTCCATGCCATGAACTTTTAGGTTTGCATCAACTACCGCCATTGCATCATGGCCCATTTTGCAGGTGCCCACTGGGTGATAGACCGTATCAGCCCGCTCCCGAATAATCTTCCGAATGTCATCATCTGTTTTTACATTAGGCGTAAAGACATCTTTTTTACGTATCTTAGTAAACGAGGGGGCATCCATTAGTTGTTTGGTCAGCTTATAACCTTTAACTAGGGTTTCCAAATCCTCTTCTTCAGCCAAGAAAGCTGGATCAATTAATGGTGCATCTTGCATACGGTTGCTAGCTAGCGTTACCTGTCCCCGGCTCTTAGGCCTCAGAACGCATACATGACATGAGTAGCCATGGGCCATATGTAATTTACGGGCATGATCTTCCACTAAGCTAACTACAAAATGCAATTGCACGTCTGGTACATCATGGCCGGGATCTGTTTTAAGGAAGCCGCCCGCCTCTGCAAAGTTGGTGGCAATCATGCCTTCGCGTGAACGAACATACTTGATAATTTCACCAGTCAATTTAACTGTACCGCCTAGAGAAACGCCGATCAGATCAAGACTATCTGCGGAATAGCCAAAAATAAAATCTGGATGATCTTGTAAATTTTGACCGACTCCAGGAAGCTCATGAACTAGCGGTATTTCAAATTGACTTAATTGATCTTTGGGGCCAACTCCTGAAACCATAAGCAATTGAGGTGAATGGAAGGCGCCAGCACATAGAATGACTTCTTTATTAGCGCGCATGATGTGCTGTTTACCACCCTGCGTATAGCTCACGCCCACAGCGCGCTTACCTTCGAACAAAATACGCTCAACCTGAACCCCGGTTTGCACATTTAAATTTGTCCGTTTACCCATATGGGGGTGTAAATAGCCACGCGCCGCACTCCAGCGCTCACCGTTTTTATGGGTAACCTGATAAATCCCCAAACCCTCTTGTTCGGCGCCATTGAAGTCTTCTGTAACCGGAAAGCCGGCTTCCTTGGCTGCATTCAAATAGATTTTCTGAAAAGGATTATGAGACTGTAGATTCGATACAGATAATGGGCCATCATTCCCGTGAAATTGATTCTTAATGGTGGTGTTGTTTTCGCTTTTCTTAAAGTAAGGCAGTAGGTCATCATATGACCAACCTGCATTGCCAAGAGACGCCCAATGATCGTAATCAGCGCGATGACCCCTGGTGTAAATCATGGCATTAATTGCTGAAGAACCGCCCAAACACTTACCTCTGGGTTGATATCCTCGACGGCCATTCAAGCCCTTCTGAGCTACCGTTTGAAAGGCGTAATTATTAATTGATGTGGGTAGCATGGCGACTGCAGCCGCAGGTGTTTTCACGACCCAGCTATCGCCCTTACCGCCAGCCTCAAGCAATGCAACGCTAGTGCCAGCATCCTCACTAAGCCGCCCTGCCATCACGCTACCAGCAGACCCGCCACCTACGACGATGTAATCAAAGGCCTGAGGCTTCATGATTTATTAGCCCAGCGATTCATCAGCTGTGATCTAGCAGACGGTTGAATATTGATCTTATGTATATCTCCAGCGTAATGACGCACCACACGCTTGTCCATTAAGGCGAACCAGAGGGGCGGAAAATACGCCAAAGTAATCATAGATGCATACCCACCCGGTAATTGCGGTGCTTTATCAAAATGTCGCAGCGCTTGATATCGTCTAGTTGGATGTGCGTGATGATCAGAATGACGCTGTAGGTGATACAGCAAAATGTTTCCAACTATATGGTTGCTGTTCCAAGAGTGCTCTGGTGCACAGCGCACGTACTCACCATCTTGATCTTTTTGACGCAATAGTCCGTAGTGCTCTACATAGTTCACAACCTCCAACATGGAGGCAGCGTAGATGCCCTGAAGGGCAAGAAAGATCAGGGCTGCCCATCCCAACCAAAGCATGAGAGCACCATACAAGAGAATGGTGAGAGACCAAGCTTGGAGATTTTCATTCTGGATACTCCAAACGCCCTTACCTTTTCTTTTTAAGCGTTCTCGCTCTAATTCCCATGCTGAATATAGGCTACCCAATACAGTGCGCGGCAGAAATACCCAAAAACCTTCTCCCATCCGGGCGCTAGCAGGATCCTCTGGTGTTGCCACCCGTTTGTGATGGCCACGGTTATGTTCTACAAAGAAGTGGCCATACATACTGGAGGCTAATGCCAATTTAGAAAGCCATCGATCAATAGATTCTTGTTTATGTCCTAGCTCATGGGCGGTTCCAATACCAATACCATTGGTGGATCCCACTGTAAATACCAAGGCAACGTAGGCATACCAATCTAAAGATTGAGTCGCCGCCAGCCAAGTTCCATAGACTGTTCCAATGAGTTGAAACGGGACATAAAGCCAGACCAAAGCACGATAAAAGAAATCTGCATTTAAGTTGTCGACGGCGGATTCTGGAGGATTGCTAAAGTCTTCACCAAAAGTCAGATCTAAGATTGGTATGGCGATATGAATGATGGCTGGGGCAAAAAGCAAATAAAGCCACTGACCCGTCAACACAAACGCCAGAATAGAAGCGGTAAAAGCAAATGGAATAGTTGGGCTCAATAACCAAAGCCAGCGCTTATCGTGCCACCCTGGATTCTGGGTTGTGCTTATGCCATTCATATCTACATCTTAGCCTCCACTCAAAAAAAATGCTTGGATTGATAGGCAGCCTTTCATAGGAGCTGTGTTCAGAGCATCTCGGTAGAATCCCTAATGATGACGCAGCATTAAAGCCTCATTAATGGCCGACAAGGCCCGATCCAAATGGAGGTTTAGATAACCAAATTAGGGGCATCAGCGCCACCAGAATGAGTCCTGCCAATAGCATTAGCTGATTGGTTGAAAGCATGTAGGCCTGAGATGTAACCAAGTTATCAATCAAGGCAAATCGCTGCATTTCTGTCATACCAAGTTGGGTGGCGGTATCAATAAATTGTTGATATGCAAGATTCCCAGCCTGAATATTACTCATGAGGTTCTCATGCTGTCGAATCGCATTGTCCTGCCATAGCGTAGTAGCAACCGCTGTTCCTACACTAGCACCTACATTTCTTAGGAAGTTGGATATGCCCGTACCAGAAGCAATTTGATTCCCCTGTAACTGCGACATGGAGATTGCAGACATCGGCATGAAGAATCCAGCAATCCCCACCCCCATAATGAGCCGAGCAAGCATTAGCGTTTTTTCGTCGACGCCAGTTGTAAAGGCTGCCGCCATCCAGCACCCAATAGCCATGGCAGCAAATCCAATGGTGGCAATGATTCTCGCATCAATGCGATGGATATTGGCTCCAAATAAAGGGCCACAAAATAAAGCCAATATGCCAGTGATTGCCATGACCTTGCCAGAGTTAAATGCGGTGTAGCCTAATTGCGTTTGTAGCCATAAAGGCCCAATCACAATATAGATATAAAAGGCGAAAGATCCTACCCCCAAGCATATGGCAGAGGTACGAAAGTTAACCAGCTTAAATAAGCGTAAATCCACAATCGGATGCTCTTCTCCCAACTCCCAGAGAACAAAGGCGACCCAAGATACAGAAGAGATTACCGCTAAAGTTGCAATAAATGATGATGACAACCAATCTAACTCGCTGCCTTTATCTAGAGCAATTTGCATCGAAGCTACAGCAGCAACCAGCAGAGCTATGCCAACTAAATCGATTTTCTCTTTAGTAGATTCAGGCTTTGGAGCGCCATACAACCAATAGACCATCACAGCAACCAAAATTCCAAATGGCAAATTAATATAGAAAGCCCAGCGCCACACCAGATTGTCGGTTAACCAACCACCAATCAAGGGCCCCAAAACAGGCGCTACTATAGTTGTGGTTGCCCAAATACCTAATGCAATTCCCTGCTTAGCAGGCGGGTAGCATTTCATAATTAAGGTTTGAGAAAGCGGAATCATTGAGGCGCCAACGATGCCCTGCAAAATGCGCGAGATGACCAATACCTCAAAAGATGGCGCTAAGCCACAAAGCATTGATGCTACGGTAAATAAGATCGTGGCAAAGATAAACTGACGCACCTCACCAATTCTCTTGGCTAAAAAACCGGTTAATGGCAAGAAGATGGCTTCGCTAACTGCATAGGAAGTAATAACCCAAGTCCCTTGAGTGGGGCTAATAGCAAAATCGCCTGCAATCGTTGGCAATGCAACGTTTGCAATAGACATATCGAGAACGTTCATAAAGGAACCCAAGGCAAAAGCCAAGGTTCCAAGTACCAGCTTATATCCCTTGAGGGGTTCTAGCTCAGGCGCACTCATGAGGACTAATTATGGTTTCTTAGATTTCGTCAATAAAGACTGAATATGGCGCTCAGCCTTATCAAATTGCTTTTGATAAATAGTTGTGTCACTAATCGGACCTTTATCCATCGCTTGTAGTGAACTACCATCGCGATTGCTGGTATCAACTTTGACATTCATTGATAAGCCAATATTTAAAGGGTATTTATTTAACTCATTACTATCAAGCGCGATTCTCACGGGTAAACGCTGCACTACCTTTACCCAATTTCCCGTGGCATTCTGAGGTGGCAAGAGAGCCAAAGTAGAGCCTGTTCCAGGGGCAAAGCCAACGACCTTCCCATGAAATTCCATCTTTCCGCCATAGATATCAGACTCCAATTTGACTGACTGTCCAATGCGAATATTTTTAAGCTGGTCTTCTTTAAAATTAGCATCAACCCAAATGTGATCGCCAGCAACCATCATTGCCAGTTGAGTGCCTGGAGCTACACGTTGGCCAACTTGAGCATACCGTTTTGCTATTGTGGCTTTAGCTGGACTTTGGACATCAACTCGAAGTAGATTAATGTAGGCTTGGCGTGCATTAGCCATCGCTTTTAGCAAAGCCAAGTGGGAATGCTCCAGCTCCTCTTTAGACACACTGGCATCGCCTTGTAAGGCCTTACGTTTTTGGTAATCTGCCTCCGCATTACGCAAATCAATATCCGCTTTTTCTGAAGCAATCATTACCTCTGTAGGATCAATCCTAAAGAGGGTTTGGCCCTCTTCGACAGATTGGGTTTCAGAAACATTGACAGTAGCAATGGCCCCCTCTATTTGAGATACAACCTGAATCTGCGATCCTGATACATATGCATCATCAGTAGATTCTGAGTTACGGCTAAAAATAAGCCAGTAAAGCAGCCCTAAAAGAAAGATGCCTATCAAGATTGCAAAAAGGATCTTGAAAGCTTTTGGTCGATTAAACCTGCCATTGTTTGTAGTAGTGTCCATGAATATTCTGAGTGAAATACTTATTGAGTTTGTCCGTTTTATTTCGCTTGAGTTTTAGATTTAGACTGAAGATAAGAGCCGCCTAAGGCCTGAACCAGCATTACATTCGCAGTCAACATTTTGGCTTTGGCATCTGCATAGTTTTGCCCCTGCAAAAGATAGGCCTGCTCCACCGTTAGAGCCATTTCTTTTGAGGCAATTCCAACCTCGCTTCTACTGCGCGTAATTTCAAAATTTCGCTTGGCACCCATCTCGGCATTAGCGTAGCTCTCATAATTGGCCTGTGCATTCTTCACAGATCCAATGCCATCGGCGACTTCACGTAAGGCCTGCACAAGTTGCTCCTGATATGAGGCAATTGCTTGGTTTCGATTAGCCTCTTTGCCAGTAATATTGGCATCAGTCAGGCCGCCATCAAAAATTGGCAGATTTATCGCAGGGCCGATACTAAATTGCTGACTTCTGCTAGAAAAGAGTTGAGATAAGCCAAATGATTGAACTCCGATGAAACCTGCAAGATTCACGTCCGGCAAGTACTCTAACTTTGCACCTTCTAATTGCAGCTTTGCTACATCAATCTGACTTAAGAGCGCCTGTAAATCAGCCCTGCGCTCCAATAGATCGGATGGGATAACTTCGGGAAGACTAAGATTGGTTGCTTGAATAGAGGGGGCCTTGAGCGATTCACCCCAGGATGGGCCCTCCTGAACCAACGCAGCAAGTTGATGCTGCATCATCCTCACACTCAAGTTAGACTGATTTACATTAGCCTGAGCGGACTCTAATTCTACCTTGCGTTGATTTACTGTCAACGCATCAACTAGGCCAGCGTGTTGGCGGTCAATGGCAATGCGCAGTAAATTCTTTCTGACCTCAAGCTCTCTCGCATAAAGTTCTCGAGCCTGAACCATATGGTCATAGTCAAAATAAACACGCACAATAGTGGTCGACAGAAGAAGTTCTGATGCTTTGTAATTTGCTTGAGCAACAAGTACCTGGTTCTTGGCGGCATCAAAATACTTCTTTTGCTTTCCCCAAATATCCAGAGACCAGTTAAGTGATGCATTGGCTAGTCCGTATCCAGTGTAAATAGGCATGCCAGGCACAAAAATATAATTTTGTGAAAGTTGTTGTCGATCAACCTGACCTCCAACACTTACCTGAGGAATAAATACCGCCCTTTCATTCTCTAACATCGCTTGGGCTGCTACTAACCTTGCGCCTGATGTATCCAGGCTAGGAGACTGCTTAAGCCCCAGTTGAATCAATTGATTTAACTGGGGATCACCAAATGCCTT
Source organism: Polynucleobacter sp. AP-Kaivos-20-H2 (assembly GCF_018882215.1). Taxonomy (GTDB): domain Bacteria; phylum Pseudomonadota; class Gammaproteobacteria; order Burkholderiales; family Burkholderiaceae; genus Polynucleobacter. Next base: position 253,242 of record NZ_JACVOX010000001.1, on the reverse strand, counting down.
CCACCAAGAATCTTCAATAGGATTGGTGCTGCTGTTATTAATATTGTCCTGTGCACCCAGCTTTGGCTCAAGCACGCCAATAGGTTTCGCTGTTTGCTCAGGTAACGCCTGTCTAGGAAAAAAGGCGCAAGCCGATAGGAGCAAGCCTATAGAAGTTATTAGGACTAAGCTACAAACCCAACTTAAGCGCCTCATGAGATCACCTCTAGTTGCTGTAAATTATTTTTTTCAATTCGCAATAAGAAATCACGCAATTGCTCAAATTCTTTTTGCGTGAAACCATTTAATGACTGATTCAATAGATTGCACCACAGTGGTGGAATCGATATAGCAGCCTTCTTTCCGGCAGCAGTGAGCGACAGGCCAATTACCCGTCCGTCCTTTTTGGAGGGTACTTTTTGTATGAGTTTCATCTTTTCCAGTTTTTGAACCACGCGCACAGTTGCTGCGGCATTAACTCCCAACGCTTGCGATAAGGAAGAAATCGTAGCTGCTTCAGAATGTGAAACAAGGAGCAACACGCTCATCTGCGCTGCGGTAATACCAAGATCAGCCAGCTTCAAATCACCTAGGCGTTGATAGCTTGATTTATTACGCAACATCAAATAAGCAACACTGCCCTGGGGGGTGTAATTATCTGGGGTATAGAAGGATGATGGTGCAGGTCTGGTGTTTTTCATAAAACTAATTGACTAGTCAATGAATTTTATAACACAAGCACTTATTTTGCCGGCGCGGCTCAGCCGCAATCATCAAGAGCCTGAGAGGTTTAAACCCTTATTTAGGGTGAATTATGGTCGTTTTACTCAAATTACGGAAACGGCTAACTAGGAATAGTCTGCAAGAACCTGACTCAAAGCCGCTAAAAAGAGCTCTTGGCCGTGATGAACTTTTGCCTGCCAGTGTTCCCCAGAGTCTTCATTGGCCTCATCTGTGATGTATTTAAATGACTGCCAAGGTATTTGATGTTCATGTGCGATTGCAGCAATCGCAAACAACTCCATATCTACTACATCTACACCTTGGCTATGCAACCAAGAATCATAAGAAGTCACAAAGCTATCTCCAGAGCCGCACAGAAAATTCCCCGTAGAAAGATATTCTTGTGGACGGGTGCAAAAAGGAGTGCTGCCGCGCGGCGCCAATGGCTCAGCATCCATATCGCGTTGAATAACTTTACCTATCTCCAATAAGCCGCTCAATTCTGGCTTGATTTTTCCTGCGGTACCAAAGTTCAATATTCTCTTTGGTGAGTATTGGTGTATTGCTTTGATACAAGTCATGGCAGCATTAATTTTGCCAACTCCCGAATACACAATCTCTACGCCTCTTGGGAGGGACTCACGCTTGAGCTCGGACTCTAATGCGGTAATAATAAGGAGTTCTGTTTTCATATTGGATTGTGATGAATTTATTAGATTATCTACCAGGGGTTCCTGATTTTCCAAAACCAGGTGTTCTCTTTAGAGATATATCCCCTTTATTAGCTAATCCAGCCGCCTTTAAGGAAGCCATTCGTCAGCTAAATGAGATTGCACAGCAATTTAATTACACTCACATTTTGGGCATCGAATCCCGCGGCTTTATTTTTGGCTCTGCTTTAGCCCACTATGCCCATAAAGGTTTAGTGTTAGCCAGAAAGCCAAACAAACTTCCCTTGGCAAGCCATCGTGAAGCATACGGCCTGGAGTATGGCAATGACGCCTTAGAGATTCAGCAATCCACTCTACCTAAAGATGCCAGAGTATTGCTGCTTGACGATGTTCTGGCCACCGGCGGAACATTAGTTGCTGCTGACAAATTAATTCGTAATGCCGGCTTTGAAGTCAGTGGCGCAATTACTTTGCTAGAAATTACCTTCTTAAATGGCAATGACCTATTAAATCAATCTGACATTCAACATCAGTCTGCATTAAAAATCTAAATGAGATTTTTAGCACTCTTGATGACCTTCATGGCGCCCCAACCTACTGCAAGAGCCTTATTTGCAAGCTTAGGTTTGTAATGCGCTAACGCTGCAAATGCAGTGGTCCATAGAATCGGATTACTCCTCAAGAAGTTGACGGCATCAACCCCTTTATCAGCCCATGAGAGTGGCTTTTCCCAAGCCTCAAAATGTTCAGCGAACTCTTTGCGCTCACGACTTGCCTGAAGCATTAGCTCACGTTGGCGCAACTCTAGAACCTCTAGTTTGGCGTTCATTTTGAAAGGGCTTCGCGATCTTTGGCCAACTCAGTAATTGAAGCCTCAAACAATCTTGGCATCTTGCGTAATGACTGGGTAATTAAGAGGGTCAAAATTAACCCAATAGATAGGAATGCTCCAGCTAGTAAACCGAGCGCCATCATTCGATCCGTCTCCCAACTATAAATCACTATTAGCAATGCCAGCATGACCAAGCCAAAGAACAAGAAGAATAAGGCGCCAATAATCATCACCAGCAAACTGATGAATTTACTTCTAGCGATTTGAACGTCAAGCGATAATAGTTCTAAGCGGGTTTGGGCTATTGATACTCCGGTAGAAGCAAGACCTTTGATGGAGGAAAGTAAGTTTTCTTGTGACATAGAGAACTAGCGGCGTCCAATGAATAAGCCAATCAGCAAACCTAAGCCAGCTGCAACACCCACTGCCTCCCAAGGATTGCGATGCACGAAATCATCTGCGCCTTCAGCTGCTACCTTCGCTTTATCAAGCATCTTGCCCTCAACACCTGAGAGGCTTTCTTTGGCACCAGCAATAGTTTCTAATGCTTTATTACGAATAGATGTGACGGCAGCGCCTGGATGGTCTTCTGTCGCTTTAATCAAAGCCTCAGCATCAGCCATCAAGGCCTTGAATTCGCCGATGAGACTTTCTGCGCCAACTTGCTTGGCATCATGTGAATCTGAATGTTCGAGTTTCTTAGCAGTCATGGAAATGGATTCCTAATAGATGAGGCATTAATACCAATAATCCTATTCTAAGCACTTCTAGCCTGAGATCCCAGCAATAAAACTGTCATGCCAGCATTACCCTCTTTAAATCGCTTGAGATATCGCTTCAGACCAGGACGGCGTTTGAGCAGGGCATGGTAGGACTCACTGCCAAAAGCTACATCTTCGCCAAAATGGTATTCGTCAACCCTGTCGGAGTAACGGTTATTTTCGAGCGCATCATGGATAGCCCACTTAATTCGACCACCCTCACCGCTTGATCCATATCCATGAATCAACACAATGGCTTTAATCCCAACCTCTAAAGACTTGCGTAAATAGTCGGTCAGCCGCTCTAACGCCTCTTCAACATATGGCCCATCTTGCTTAATATTGAGCTCAATCGTATCTGAGCTCAAGATAGGAAAATTGACAGAACCGCAATGCGGACACTGATTAAACAATGCCCGCATATTTCCACAATCAGGACATTCAGCGTTATGTGCCACCTTACAAAATCAGACTGAACTCCTTAAGAGCAGTACTTACCCTCTAAACCCCGTGTATCAGCTGTCTTATCGTCAACCATGAGGTTCAAGGTCTTCTGCGCCAGCTCGCGATTTTCTGGAGTCTTAAGGCTGGCATTAATTAATGTAGATACATCTTTGCGGATTGCAGTATTGCCGTAACGAAGACCCTTCAAAGTGGATACCGCTTCAGCAGATATCTTGCACTGCTGATTTACTAACTCAGAAGAATCTGACGGCGATGTATTCGCATAAGCGAATGCAGCAACAGAGATTGTTACGGCTGCTAATAGAGTCTTTTTCATCTTAGTTCCTTATTTTGTGACCACACGTTGGACAACAACCCACTTCTTTCGCCTTTGTCTTTCTAAGGGCGGCATACACACTGGATTCTGAAATCTGCATCTTTCTGGCCGCTTGAGCAGCGGTCATACCCTTCCCCACCCACTCCAAGGCTTGATGTGTTTTCGGTACCTGTCTCTTCATTTCATCTCCCAGTACCAACACTATATCACAACTTCTGAAGTTGTGAAGTTGTGAAGTGTAATAATTTAGTAATGAGATACCCTAATAAAAGGGATTTGGGATTGCCTTGACTGCAGCCTTATTGGGGTGTTTAAGCCGCTTTGGTGTTATAAATACTGAATAAATAAGAAATTGGGGCTTCTTAAGACTGTCTTAAAGCACCCTACCAATTGAAGGAGATCTATGTCTTTACATTTCACGCCCAAAAAAGGCTTGCTGACTGTTTTTGCTGCCCTCATCACGGCCGCTTCAATTCCGGCCCTAGCGCAATCTAACGCTGCCTGGCCTACCAAACCCATCAAAATTATTGTTGGCTATTCCGCTGGTGGTGCAACCGATGTATTAACCCGCTTGGTATCAGTTGGCATGGGCAATACCTTAGGTCAATCTATCGTGGTAGAAAACCGCCCAGGCGCCAATAGCAACGTTGGCGCAGAAATTGTGGCTCGCTCACCTGCAGATGGCTATACGCTTTACGCCTTTTCCATTGCGAATACGATTAACGCCACGCTCTATCCGAACCTAAGCTATGACCCGATTAAAGATTTTGAGCCGATCGGCATGATTGCCAAGATCCCGAATATTTTGGTAGTAAACCCAAATCTTCCAGTAAAAACGCTTGCAGAATACGTGCGCTACGCTAAGGATGCGAAAGATGGCGTAACCTTTGCCTCCTCTGGTAGCGGCTCATCTATTCACCTTTCCGGTGAAATGTTTAAGATGCAAGCAAAAATTCAAATGCTGCATATTCCTTATAAAGGTAGCGCTCCTGCAGTAACGGATTTGCTTGGCGGTCAAGTGGAATCCATGTTTGACAACGCACCCTCTGCATTACCTCATATTAAGGCCGGAAAACTTCGTCCGATTGCTGTGACTAGCGCCCAACGCTCCCCATTTTTGCCAGATGTTCCAACTATTGCTGAATCAGGCTATCCCGGTTTTGATGTGCAGTCTTGGTTTGCATTAGTCGCCCCAGCCGGAACTCCAAAACCAGTCATCACACAACTAAATGCCGCTCTGAATAAAGCACTTAACTCACCTGAGGTGCGTCAGCGCATGCAAGAGTTAGCCGCAACACCAGAGCCTGGTTCACCAGAAAAAATGGCTGCATTTGAAGCAACCGAAGTTAAACGCTGGCGAGATGTTGTAAAGGCTTCCGGCGCTAAAGCCGAATAACTCATTATGTTTCCGATTGATTTTTTTTGGAGGGCCGCACAGCGTTGGCCCGATCGCATTGCCATTGATACACCGAGTGGCCCGATTCATTACGCCACCCTAGCGAAGCGCGTTAAAGCCTTATCCGCAGGACTCACAGCTTTAGACCCCAGCCTTCAGAGTCGTGTTGCTATATGTGCTGGTAATAGCGCTGATCACATTACTGCCTTATTAGCTATTTTGGCTTGTGGCAAGGTCTGGGTACCACTGAACCCTAAGAGCACCCACCCTGAGATTCAGCGTATTGTTAATGTCACCAAGCCTTCTATTGTGATTTTGGATGCCACTAATCAAGCATTACTTAAAGGCGCTGCAGGGGCATGGGTTTATACAGGCACTGACTCTGATGCTTCTGCGCGGAGTATGAACGAATTAATTCAATTGCATGAAGATGCGCCGCAACCTTCTTTTGAATTACCCCTAGATGCAATTCAGGCCATTAAATTTACCGGTGGCACTACTGGGGCTCCTAAGGGTGTAATGCAGCCCTATCGCGCTTGGATGGCAAACATCAGCAATCAGATTCAGGTATGGGGATTTGATGAGCATGAGCGCTATGTTGTTGCCGCTCCGATTACGCATGGCACATCTACCTATATTGTTCCGATCTTGGCGCAAGGTGGTTGTCATGTGATTATGGATGGTGCAGGAGCTGAAGTGGTGAGAACTGCGTTTCGTGAGCGTCGCGGCACTGTCTGCTTTATGCCGCCAACCCTTGTTTATATGTTGATGGCATTACCCAATGCATCTAGAAACGATTTTCCAAAGTTACGCAGGCTGATTTATGGCGGCGCGCCAATGCCTCCAGAACAAGTGCGTAAGGTGCGTGATTTCTTTGGCCCAGTATTGGGTACGACCTATGGTCAAACCGAAGCGCCGCAAATTTTGACGGTCATGCGGCCTGAGGATTTTGAAGATCCCAACAACTGGGCAGCTGTTGGCAGACCCACTTGGTTTAGTGATGTGGCCATCATGTCTCCCGAAGGAAAGTTATTACCTACCGGTGAAATCGGTGAAGTGGTTGCCCGAGGTGATCTGCTGATGAGTGGCTATTGGCGCATGCCTGAAAAGACTGCTGAAACCATTATCGATGGCTGGCTTCATACTGGTGATCGCGGCCTAATTGATGAACGTGGATTTTTGTATCTCAAGGATCGCCTTAAGGACATCGTGATTACTGGCGGATTTAATGTGTACCCAGTGGATGTTGAGAACGCCTTAAGTCAGCACCCTGCCGTTCACGAATGCCTTGTCTTTGGCCTCCCCGACGAAAAGTGGGGTGAAACTGTTCAAGCTGCCGTCCAATTACATCCTGGACAAAAAGCGGATGAAGCAGAACTGATTGCATTTGTTCGCAATTTATTGGGGCCAGTACAAACTCCTAAGCACGTCCATTTCTATGAGAGCTTGCCACGCTCCAATGTGGGCAAGCTTCTTAAGAGTGCTGTGATTCAAAAACTTCAAACTCCTGCCTAGACAATATTGAATACTTATAGACTATGACTGACAAAAAAACTCCTATCACTGGCTTATGCACCCATACCCTGACTAGCCTGCATTATCGCGATGCAGATTTAGTGAAAGATTTGATGGGCAAGAAAACATTTACCGAAGTGATGTTGATGCAGATTTTAGGTAGAGAGCCTCGTGGTGTTGATATTCGCATTACAGACGTAGTGCTGATTGTGTTGATGGAGCATGGTTTAACGCCGAGTGCAATAGCCACACGCTTGATCTATATGAGCGCCCCAGAGAACCTTCAAGGCGCAGTTTCTGCAGGCTTACTTGCTGTTGGCAGCTCCTTTATTGGCACAATGGAAAATTGTTCCGCCTTGCTTGATCGCATCATTGCCGCCAAAGACCAATACGCTGAAGCTCTTTCCATTGCGCATCATTACAAGAGCATTAAAGGTGCTGTTCCTGGCTTTGGACATCACCTGCATAAGCCGTTAGATCCACGAGCATACAAACTATTAGACATGGGCCGTGCTGAGAAAGAACTCAAAGGTGATCACATTAGAGCTCTTGAGACCCTATCTAAAGCAGTGGATGAAGTGGCTGGTCGCCCCATTACGATTAATGCCACTGGTGCGGTTGCCGCCCTATTAGGTGAGATTGGCATTCCTACAGCTGTGATGCGTGGCTTTGCGGTCATCTCCCGCTCTGCTGGCTTAGTGGCCCATATTGTTGAGGAGCAACAAAGCCCATCTGGTCGCTTTATTTGGGACACGATTGAACATGCCATTCCGTTTGTGGATGGCGCCAATAAGATTGGCTAATAATGGTTTCTGAAGTCAAATCAACCAGGGAATGCGTATTAGTCACTGGCGCTAGCCGCGGCATCGGGCGTGCGATATCAGAGCGCCTGATTGCGGATGGCATGCATGTAATTAACCTTGATAAAGAAGTCCCTGGCAATATTGCTAAGCATGAAACCTTCATCAAAGTAGATGTTTCAGATGAAAAAGTTTTGCGTGATGCATTAGCCAAGATAGCGTCTCAATTTGCAATCACTCGTTTAGTCAATAACGCAGGAATCGTGCGCCCCGCCACAATCGAGAAGACTACGATTGCAGATTTTCAAGCGGTCATGAATGTGAATGTCGCGGCTGCCATTATTTGCGTGCAAGCCTTACTTCCCACTATGAAAGCCGCTCATTTTGGTCGCATTGTGAATATTGCTAGTCGTGCTGCTTTGGGTAAAGAAGAGCGTATTTCGTATGCGACTTCTAAGGCAGGATTACTGGGATTGACTCGCACTTTGGCTTTAGAGCTCGCAAATGATGGCATTACGGTTAATGCGATTGGACCAGGCCCGATAGCAACTGAGCTCTTTCAGAGTGCCAACCCTCCTGGCGTACCTGCTACGCAACGCATCTTAGATAGCGTGCCGCTTGGTCGCATTGGCCAACCAGAGGAAGTGGCTCATATTGCCGCTTCACTACTTGATCATCGCGCCGGCTTTACTACTGGTCAGGTTGTTTATGTTTGTGGCGGCATGACAGTGGGACTGAGCCAATAAATGGAAAGTAATCATCCTCCTGGTTTGCCAACAGATCTCACTGATCGAGTAATCTTCGTCTCTGGTGGCGGATCTGCAGGTCCTGGATGGAGTATTGGTAGAGCATCATGTGTTACCTATGCTCGCTTAGGTGCAAAGGTCTGTGTAGTCGATCGAGATCAAGCTTCCGCAGAAGAAACTACCAAGATCATTCTGGATGAAGGCGGTATAGCGCAGACTTTTGTTGGAGATGTTTCTGAAGAAGAGGATGTGAAAAGACTTTTTAGCGAAGCACGTAAACAATTTGGTCCTATTGATGTTCTGCACCACAACGTGGGCATTGGCAAAGTTGGCGGACCAATGGAAACCAGCGCTGAAGATTTTGACCGCATTCACAAGGTCAATGTGCGGAGCTTATTGCTAGCAGCTCAAGAAGTATTGCCTGAAATGGTGGCACGCGGTACTGGCAACATCATTGCGATCTCTTCGGTCGCTGGTATGCGCTATCTTGGCTACCCTCACCTAGCCTACAGCGTTACCAAGGCTGCTAATACCCAATTTATTCGGATGATTGCTCAACAATATGTGGATAAAGGAATTCGGGCTAATACGGTAGTTCCAGGCCTAATCGATACTCCTCGGATTGCTAATACCGTTGCCAAGATGTTCTCTGAAAATGGCCTAGATGAGGCCCGGGCTGCGCGTGACCGCCAGGTACCTATGGGTCGCTCTGGGACAGCATGGGATGTGGCTCATGCTTGTGCCTTTTTAGTCTCAGATGCTGCCTCCTACATCACCGGCACTGAGCTGGTAGTGGATGGCGGCCTGACCGGGAAATACGTCTAAATCCCAGAAATCAAGCTCTACACCAAGGGATAGTATGATTTGGTGATTATCTAGGAGCTTTATATGCAACGCATCATCTACCGAATCGTCTTATTACTTGCCATTAGTGCCGGCCTTCTTGCCTGCAACCAAAATGATAAAAAAATTAGTGGCTGGGAAATTAATGATGTCTATCACTCGACCATCATCACGCCAAATTCTGCAACTGGTGGAAAAACCTATCAGGGCCCTCCTATCAACACGATGGATGAAGCCAATACTTATGAAATGTTTAGCCTTAGAGCCGAGCAACCAAAGCAAGGCGCAAAGACTTATGAGCTCAACGCGCAACTAACGTATTTTTCACAATGGCGTTATTACGACTCTGCAATACTAGAAAACACACCTAGCACTACATTTAAAGTTGTAGGTAGAGAAGCTGGTGCTTGTGGTGATAGAGGTTGCATCTTTAGAGAAGTGGTCTCTATTCAAATACCTGAGGCATTCCTCAAAGATAAGATGAAGAAGGGTTTCATCCTGACCGTTTCTTCCAAATCAGGAATTAAGACTGAACTCTTTTTACCACCACAATATATTCAAGGCTATATGCAGGCGGTCAACGGCTTTAACTAATAGTCATTAGGAAAAACGGGTTTGCTTGATGACCGACTGGGAGGACTTTATAGAAAAACGCATGGAGAATCTGTCCGGTAAAGAGGTGTCCCTTTGACGGAATTACAAGTCTAAATTTTCTACTGTAAACCATTAAATGACTTATAAATAAATCATTAAAACACTTAAAGACTCATTTATGAGTCATATTTATTGACCTATGGCGTATAAACAGGTATATTAACGCCTCATACTTAACAAAATGCATGAGGCAACTATGCGCGTAGATCAAGAACTGACCCTAGCATCAAAGCAGCTTGGCCAATCCGCTGAAATAGCGCAATGCCTTGTTTCTTTGCGTCTTGCGCGTCGTGTTCGCCAAGGTGAAGCAGCAATCCGTGCCGGCCTATCTCGCGCTACTGCCCAGCGCATTGAAAAGGGTGATCCTGGCGTAGCCGTTGGTGCGCTCCTGCGTTACTTAGATGCAATCGCTCCAGGCATGAACTTATTGCAACTCTTAAGCGGAGATGATCCTGCGATCATTGCTTTAGAGCGTCGCTCACGTCCACAACGCGTGCGTGATTTAAGTGCAGCGGAAATGAAAGCGCTTGATTTCTGATGGCCAATACCACTAAGGATCTTTTTGTCTTTGCCAATCTTGATGGTGAATTTGTACCAGCAGGTCAACTGCAAGTAGATGAGGAAGGCTCAAGACTTATTGCCTCTTCATTTGCTTATGGCTTGCGTTACTTAGATAGGAGCAACGCACAAGAAGTGGATCCAGTCGCTCTTAGCCTTAGGAGTAAAAGTGAGATCAAAGGTAAACGCCTCATTCCACCTAACGGCTTAGAGGCTTTTGGTGGAATTCGGGATGCTGCTCCTGATTCTTGGGGAAGAAGAGTGATTGAAGCTAGGCTTAAGGTTCCAGCCAATAGCCTTCCAGAATCAACCTATCTACTCGAAGCGGGCAGTGATCGTGTTGGAGCTTTAGACATTCGATCTTCTTTAGATCAAGAGGAGCGCCCTGCTCACGAAAGTATTCACAATCTGTCATACGTACTCGAGGGTGCGCAAAAGATTGAGGCGGGCTTGCCAGTATCAGAAGCACTATCCAGAATTTTGATTGTGGGTAGCGGTCTTGGGGGCATGCGCCCTAAGGCAAGTGTGCGCGATGATGAAAACATTTTATGGATGGCCAAGTTTCCAGGCAACAATGATGGCGCTTTAGATGTGCCGAGCATTGAATACGCCACACTCAAACTTGCGCAGTTAGCCGGTCTTAATGTAGCGCAAACTCAATTGGAACAAGTTGGCAAGAAAAAAGTGTTGATGGTCAAACGCTTTGATCGCTCTTGGACTGCTTTTGCTCGGCCAGTAGAAATTCGTCATCATGTCGTTAGCGCCCTCACCTTAGTTACCTGTCACGAATCAGAATCCAATACAAAAAGCTATATGGATATTGCGGATGCCATCCGCAGATATTGCGTGGTTCATACAGTCAAAGCTGATATTGAAGAACTATATACACGCATGATCTTTAATATTTTTGTTAGTAACGATGATGATCATCTACGCAATCATGCATTCTTATGGAGCCATGCGCTTAAAGGCTGGAGCCTGAGTCCACTCTATGACGTGATGCCTCATGCAGTCATTGCAAGTGAGCGTTATCAACATCTAGGTGTTGGACCACAAGGTAAATTGGCCACACTAGATAATGCCTATGGTGCCAAAGAGCGCTTTGGCCTATCCGCGCAGCAAGCAAGCGACATTATCGATCGTGTATGGCGAGTAACTAGGCAATGGAAAACACACTTCGAAAACCTTGGAATTGCTGCAGATCAAATCGAAGAAATCTCTCTAGCCTATAGGCATATCGATGATATTTGCAGCACTGAATTAATCAAGACACTAGCCAAAAACTAAGCTCTCATTATGAAGCGTGTGATGGGTAACTAGATTTCAATTATTAAAGATGAATTAAATGCTGGGTTCTCAGCATGGTTAGAACGCACATAACCGCGAGGATTACAAACCACCCTAGTGCCATTCATTTGATAATCACAGGAGTCATGCGTATGCCCATGAATCCATAGAGACATTCTTCCAAAGAGATGGGCTAACTCGGAGGCAAAACAGGCGGATAGTAGATCGGGCTTATAGCGCTGTGCAACCGATAGCATTGAAGGTAGGTGATGGGTAACCACTACCGTCTTGCCATCAAACGGATTCTCGAATTCTTTTTGCAGCCAAGCCAGTGACTTTTCATGCAATTGGATAGACTTTTTTGGAGAAAAATTTCTGCCTCCGTCACGGATTCTTCGGAAGTCATTTAAGTAAAGCTCGCCATACGATAAGCATTTAGATTTAAGATCTTCGCCAAATAATAAAAAGTCCGTCCATAACGTAGCCCCTAAAAAACGGACGGGAGTATTTGATTGGGGATCATGAAGCTCAATCCCATCGTCATCTAGGAAATGAATGCCGTTTTCTGCACATGTATTTTGGATGTCCTCAATGACATGAGAACGCTGAGAACCATAGAACTCATGGTTGCCAGCCACATAAATAATTTCTTGATCCGGAAAAGATTTCCTGGCCCAAGTTACACCTTCCGCGCGAAGGCCGATATCACCCGCCAGAACAATAACATCTGCCGTATTTGATGTAGGGGTAAAGTCAGCAAACTCTAGATGCAAATCACTCAGTACATGAAGTTTCATAAATTGGATAAGACACGATTTTGGCTTTTATATTGAAATCTAGTGTATTCAATAATTAACCATGCCATCAGGATGTAATAAGCGATTGTTAGCTTAATTGGTATTAGCCACATATCTGCAATCACATATTGTTTGGGTGGTAAGCGTACTGGTAAGCGGGAGTGATAAAGAAAAAGCCCCGGTTAGGGGGCTAAGTCTATGTTGCGCATAGTAAAAAGAAGAAAAAATGCCAAAAGTGCTGGCGGAGACGAGATCTAGATTTTGACCCTCCTGTAAAACCTACCAATGTCCATTAAACCCCTTGCCCATATGGCTTAGAAGGTAGACTCTACTCCCGAGTAATCCATTCAAACTTACTAAAATCCATGTTTCACTGGTAAGCGGGATGGTGAGCCCATTATGGGCATAAGCAATGGCGAAGGAGAAACAAAAGAGCTAAATCTAAGCAGATTTATAGCAACCTTAGCATTGGGGTCTTACTCGCTTCTCTCATATGCTGCCAGTTTGACCTTCAAATTACGCTCTTCTTGAAAACGTTCAGTTTCATCTCGGACAATCGCAGCTATGGCAATGGGTTGTTTTTTATCATCAAAAAGCATGCTTACTGAAAAAGCAATGGAGATAGAACGCCCATCCTTATGCATCGCAGGAACTCTTAACAAAGTATTTCCATACTTTGTTACACCAGTCTGTATGGTGTGGAAATACCCTTTAGAGTGCCTTTCCCTAAAACGTTCAGGCGTAATAATACTGAGGGTTTTCCCCACAGCCTCTGCCGAACCGTAGCCAAAAATACGCTCAGCAGAAACATTCCAAAACAAGATATTTTCATCCCGATCAGAAATGATTACAGCCTCGCCAATCTGACTAACGAGCGCCTTAAAATCTATAATGCCTGACATATTTAATCTCAATTTTTTTAGTAAGTTGTCGCTAAGAATACCCCAATAAAAAACCACCCGAAAGTGGTTCTAGGGTGCGATTATATTTTTAGTAAGTCTTATAAGAAAGATACTTACCTGATAATACAACCTGCACACGGTCGCCCTTCGGATCCGGCTCACGTTGGATATCCATTGAGAAATCGATTGCACTCATAATGCCATCGCCAAACTCTTCATGGATTAACTCTTTAATAGTAGTGCCATAAACACTCACAATCTCATACCAACGATAGATCAATGGGTCTGTTGGTACGGCGGTTGGCAGAGATCCTTTATAAGGAACAATTTGCAACCAAGCCATCTCTTCATCAGTCAAATCAAATAACTTACCAGCGGCTTCAGCCTGCACCTTAGTAAAGGTCATTTGACCTAAACAGCCTGCAGTAACCCACTCCTTTGATTCGCCGATTGCCTTTGCGATATCACTCCACTTCATGCCATTGCGAACTTTGGCTTCGATAATTTTTTGTGTAACTACTGAACGATCCATCTTTTTCTCCTAGTTTTAAGTTTTAGTGTATTAAGCAACAACCGCATCAACGCCTGGAAGCACTATTACAGGCTTGTAACCATCCAACTCACCCTTAGCACCTTTTACCTGTAGATCCTTTGATCGATTGACTAGAAAATCTACTAAATGGTTTCGCATTGGGTAATACATAGCATCATGATGTAAATTGGCCCGCTTTCTTCCTTTGGGCAAAGTGTTGACAACGATTTCAGCGATACGTGCATTAGGGCCGTTGCTCATCAGCATAATTTTGTCAGAAAGCAAGATTGCCTCATCAACATCATGGGTGATCATAAATACAGTTTGATTTGTTTCTTTGCAAATTTTGAGAAGCTCATCCTGAATAACCCCGCGAGTTAACGCATCCAAGGCTCCGAATGGTTCATCAAGTAGTAGCATTTTTGGCTCAATTGCAAAGGCTCTTGCAATACCAACCCTTTGCTTCATACCGCCAGATAATTCAGATGGTTTTTTATTTTCAGCATTTACCAAGCCGACCATCGCCAGATACTTTTTGGAATGCTCAGTAATCTGCTCTTTTGACCAATCGGGATACTTTGACTTCACTGCAAAAGCCACATTCTGCAGTACTGTCATCCACGGCATTAAAGCATGCCCTTGGAATACAACGCCACGCTCTAAACCGGGGCCCTGAATGCGCTTACCAAGCATGATGGCATCGCCGCCAGTTGCTTCTTCAAGACCAGCAAGCACATTCAAAATAGTGGTTTTGCCACATCCGGAGTGACCGATGATACAAACAAACTCTCCTTTTTCGATTTCAAAATCTATTCCTTCAAATACTGGAGGTGCGTCAGCTTTATACGACTTGCTGAGGTTTGAAACTTTGAGGAATGTATTTTCAATCTGCATACGAAACCGCCTTTTGTAACTTGCCAAATGCTGTATCTAGCAACATTCCAACAATACCAATTAAAAGAATTGCAAAAATAACACTGGAGAGCGATAGGTTATTCCACTCATTCCATAAGAAGTAACCAATTCCGGTGCCGCCGACAAGCATCTCAGCAGCAACGATCACTAACCAGGCAATACCCATAGAGATGCGCATACCAGTCAAAATAGTTGGTGCAGCCGCAGGAAGAATGACTAAGAATGCCTTACGTAAAGGAGAGACTTCCAATGTCTTGGCAACGTTTAATAATTCTTTACGTACATTAGCAACTCCAAATGCTGTGTTTAGGAGCATTGGCCATACGGAACAAATAAAGATCACAAAAATACCAGAAATCGCAGAGTCTTTGATGGTGTATAGCGCAATCGGCATCCAAGCCAATGGAGAAATCGGCTTTAGGATTTGAATGAAAGGATTAAATGCCTCATAAGCTAATGGTGACATCCCAATCCAGAATCCAAACGGAATAGCGACAATCATTGCCAACAAGAATCCTAAGGCAACACGCGCCAAAGAATAGGCCAGCTGAATACCAATTCCCTTATCGTTTGGACCATTGTCATAAAAAGGGTGTGACAACTGCTTATAGATAGTCTCCCCCATCTGCGTTAAGGTTGGAAATCCAGTTTTTTGAACAGGCTCACTACCGCCCTGACCCATGAGGCTGTTGTATTCACTAGAGGCAGTTGATACCCCAGGCGGCGGTGTAACTTTTTGTGTTGTCGCCATATGCCAGATAAATAAGCACATGAGCAAAATCACAACCGATAGAATTGCACCTTTAACCTTAATTGATACTGTTTTCATTCATTTACCTTACATTCATGCTTTATTAGTTTGAAAAGATTTCAAATAGGCTGCTGGCTGACTAGGGTCAAACTCTTTACCCATAATCTTGTCTTTTTTGTATCCCACTTTAGCTAATGGTGGAACTGCAATGCCAGTCTCACCCATATACTTTTTAGCGTCGGTCAACAAGAATACTTTTTCAGAGATGTCCTTGTAATTCACATCGCCTTTGACATAGCCCCAGCGCTGCATTTGAGTCAACATCCAGGTTGCCATGGAGTACCAAGGAATTGGGTTGAAGTCGATGCGATCTGGTACGTTTTGCACATTGCCTAGACCATCTGCAAACTTACCAGTGAGAACTTGCATTACAACTGTCTCTGGCTGGTTAAGGTAATTTGGCGTAGAAATTACTTTAGCAATTAAAGGTCTATTCGCAGGATCACGCGCCATCGTCGAAGCATTTAAGACTGCACGATAGAGGGCTGCAAAGGTATTTGGATTCTTGCGGATAAAATCTTCTGAGGTTCCAAAAGCACAGCAAGGGTGACCGTCCCAAATCTGCTTAGTCAGGATGTGTATAAATCCGACCTCGTCATACACTGCGCGCTGGTTAAATGGATCAGGCCCTAAAAAACCATCAATATTGCCGGCACGTAAATTAGCCACCATCTCTGGTGG
Organism: Polynucleobacter sp. AP-Kaivos-20-H2; assembly: GCF_018882215.1. GTDB lineage: Bacteria > Pseudomonadota > Gammaproteobacteria > Burkholderiales > Burkholderiaceae > Polynucleobacter. The sequence goes on along the minus strand of NZ_JACVOX010000001.1, from coordinate 237,058 downwards.
AGGTGTAACGCGAATCTGAATATCTTTATCTGGATCTAAGCCAGCTTGAGCTACGTAATAACGCAGCAAGAAGTTATGCATTGAGTATTCGAATGGAACAGCAAACTTCATGCCTTTCCAGTTTTTCGGATCACGATTATCTTTGTGCTTGTTAGCTAACGTAATAGCCTGACCATTCACGTTCTGAATTGTGGCCACACGCATCTGAGAAGGATCAGAACCCAAGCCCATTGACATTGAGATCGGCATTGGTGATAAAAAGTGTGAGGCATCATGCTCTTTATTGAGCATCTTGTCACGAATTAAAGCCCAACCTGCGGTCTTATTAAGGGTAACGTTCAGGCCTTGTTTTTTATAAAAACCTAGTGGGTCGGCCATGATGAGTGGAGTCGCACAAGTAATTGCGATAAAGCCAATTTTTAGGTCTGGTTTTTCTAATGGCGCTTTTTCTTGCGCCATTGCCTGCAAGGACCCTACCGGCAAGAAGCCCGAGAGAGCGCTCATTGCTCCACCAACTCCAACAGCCTTTAAAAATGCGCGTCTACGATCTTCTTGAGGAAAAAGAGCCTTAACTAAGCTGGCCTCAACAAAATCTGCGCTTTGCTGCTCGGCATCCATCATTGCTGAAAGCGAGTTTGCATGATCTAACTCAGATGCATGCTGTCCACAGCTACAGCGGTTGCTAAACAGAGGTCTATCTGGATCAAAAGGACGATATGAATTCATTTATAGCTCCTAGTAAGTAATTAAGATGCCGCTTGAAATACGTTGAAATGATTTTGTGACTCGATTAATGGGATAAGCGTATGCAGTTTTTTTCTATAAACCTCTCCGACCATCACCACAACAGGTTGCTTATCTAAAAAATGATGATGAACATCACCAAAGCGCAATTCATCTAATGTGCAGGCGAAACTGCGTTGCGTTGGCAGACTGACCGATTCCATCAAGCAAACAGGGGTATCTACCGTGTAGCCCTGAGCAATCAATGTTGTCGCAACCTCAGATAGCTGATCACGCGCCATATAGTAAATAGCGGTTTTATGATCTTCGTGTGCACAACGGCCTGGAAGTGTAGTCAGCGTCAGGGTTCTACTTAACTCTCTCGTAGTTGGAGGCTGCTTTAATTCTGCCGAGGCCGCTAAGGCAGTAGTGATACCTGGAACAATCTCATAGCGCACGTTTGCTTTCTCAAGAGCATCAATCTCTTCCTGTGCACGACCAAAGATCATTGGATCTCCGCCTTTTAAGCGCACAACTACTGAGTACTTACCTGCAGCATCCACCAATTGCTTGTTGATGAAGTGCTGAGAGCTTGAATGCGATCCGCATCTTTTGCCTACCTGCACCAACCTAGTGCTAGGACACCACTCCAACATAGAAATATCAATGAGTGCATCATAAAAAACAATGTCTGCCTGAGCCAAAATTCTTGAACCCCGAACAGTTATGAGATCAGAGGCTCCAGGCCCAGCACCGATGAGGTAGACGCCAGGCAACGCCCCATTTAATTTGGGTGCTTTGACTGTTCTTGGTGCAATTTGTTCCATGCATCATTTGTAACAGTCAGCAATAGCCCTAAATTCTCTATGTGAACCAAAAGTGCTCATGCATTGGTTTGGTGCACCAATTCTGAGCCATTTCATTAATCTCGCAACTTTCAACTTCTTTATTGTTAGTTATCGACCAAAGGAGCTCAGCATGAAAGAGAAAACAAGCATTAGCGGCTTATTACCAGAAGCTACTACCCCCACTGTTGCTGATGCGAATCCTACGCGTCGCAAACTTATCCAAAGTATTGGCTCTGCAAGCATTCTGTCTTTAATAGACCCAATGGTTAAAGCAGGAGCTTGGGCAGCAGGCTCCGACGCCCCTGAGAAAACGGATGTAAAGGTCAGTTTCATTGCCCTTACAGACTGCTCATCGGTTGTCATGGCCAACCATCTTGGTCTAGATAAGAAGTACGGCGTCAAGATCATCCCCACCAAAGAAGCATCATGGGCTGCAATCCGTGACAAGCTAGTGAATGGTGAAAATGACATGTCGCACATTCTGTATGGCTTGATGTACGGACTGCAAATGGGTATCGGTGGACAACAAAAAGATATGTCTCTCCTGATGTCCTTGAACAATAACGGCCAAGCAATTACTTTATCTAAAGCGCTTTACCAAAAGGGCGTTACTGATGGGGCAAGCCTTAAAGCTTTGATGGATAAAGAAAAGCGTGACTACACTTTTGCGCAAACTTTCCCAACCGGTACGCACGCTATGTGGCTCTACTACTGGTTGGCGAACTACGGCATTAATCCATTTAAAGACGCGAAAATTATCACTGTTCCGCCCCCACAAATGGTCGCGAATATGCGTAGCGGAAATATGGATGGCTATTGTGTAGGTGAGCCCTGGAATGCCCGCGCAATCATTGACGGCATTGGCTTTACAGCCATTACTACACAAGCAATTTGGCAAGATCATCCGGAAAAAGCTTTAGGAACAACTTCTGATTTCGCTAAAAAGTACCCCAATACTTGTCGCGCTGTTACAGCTGCGATCTTAGAAGCAGGTAAATACATAGATGCATCGACAACTAATAAACATACAACTGCAGAAGTAGTGTCTGCGCCTTCGTTTGTCAATACTGATGTTAGTGTGATTCAAGATCGGATGATGGGTCGCTATAACAATGGTATCGGCAAGACCTGGGATGACCCGCATGCGATGAAGTTTTATAACGACGGTTTAGCGACTTTCCCATACCTATCTGATGGCATGTGGTTTATGACTCAACATAAGCGCTGGGGATTACTCAAAGAACATCCAGATTACTTGGCAGTTGCGAAGAAGGTTAACAATATCGCTATCTACAAAGATGCGGCTACGGCCTCCAAAACCCCATTACCAAAAAGTGATATGCGCTCCAGCAAATTATTTGATGGTGTTGTGTGGAATGGCTCCAACCCTGCTGCTTATGCAGATGGCTTCAAGATCAAAGCATGAAAAAACAAAAACTCGTCATGATTGGCAATGGGATGGCCGGAGTTAGGACCATCGAGGAACTATTAAAGCTCGACCCAGAGCTTTATGACATCACCATCTTTGGTGCTGAGCCCCATCCCAACTACAACCGCATTTTGCTGTCCCCAGTATTGGCTGGCGAACAGACTCTTGAGCAAATTGTTCTAAATGACCTCGATTGGTACAAGAGTAATGGCATCCATCTTCATCTTGGCAAAACCATAACTAAGATTGATCGCAAAGAGCGCACGGTTATTGCCGATGATGGCACCGTTGAAAGCTACGATCGCTTATTGCTAGCTACGGGCTCTTTACCATTCATCTTGCCTGTTCCGGGAAATGATTTACCTGGCGTGATTGCGTATCGTGATATCAAAGATACCAATGAGATGATTGATGTGGCAACGCGTTACAAAAATGCCGTTGTCATTGGTGGCGGCCTACTTGGTCTAGAAGCTGCAAATGGTTTGGCTCTCAGGGGTATGAGTGTGACTGTGGTCCATCTGGCTGAATGGTTGATGGAAAGACAGCTAGATAAAACAGCGGCTGATTTACTACAAAAATCCTTGGAAGAAAAGGGTCTTAAGTTTTTACTGAAAACTTCTACCGAGGCAATTACCCCTAATGCAGCTGGCGATCGTGTCGGCCATATCCGCTTCAAAGGCGGGCTAGAAATACCGGCTGACTTAGTTGTTATGGCGGCGGGTATTAAGCCCAATACAGCTTTAGCTGAATCTGCAGGTTTACATTGCCAAAGAGGCATTGTTGTTAATGACACTTTGCAAACGTTTGATCCAAGAGTCTATGCAGTTGGCGAGTGCGCAAGCCATCGAGGAACTGCCTATGGTTTAGTTGCGCCTTTATTTGAGCAGGCTAAGGTTTGTGCAAATCACCTTGCCGAACACGGTATTGGTCGCTATGAGGGCTCAGTAACGTCAACAAAACTGAAAGTAACAGGTGTTGACCTCTTCTCCGCTGGAAACTTTATGGGAGGCGAAGGCACTGAAGAAATTACTCTAGCCGATCCTATTGGTGGCGTGTATAAAAAATTAGTTCTTAAGGATGATCGTTTAATTGGCGCCTGCATGTTTGGCGATACAGCAGACAGCACTTGGTATTTCAAGCTCATGCGTGACGAACAAAGCATTGCAGAAATTCGTGACACATTGATGTTTGGTGAATCCAATATTGGTGATGTTGGCCATCAAGGTCACAATAAAGCGGCCGGAATGACTGATGCAGATGAAATTTGCGGATGCAACGGGGTTACCAAAGGCACCATTGTCAAGGCTATTCGGGAACAGGGTTTATTCACGCTTGATGAAGTAAAGAAATGTACTAAAGCAAGCAGCTCCTGTGGCTCATGTACAGGCCTAGTTGAGCAAGTGCTGATGAATGTTCTTGGCACAGACTATTCAGCAACCCCTAGAAAGAAATCAATTTGTGGATGCTCCGATCTTTCTCATGATGAAATTCGTCAAGCCATACGCTCCGGTCACTTAATTTCTCAAGAGCAAGTTCGCACCGAGCTGAATTGGAGAACACCTAACGGTTGCGCGACTTGTCGCCCTGCCTTAAATTATTATTTGATCTCCACATGGCCACATGAAGCAAAAGATGATCCACAATCCCGCTTCATTAATGAACGTGCTCATGCCAATATCCAGAAAGATGGCACCTACTCAGTTATTCCGCGGATGTTTGGTGGTCTAACTACTCCTTCTGAACTACGAAGAATTGCTGACGTTGCTGAGAAATACCAAGTGCCCACAGTGAAGGTCACTGGCGGCCAACGAATTGACTTACTTGGCATCAAGAAGGATGATCTCCCAGCGGTTTGGAAAGAGTTGGATATGCCGTCAGGTCATGCCTATGGCAAATCAATTCGCACAGTGAAAACTTGTGTTGGTGATGAGCACTGTCGTTTTGGTACCCAGTCCTCCATGAAAATGGGCGTAGATCTAGAGAGAATGCTCTTTGGTATGTACGCACCTCACAAAGTGAAGCTTGCAGTATCTGGCTGCCCACGAAACTGCGCAGAAGCTGGCATCAAAGATGTTGGAATCATTGGTGTTGAATCTGGCTGGGAACTCTATATTGGTGGTAACGGCGGCATTAAAACTGAAGTAGCGGAATTTCTCTGTAAAGTTAAAACTGATGAGGAAGTTCGTGAATATTCTGGTGCCTTCTTACAGCTGTACCGCGAAGAAGCTTGGTATTTGGATCGAACTGTCCATTACTTGGCAAGAGTTGGCATGGAATACATTAAGCAAAAAGTGGTCGACGATGCTGAAAGTCGTAAAGCTCTCTACGAAAGACTGCTGTTTGATCTAAAAGATGCTCCAGATCCCTGGAAAGACTTTGAACGTGCTGGTGTAGATGTTCGTCAATTTAAAACCATCCCTATTGTCGAGGTTGGAAATGTCTAATACCGCCCAACTTGATCAGTGGCAAAAAATCACAACAGTTGATGAGATTCCTGTTCTGGGATCTCGGGTTATTGAGGCGCCAGCTGGTCAAATAGCTATTTTCAGAAATTCAGAAGACGAAGTATTTGCCGTATTGGATAAGTGCCCGCATAAGGGTGGCCCCCTGTCTCAGGGCATTGTCCATGGAAAATCCGTAACCTGTCCACTGCATTCCTGGAATATAGATCTCTCCACTGGCTGTGCAGTTGCCCCAGATGAAGGCTGTGCTAAATCCTTTGCAGTCAAAGTAGAGTCTGGTGTGGTTTGGCTAAGCCGCGAGGAATTGCAAGCTACTCATGGCTGAAGTTAAGAGCACCTGTTGCTATTGCGGTGTTGGCTGTGGCGTCATTATTGAAACCGCAGAAAGTAACGGAAAGATCGAGGTAACCGGGGTTCGCGGCGACCCCGATCATCCTGCAAACTTTGGCAGACTCTGCAGTAAAGGCTCCACCCTTCACCTCACTGCAAACCCAAGCCTTCAGATGCAGGCTCGGCTGGGTTCACCAGCAATCCGCAAGGCAAGAGGCGAAGATCCGGTAGATATTTCTTGGCCCGAGGCAATTCAAACTGTTGCCCAAAAATTTGCCGACATCATTCAAGAGCATGGTTCAGAATCTGTTGGCATTTATGTGTCTGGTCAATTACTGACCGAAGACTATTACATCTTTAATAAGTTAATGAAGGGCCTAATTGGCTCTAACAATATTGATACCAACTCACGCCTATGTATGTCTAGTGCGGTAGCTGGCTACAAGCAAACTTTGGGAATGGATGCCCCACCCTGTTGCTATGAAGATATTGATTCTGCATCCACTATTTTTATTACGGGATCAAATACCGCTTTTGCTCATCCGATTTTATATAGACGTCTTGAGGATGCCCGTAAAAATAATCCGGATCTCAAAGTTATTGTTGTTGATCCCAGAAAAACCGATACCGCCAAAGAGGCTGATCTCTACCTACAGATACAACCTGGTACTGATGTTGCCCTCTATCACGGGATGCTTTACATCATGCTCTGGGAGAAATGGATTAATGAGTCTTATATCAACTCATATACGGCAGATTTTGATGCGCTGCGTGATTTGGTTAGAGATTTCACGCCTAAGGCAGTAAGTCAGATCTGTGGCATTAACGAAAAAGACTTGTTCCAAGCAGCGCAATGGTTTGCAACTTCTCCCGCAACTCTATCGATGTACTGCCAGGGATTAAATCAATCAGCATCAGGTACAGCCAAGAATGCTGCTTTAGTAAATCTACACTTGGCCACCGGTCAAATAGGGAAAGCTGGTGCTGGTCCATTCTCTTTGACTGGACAACCCAATGCCATGGGTGGCCGGGAAGTTGGAGGTTTAGCCAATCTACTATCCGCACACCGTGATCTTGCTAACCCAGAACATCGTGCAGAAGTTGCAAACCTGTGGGGGGTGGATTCAGTTCCCGAAAAGCCAGGTCTTAGTGCCATTCCCATGTTTGAGGCATTGCGTACTGAAAAACTAAAAGCCATATGGATTGTCTGTACAAACCCTGCACAATCAATGCCTGATCTCAATGCAGTTCACGAGGGATTAAGCAAGGCAGAATTTGTTGTGGTGCAGGAAGCTTATGCGCACACGGCCACTACCTTATATGCAGACGTATTATTGCCCACCACTACCTGGGCAGAAAAAGTGGGAACAGTTACTAATTCAGAGCGAAGAATTTCCAAAGTAAATCCCGCAATTGATCCCTATGCGTCTGCTAAACATGATTGGCAGATCGCTCTTGAAATTGGATTAGCTCTTGAAGCGCTATTACCAGGCAATAGAAAAGAAGGAACATCCACTCTATTTCCTTACGCCGGACCTGAGGATATTTGGAATGAGCATCGTGAGAGTACAGCCGGTCGCGATCTCGATATTACTGGTTTAAGCTACAAAATCCTTGAGGAGCGTGGGCCTCAACAGTGGCCAATGCCAGTAGGTTCAGATTCGGGAAAGAAACGTCTCTATGAAGATGGAATATTCCCAACTAAAGATAAGAAAGCACACTTTATCGCTGCGCCTCATAAGGCAACTGCAGAATCAGTGGATGCACGATATCCATTTGCCTTAAATACTGGGCGCCTCAGAGATCAATGGCACGGTATGAGTAGAACCGGAACCATTGGAACGCTTTATGGGCACTCACCTGAGCCTTGTGTAGAACTATCACCTAAAGATGCCGGCAGGATGAATCTAGAAAATGGTGATTTAGTTCATGTCACTAGTCGCAGAGGTAGTGAGATCTTCCCAATCAAAGTCTCAGACGATATCGCCTCCTCGCAAGCCTTTATTGCTATGCACTGGGGTTCTGAATTTATTTCAGGCGCTGCTGGTAAAACACCGGGCCGCGGAGTCAACGGCCTTACTTGTAACATGATCGACCCTTCATCCGGTCAGCCCGAACTGAAACATTCAGCCGTAAAGATTTTGCCCGCTAATCTTCCCTGGCATTTAGTAGCTTTCGGCTTATTTCCTAAAGAAGAAGTATTTTCTGTTCAAAACAGTTTGCGCAGCATCCTGCCTCATTTCGATTCTGCCCAATGTGTTCTATTTGGTAGAGAGCAGGATGGTGGCCTCATTGGAGTTTCATTCAAGGCCGCTCACCACGATGACCCGCTAGAAGAATCAGAATCTCTTGCCGCGCAAGCTTTAAAGCAAGTGATGCAGAAATTCAAGCTAGATGAAGCATCTGGAGAACCTGTAATGCGCTATATTGATAAGCGCAGGGGCGTAGTTCGACTTGTTCGCGCTCAAGAGAAGGTTCTATCTGCCATGCTTACCGGCCCTATTGGCAGCCTAGCAAGTACTGCCTGGTTAAGAGAGTACCTAGAAAGCGGTTTAGATGCAAAAGCGCTTGGTCGGTCTTTGTTGATGCCTGTCAGCAAACCCCCTGTAGAAATTAAACCCAAAGGTAAGGCCATTTGTAATTGCTTTAATGTATCTGCAGACACAATGAAGCAATGCTTAAGCAAGATGCCTGCAGGAACCTCCCCCGATGATGCTATGAGCTCACTTCAATCAGAAACGCAATGTGGAACTAATTGTGGATCCTGCAAGCCCGAAGTCAAGCAAATTATTGTCAGCTTTCTCAAGAAAGTGGAAGTAGCGGCATAATCCTGCAATGAGCATCACATCATTCTTAAAAGTTATTGGCCGAGGCAGCAAAGGTGCCGGCGATCTTGATCGCAATCAGGCTAAAGAAGTATTCACTCAAATTCTAGATGGCAATGTCAGCGATCTTGAGCTCGGTGCATTTTGTATTGCTATGCGCATCAAGGGTGAGTCCGTATCTGAGCTCATGGGCTTTATGGATGCTCTGCAACCACATCTAAATTTACTAAATCTTGGCACACGTCCAACCATAGTCTTACCAAGCTATAACGGGGCTAGAAAACAAGCAAATCTCACACCACTTCTTTCCGGCATGCTTGTTAGTTATGGTTTTACAGTGCTTGTTCAGGGGGTCGAAAAAGATCAAACCAGGATAACGAGCCATGAAATCTTTAAGTCCCTTGGCTGGCCAATTCTCAAAACGAAAGATGAATTTGGTGCACTCCTGGCATTGAATCAACCGATCTTTTGCTCTCTTAATGTTATTTCCCCAGCGCTTCAAAAGTTATTAGATATCAGGGAGCGAATAGGTCTGCGGAATACTAGTCATGTGCTGGCAAAACTCATTAACCCAACCCTTCAGAAGCCTTGGCAAGTTTCCAACTACACCCATCCAGAATACCCAGAAAAACTACGAGAATTTTTTCAACTTCGTTCAGCCAATGCAATTTTGATTAGAGGGAGCGAGGGTGAACCAACTGCCTCCCTGCAACGATTACCTGAAATGCATTTTTTGCATGCAAATGCGAATGAAATTACAACCCCCGAAGAGCGCTTTGAAGATCTCAGTCCGTTTTTAGACATTGATGCCATTTCAACCGCATCCGTTACCGAGCAAATTCTATCTGGGCAAGTCAAATGTCCGAGCTCAATTCTCAGACAAGCCATTCAAATATCTACGATGGCTGGATTACACTAAGCGATGCTCAGAACAGTTAAACGTTTGGCATGGGTTTCATTGGGAGCAATCGTTGCGCTTGGCTTGGCCCTGCTTGCCACTAAACCACCAACAACGCCATTACTACTTGCTTCGCTAGGCGGTTCAACAATATTTCTGTTTGGCTTGACTGGTGCTCCTGCAGCACAGCCAAGAGCTTTATTTGGCGGGCACCTCATCAGCGCACTTATTGGTATTGTCTGCTACCAGCTCTTTGATGATGCTTTATGGGTTTACTTGCTTGCGGAGGTAATTACTTTGGCAGTCTTGTTGCTTACACAAACTGTACATCCGCCAGCTGGTGCAAATCCACTTATCATGATCCAGGCGCACGCTGGCTTTGGCCATCTCGTAGTAGTAGTCTTGGTAGGGGTGACAATTCTTGCGGTTGTAGCAGCCATCTGGAGTCGCCTCACTCCCGGGAAATCCCTGCATTACCCAGTGAAGTGGAATGAACCTTCACCACAATCCAAGGATTGGAGTGTGTGGGGGTAGCACAGCTTAGCCTAACGAACGCTTTATTAAAGCTTTATTTAAAAAACTCGCCAAGATCAATACAAGAGAGTCGGCCAAAACAGGATGCAAGGCAAATTCATAGCTATTAGTTCCAGCCATTACTATAAAAATACTTAAGAAAACCGCTGGCGGGTGCATACACCCCAGTAAATACATTCCAACCATCGTGCCAATGACGGCTAATGGAATGCCCACAGAAATCGATGGAATCAGATAAACACAAATGAAGGCTACGCAGGAAGCTAATAGATTTGCTTCTATTAAAGTTAAGGGCGAAAAGAATTTACTATTGGGAAATAGGAAAATAAATAAAGCGCTGACTCCAAAAACTGCCGTCACCATGTTTTCATCTTGAGTCATATCACCCCATAGAAGATTCAATAGGGCTATCGCAAAAATAGTTAGGCCAACACCAATCGATACTCGCAACCTATCAAACCAAGAATATTGGTCTTGTCGTGGAGCTATCCTATTGAAATACTCAATCAAGCTTTTAAATAATTTTTGCAGAAAAAAATTCCATCTATTAGAACGGCGAATGCACCAAAAATGGCATATTGCTCTATATTGTATAAAGTATTTTGTGTAACCTTAGAGCTATATAACCCTCAATAAAGCGAATCATGGAACAGAAACTGCCATTACCCCCTTTTACCAAAGAAACCGCTATTCAGAAGATTCGAATGGCTGAAGATGCTTGGAATACCAGAGATCCCGAGAAGGTTTCCTTGGTTTATACGGAAGACACTATTTGGCGAAATCGGGCTGAATTTCCAAAAGGTAGAGAGCAAGTAAAAGAGTTTCTTCGCCGCAAATGGGCCAAGGAGCTTGACTACCGCCTGATTAAGGAATTATGGGCATTTACAGATAACCGCATTGCGGTTCGTTTTGCCTACGAATGTCATGATGACTCTGGTAACTGGTCGCGAAGCTTTGGTAATGAGAATTGGGAGTTCAATGAAAATGGTTTCATGATGAGACGTTTCGCTAGCATCAATGATTTACCCATTAAAGAATCTGACCGAAAGTTTTTTTGGCCCCTAGGAAGAAGACCTGATGACCATCCAGGACTAAGTGATTTTGGCTTCTGATAATTTAGATTCACTCGGAGGCTTTGCTCATGCGCTGATCCATAGTCGCCAGCATGTTTCTCCTAAAAGACTGATTGCACCAGGCCCTAACCTACCCCAGAAATTAGAAATTCTGAATGCGGCTGGAGCCGCCCCCGACCATGGAAAGGTAACGCCTTGGCACTTTTATGAAGTCAGCCCCGAAAGTCGTAATTTATTAGGCGACTTGTTTGCAGACGCGCTCATAGCAAGAGACCCAAGCGCAACGCCAACTCAAATTGATGAAGCAAAGCAGAAAGCTTTTCGAGGCCCCTTGCTTTTATTGGCAACTGCTAAGCTGAACAATGAACTTGACAACATTCCCGAGCAAGAAAAACTCATCTCCGCAGGATGTGCAATTCAAAATATTTTACTAATGGCTAATTCTTTAGGATTTGGTTCAGGACTATCAAGCGGTAAGGCTCTATACAGCCAAAAGATGAGGGAGTTATTTTTACTTAAGGATAAAGAGGAGCCTCTGTGCTTCATCACTATCGGCACTATCTCGGTTCATAAGCCCAATAAGCAAAGGCCTGATGCAAATTCTTATAGTTCTGTTTTCTAACCGAATCTATTGAACGTTTTTAGCTTCTCAACAATTAATTAACCATGCCATCAAGGTGTGCTGAGTAATCGTTAGCTTAAATTGCATTAGCCACACATCCGGAATCAAATATTGCTTGAGTGGTAAGCGTACTGGTAAGCGGGAGTGATAAAGAAAAAGCCCCGGTTATGGGGCTAAGTCATTGATGCATATAGTGAAAAACAGAAAAAATACCAAAAGTACTGGCGGAGACGAGAGGATTCGAACCTCCGATCAGAGTTTTAGCCCCGATGCTCCCTTAGCAGGGGAGTGCCTTCGACCAGCTCGGCCACGTCTCCGTACTTCTTACTATTACAACGCCCCACAGTTTAACGGATAACCGCTCCTGAGGGGTTTATTACGCTTTTTACTTACTTCTGATCCAGCTCAAATGCCTTATGTAAGGCGCGTACAGCCAATTCCATGTATTTCTCATCAATCACTACTGAGATCTTGATTTCGCTGGTGGAGATCATCAAGATATTGATGCCCTCTTCTGACAAGGTGCGGAACATCTTGCTGGCGATACCAACGTGAGAACGCATGCCAACACCAACTACTGAAACTTTAGAAACCTTTGGATCACCAGAAATTTCTTTTGCTTCGATATGGGCTTGTACTGTGGTCTTCAGTATGTCTAATGCTTTTTGATAATCAGCACGTGGCACTGTAAATGTGAAGTCTGTCTTACCTTCTACAGATTGGTTCTGAATGATGATGTCCACATCAATATTGGCATCCGCAATCGGGCCAAGAATTTGATACGCAATACCTGGACGATCAGGAACTCCAAGAACGGTAATCTTCGCTTCATCACGCGCAAAGGCGATGCCGGAAATAACTGCGGCTTCCATAGTGCTGTCCTCTTCAAATGTAATCAAGGTGCCCGACTTCATCTCAATGTCTAAGGGCATCAATGGGTCTGTCAAAGAAGACAGAACCCGGGTTTTAACTTTGTACTTACCTGCAAACTCTACTGAACGAATCTGCAATACCTTTGAACCTAAGCTTGCCATTTCTAGCATCTCTTCAAAGGTAATCTTGTCTAGGCGACGTGCGTCCTCACAAACACGAGGGTCAGTTGTATAAACACCATCAACGTCTGTGTAGATTAAGCACTCATCGGCCTTTAAGGCCGCTGCCATGGCAACCGCTGAGGTATCTGAACCACCACGACCTAATGTGGTGATATTGCCGTTAGGATCAACGCCCTGGAAACCAGTAACAACCACTGCTCGACCAGCATTAAGGTCTTTGAGAATCTTTTCGCTATCAATGCTCTTAATGCGCGCTTTGGTAAATGCAGAATCCGTGTGGACTGTTACTTGCCAACCAGCGTAACTCACTGCATCGATACCCTCACGGATTAACGCCAGCGCTAAGAGACCGGAGCTAACTTGCTCACCAGTAGATGCAATTTGATCTAACTCGCGTGGGTTTGCATCCGGATTAATTTCTTTTGCAAGGCCGAGCAAGCGATTAGTTTCGCCAGACATGGCCGAGGGCACGACCACCACTTGGTGACCTGCACGCATCCATTTGGCAACGCGCTTGGCAACATTGGCAATGCGCTCTGTTGAGCCCATTGAGGTGCCGCCGTACTTATGAACGATAAGAGCCATAAAAACCGTCTATTTAACTATCTGTAACAAGGAAATGAATCCTTGGAGGTCTAAAAAGGGCTTATTTTACAGGGTTTTGTAGGGCTTAAGCCCAACTCGTTGACTTTGCACTAGGGCCGGTTTAGCATGGTGTTACTTTAGTGTTACCTCAATGTTTCCTTTGGAGCTTCCATGAGCCCTATAAGTACGACCTCCCTCAAACTCACTGATGAAATCAAACTCCAAGCAGCCAATGCGGCCAAAGATCTTGGCATTACTACTCACGCCTTTATGGTTGAAGCAATTAAGCAAGCAAGCATCAATGCGGAATTGCGGAGATCTTTTATTGAAGACGCTAACAATGCTCGCAAGGAGGTTTTACAAGAAGGTAAAGTGCATGATGCAGATAAAGTCTTTAAACATTTAAAAGCACGCATTGCCGGTAAGAAGTCAACCTTGAAAGCAACGAATTGGTAAGAATTGTTTTCTCCCCAAGAGCCCTATTAGATCTCGAGAGACTTACTGACTTTTTAGTTGAAAGTGACAAAAATGCTGCTCTAGCTACTTTAGAAATTATTGAGAGCGCAATTCAGATATTGTCTGAACACCCTTACATCGGTCGCACCTGCGATGCCCACATCAGAGAATTAATTATCTCCCGCGGAAAGTCTGGTTACGTAGCGCTATACAGCTTTGATGAAACTAAAAATGCCGTGCTCATTTGCACCATACGTCATCAAAAAGAATCTGGGATTACGCCTTAGTCCAAATTGGCAGGAAACGTTTGCCATCTGAAGTCAGATGTGGGTAACTCAGCCCAATACCAGCCACCGCGATCAATTCATCGTTGATATAGAGCAAGGGGGCCTGACGCTCCCAGGGTGGGATATCAGCCTCCTGGTAGAGGTTTTTAAGGGTTTTACGGGGCGTCTTAGGCTTAACCTGGATCTTCTCCGAGCCTAGGCGCTCTCTAAGGGTGATTTGATTATTCTCTTGGGCAGCTTTTACCCAATCTGCAGGCAGACCTAATTGCTTGGAATTCGCTGGAAGTAATTTGAGAACCCAACCCCCTTCTTCTGGATTGGATACTTGCAGTGCCCCACGCCATAGGTAGATTTTTTTCTCATCATGCAACCACTCTAATTTGGCATCTGCTTTGACTTTAGCAAGATCACGCCACCAAGCTTGTAGGCGCTCCTGAGATGGCATCGCCAACTGCTGCGTTTGCAACCAATGGCGCAAGACATTGTTTGCTGCCGGTAAATCATCTTTAGCAAGAGCTAGTAATGGGCTTACTTTCAATTGATCTTTATTGAGAATGCTTCTGCCATCTTGTGTTGCTAGTCGGTTAAGTAGTGTTTGTGCTTCGCCAAGAAGCTCTGCACTGCGCGCCATATTAGCCAAGGCTTCTGGTTGAATCTTTTCTAGTACTGGAATAATTCTTTTACGAACGGCATTACGGCGATATTTTGTATCTTGATTGCTGGGATCTTCAATCCATTGGAGCTTATGTTCTTTTGCGTAAGCCTCAAGCTCTTGTCTACTTTGATTTAAAAGTGGTCGCCATAGGGTGAGACTTTGATTGCTTGAAACTCCCCTACTGGTTGGCATACCAGACAAGCCAGCTACGCCTGAGCCCCGCAGGAGCTGCAGGAGAACGGTTTCCGCTTGATCGTTTTGGTGATGGGCCAAGAGTAAATCTTCGATGCAATATTCTTCACAGAGATCGGCGAGCGCTTCGTAACGCCCTGCTCTTGCTCTAGCCTCGATATTGCCTTGCTCGTGTGGATTGTCTAGATGCAAGAGTCGAAAATCAAAATGGATCTTGTATTTTTTTGCTAGCTTCTCACAAAAGATTAACCACTCATCTGCTGATTTTTGCAAGCCATGATGAATATGAAAAGCGTAAATCTCGTTCTTGGTTTGGTTTTTGTTTTGTGTTGCTTCTTTAGCTTGCGCCTTGCAAACCGTGTCGAGCAACACAACCGAATCGAGGCCGCCACTTAAGGCAACCGCAATTCGTTTTCCCGGCTTAGGACTTTGCTGTAATTTCCTTGAACTTGCCATAGCTCATCAAACGCTCATGACGACGTTCAAGTAATGCATCTACCTTCATGCCATCAAAAGTTTTTAAGGATTCAGCAAGTGCTTTGCGCATATTGCTCATCATATTGTCGTAATCACGATGTGCGCCACCAATAGGCTCAGCAACGATCTTATCGATTAAACCCAAAGCCTTTAAGCGCTGAGCTGTGAGGCCCAGCTGCTCAGCCGCCTCAGGAGCCTTATCGGCGGTCTTCCAGAGGATAGAGGCGCAGCCTTCAGGAGAGATTACTGAGTAAGTGGAGTTCTGCAACATTAAGACCACATCGCCCATAGCAATTGCTAACGCACCACCGGAACCACCTTCACCAATAATGGTGGCGATGATTGGAACTTCAAGCTCTGCTTGCACAAACAAATTGCGACCAATCGCTTCAGACTGATTGCGCTCTTCTGCATCAATACCAGGGAATGCGCCTGGGGTATCCACAAAAGTAAATACCGGAATGCCAAACTTTTCTGCAAGACGCATAAGGCGCATTGCTTTGCGATAACCTTCTGGCCGACTCATGCCGAAGTTTCTGAGGGCACGCTCTTTAGTATCGCGGCCCTTCTGATGACCAATCACCATACAAGGCTGATTTTCAAAACGGGCTAATCCAGCAATGATTGATTGATCATCTGCAAAAGTGCGATCACCATGCAGTTCATGGAAGTCGGTAAATAAGGCGTCAACATAATCTAAGGTGTAAGGACGCTGTGGATGACGCGCTACTTGAGAGACCTGCCAAGGAGTCAAATTGGCATAAACATCTTTTGTTAATTGCTGACTTTTTTCGGAAAGAGTTTTGATCTCATCGGAGATATCTACCGATGACTCGTCTTGTACAAAACGCAGCTCTTCAATCTTTGACTCTAATTCGGCGATTTGCTGCTCAAAATCCAGGAAAGTCGTTTTCATAGTCTGATTTTAATGTTCAACTGGGGCGGGGTCGAGACTTCTCCACATATACCAGGTAGCTACCGTTCGCCATGGGGCCCAATTGGCAGCCACCTCCCTCGCCTCATGGCGGCTAACAGGCTCACCGCTGAAGTAATTGAGGGAAATAGCTTTAATTAGACCAACATCGTCTAGAGGAAGGATATTAGGGCGAACCATATTAAAAATGAGGAACATTTCAGCAGTCCAGCGCCCAATTCCCCGAATAGAGCTTAATTCTTTGATCACGCTCTCATCATCCATATCTTTCCACTGATTGGCATGCAGGCGCCCAGAATCAAAGTGATCTGCCAAATCACGGATGTACTCCGCCTTGCGCCCAGACAATCCCGCTGCACGCAATTCTTCTACAGAGAGCGCTAGGATATTTTTGGGGGTGACTTTCTTTTTGCTAGCGGCAACCACTCTATTCCAAACGGATTGGGCTGCTGCTACTGAAATCTGCTGCCCTACAATCGATCTTGCCAAAGTATTAAATGAATCGCCGCGCGTCACTAAAAATCCAGATCCAATTTTAGGAATCAGTTTTTTCAGAATACGATCATGCTTCATCAATTCCTTGCAAGCCTGCTCCCAATAGTCTGGAGCAATTTCCTCAAGAATTGATTCTGCTTTTTCTACTTTTATTTCTTTTGCTGCAGTCATTAAGCCCTACGCCATTCTGTTAAGCCGCCGGGTTTATCTTCCAGAACAATTCCTTGCTCTAGTAATGTCTTACGAATTAAGTCTGCTTGGGCAAAATCTTTTGCCTGTTTGGCAGCCACACGTGCAGCGATATGTTCTTCAATTTGTGCAGGACTTAAGCCATCCTGATTTTTGGAGCCCGCTTGTAAAAATGCGGTTGGATCACGCTGCAAGAAATTCAATGAAGCGCCTAGGGCCTTCATTGTATTGGCGAGCAATTGCTTTTCTTCGCCTTGTGCACGGTTAACTTCGCTGGCCAGGTCAAACAAGACTGCAATCGCCTCTGGTGTATTGAAATCATCATTCATGGCATCCGCAAAGCGCTTGGCCCACGGGTTATGTGGATCCAGATTAATTGCTTGCGCTTTTGGGGCTTGAGCCAAGGCGGTATATAGACGACCAAGGCCTGAGCGCGCCTCTTCTAGTTGTGCATCGCTGTAATTTATCGGACTACGGTAATGCGCCTTGAGCATGAAGAAGCGCAATACTTCAGGATCAAAGCTTTTAAGCACATCCCGAATTAAGAAGAAATTGCCTAACGACTTAGACATCTTTTCTTCATTGACCCGAATGTGGCCATTATGCATCCAGTAATTTACAAAGGGAGCATCGTCATCTTTGCGATCCTTGCCATACAAAGCGCCTTCGCTTTGGGCAATTTCATTTTCGTGGTGCGGGAATTGCAAATCGGCACCGCCACCATGAATATCAAAATGCTCGCCCAGTAAGTCACAAGACATTGCTGAGCACTCAATATGCCAGCCTGGACGGCCTTCGCCCCATGGCGATTTCCAGCGAGTATCAGCCGGCTCTTCTGCTTTAGCACTTTTCCATAAAACGAAATCCAGTGGGTCACGTTTGCCATCACCCACTGCCACCCGCTCGCCAGCATTTAATTCATCAAGCGTCTTACCGGATAGCTGACCATAACGCGGCAATAAACGCACCGCAAAATTGACATCACCATCATTGGCTTGATAAGCCAATTCGTTTTCAATGAGTTTGCCAATCATGCCCTGCATTTGGGCGATGTAATCGGTAGCGCGCGGCTCTTGATCGGGATGCATTAAACCCAATTCATCCGAGTCGGCATGCATCGCATCGATAAAGCGATTGGTTAATGCAGAAATGGGTTCGCCATTCTCAATGGCACGGTTGATGATCTTGTCATCAATATCAGTGATATTGCGCACATAAAGCACTTCATAGCCGCTAGCCCTAAGCCAACGCACCACCATATCAAAGACAATCATGACCCTGGCATGGCCAATATGACAAAAGTCATAAACCGTCATGCCACAGACGTACATCTTGACCTTGCCCGGCACTATGGGCTTAAAGACCTGTTTAGAACGGCTAAGGGTGTTATAGATTTGCAGCATAGGGCTATAAAGGTGGGGCAAGTAGCGCCAATTTGTTAGACTGAGCGCTGAGTATATCGAATGAGCCCGTTTCACACCCCTTCCTCTATGCCCCACAACGCCCCAGCGCCACACCCTGCCCTGAATAAGATCTTAGTCCCAGCTTTTGCCACTTTGGTATCGCTGGTACTGATGACAGGCTGCAGCACGCCTGCCCAGCAACGTGCCGATGCTGAAATTCAGGCATTAAATACCCAAGAAATGAAGTCAGGCCAATTGGCTCCACAACCCTATTTAGGTGGTTACAGTCCAACGGATCCCCCTAGGTTATCGGCGGATATGGGCTATGACCCATTAAACCCAGAGTTATCAGAGACCGTTGGCGTCCCATTTTTATCCTTCTTGATTATTGAGCCGGACCCCATCACCAAAAATGCAGTGCCATCCGATGTAGAAAAACTCATCAAGGCACGTAAATACCAAGATGCGGTTACCCAAATCAATACGGATCTCAAGAAGACGCCACGCAATGTGCAATTGCGTTTTGTAAAAGCGCGCTTACAAATTGAGATGCGCCAATTCGATCAAGCCAAAAAAACGTTGATTGAAATTACTCAGCAGTTCCCAGAATTACCAGAGCCTTATAACAATCTTGCCGCGATAGCTGCCAACCAAGGTCAATGGATTGAAGCGCGAGATTATTTAGAGCTTGCATTAAAGCTGCGTCCTAGCTATGCCATTGCCTCAGCTAATTTGGGTGAGATCTATATTCGCCTTGGCGCTCAAGCGTATGAAGACGCTGCGAAAAATGCAACACTGAATCAGCGCCAATACTCCAACCGCGCTAAAGCGCTCTTAGATGTGCTCAAGCCCCCTGCAAAGCGCCCTGTTAATCGCGCCCTCAATTCTGCAGATACTCTGCCTAGCAATACTCCATCCACTAACTCTCTAGAAAGTAGACCTAATAATGGCGAAAGTTCTCTTAAAAACCAATAAGGGTGAGATCACCCTCACTCTTGATGCAGCTAAGGCACCGAAAAGTGTTGCTAACTTTTTGCAATACGTAAAAAGCGGTCACTACGATGGCACAATCTTTCATCGTGTCATTGATAACTTTATGGTTCAAGGCGGCGGCATGACTGCGGGCATGAAGCAAAAGCCTACAGGCGCAGAAATTGAAAACGAAGCTAATAATGGCCTCAAGAATGATCGCTACACTGTAGCCATGGCGCGTACCAGCGACCCACATTCTGCAACCGCTCAATTCTTCATCAATGTGAATGACAACGATTTCTTAAACCACACCGCTCCGAATGCCCAAGGCTGGGGTTATGCGGTATTCGGCAAAGTTACTGGCGGCATGGATATCGTTGACACCATTCGCAAAGTCAAGACTGGTAGCTCCGGCTTTCACCAAGATGTTCCTGCTGAAGATGTTGTGATTGAGAAGGCTACTGTTCTCGAGGAATGATTCCGCAACACGCGAGCGCGCTGCTCATATCAGACTTACATCTCACGCCGTCAATGCCCTTGACGGCGCAACGCTTTTTTGACTTCTGTGAAAAAGACGCTCCTAAAGTTGAGGCTGTATTTATTTTGGGTGACTTATTTGAGTATTGGGTTGGTGACGATGTATCCGCATCTTCACCTTTTCAACAAGAAGTTCAGCGTGCCATCGCCAATCTTTCTGCCAAAGTAAAAACATATTACATCCATGGCAATCGAGATTTTTTAATCGGCAAAAGTTTTATTAAAAAGACTGGCATGACGCTCTTGCCAGATCCTAGCGTAGTTGAATTAGCCTCACACAAATGGGTCTTAGCCCATGGTGATGCTTTATGCACTGCAGACTTTGGCTATCAGGTATTTCGTAGTTGGGTTAGAAAACCTTGGGTGCAAAAACTCTTTTTAACCTTGCCCCTCAATTGGCGCAAAGGTGTTGCCCAGCATCTACGTAGCAATAGTCATAGTCAATATCAAACACAGCAACGCTCTGCTGCAAATCAACTCAAAATGGATGTCACGCGAGAAGCTTGTGCAGCTGTGATGAAAGATCAATCTGGCGACAGATTAGTTCATGGGCATACTCACTTGCCAGCCCATCATGAAGAATCTTTGAATACCCAGGCTTGGCAGCGCTGGGTTTTATCTGACTGGGATCTCGATCACCCTGAGAGCCTTCACCCTCGGTCAAGCGCCCTACTGATCGATAGTGCTGGAGCGCGCTATCTCGACCTCATTAAGCACTAAACGCTACAGACTTCTCAGTTCGAGAAATTGAATTAAGAAACTGAGTATTTAGAGAGTGACTGCACCATCTGCGCGAAGATGCGTGGATTAGCAGCCATGACTTCGCCACTTTTCAGAAAGCCTTCTTCGCCGCGATAGTTACCAATCAGTCCACCTGCTTCAGTAATTAGCAATGCACCAGCAGCCATGTCCCATGGTTTGAGATCGCTCTCAAAAAATCCATCGTAACGACCAGCTGCTACATAAGCCAAATCCAATGATGCAGCGCCTGGGCGACGTAAGCCCGCGCATTGACGTGACATTTCAGCAAAGATCTTTAAATACTTTTCTAAGTCCTGGTCTTCACGATACGGAAAGCCAGTACCGAGCAAAGAATTTGCCAAGCGATCTTGCGTAGCTACACGCAAACGCCGACGATCCAAATACGCACCCGCACCACGGGTAGCAGTGAATAACTCATCACGTGTTGGGTCATAAACAACGGCTTGTTGAGTCACGCCATTGACTGCGAGCGCAATCGAAACTGCATACTGCGGAAAGCCGTGAATAAAATTAGTTGTGCCATCTAGTGGATCAATGATCCAAACGTTTTCTGCATCCGCATTGTGCTCGCCTGTTTCTTCAGCCAAAAATCCATGGGTTGGATAGGCTTCGCTAAGCGTTTCAATGATGGCCGCTTCTGCGGCTTTGTCCACCTCGGTGACGAAATCGTTGTGTTGCTTACGGTCAACTTGCAAGCGCTCCAAGTTCAAAGAAGCACGATTAATAACTGTTCCAGCGCGACGGGCGGCCTTGACGGCCACATTTAACATGGGATGCATAGTATTGATGGACAAATTAAATAAGAACAAGCTCCTTGTAATGCCTGCAAAAAGGAAAATTGCATGACAATACGAAGCTAACAGACTGATTCTAAACGATTAGCATCTATTACCCCCTATAAACACTCCCATTGGCATTGATGAATATCGACAAATCTGAACTACTGCGCTGGGTTTTAGTCGAAACCAGTCACCCAGGAAACGTGGGTTCAGCTGCTCGCGCCCTTAAAACGATGGGCTTTAGCGACCTGCGCCTTATTAATCCCAAGATCAAAGATATAGCAGCCAATGCGGATGCCATTGCTCTAGCCAGCGGTGCGGCAGATATCCTTCAGCACTCCTCAGAAACAAGCTCTTTATCTTCCGCCGTAGAGGGTTGCTCACTAGTTTTAGGCTTAACCAGCCGTGATCGAGAGTTTGGCCCGCCAGCCTTAGACTGGCAAACCGCTCGGACCTTAATAACCGATACGACAGCAGGAGGAGCACAGGTTGCCCTGCTCTTTGGTCCAGAAAGAACTGGCTTGGATAACGATCATTTGGCCTTATGCACCCATAGGGTCTGGTTAGATGCCAATCCTGACTACCCGTCTCTTAACTTGGCCCAGGCAATTATGGTCTGCGCTTACACCCTTAGGGAAACACTCTCCCGGCATTTGGGAGGGCGAAATGCCTTATCTAGCCGGGAAGAAATGGCTGATTTTGCCGATCCTGCGGCCGTTGCAGCGATGGTGGAACATTGGCGCGAAGGTTTGGAGGCTATTGGGTATTTAGATCCAGCCAACCCCAAGAAACTGATGCCCCGTATTCAAGCGCTGTTTGCTCGTAGCCGCCTTCATAAAGAAGAGATTGATCTGCTACGCGGTATTGCAAAACAGATGCTCCTGAGAAAATAAGCGCATCCCGTTAAAATCAAGCTATGTCAAATCCCCTATTCGACCAAGTCGACTCCATTATTGCCAGAGACCCAGCAGCCCGGAATCGTCTCGAGGTCATCACTTGCTACCAAGGCTTGCATGCAGTTTGGCTGCATCGCATCTCCCATTTTTTATGGAATCTTGGTCTGAAATGGCTTGCCCGCGTGTTGTCCATGTTTGCGCGTTTTTTCACTGGGATAGAAATTCATCCTGGTGCAAAGATTGGTCGCCGAGTATTTCTGGACCATGGACTTGGTATTGTGATTGGTGAGACGACTGAAATTGGTGATGACTGCACGATTTATCAAGGCGTTACCTTGGGCGGTACTTCGCTTTATAAAGGCGTTAAGCGCCACCCCACTCTTGGTAAAGGTGTTGTGGTCAGTGCTGGTGCAAAAGTTCTCGGTGGATTTACTGTAGGCGATGGCGCACGAGTTGGATCCAATGCCGTGGTACTAAAAGAAATTCCTGCAGGTGCAACTGCAGTTGGTATTCCTGCGCGCATCCTGCATCCAGATTTACCGCAAAGTCCTGATAGCAAAACAAAGGAATATTTTTCTGCTTATGGAGTGACACCGAATGTAGATGATCCTGTATCAATGGCGCTCAAAGGTTTAATTGATGCCACGATCGAACAAGAAGCCAAGATTGCAGCACTAGAGAAGGCGTTAGCCAAGTTAAGCAACACCCCTGCTGGCGTTGATGCTGAAGGCTCTAGCGATACCAAACGCGACCTTGATGCGATTAAACAGTGGCTAAGGGAATAGTGCTTCGCAGCCACCCTTGGGGTCATGCAGAAGAAATGATGCAAAGAAAAAGGAATAGCATGCTATTCCTTTTTTTATGCAAGTTTGGTTTTAATTAATGCAGCGTACGTGGGCCAGTGCTATCACTACCTAATGCACCGCCTGGAAATTCCTCCCCTTCATCGTCATCGCCATCATCATTGGGCATTCCAAACGAAAAACTTTCTCCACCTTCTGGATGACGATTTTCAATTTCATCATCAGTGGCTGCGCGAACATCTTCAACTTGAACCCAAAAACGTAATGCCATGCCTGCTAAGGGATGATTGCCATCTAACACGACCTGACTATCTGCAACATCTGTAACGGTATAGATTAAAGGCTCATCATCTTCAGGATCATCTACTGCGGCATCCTCATCTGCATCAGGAACACCTTCAAATTGCATCCCTACTTCTAAAGGCTCAGGGAAACGGGTGCGCGGTTCGATCTTTAACAACTCAGGATCATATTCACCAAAGGCTTCACTAGGCTCTAGCTGAATCGTTGCCTCATAACCAATATCTTGGCCATCAAGCAGGGTCTCGATTTTAGGAAAAGTGCCTTCATAACCACCGTGCAGGTATACCATCGGAGAATCGGGTTCCTCGATAACATTGTTTTGCGCATCGGTTAACTTATAGCGAAGGGATACGATGGTATTTTTTTCAATCTTCATGCGGAATTTGTCGAACATTTGTTTTTAATCAGTTTCTAAACAGCTTTTTACTTTATGACCTCATTTTACTTGAGCAAACCCTATGAGCCTCCCCAGGCCCCTGCAAACCTCGCTTTAGGCGAGCCCTGGGCCTTATTTGGGAGTATTAGCCCAGACCAGTTCATGGCGCGGTATTGGCATAAAAAGCCCCTTCTCATCCGCGGGGCAATTCCGGCATTTACCCTTTCGACTCAAGATGGTGCACTCCTGGATAGCCCTATTTCCGCCAAAGAGTTACTCAAATTTGCCCTACAAGATGAGGTAGAGGCGCGCTTGGTTAAATCCAATCCATGGAGCTTTGATAACGGACCATTTTCTAAAAGGGCAATTCCATCTATCAACAAGCCCGACTGGACTTTATTACTTCAAGGAATGGAAGCCCATCACCCAGCAGCTGCAAAAATTCTGTCTTGGTTCCGCTTTATTCCCGATGCGCGCTTAGATGACTTAATGATTAGCATTGCTGGTATTGGAGGCGGCGTTGGCCCCCACTTTGATTCATACGACGTCTTCCTGATTCAAATGTCTGGTAGAAGGCAGTGGAAAATTTCAGAACAAAAAGATCTGAGCCTCAACCCTAATCTACCGCTAAAAATTCTGCGTAACTTTAAACCTGAGCAGGAGTGGGTGCTAGAGCCTGGTGATATGTTGTATTTACCGCCACATGTTGCACATGATGGTATTGCGCTAGATGGGGGTTGCCAAACATGGTCTGTTGGATTTCGTTCCCCCAGCTTTAAAGAATTACTGCAAGAAGGTTTGTGGCGCCTAGCAGAATCTTTGGAAAATATTCCCGCCCTAGAGAGCAAGTTTGCAGACCCCCAACAAGGCGCGACCCATAATGCAGAGCAATTGCCCGAAGAGCTCATCAAACAACTAGGTTCAAAACTCAAAGAGCTAAAACTAGACCAAATTGATGGATTTCTACCTGGGATTACCGCCTATCTATCTGAGCCCAAACAACAAGCCCTTTTTGATGCACCCGATAGACCCCTAAAACCGAATGCCTTCCTTAAGAAACTTGGGGCTAACAGACTTCTCCCTCATCTGCAAACCCGTATTCTGAGCCTTGGAAAACAGGTGTATTGCAATGGAGAATCCATGACCCAGGGGCAAGCCACAGATATTCTTTCGGCCTGGCAGAGCATCTCGGCACATAAAGAACTCAGGGTGGGCAGGCTCAAACAGCCTGATCAATCCAGCCTTTATGAAGCTTATTTAGCCGGATGGTTGGTTTTTGAACACTGAATACGGAGATGGATATAATATTTACTGGAAACTACTTAGGGGCATTCCCTCGGTATATCCAAAGAACAATTACCGGTAATTGTTATTAATTTTTTAAAGGAATTTACAAATGAAGAAGTCACTCGTATTCGCTGCAATGTTAGCAATCGCCTTGGCCGCTTGCGGTAAAAAAGAAGAACCAAAACCTGCTGAAGCTCCTGCTGCTGCTCCAGCTGCTCCTGCTGCTGAAGCTCCTGCTGCTGCTCCAGCTCCAGCTCCAGCTGCTCCTGCTGCTGACGCTAAGAAGTAATCTTCTTCATGAAGAAAAAAAGCCGCTGAAAAGCGGCTTTTTTATTTGCCTTAGAAAATGCATTACTTGGTTAGCTGCTCAGTTAGCAAAGTTAATAATTGGAAACCAGCAGGCGTATTTTCTGGCTTGCCATCCGCGTTCTGTACATAAACATTTGCAGAATTCTCACCAGTACTCTTCACAAGCACCTGATATTTTTTAGCCTTCATACCGGAATCATCTTTACTACTAAAGAGATTAGAGAAAAAGCCTTTGGTGTCGCCCAAGTCTTTAGGGTTCACGTAACGAACATAGTAAACACCAGTTGAGCGATTTCGATCCTCAACCGTGAAGTTAGAACGATCTAGGGCTAATCCAACATCACGCCAAGAGCGATCAAAGCTTGTACTGAGCTCAATATAAGCCTGGTTGACGCCCTCTTGGACAAACTTTGCTTTAGGGGTCTTTGGACCAAGAGGTGCTGCAACCATTGCCTTTGCTTGCTCTTGACTCATACCCAAGCGCTCCATCAAACGAGCCAAGAATACTGCTTCTAATTCTGGGTCGCTAGGACGAGGTGTCCAAATAGTAGATAAACAAGCGCCAGTGGTGTCGGTCGTACATTTCTCAATCGCGCCGCGTTGGGTAATGTAAATCTCCGTTTCGCCAGGCTTAGAAACTTCTAAACGTGTTTTATATTTATCGCGCTCACCGGTGTCATAAATGGTATCAAGTGCGCCGCCAATGGTCGAACGAATCCAATCTTGTGCAATCTTTGCGCGATTTTCTGCCCAGTCGGTTTCCATAATGCCGGTTGATGGTGAATCGATTACCAATAAGAAGCCATTCTCTTGCCAGAAATCTTTTACTTGTGGGTAGAGCTCAGGGGCTGGTTTTTCAACTACCAACCAACGACGCTCACCGTCACGCGCAATGCGCATACCAGGAATACCCGTCATGACATTACTGCGCATCTGCGCTGATTTCTTAACGGCTGCATTGTATTCAGACATCGTAGCCGTACCATCCTGAACGATGTAGCGGCGGTCAGCCTGTGCTGTGATTAAGTCTGGCGGGTATGACAAATTAGGGCCGCGCACAGCACCTGCACTCTTGTAGTCAACGGTATCGCTACTCGTAACTGACTTACAGGAAGTCAATGCAGCAGAAGCAATAGCAATTAGAGCCAGAATCGATAGATATCGACGGGATAGTTGGAGCAAATTCATCATAATAGGTTGGCCTGTTTTAACGCTGCCTTCAAAGGCTCACGCAAGGAATTGCTTAAAGGTGTTAATGGCAAACGAATGCCAGCAGTAATCTTGCCCATCTCGTGTAATGCCCACTTCACTGGGATTGGGTTAGCCTCTGTAAACATAGCTTTATGGACTGCAATCAATTGGTATTGAATTTCACGGGTTCTTTTTACATCATCTGACATGGCGGCTACGCAGAGCTCATGCATCAAACGCGGAGCAATATTGGCCGTGACAGAAATATTGCCCTTGCCACCCATCAACATCAACATGGCTGCAGTCAGATCGTCGCCCGAAAATACGGAGAAGTCTTGATGACCAGCGCGCTTGAGATCATTAATCAATAAGGTGCCACGCTCTAAACTGCCTGTCGCCTCTTTAATACCGATAATGCCTGGCACGCCCGCTAAACGAACTACCGTATCGCCAGCCAAATCAGCAACCGTTCTACCGGGAACGTTATACAAAATTACTGGTAAATCAACCGACTCAGCAATCTTTTTAAAGTGGGCAAACATGCCATCTTGCGTTGGCTTGTTGTAATACGGCACTACCTGCAAGCTGGCATCTGCGCCAACCTGCTTAGCAAATTGAGTTAATTCAATCGCTTCAATCGTAGAGTTACCGCCGGTGCCAGCAATCACTGGAATGCGTCCAGCAATCTGCTCTACTGTCACGCGAATGAGCTCGCAATGCTCTTGAACAGAAACTGTTGGAGACTCACCGCTAGTACCAACAATTACAATGCCGTCGGTGCCTTCAGACACATGCCAATCCAACAAGGAACGCAAGCTAGCGTAATCCAAGCTGCCATCTTCGAACATGGGAGTTACGATAGCCGGCATACTGCCAGCGATGGGCTTTTTGCTACCTTTGGAATGAGCTGTATTTGTCACCGAATATGCACCGATTTTTAGCTGTCTTAACCCTGAAATTGTAACGGAATGCGCTGTTTTAGCTCACCTTTTACCGCGCACAGGCGCTGAACCATAGCTGGTTTGGGTTGATCTACGTAAATATCCTCATAAGCCACTACCTTAAGACTATGACGGGAGGCAAAAGTGAGTAATTCCCCTGGATTTAACAGGAAATGAGGGTTGGATGGCTTACCAAATTCCTCATTCCCCAGGGCGAAGGTTTCATAGATCAAAACACCACCCTTTTGCAGCATTTTGGGCAATTGGTCTAAGTGCGGACGATAGAGGTAGTTTGTCACTACGATCGCACTGAACTCCGAACCTATCAGAGGCCAATCAGCTTCTTCAAGATTGAGAGGCTTTGGAGTGATTAAAGGGTTGCCAACAGAACCTACTGCTGTGACATCTTGATCAACCGCCAAGACATCATGACCCATGCTTGCCAATAACTCAGAGTGCCGCCCTGATCCGCAGGCTAAATCCAATACCACCCCACCCTTTGAAATGAGAGGCGCAAATCTTCTTACCCAAGAAGAGGCATTCAGAATTACATCATGCGAACTAGGCAAGGTCTGACCTCAATCGTAGGCAAGGCCCATTGCTTCGCGAACCTCACGCATGGTTTCCTGGGCAACCTTGCGCGCCTTGTCGCAACCGTCAGCAATGATGGAGCGCAGCAAACTAGGATCATCCAAATACTTCTGCGCACGCTCAAACATCGGCTGCTGCTCAGCCAGAATTGAATCAATCACAGGTTGCTTGCACTCGAGACATCCAATACCTGCGGATTTACAACCCTTATCAACCCATTGTTTTGTTTCTTCATTGGAGTAAACGGTATGCAGTTGCCATACAGGGCAACGTGCTGGATCTCCGGCATCGGTTCTGCGAACACGCGCTGGATCAGTAGGCATTGTGCGAATCTTTTTAATCACATCCTCAGGATTTTCGCGAATGCTAATGGTGTTGCCATAAGACTTTGACATCTTCTGACCATCGATACCAGGCATACGTGATGCCGTTGTGAGTAATGCTTGTGGCTCAGGCAGAATAATTTTGCGAGCCCCTTCAAGGAAACCAAAGAGTCTTTCTCGGTCGGCCATGGATAGACTTTGAGCTTCTTGCAATAAAGCCTTTGCTTGCTCTAACGCCTCATCATCGCCGCGCTCTTGGAAGGCCACTCGTAATTCTGCATACATTTTGGCGCGCTTGCTGCCTAATTTTTTAACTGCCTCTAAAGCTTTTTCTTCAAATCCGGGTTCGCGTCCGTACAAATAATTAAAGCGGCGCGCTACTTCACGAGTCATCTCTACATGTGGCACCTGATCTTCACCAACTGGCACCAACTGTGCGCGGTACATCAATATGTCAGCTGCCTGCAGCAATGGATAACCCAAGAAACCATAAGTTTGGAGATCTTTTTCCTTGAGTTTCTCAATTTGATCTTTATAGGTAGGTACCCGCTCAAGCCAGCCCAATGGGGTTCCCATGGAGAGCAATAGAAACAGTTCGGCATGCTCAGGCACTTTGCTTTGAATAAACAAGGTCGCCTGATTTGGATCAACGCCCGTTGCCAACCAATCAATCACCATATCCCATACAGACTGCTCAATGACATCCGGAGTCTCGTAATGAGTAGTTAATGCATGCCAATCAGCCACAAAAAAGAAGCACGGATACTCTGACTGCAAGCGCACCCAGTTCTTTAATACACCATGGTAGTGACCCAAGTGCAAGCTACCGGTTGGTCGCATGCCAGAGAGAACGCGTTCAGCAAACATCTGTATTCTTTTTCTAAGTAGTTAAGTGATGATGGAATTAATTAATGAATGAATGAATTAATCGTTTAATGAAAGGCAGACCATACTGGCGTAAGGTGGTCCGGTAAGTGCGGCAAATTGCCTAAATCTATATGACTCTCGCTTGGGTCATGAAAATCTGAGCCACGAGAAGCTAAAAAGCCATATTGCTGCGCAATCTTTGCAAAGGTTTTGTATTGGTCCGGGCTATGGCTACCTGTAATAACCTCAATTGCTAGGCCACCAATGTCCTTAAAGTGTTTATAGAGCTCATCCATTTGCATGGCATTGAGTCTACTGTAGCGTCCAGGATGAGCAATCACCGCTACACCACCTGCTGATTTAATCCAGCTAACAGCGTCATCTAGAGTAGCCCACTGATGAGGTACATATCCTGGCTTGCCTTCAATTAAATAATTTTTAAATACATGCTCGGTATTACGACACACACCCTGCTCTACCAAGAAACGCGCAAAGTGTGTTCTTGAAATCAAATCGCGATTCCCTGCAAAATGCAGTGCGCCTTCATAAGCTGCAGGAATACCTGCTTTGAGTAATTGTTCGGCCATCAGTTTGGCGCGATTGCCTCGGCCATCACGAGTGCGACGAAGTCCTTCGATGATGCCAACATGCTCAGCATCAATTCCAAGACCAACAATATGAATAGTCTCACCCATCCAAGTGACAGAAATTTCTACACCAGCAAGGTAATCGATCTTTAATGCGCCAGCTGCTTCTCGAGCACGTTTCTGACCACCCAATTCATCATGATCGGTCAAGGCCCACAAATGCACTCCATTGGCTTTAGCACGCTCCGCTAAGTGTTCAGGCGTCAAAGTCCCGTCAGAAATCACTGAATGGCAATGCAAGTCGGCGTTTATGGGAGAAAAGCTGCTCATAACCCTATTTTAGGTCAAGCTGGTATCAATTACCCGGCGCGGTGCATCTAGGTAGTCACGAGACTGCATCTCAATCAAACGGGAGACGGTTCGAGAGAATTCAGACGTAATTTGGCCCTCAGTGTACAAATCTGGAGCTGGAACCTCAGCAGACATGATTAACTTAATCTTGTGGTCATACAAGACGTCGATTAGCCAAATAAAGCGGCGGGCTTCATTTGTCATTCTTGGGGGCATATAAGGCACCCCAGACAAAATCACCGTATGAAACTGGTTAGCAATCTCCAAGTAATCATTTTGCGAGCGTGGGCCACAACACAAAGTTTTGAAGTCGAACCAAACCACACCGTCCGCCATGTGAAGTGGTCGTAACTCACGCGACTCAATATTAAGGACTGGATTACGCGCCTCTTTCTGATTACCAATTAAGGTTTGAAACATTTGACCGAGCGTTGCTTGTGTTTCTGCATTGACCGGAGTGAGATAGGCCTCGACTTGCGCCATTTGAACCCGGCGGTAATCATTACCTGCATCTACGTTTAAGACATCTAGCTTTTCTTCTAGGAGCTTAATTGCAGGAATCAATCGATCTCGATGCAAACCATTCGGATAGAGCTGATCTGGACAATAGTTTGATGTCATCACAAACTGCACGCGGTCAGCAAATAATGCACTTAGCAAGCGATAGAGAATCATCGCATCCGCAATGTCGTTGATGTGAAACTCATCAAAGCAAATAAGACGATAGCGATTTGAAATACGCTTAGCAAGCTCATCAAGCGGGTCTGATAAACCTGATAACTCATGGAGTTCGCGATGGACTTCACGCATGAACTCATGAAAATGAATGCGAATTTTCTTTTCTAATGGTGAGGCCGCATAAAAGCAGTCCATCAAGAAGGATTTGCCACGACCTACCCCACCCCATAGGTAAATACCGCGGGGAAGCGTTGGTTTAAATATCTTTTTCTTTAAGGTATTGCTGCGGATTTCTTTGTAAGCAATCCATTCATCTTCACACTCCTGAAGACGCTCAACAGCACGAAGCTGCGCGGGATCACTTTGATACCCGCGCGCCTTTAACTCTTGTTGGTAAAACTCAATGGTTTTCAATTACATATTTAATGCACGTGAGTCTGTCGCCAATGCTGCTTCGCGCATCACTTCAGACAAACTTGGATGTGCATGACAGATACGAGCAATATCTTCTGCTGCTGCTTTAAATTCCATTGCAACCGCTGCTTCAGCAATTAAGTCAGAAGCATTGGCACCAATAATATGTACGCCAAGAATCTCATCTGTCTTAGCATCTGCTAACACTTTGATGAAACCATCAGCACGACCAATACCCAACGCACGGCCGTTAGCAGCAAAGGGAAACTGACCTGCTTTATAAGCAATGCCCGCCTCTTTGAGTGCTTGTTCAGTTTTACCAACCCAGGCAATTTCAGGATCGGTATAGATAACCCAAGGTATGCAGTTGTAATCGATATGAGGCTTTTGACCGGCAATCACTTCAGCAACCAAGACGCCTTCGTCTTCTGCTTTATGGGCCAACATTGGGCCACGTACCACGTCACCAACAGCGTAAACGCCGGGAGCCGCAGTAGCACAAGTGTGATCATCAATTGGAATGAAGCCACGCTCATCCACTTTAAGACCAATCTTGTCTAAACCCAATTTGTCGGTGTTAGGTACACGACCAACGGAAACAATTAAGCGATCACATTCCAACTTAGCAGCCTTACCAGCGCTATCGGTGTAATTAACTACTACACCCTTCTTGTCGGCTTTAACATCACCAATCTTCACGCCAGTATGAATATCTAAGCCTTGCTTAGCAAAGAGCTTTTGAGCTTCTTTGGCAATACCGATATCACAAGCACCCAAGAATGAAGGCATAGCTTCAAGCACAGTCACTTCAGCACCGAGACGACGCCATACAGATCCCAACTCCAGGCCGATTACACCAGCACCGATTACACCTAATTTCTTAGGGGCGGAGTCAAATTTGAGTGCACCTTCGTTATCGCAGATCAAGACGTTGTCAACATTAATGCCTGGGAGGTGACGCGCTTTAGAGCCGGTAGCAATGATTACATTCTTTGCAGTAACCGTTTCTTTGTCTTTGCCAGCAATCTTCACTTGATATCCATCGGCGCCCTTACCTTCGAACGAAGCATGGCCTTTTAATAAAGTGATTTTGTTCTTACGGAATAAGTACTGAATACCACCAGTCATCTTGGTAACGATGTCATCTTTACGGGCAATCATCTTTTTAGAGTCGATGCTTACTGCACCCACTTTAATGCCATGATCTGCAGCATGATGGCTGATCTTTTCAAATTCCTCAGAAGATGCTAACAATGCCTTAGAGGGAATACAACCCACGTTTAAGCAGGTACCGCCCAAACGTGTTTCACCTTTAGGATCATCATAGGAACTAGATTCAGCACAGGCAACCTTAAAACCAAGTTGCGCTGCACGAATCGCGGCGATATAGCCACCAGGGCCAGCACCAATTACTACTACGTCAAAAACTTGGATCATGATCTTCCCTTTTTACAAATCAAGGAGAAGACGAGAAGGATCTTCTAAAGCATCCTTCATAGCAACTAAACCAAGTACAGCCTCGCGACCGTCAATAATGCGGTGGTCATATGACAAAGCAAGATAGTTGATTGGACGAACAACTACTTGACCGTTTTCAACTACGGCACGATCTTTAGTTGCGTGGATACCCAAAATAGCCGATTGCGGTGGGTTGATGATCGGAGTGGACAACATCGATCCGAATACGCCGCCGTTAGAGATGGAGAATGTGCCACCAGTCAACTCTTCAATCGACAATTTACCATCACGTGCTTTAGCACCGAACTCAGCAATTTTCTTCTCAATGTCAGCCAAATTCATTTGATCAACGTCACGCAAAATAGGAACTACCAAGCCGCGTGGTGAGCTTACTGCGATACCGATATCAAAGTAACCGTGGTAAACGATGTCATTGCCATCAACCGAAGCATTCAGGAGTGGGAATTTCTTCAGAGCATGTGTAGCCGCTTTAACGAAGAAAGACATGAAGCCCAACTTCACACCATGGACTTTTTCAAACTGATCTTTGTACTTATTACGCATAGCGATTACTGGAGCCATATTGACTTCATTGAATGTAGTCAAGATGGCGTTGTTAGCTTGGGACTCAAGCAAACGCTCAGCAATACGAGCACGCAAACGGCTCATTGGTACACGCTCTTCTGGGCGATCACCCATTGGAACTGGTGCGCTTGGTAATGCAGCAGATTTAGTACCGCCTGTAGAAGCATTCAATGCATCACCCTTGGTGATACGGCCATCACGACCAGAACCGGCAACTTGACCAGCGTCGATATTTTTCTCAGCCAGAATTTTTGCAGCGGAAGGTGCAGCCGCTGTGCCAGCTTTAGCGGCAGGAGCAGGTGCTTTTGCTGGGGCTGCTGCGGGAGCGGCAGCTGGAGCAGGTGCGGCAGCGGCAACAGCAGTGCTATCGATCTTTGCAATCAATTGCTCAGCAACAACGGTACCACCGTCAGCAACAACGATTTCTGTCAAGACACCAGCGGAAGGCGCTGGAACCTCGAGAACCACTTTATCGGTTTCAATTTCAATCAAGATCTCATCTTGACCAACAGCGTCACCAACCTTCTTTTTCCATTGCAACAAAATTGCTTCAGCAACTGACTCGGAGAGTTGTGGAACTTTAACTTCGAAAATAGCCATGATTAATCCTGTTTATATGTATGTATGTGTGTATGTTGAGTTATGAAAACGATTATTTCGTGATCACATACCCTTTGAGTTTGGCAAATGCCGTATTCAGTAATGACTTCTGCTGTTCTTGGTGAAGATGGGCATAACCACAGGCTGGTGATGCTGATGCAGGACGACCTACATAAGCTAGTTTCATACCATCAGACATATTTTCCAAGATGTTGTGCTGTACAAAGAACCAGGCGCCTTGGTTTTGAGGCTCATCTTGGCACCAAATAATCTCCTCCAATTTTGGATATTTCTTCAACTCAGCAGTTAATGCTTTGTGTGGGAATGGATACAACTGCTCCAAGCGAATAATGGCAACATCACCAATCTTCTTCTCCGTACGTTGTTTAACTAAGTCGTAATAGACCTTACCAGAACACATTACAAGTCGAGTTACCTGGCTGGCATCAATCGAGTCATCACGCTCACCTAATACAGTCTTAAATCCACCCTTGGTAAACTCAGACAGAGGCGATGCTGCCTCCTTATTACGCAGCAGTGATTTTGGAGTCATCAATATTAGCGGCTTGCGGAATTGACGAATCATCTGACGACGTAATACATGGAATATCTGTGAAGCAGTAGTTGGCTGAATGACTTGCATATTAGTATCAGCGCACAACTGCATAAAACGCTCAAGACGTGCAGAAGAATGCTCTGGGCCTTGACCTTCATAACCGTGCGGCAACATCATGACTAAGCCATTAGCACGACCCCACTTCACCTCGCCTGAGGCGATGAATTGGTCAATTACTACCTGTGCTCCGTTAGCAAAGTCGCCGAACTGGGCTTCCCAAATAGTTAACGTATTAGGTTCTGCAGCGGCATAACCGTATTCAAAACCAAGCACCGCCTCTTCAGAGAGAATGGAGTCAATTACCAAAAATGGTGCTTGATCTTTAGCGACGTGGCGCAGTGGAATATAAATTCCGGTATCCCACTTTTCACGATTTTGATTGTGTAGCACTGCATGACGATGGGTAAATGTTCCACGACCACTATCTTCACCAGATAGCCGAACGGGGTAGCCACTAGCAACCAGGGATGCAAAAGCCATATGCTCCCCCATACCCCAGTCGACATTGACCTCGCCGCGACCCATTGCAGCACGGTCATTTAAGACCTTTTCTACCAATGGGTGAACTTTAAAGCCCTCACGAGGAGTGGAAATGCGTTCTGCCAATCGCTTCCATTCAGTCAAAGGAATTGCTGTATCAGCCTCGTCTGTCCATTTTTTATTTAAGAATGGTGACCAATCAACCGCAAACTTACCCTTGTAGTTACTCAGCACTGGGTCTGAAGTCTGTATACCCGCATCCATCGCAGCACGGTAGGCCTTCACCATCTCCTCGCCAGAGCCGGCGGGCAATGTTCCCTCAGCTTCTAGTTTGTCGGCATAAAGCTTACGAGTACCAGGATGAGCGGCAATGATCTTATACATCAAAGGCTGAGTCATTGATGGCGTATCTTGCTCGTTGTGGCCTAATTTTCTAAAGCAAACAATATCAATGGCTACATCCTTGTGAAACTGTGTACGGAACTCTATCGCCAGCTGAGTTGCCAACACAACCGCTTCAGGATCATCACCGTTCACATGCAATACCGGTGCATCAATGATTTTCATGATGTCCGTGCAATACAAGCTTGAACGCAAGTCACGCGGGTCTGAAGTCGTAAAACCAATTTGGTTGTTAATCACAATATGCAAAGTGCCGCCAGTCGAGTAACCACGAACCTCAGCCATTGCTAAGGTTTCTTGCATCACTCCTTGGCCTGCAATTGCAGCATCACCATGAACTAGAACAGGCAATACCTGCTGACCCAAAACATCTCCACGACGATCCATTCGAGCGCGTGCAGAACCTTCAACCACAGGATTCACAATCTCCAAGTGCGATGGATTAAATGCCAAAGATACGTGTACTGGTCCGGTTGGTGTAGAGATATCGCTTGAAAATCCTTGGTGATATTTCACATCACCAGCAGGCAATGTTTCAGGACCTTTGTGCTCAAACTCTGCAAATAGATCCTTGGGCATCTTTCCTAAGGTATTAACCAACACATTCAGGCGCCCACGGTGGGCCATGCCAATTACAATCTCTTGGACGCCTTTAGCGCCAGCCTCATGAATGACCTCATCCATACAGGCAATAAAACTTTCGCCTCCCTCGAGAGAGAAGCGCTTTTGGCCAACATATTTAGCTTGAAGGTAGCGCTCCAAGCCTTCTGCAGCAGTAACGCGATCAAGGATTTGACGTTTTTTTTCTTGATTAAATGATGGGTTCGAGCGTATGGACTCTAACTTTTCCTGCCACCATTTTTTAATTTTTTGGTCAGCGATGAACATATATTCAGCGCCAATAGTCCCGCAATAGGTTTCACGCAATGCTTGCAGCAAATCGCGCAAGGACATCTCGTTTCTACCAAAGAATGTATTACTTGTATTGAAGACGATATCCATATCGCCGTCAGTGAAGCCATAGAAAGCAGAATCTAACTCAGGAATATCCTGGCGCTCTGTCCGCTTGAGAGGATCAGTATTAGCCCAGCGATTACCAACGTTGCGATACGCAGCAATTAACTGCTGAACAGCAACGCGCTTACGGCCCATCTCTGAGTCAGCCGAATCAGATATCGTTCTGATTGGGCCTTGCTTAGCGCGCTCAGCAAATGAAGCAACAATAGGTGCGTGGGCAATGTCAGTTCGAGATGAACCGTCAACCGCAGGAACCTGTTTCACGTTATCGAAATAATCTCGCCAATGATCAGCTACTGAAGCTGGATCGTGCAAGTAGGATTCGTAGAGTTCCTCTACGTAGGGTGCGTTTCCGCCGAAGAGATAGGAATTATCTCTTTGATCCTGCATCATGATGCTCACCTTTCATCGGGTTTCCCGAATAAAAACTGTGGTTAAAACCATTCGTTACACGGCTCTACCGTTTAGCGAATTGATCTGTGCGAATACTGGTGCTACAGGTGTAATTTAACACGAATGCCCATTGGTACTTAAAGGGCTTTCCCTGATTTCAAAGAATTTGGGGGTATCTCCCTATCAAAGAGAATTAATAAGAACTTTCCTACTCCGCTTTAAAGGTTTGCCGACAGATTCAAATGAATTTGATTTTTATTCTCTAAATCTTCAAACAATTAAATGAAATTAAGGGAAATATGAAATTAATTACCCCAGAAACGGAATATCTCAGTACTCGCCAAAGCGCCAAGGTTTTACAGGTTTCCCTAGGCACCGTTCAGAAAATGGTGGAATTAGGCGAACTTATTGCTTGGAAAACCCGTGGCGGGCACAGACGTATATTGGCAAGCTCCTTAGAACAGCAATTACAACGCAGAAAAAGGGCTATGCGTCAAAAGACCACTCAAAACTGTGTAGCTATGGGGATATTTAGAAGATCCGAGAATGGCCAAGAATTATTAGAGTCTATTGCCGATTGGCAGCTCAAGGTAGACATGGAAATGGCGGTAGATAGCCTAGAGGGCTTAATGAAGGCAGTTTCCATTGCCCCCGATTTGATCTTTTTAGATGCTCTTATTCCACCTGTAGAGCAAGTCCATTTAATCCATTATTTGAGCAAAAACAAGGACACTCAGCGCATACCTATACTAGTAGATGAAGGCTTTATCAAGCTACACCCTGGCGTAGTTGCGCTGGCAGACGAGAACTCGGGCAGTAAGCATCCCTTGAGCGAAAGCATCAAACAGGAGCTTGAAAACGGTTTAATTGACCTCAACCCACTCATTATTGGCTACCCTGCAACTAATCCAGAGACTGATGGAAACTGGCCTCATGGCAGTCGGCATGAGTTACTAGAACCCCTATTTGTAGAAGCTTTGGCTAGGAAGTGTGCTTAGAGGGTAATTCAGATCAAGAAAGGAACAAATGAAAAGGCCGCTATAAGCGGCCTTTGGTACAAAACTTAAGCAAAACAAGCACTTAGATCAAATAGCTACTACGATCTCTGCCTTCAATCCACTTTGGCGCCTTACCTCTTCCAGTCCAAGTTTCGCCTGTAGATGGATTGCGATATTTAGGAGCCACCTTACCGCCAGCACTCTTTACACCGGCTTTACGGCTAAATAGATCGGATGCAGTTAAGCCATATTGCTCAATAATGACTTTGGCCTTGGCAATGCCATCAGCCTTTTCATGAGCAATTGCTTCTTTAATCTGTTTATCCAACTGCTCGCGTTGGGCTAAAAGCTCTTTATAAGAAGACATATTCTTTTCACTCTCCGAATAATAGTTTGTTTTATAGGGCTTATATAAGCCTTATTAGATGTTTATTATATATACATTAATCTATCAGGCAATATATATTATTCGGAATAATTAACAATATTTATTAGGGCTATATCAGCTCAGGTTAATAAAAGACATAATCTTTATAAATATTATATTTAATTAAACTGTTTTTGATTCTCTGAGCATAAATGTACCGCTGGATTTTGCAGTTATCTCCCCTGCCTCATTCAACACAATTGCTTCGCAGTAGTTAATCGTCTTTCCTGGTTTGAGAATGGTGCCCTCCACCACGATTTTGCCGGTGCTGGGACGCAGGAAGCTGACCGACATATCAATCGTCATTGCCCCCAAGGGAGCCTCGGAAATGCTCCTAGCTGCTGCCCCCATTGCAAAATCCAGTAGTGTCATGATGACACCGCCATGGGCAATACCAAAGCTATTCTCATACTCAGGCTTAAGGTCAAGGCTAATTCGGGACTTACCCTCTTTCGCATACTCAGGAACTACGCCCAAATGCGCCAAAAAAGGAATCTTGAGACCAAAGTATTCAACGGGTTTTGTTTCGCTTGTCATGGAGATGGTGGGATTAGTTTGAATGGTCGGGGCGAGAGGATTTGAACCTCCGACCACATGCACCCCATGCATGTACGCTACCAGGCTGCGCTACGCCCCGACGAAAAGCAAAATTGTATCAGTAACTATTTAGAGAGAATCTGCAGGACAGCTTGCAATTCTTCACGCAGACGGAGATCGCCACGAGCCTCTTCAAGGCGATTGCGAGCACCGCTAATCGTAAAGCCTTCTTCATAGAGGAGTGAGCGAATCTTTCTGATCAAGACCACTTCATGGTGCTGGTAGTAACGACGGTTACCGCGGCGCTTTTGTGGGCTGAGTTGAGTAAACTCCTGCTCCCAATAACGCAATACGTGTGAGCGCACACCACAAAGATCAGCTACTTCACCAATGGTGAAATAGCGCTTTGCTGGTATCGGGGGAAGTTGAGAGCTCAGCAGCGCTGAGCTAGCATCAAACTCGGTTTTCTCGAGCATGTGACTCCACTACATCTTTAAGCTTTTGACTTGCGTGAAATGTAACTACGCGTCTAGCTGCAATCGGAATCATTTGACCTGTCTTTGGATTTCGGCCAGGGCGAGCCGATTTATTGCGCAACT
The DNA here is from genome assembly GCF_018882215.1 of Polynucleobacter sp. AP-Kaivos-20-H2. GTDB lineage: Bacteria > Pseudomonadota > Gammaproteobacteria > Burkholderiales > Burkholderiaceae > Polynucleobacter. Next base: position 197,507 of record NZ_JACVOX010000001.1, on the reverse strand, counting down.
GAAAATTACCGAAACCGGAAATTTTCACTTCTACGCCCGCTTCAAGGGACTGCCCAATATGATCAAAGAAAGCATCGATCATATCTTTTGCTTCGCGCTTATTTAGTCCAACTTGATCAAAAAGAGCTTCAGATAGCTCATTCTTGGTAACGGTATCGTTAGAAATCAATTCAGTCATTACTTGTCTCTTTGGTAACTAATTAATTATTTGATTTATGCCTAATATTAAACCTAGCGCAAACGAGCTGCGCACTTTTTTTCAACTGCGCCCAATAAAGCAGCCATTGCTGCATCAATTTGGGGATCCTGTAATGTCTCATTAGGGTTTAAGAGGGTTACTCGGAAAGCCAAGCTCTTCTCATCATCCGCCATACTACTTGATCCAGCCTTAGGCTTGAACTCATCAAAGAGTTCAATATTACGCACAAAATTTTGCTTGCTAGCAGCCATAACATCTAACAGTGACTGCGCAGAAACGCTTTGCTTCACAACCAAGGCCAAATCACGTTGCACTGCAGGAAATTTACTCAAATCTTCAGGCACCGGCAAGCCAAGCTCACGAATAGGATCTAAGTCTAATTCAAATAAAACAGGCGCTTGTGGCAACTCATATGCTTGTTGCAAACCAGGATGAAGCTCTCCAATGAATCCTACTTCAATACGATTCTTGGCTGCAGTCAAGAATATCTTTGCACTGCGACCCGGATGTAATGCAGGGTGCTGTGCGGCTTCAGTGACAAAATGCAGGGGATCTAAAACACGCTCCAGATCACCCTTCACATCAAAGAAATCAACCGCACGGGTTGCATTGGCCCATTGCTCAGGAACAAAAGATCCATAAGCAAGGCCGCCAATTTTTTGGGGCTGATAAAAGCCAGCCACCTTGCCAGCCTCTTCTTGAACATTCACGTCACGCTTAAATACACGGCCAGTCTCAAACAGGCGTACACGCCCTGCTCCACGGTTCAAATTCGCCTTGAGGTTATTTAACAAACCGCCCCATAGCGTACTGCGCATCACACCGTATTGGCTGGCAATAGGATTTAACACCGCAATGATCTCTGTTTCAGTGGCGCTAGTTAAACGCTTTTCACTTTCGAGATCTGTGAAGCCAAAATTTACTGCCTCTTGATAACCTTGGAGAGCCAAACGCTGGCGCAATAAATGAACACCGCGTTTTGCTTCTGCTTTAGCACTCATTTTCAATGAGGCTACTGGTGGTTGATCCGGAATATTTTCAAAGCCGTACATACGTGCGACTTCTTCGATCAAATCTTCTTCGATCTCAATATCGAAACGATAGCTTGGGGGCATTACAACAAAGGCATCACCCTCTTGCTTAAACTCAAAACCAAGACGCTGAAATACATCAGCAACCACTTCATTTGTTAGTGGAATACCAATTACTTTTTCTGCTCTAGCCAAACGCATTTTGACTGGCTTACGGTCTGGCACGTTCAATACTTGATCATCCACTGGGCCAGCTTGACCACCGCAGACCTCAATAATTAAGGCACTGAGATACTCTAGACAATTAACTGTATTTTGGGGATCTACACCGCGCTCAAAGCGATGCGCTGCATCTGTGCTGAAGTTAAAGCGGCGGGCACGGCCCTGAATAGCTGAAGGCAACCAATATGCAGCCTCAACATAGATATTCTTGGTGTCATCAGATACGGCGCAATGATTGCCGCCCATGATTCCGGCAAGCGCTACCGGGCCATTCTGATCAGCAACCACGCCAGCTTCCTGTAACTTGCCCGCAGAGTCGGGGCCCTGCAAAGTCACAGTCTGACCATTTAATAATTCAAGAGTTTCGCCTGCTTTAGCCCAACGAACAGTGATATCGCCATTCAATTTATCAATATCAAATACGTGGGTAGGTTGACCCATCTCTAGCATGACGTAGTTAGAGAGATCTACTAATGCAGAAATACTTCTTTGACCTGCGCGGGATAAAAGCTGCACAATCCACTCGGGTGTTTTAGCCTGCGGATTAACACCACGAATCACGCGACCAGCAAAACGTCCACAGAGTTCTTTATCTTCTACGGTAACTTTGCGCTTATCGTCAATCGATACTGCTGGTGGTGTCCACTTCGGCGCGCAGAGCGTAGCGCCAGTAATGGCGGAAACTTCTCTTGCCATACCCATTAATGAGAGGCAATCTGCTTTATTCGGGGTTAATTTAATAACAAAGATTTGATCATCAAGATTCAGATATTCACGAATATCTTTGCCAACTGGCGCATCCACAGGTAACTCTAGGATGCCTTCGTGATCATCGCCCAAGCCAAGCTCACGGCCAGAGCACAACATACCTTGGCTTTCAACACCGCGTAGCTTACCCACTTTGATCATGAATGGCTTGCCGCCGGCTTCAGCAGGGGGCAATTCAGCGCCAACCATAGCGCACGGAATCTTGATCCCAGCACGCGCATTAGGCGCACCACAAACAATTTGTAACTCTTGACCAGTACCAGCGTCTACTTTACAAACACGTAAACGGTCTGCATCAGGATGTTGCTCTGCAGACAAGATTTGCGCAATCACGATCTTAGTAAATGCAGGGGCTACTGAATGTTGCTCTTCAACTTCTAAACCGGCCATTGTCATTGCATGACCAAGCGCATCACTATCCAGTGATGGGTTTACATACTGACGAAGCCAAGATTCAGAAAATTGCATAGCGCGATCTTAGTTTAGTAATAAATAGTTTGGTTATGCAGGGAACTGCGCTAAAAAACGCAGATCGTTTTCAAAGAAGAGGCGCAAGTCATCTACACCGTAACGCAGCATCGTTAAGCGCTCTAGACCAGATCCAAATGCGAAGCCGGTATAGCGCTCTGGGTCGATACCCATATTGCGTAAGACATTAGGATGAACCTGCCCTGCTCCGGAGATTTCTAACCAACGGCCGACAAGTTTGCCGCTACCGAAGGCCATATCAATCTCAGCTGAAGGCTCTGTAAACGGGAAATATGAAGGTCGGAAACGAACTTGCAATGCATTCGTTTCAAAGAAGGTTCTCAAGAAATCTGTATAGACGCCTTTGAGGTCTGCAAATGAAACACTCTCAGCAATCCACAAGCCTTCAACTTGATGGAACATGGGTGAATGGGTTGCGTCGCTATCAACACGATATGTTCTTCCTGGCGCAATTACTTTGATTGGCGGCATGACATCGGCGTTAGCGTATTTCTTAACATGTTCGCTCGCATAACGAACCTGAATGGGGCTGGTATGCGTACGTAATAGCAACGGCTTCTCGTTAGAGTCTTTGCCATCGATATAAAAAGTATCCTGCATTGAACGTGCAGGATGATTCTCAGGGCTATTTAAGGCGGTGAAATTAAACCAATCGGTTTCAATCTCAGGGCCATCTGCTACATCAAAACCTATTGAGCGGAAGATCTCTTCAACACGTTCCCAAGTGCGCATCACAGGATGCAAGCTACCTACTGCTTGGCCACGGCCAGGCAAGGAAACATCGATAGACTCCGCTGCAAGACGTTGCAACAAGACGGCATCAGCCAAAGCTTGGCGACGCTCTTGTAATGCAGCTTCTACTTGGGTTTTGATTTGATTAATTTGGGCGCCAGCACTCTTGCGTTCATCAGGCGACATTCCACCAAGCGCTTTTAAACGCTCAGTGAGAACACCTGACTTACCGAGATACTTGGCTTTCGCGTCCTCTAGAGCTGCCGCATCGGCAGCTCCGAGGAAATCACGTTTAGCATCCTCGACAATGTGGTCGAGAGAAACCATTGCAGCTTAGTTTAGAAAACTAAGATTAAGCTGCAGCGTTTACTACGGATTTGATCCGAGTAACCAAAGCAGCAAAAGCTGCTTTGTCAGCAATGGCCATATCAGAAAGCACTTTGCGGTCGAGTTCGATCGCAGCTTTCTTCATACCATTCATGAATACGCTATAGGTCATGTCATGCTGACGAACTGCCGCGTTGATACGGGCAATCCACAATGCGCGGAATACACGTTTCTTATTGCGACGGTCACGATAGGCATATTGACCAGCACGCATAACCGCTTGCTTAGCAATACGGAATACGTTCTTACGACGGCCACGGTAACCTGTAGCGGCATCGGTAATTTTCTTATGACGGGCTCTTGCTGTAACCCCACGTTTGACTCTTGGCATTTATTTCTCCTAATCTAGTCTGAGGTTAAGCGTATGGAAGCATGGAGCGAATTGACTTAACGTCAGCTTTCGCAACTTCGGTGGTACCACGTAAGTGACGCTTATTCTTTGTGGTCTTCTTGGTGAGGATATGGCGTTTGAAAGCCTGTCCTCGTTTAATCGTTCCGCCTGCGCGAACCGTGAAGCGCTTTTTAGCGCTACTCTTGCTCTTCATCTTGGGCATAAAGCACCCCTTCAATTACTTGTGCAACATAGGTGGTAACCGACGGTTACTCTTCCTGTACCCAGAAGCACTTCAAACTACCGATATCTTTCGATACCTCCCTACATAAGAACCAGGTAGAACCTAGTTACTTAGCCTTACGGATAGGGGCCAATACCATCACCATCTGGCGGCCTTCCATCTTTGGAAACTGTTCGACTTGGCCGTATTCAACGAGATCCAACTTCAAACGCTCCAACATTCTGACTCCGATTTCTTGGTGGGCCATTTCACGACCCCGAAACCGCAGAGTAATCTTTGTCTTATCGCCATCTTCCAAAAAGCGGATTAGATTGCGTAGCTTCACACCGTAGTCACCATCATCAGTACCAGGGCGGAACTTCACTTCCTTCACCTGAATTACTTTTTGCTTCAGCTTAGCTTCATGCATCCGCTTGGCTTCTTGGTATTTGAATTTGCCGAAGTCCATGATGCGGACTACAGGTGGCACAGCCGTCGGAGCAATTTCAACCAAATCGGTCTCTTTCTCTTCTGCCAAAGCCAAGGCTTCACTCAACTTAACTACACCGATGGGCTCTCCATCAATTCCAATCAAACGCACTTCAGGAGCAGTAATTTCCCGGTTAATGCGCTGCAATTTTTCAGTAGCGATCTTCTTAATTCCTTTAAAAAAACAATAAAAACCGTTCTAACCCTAGCTAAGCTCGGGTCCGACTTTCTGTGATATATCCTGCTGGAGTCGGGCAACGAAGGCATCAAGAGGCATTACACCTAAATCCACTCCGCCACGGGCACGAACGGCCACCGTATTGCTTTCAGACTCTTTATCACCTACAACTAGCAAAAATGGGGTCTTCTGTAATGCGTGCTCACGTATTTTATACGTAATTTTCTCGTTCCGCAAATCAGATTCGACTCTAAACCCTTGTTTTTTCAGCAATTGCTGCACTTGTTGTGCATATGCAGCAGAATTTCCAGAGATATTGAGGACAACAGCCTGGGTTGGGGCAAGCCAAACTGGCATGTTTCCAGCATGGTTTTCAATCAAAATACCGATAAAACGCTCTAAGGAGCCCACAATTGCTCTATGGAGCATAACTGGGGTCTTGCGACTATTGTCTTCTGCAACATATTCAGCACCTAAACGGGCTGGCATTGAGAAATCGACCTGGATCGTGCCACATTGCCAAGTACGACCAATCGAGTCCTTAAGGTGATATTCGATCTTAGGGCCATAAAAAGCACCCTCACCTGGCAATTCTTCCCATTCTTGGCCTGAAGCCTTGAGGGCACCACGGAGGGCCTCTTCTGCTTTATCCCAAATAGCATCATCGCCTACACGCTTAGCAGGACGTAAGGCTAGCTTTACAGCCACCTCGGTAAACCCAAAATCTTGATACACAGCGCGCACTGCTTTATCAAAAGCAGCAACCTCTGATTGAATTTGATCTTCAGCACAGAAAATATGGCCATCGTCTTGAGTGAAGCCGCGCACACGCATCAAACCATGCAATGCACCTGATGGTTCGTTACGGTGACATTGACCAAACTCACCAAAACGTAATGGCAACTCACGATAGCTATGCAAGCCAGAGTTATAAATTTGTACGTGACCAGGACAGTTCATCGGCTTTAATGCGTAAGCACGATTCTCCGACTCCGTCGTGAACATATTTTCTTTATAGTTTTCCCAGTGGCCTGATTTTTCCCAAAGACCGCGGTCCAAAATCTGCGGAGCTTTTACTTCTTGATAGCCTTCTTGCTGATACACACGACGCATGTATTGCTCAACTTCTTGCCAAATGGACCAACCTTTTGGATGCCAGAAAATTAAACCAGGCGCTTCTTCTTGAAAATGAAATAAATCAAGTTGCTTACCGAGGCGGCGGTGATCACGCTTCTCAGATTCTTCAAGCATATGTAAGTAAGCATCTTGATCTTCTTTACGTAACCATGCGGTGCCGTAAATACGCTGCAGCATCTCATTCTTACTATCGCCACGCCAGTAAGCGCCGGCCAGCTTCATGAGCTTAAATACCTTGAGCTTGCCGGTAGAAGGCACGTGCGGGCCGCGGCATAAATCGGTGAATTTACCTTCAGCATATAAGGAAACATCTTCGCCCTGCGGAATGCTGGCAATCAATTCTGCTTTGTAGTTTTCGCCTTGCTTCTTAAAAAACTCGACAGCGTTATCGCGCGGCATTACGGTGCGAGTCACTGGCTCATCTTTTTTAGCAAGCTCAGTCATTTTCTTTTCTAAAGCGACTAAGTCATCCGGAGTAAATGGGCGGTGATAAGAGAAGTCATAGTAAAAACCATTCTCGATTACTGGACCGATAGTTACTTGTGCTTCAGGAAATAATTCTTTTACAGCGTAAGCTAATAAGTGCGCTGTAGAGTGACGCACAATCTCAAGCGCCTCAGGACTTTTGTCAGTGATGATGGCTAATTGACTATCTTTATCAATCACAAAGCTGGTGTCAACCATCTTGCCATCGACAATGCCACCTAAAGCAGCTTTTGCAAGACTACTACCGATGCTTTGAGCAACGTCCGCTACGCGAACTGGTGCCTCAAACTCACGTTTTGATCCATCGGGCAGAGTAACTACAAGCATGACAACTCCATCTTCTTTTCTGTACTTCCGTTTTACTTCAATGACCTAAAAATAAAGCGCGGCAGCTTTTGGGCAACCGCGCTTTGGGTCCTATTCGTTGGTAGGCTCGATTGGACTCGAACCAACGACCCCCACCATGTCAAGGTGGTGCTCTAACCAGCTGAGCTACGAGCCTATACAGCCATAGAGTTTATCACCGGCGGCGCACTTGGGTGACCCCTTTGACCTCTTCTAGGCTGTTTTGCACGACTCGCAGCACTTCAGAATCCTTCACCTCAATCGTTAAAAGGATCTGAGCAAGACCTTTTTTGGCTGATTTACGCAAATCGATCACATGCACACCCTGCCTAGTCAGAATTTCAAAGAGCTCCCGCATTAACTCGGGGCGATCTAAGCCAGTCACCACCAAATCAGCTGGAAAGACGCGTTTTTGCTCTTGATTGACCACAGGATCAGCAGCAGAAGCAGTCCAAGCAGTTTGAATGACCCGCTCAGGCGCCCTCTCAAGCAAACCTCTAAAGGTTTTGCAGGAGCGACGGTGAATCGAAACGCCTCTACCCTGGGTCACAAATCCCGCAATGGTGTCTGGTGGAACGGGTCGGCAGCAGCGCGCTAACTGGGTCAATAATGAATCCACGCCAACGACCAAAACATCGCCCCCTCGCCCTGCTTTATGGGTGCTGTTGCGCAAAACGATTTCAGGTGTTGTGGATGGGGTCTTTAATTCAGGGATTGCCTCAGCTTTACCCTCTAAAGCTTTTCCAGATTGCCCAGCCTCTTCATCATCGAGCGCATTAAACCAAGCGCGAACTCGTTGGCGTGCTCTTTGTGAGCGTAAATAGTGCTTATCAGGGCTAATCCAATCGCGTGATGGGCCACCGTGTTTGACAGCAATGATTTCAATGGTTTGTCCATTCTTCAATGCCGTCTCGAGCGGCACCATTGCGCCATCTACACGTGCACCCCGGCAACGATGACCAAGATTAGTGTGAACCGCATAAGCAAAATCGATTGGCGTTGAGCCCTTCTCCAAAGAAATCACTTTCCCTAAAGGTGTAAGCACATAAATATGGTCGTCAATCTCATGGTGCTTAAGCTGCTCCCAGGCATCCTCTTTCCAAGAGATAAGCTGGCGAGCCCAAGCGATTTGCCTTTCATAGGCAACCTCTGCGCTATGCGTGCCTTGCGGGTGAGTAACACTTGGCTTGTTTTTTTTGGCAGGATTTGGGGGGGTGGCCATACCTGCATATGCCCCCTCCTTGTAGCGCCAATGCGCAGCTAAACCATATTCTGCCTGCTGATGCATTTCTTGTGTGCGGACCTGAATCTCAAATGCGGTACCGTCTTCGTTCATCACTACTGTATGCAGTGATTGATAACCGTTAGGCTTAGGTCGCGCAATGTAATCATCAAACTCTCTTGGTACGGGCTGCCAGACGTTGTGCACGATGCCTAATACAGCGTAGCAAGATTTGACATCGGCGACCAATACCCGAAATGCTCTGACATCATAAAGATTGGCAAAGTCTAATGATTTACCTTCCATCTTTTTCCAGATGCTGTATATATGTTTTGGCCTTCCAAGCACTTCGCCTTCGATCTGCGCAGCCTTTAATTCGCCCTGCAGTTGCAAGACGATTTGATCGATGAAAGATTGACGCTCAATGCGTTTAGCATCCAGCATCTTGGCAATATCACGATAAGTCTGCGGTGAGAGCGCTCGAAATGCTAAGTCCTCCATCTCCCACTTCATTTGCCAAATACCTAATCGATTAGCCAATGAGGCATCGATACTCAAGATCTCTTGAGCCCAGGCTGCAGGCATCTCGATCTTCTCTTGTGCGATCCAGCGCAAGGTCTGCAAGCGGGAAGCGAGATAAATCAGAACCACACGCAAATCATCGCCAAATGCCAACAGCATTTTGCGCAACATTTCTTCTTGGCCGGTCACACTTAAACCACCATCACTACGAACTAGCTTTGCTTGCGCTTGACGTAAGCCACGGTAACCAATCAGTAATTTCGCAGGCTCTTCGCCAATGAGTTTGATGAGGGCTTCTTTGCCATGGGTGCGGGCAATATTGCTGGCAGCAGTTAATGTCGCCTCATCCAGATTAAGAGACTGCAATACCTGCAATACGCCGGCTGCGTGCAATTCTGCCGGCTCACCATACCAGGCATCTACAAATACTGACTCTTTTAATGAATTGCTGGGGGCATTTGCCATTGGCAATGTGGAGTGATTAAGAAATAATTAACTGAAGAATTCTTTTGCTAAAGCAATCTGCTCAGGTTTCACAAACGCGGGCGCATGCCCCACATTGGGAATCTCAATACTGCGTGCATAAGGATTAACTTTGCACATCTCTGCGACAGTAGCAGCGGAAAGCAAGTCAGAGTTACCACCTCGGACGATCAACATCGGAATATGAATGTGCTTAAAGGCATGCCACATCGCCATCTCACCTGCTTTAGCCGTGATGGGGTTTACGGATGCAAACGGCACTGAGATATCTGGGTCGTAATGCATGATCCATTTACCATCTTTCTGAATCAACATGGGGCCGTTATAGATTTCCCACTCTTCTGAAGTGTGCTCACCAAAAGTGGCGCAGATCTCATTCAAGCGCTGGAGTGCGTGACTGCGATCTGCAAAAGTAAATGGCTGCCCGACGTAAGAACCTAGGCGTTTAATTGCCTCTGGCTCAATCTTGGGGCCCACATCATTGATGATCATTCTCCGTATGGGTGAGTTTGGCATTGCGGCATACACCATGCCAATCAAGCCACCCATTGAAGTTCCCAGCCAATCCACTTGTGCAACGCCAAGCTTTTTAACTAACGCAGCAATATCAGCAACGTACTGTGGCACAGCATAGAGCATTGGATTGCTTAAGCGATCCGAATCACCCCTTCCAACTATATCTGGACAAACCACGTAATAGTCTTTGCACATTGCCTGCGCAAGCGTCTTAAAGTCGCTGCCCCGTCTTGTTAGGCCGTGAATACACAGCAATACTTTTTTGCCAGGGTTTCCCCAAGCGTGATAGGCCATACGATGCGTGGAATCGCCACTAGCGCACTCTACGTAAAAGGTATCGCCGTCATGAAATACATTTGCTGCCTGAGCTTCGTTATGAATTTCATGATGTAAATGATCATGCTCATGATCGTGGTCATCACCAACCTCTTCAGGCTGCAAGGTCACATGATCGATGCCGTGCTTATCCAAGAGCATCGTATTGATTCTGGCCATAATTTCTGGCCACTTCTGCATCTCAGCGATTTCAATATGGCCAATCAAGGCCGGGAAGCTAGGGGTCATTTCCCACACATGCAAATCATGCACCGCGAGTACGCCTGGAATATTTCTTAAATCAGTACCTACTTGTAAGTAATCAATATGTAGAGGTACACCCTCCATCAGGAAGTGATAAGACTCATGCAGAATCGAGATGGTGGACTTCAGAATAAGCAGCGATACCAAAATAGAGAGAATGGCATCGATAGGCATCCAACCGGTAAGCTGAATCACAACACCAGCAATCAATGCCGCAACTGAACCCAATAGATCACCCATGACATGAACTAGTGCCGCACGGGTATTCACACTTTGCTTATCACGAGATAAAACCCATGCTACGACGACGTTCATCAGAAGACCGATTGCAGCAACAACCGTGACAGTCAAGCCATCCACTTTATGGGGATTAGCAAAACGACTGACAGCCTCAATGACGATCCATAACACCAAAGCTAGCATCGCAATGCTATTAACAAATGCAGCTAGCGCTTCAGCACGCCCAAAACCAAATGAATGCTTTGGAGATGGTGGGCGACGGGAAATAATCTGCGCAAGTAGCGCTAAACCCAAAGCGGCAGCATCAGTCACCATGTGACCCGCATCAGAAATCAACGCCAATGAATTTGCGAAATAGGCAGCAGCGCCCTCAACCCCTGAAAAACCTAAGGTCAGTACTAAGGCAATTAATAGTAGGTTTTGATTAGAGGCTTGCTTGCTATGGGTATGCCGTGCATCACCCTTCTTATGGGCATGTAGAGAAGGATCTACTCCAGATTGATTCTGGGGTTTAGATGGCTTCGAATGGAAATGATGGGAGCCCGACATGGTGAACCCATTATTCCATTAATTGATGACTCTGATTAGAAACCTGTTGTGTCAACAGGGGCTCCTGTTTTAGCGATAACCTCTTCCTTAGTCACGCCTGGAGCCAATTCAGTTAACTTCAAACCCTTAGGGGTGATATCAAGAACACAAAGATCGGTAATGATCTGGCTAATAACGCCTACACCCGTTAAAGGTAATGTGCAATGCGGCAAAATTTTGAGCTCTTCAGTGCCATCTTTTTTCTTGGCAACGTGCTCCATCAATACGACAACATGCTTAACACCGGCGACCAAATCCATTGCACCGCCCATGCCCTTGACCATTTTTCCTGGAATCATCCAGTTGGCCAAATCACCATGTTCGCTTACTTGCATTGCACCCAAGATCGCGATGTTGATTTTTCCACCACGAATCATTCCAAATGAATCGGCAGAAGAGAAAATGGATGAACCAGGCAAAGTCGTAATCGTTTGCTTGCCGGCATTGATTAAGTCCGCATCAATTGTTTCTTCCGTTGGAAACGGTCCGATACCCAATAAACCATTTTCAGACTGAAGCCATACTTCCATATCTTTAGGAACATGGTTCGCTACCAAAGTAGGCATACCAATGCCCAAGTTCACGTAGTAACCGTCTTTTAATTCTTTAGCAGCACGTGCTGCCATTTCGTCTCTAGTCCAAGGCATTTCGATCTTCCTAAGTATTCTGTTCTGGGAATTACGCTGTTGCAGTCATCGTGCGCTGTTCAATGCGCTTTTCTGGTGTTTTATGTAGCACCAAGCGATGTACATAAATACCAGGCGTATGGATTTCATCTGGATGCAGCTTGCCGTTCTCAACAATCTCTTCTACTTCTGCAACGGTGATCTTGCCAGCCATAGCAACTACTGGATTGAAGTTCCGTGCTGTATAGCGATAGACCAAGTTACCGGATTTATCTGCTTTCCAAGCTTTTACCAAAGAAATATCTGAAACGATTGAACGCTCCATGATGTATTTCTCGCCATCGAATTCTTTTTCTTCTTTACCTTCAGCAACCAAAGTACCAACACCAGTTTTGGTATAGAAAGCAGGAATACCACAACCACCGGCACGTAATTTTTCAGCCAATGTACCTTGGGGCGTAAATTCCAACTCCAATTCACCAGCCAAATACTGACGTTCGAATTCTTTGTTCTCCCCCACGTATGAAGCAACCATTTTCTTTACCTGACGTGAATTGAGCAATAAACCCAAACCAAAGCCGTCAACTCCAGCGTTGTTAGCAATTGCGGTGAGGTTTTGAACACCCAAGTCCTTAACTGCTTGAATCAAAGCCTCTGGAATGCCACAAAGACCAAAACCGCCAACAGCCAATTTTTGTCCGTCTTTTAAGATATCCCGCAAGGCATCCACTGCCGATGGGTAAGTTTTATTCATAACTTTTGTCCTAATATTGCCAAAATGGGTAATAAAGCAATCATAACGCTTAAGGCGCCCTGAGCTGGGCAGTCTTGGCACTAATTCGGTTTTTGCCAGTTAGAACTAAACTAACAGGGCTTAAATGCACCATTTTTAAGAAATTTCGGAGAAATTGAATGAATTCTGCAGAGTTGGTAGAGCAATTTGGTCCCAGAGACTCCATGGACTATGACCTAGTCATTGTCGGAGGCGGTCCCGCAGGATTGTCGGCTGCTATTAAAGCCAAGCAATTAGCCAGCTCCTCAGGAAAAGAAATTAGCGTCTGCGTTTTGGAAAAGGGTTCTGAAATCGGAGCCCACATCCTTTCTGGTGCCGTGATGGACCCTAAAGCACTCACTGAATTATTCCCCGACTGGAAAGAATTGGGTGCCCCACTTGATACCCCAGTCACACAAGATCAATTTCTATTCTTAACTAGCGATAACTCATACCAGGTTCCAAACTGGATGCTGCCGCACTGTTTTAAGAATGAAGGCAACTATATTGTCAGCCTTGCAAACGTCACTCGCTGGCTAGGGCAACAAGCCGAGAATCTCGGCGTTGAGATTTTCACCGGCTTTCCAGCAGCAGAAATTCTATACAACGAGCAAGGCGCAGTGGGCGGCGTCATCACCGGCTCAATGGGTTTAGACAAAGAAGGCAATCCAACGGATCAGTTTCAGCTTGGTATGGAATTACGCGGCAAGTACACCCTCTTTGCTGAGGGTGCGCGCGGCCATCTTGGCAAACAACTGATTGCTAAGTTTGCATTAGATAAGGATGCAGACCCACAAAGCTATGGCATTGGTATTAAAGAGCTTTGGGAGGTTGAACCCTCCAAGAGTAAGCCTGGACTTGTAGTGCACACCGCTGGCTGGCCTTTAGAGAGCGATACCTATGGTGGCTCGTTCCTCTATCACCTAGGCGATAACAAGGTTGCCGTTGGCCTAGTAGTGGGCCTGTCTTATAAGAATCCCTACCTCTCTCCTTTTGAAGAATTCCAACGCTATAAATTACATCCAAAGATTCGTGAAACGTTTGAAGGCGGTAAACGCATTTCTTATGGCGCACGCGCACTGACTGCTGGTGGTTTAAATAGTCTTCCTAAAACTGTATTTCCTGGTGGCGCGCTCATTGGTTGCGATGCTGGCTTTCTCAATGCATCTCGCATCAAGGGAAGTCATGCGGCAATTAAGACTGGCATGCTTGCTGCTGAAGCAGCAGTTGCTGCTATCAATGAGAATCGCTCTGAGGATGTTTTATCTGCGTACCCAACTGCATTCCAAAATAGCTGGCTGCATACTGAACTAAGCCAAGCGCGCAACTTCAAGCCGTGGATGTCCAAAGGACTTTATGTTGGTACGCTGATGGTTGGATTGGAACAAAAACTTTTGGGTGGCAACATGCCATGGACAGTGCATTTAAAACATGCAGACCATGAATGTTTGGAGCCTGCAGCACAACACAAGCCGATTGACTACCCTAAGCCAGATGGCAAGATTACGTTTGACCGCCTCTCTTCAGTATTTATCTCCAATACCAATCATGCTGAAAATCAACCAGTTCATTTAACGCTGAAGAATGAATCTATTCCTGTAGGCGTGAACCTGGAAACCTATGCAGGACCCGAGCAACGCTACTGCCCTGCTGGCGTATATGAGTTTGTCGAAACCGATGGTAAAGCGCGCTTGCAAATCAATTCGCAAAACTGCGTACACTGCAAAACCTGTGATATTAAAGATCCAACACAAAATATCGTCTGGGTTACCCCAGAAGGTGGCGGCGGTCCAAACTACGCATCCATGTAAAGAAATGCAATACAGCAAACCCCGGTTCCATACCGGGGTTTTTCATCTCAACACGATTAAATAAATAGCGTTATATTTAACCCATGATAATCCAACATACCATGCTCCGCGTCGGCGACTTAAATCGCTCGATTGATTTCTACACCAAAGTTTTGGGCATGAATTTACTGCGCACAACTGAGCGTCCTGAGCAAAAATACTCCCTTGCTTTTGTCGGATACGGCAAAGGTAATGGTGATGGCCAATCGGAGATTGAGCTTACCTACAACCATGGCGTTCAATCCTATGACCTAGGCACAGCCTATGGGCATATTGCAATTGAGGTTCCGGATGCCTATGCAGCTTGTGCTGCCATTAAGGCGGCCGGCGGCAATGTGACCCGTGAGGCTGGTCCTGTAGCTGGCGGTGACACCATCATTGCATTTGTTACCGATCCTGATGGTTACAAAATAGAGCTCATTCAGCGTTAATTGTGGCAGAGCCCGATTCATTTCAATTAGAAATAGTTGATCGCCTTAGCGATATCTCCTCAAAGGAGTGGAATGCTCTTCTTCCCGCAGATGCAGGACCCTTTCTTCGCTATGAGTTTCTTAGTGCGCTAGAGGAAACTGGCTGTGTTGGAGGCAATACTGGGTGGCAAGTGGCTCATCTCGTTTTAAGGGATGATCAAAAACTGATTGGTGCAATGCCCCTGTATTTGAAGCAACACTCCTACGGAGAATTTGTCTTCGACTGGTCATGGGCGCAGGCCTATGAGCAACAAGGTATGCAGTATTTTCCGAAAGCGCTTTGCGCCATTCCGTTTACACCAATTCAAGGCTCAAGGATTTTGAGTGCGAGCAATGTAGCCGCTGATTTAGTAAAGCAACAATTAGTCAAAGGCTTGAAGACTTTAGTTCTGCAAAATAATCTATCTTCAGCACATGTCTTATTTCCCCATACTTCAGAAGCAAAGGGACTCAAGGACCAAGGCTTCATGTTGCGAGACTCGGTGCAATTTCATTGGCATAACCAAGGCTTTGAGAATTTCGAACAATTTTTAGCAGCCCTCACTATGAAGCGTCGCAAGAATATTCGACGCGAACGAGAACAGGTATCGAGAGAGCTAATTACTTTTAGACATGTCCCAGGAATATCTTCAACCAATGCCGATTGGGAATTCTTTTATCACTGTTACGCAAACACTTACTTAGAGCATGGATCTAGCCCCTATCTCAATGAGGCATTCTTGAAGTTATGGGCACAGCGTATGCCTGAAAACTTACACCTCATCATTGCAGAGCGCAATGGAAATCCGATTGCAGCATCCTTGCTAGTTGTTGACCACACAAGCTCTAAGGCTTATGGAAGGTATTGGGGCGCTATCGCACATATACCCTGCTTGCACTTTGAAACCGCCTACTATCAAGCGATTGAATATTGCATCTCTAATCGGATTCAAACCTTTGAAGGTGGCGCTCAAGGCGAACACAAGATGGCGCGCGGTTTCTTGCCCACCACCATTCAATCCGCCCATTTCATTGCGGATCCTCAGTTTTCTAAAGCTGTGCAACACTTCCTGGATCGTGAACATCAAGGCATAGGGGCTTATGTAGATGAGCTCGCCGAGCACAGTCCTTTGAAATCGTCTAAAGTACAGCCATGAATTCTGAAGACACCAAATCTATTGCGCAAGATGGCTCCCACTCCCTTTCCACGGGGGATGCAGACTCCGACTCGCCTTGTATTGGTGTGTGCACCACGCTATACGACGAGATCTGCCAAGGTTGTGGTCGCACTTTAGGTGAAGTAAGTAATTGGGTATTCTTTTCCCAACAAGAAAAAGATTCTGTATGGAAGCGTATCCGTGCCGAAGGTACTGCAACGCGCTTTCAACGACAGGCCAAAGAAAATAAGCCCAGTTAACGGGCTTATTTTTATAAACAACTTATTGTTTTAACCTTATCATCCGGCTAATTCCTGGCTACGCAGATATTCCTCGTAAGTTCCAGAGTAATCCACCACCGTACCATCCATCTTCACTTCTAAGATGCGGTTGGCTAATGCGGAAACAAACTCGCGGTCATGGGATACGAAAATCAAAGTCCCATCGAATTTCTCAAGAGCAATTTGCAAACTCTCAATCGATTCCATATCCATGTGGTTGGTTGGCTCATCCATTGCTAGGACGTTGTATTTTTGGAGCATGAGTTTGCCCCAAATCATGCGACCCTTCTCACCACCAGATAGAACTTTGACAGACTTGCCAATATCATCACCAGAGAACAATAGACGACCTAATGTGCCACGAATGACTTGGTCATCGTCACCAGTATTGCGCCACCAATTCATCCAATCCATGAGCAACTCATCTTTAGCAAACATTTCGGTGTTGTCTTGAGGCATTACGCCGACGTTAGCATTCTCAGCCCATTTCACATCACCGCTATCAGCGGCAATACCATCAAAGCGCTTACTCAAGATCGTTTTGAGAAGTGTTGTCTTACCGGCGCCGTTTTGACCGATGATCGCAATCTTTTCACCAGCACGAACACCTAGCTTGAAATTCTTGAAGATCACGCGATCATAAGCTTTAGTAAGTGCATTGCACTCTACAGCCATATTGTGTAATTTTTTCTCAGTATCGAAACGAATAAATGGGTTCTGACGTGAAGAAGGTTTTACTTCAACAATTTCAATCTTCTCCAGTTGCCTCTGACGTGAAGTCGCTTGACGTGCTTTAGATGCGTTTGCAGAGAAGCGAGCCACGAAAGCTGCTAATTCAGCAATTTTTTCTTTGGCTTTCACGTTATTACTGAGCTGCTGTGTTCTTGCCTGAACAGAAGCCAGCATGTAAGAGTCGTAATTACCTGGGTAGACTTTTAAAGTGCCATAGTCCATATCGGCCATATGCGTACAGACTTCATTGAGGAAGTGACGGTCATGGGAAATGATGACGATGGTGCTCTTAATTTGATTGAGGATGTCCTCAAGCCAGTGAATGGAGTGAATATCCAAGTTATTCGTTGGCTCATCGAGCAGCAATACATCTGGATCGGAGAACAATGCTTGCGCTAGCAATACACGCAGCTTCCAACCTGGTGCAACGTTGCTCATCGGACCATTGTGTTGGTCAATAGGAATACCAATACCTAACAACAACTCCCCTGCTTTTGCTTCTGCGGTGTAGCCACCGTATTCGGCGTACTTACCCTCAAGCTCAGCAGCCTTCATGTAATCTTCATCAGTAGCATCTGGATTGGCGTAGATAGCATCGCGCTCAGCCGCAGCCTTCCACATCTCTTCGTGACCCATCATCACGACATCGAGTACGCGAACATCCTCGTAAGCAAATTGATCTTGACGCAACTTACCCAAACGAATACCAGGATCCAAGCTCACATTACCGCTCGTTGGCTCTAGCTCGCCACCTAAAATTTTCATGAAGGTGGATTTACCGCAACCGTTTGCGCCAATCAGGCCATAGCGATTGCCGCCGCCAAACTTCACGGAAATGTTTTCAAATAGAGGCTTTGCCCCAAACTGCATGGTGATATTAGATGCTGACAGCACGGATGTTTTCTAGCTTTCTGAAATTCAATTAGATAGTTACCCCCGAATTTCGGGGCAAAGACCGTTATTTTAACGGCTTAGAGGTCTTTGTTGGCAGGAAGCCCGTGGTCTTGCTTAGACTTTGACCCTAAATGGGGTGAAATTCGTATGAATATCGTAAAAATCCTCGTTTTCCTTGCGCTTGAGGAAGTTCACAACCCAATAGGTCATGGGGGTTGCTAGAACCTCCCAAGTAGTCTTAAGGACATATTGGGCCAGCGCTACCTGAATGACTTCATGGGTAGGCCAGATGCCATAGAACGCCAACATATAGAAGAAAGAAGAGTCGACCAACTCCCCTACCGCTGTCGAGCCAATCGTCCGCATCCAGAGAAAGCGTCCTTGGGTCATGATTTTCATCTTCGCCAGAACATAGCTATTCACCAGACTGCCGCACCAAAAGGAGAACATGGAAGCTAAGGCGATACGCCAAGAGTTTCCAAAGACGGTTTCTAACCCCTGTTGGTAATTGCTCATATAGGTTCCAGGCGCCACTGGTAAGGCAATCACTATCTGAGCCATGATTGCCGCAAATGCAAGGGCTGCAAATCCAGTCCAAACTGCCCTCCGGTCATAGGCATAGCCATAAACCTCAGTCAGAATATCGCCGAAGAAATAGGAGATGGGGAAGAACAAAATGCCTGCACCAAAAGGCACGGATCCAAAGTAAGGCAAATCAACCACAGCTGCTTTACCGGCACCAATAAAGTTTGAACAGAGCAAGACCACCACAAAGGCAGCCAAAATCAGGTCGTAATAGCGGTGGCGAGGTCTAGGCAAGTCCATAAGTCAAGAAAAATGGATAATAGAAATAAGAATATCTGCATTCCTGAAAATTCGCAGGAAGCAGCTAAAAATCAAGACAAAAATGAAATATAGGATGCCAAAGCAATGAGCAAAAGTAAGGCCAGCTTTAACTGGGCGGACCCCCTTCTTCTGGATACCCAGCTAACCGAAGAGGAGCGCATGATTCGTGACGCAGCTGCTGAATACGCTCAAGGGCGCCTGATGCCCCGCATTCACGATGCTTATCGCAACGAAACAACCGACCCAGCCATCTTCCGAGAAATGGGCGAGCTTGGCCTCTTAGGCATCACGATTCCTGAGCAGTATGGTGGAGCTAACTTGAACTATGTCTCTTACGGCTTAATTGCGCGCGAGATTGAACGCGTGGATTCTGGCTATCGCTCCATGATGAGCGTGCAGTCTTCTTTAGTCATGGTTCCCATAAATGAATTTGGTAGCGAAGCGCAAAAACAAAAGTACCTCCCTAAATTAGCGAGTGGCGAATGGATTGGTTGCTTTGGTTTAACGGAGCCAAACTATGGCTCTGATGCAGGCGGCATGATTACTCGCGCCAAGAAAGTGCCTGGCGGATTTTCATTAACGGGCTCGAAGATGTGGATCTCCAACTCTCCGATTGCTGATGTATTTGTAGTGTGGGCTAAAAATGATGAAGGCATCATTCGTGGTTACATTTTAGAAAAGGGCATGAAGGGCTTAAGCGCCCCGAAAATTAGCGGCAAGATGGGTCTGCGCGCCTCCATCACTGGTGAAATCGTCATGGACGAAGTATTTGTACCAGCAGAAAATGAATTCCCTGAAGTTGAGGGCCTGAAGGGTCCCTTCACTTGCTTAAACTCTGCTCGCTACGGTATCGCTTGGGGTGCACTAGGCGCCGCTGAATGGTGTTGGTATGCTGCCCGCCAGTACACCATGGACCGTAAGCAGTTCGGTAAGCCACTTGCTGCCAATCAACTGATTCAGAAAAAATTGGCGGATATGCAAACCGAAATTACTCTTGGCCTACAAGGTTGCTTGCGCTTAGGTCGCATGAAAGATGAAGGCATTGCAGCTCCAGAAATCACCTCCATCATGAAACGCAACTCTTGCGGCAAGTCATTAGACATCGCGCGCATGGCACGCGATATGCATGGTGGTAACGGCATCTCTGATGAGTATGGCGTTGTACGTCATATGCTGAATTTAGAGGTTGTGAACACCTATGAAGGTACTCACGATATTCACGCCTTGATTCTAGGTCGTGCGCAAACTGGTATCCAAGCTTTTAGCTAAGAACCTGATTTACTGATGATGGCCTTTGCTGCTTTGGCAAAGGCCTTGTCACTATCATTTTCCAGTTGTACAAAATTTTCAATCTTGTATTGGGGAAAATTGCGTACGATCGAAGATTGATATGAAGGGTCGTAGTGCTTTACCAATAACTCTTCCACTAACTCCGGAAAATTACCCGCATCAATGGATTCATTCCATTTAGCAATCTGTACTTTCCCATAATGCGCAGTAAGCAAAGCCAGTTTCTGTTTGAAATTATCGGTATCGGTTAAGAAGTGGTGATATTCACGAATCAACCAAGAAACGCGAGTCTTCGTACTTGATCTCAATTCAAAGCAAGCACCATTACGAATTTTTTCCATCAAAGCATCAGGTACATGCAAGCCGCCGACCTTCTTGCTTTCGGACTCCACAAATACAGGCTTAGCTGGATCGAGCGAACGTAACGCATTCCAGAGCGCAGTCTCAAAGCCTTTTTGGGATGGCTGCTCGATATTAGGCTCATTACCCAATACAGATCCACGGTGAACGGCCAAGCCTTCTAGATCAAGAATCTGAGCGCCTAGCGCGCCGATCTCTTGCAGCACTTTTGTTTTGCCACTGCCCGTCATTCCACAGATCAC
Organism: Polynucleobacter sp. AP-Kaivos-20-H2; assembly: GCF_018882215.1. Classification (GTDB taxonomy): domain Bacteria; phylum Pseudomonadota; class Gammaproteobacteria; order Burkholderiales; family Burkholderiaceae; genus Polynucleobacter. The sequence continues at coordinate 176,841 of NZ_JACVOX010000001.1, read as the reverse complement.
CTGGAATGTAAATTGGGTTGCAGCTTGATCAAGACCATCGATTACAGTTCTTCTAAAGCCCTGATACCCGCCCTCGAGCTGCTTGGCTTTCCAACCAATGCGATTAAGAATATGGGTAAACGCCCCACTACGTTCACCACCGCGCCAGCAATAAATTAATGGGCGCCACTCACGTGGGAATTCCAGAAAATGGTTTTCTAAGTGTGCAGCAATATTCTTAGAGACTAAAGCTGCACCTAATTTTTTAGCTGCAAAGGGAGACTCTTTTTTGTAGAGCGTACCAATAGTGGCGCGCTCCTCATTATTCAGAACGGGGTAATTCACTGCGCCTGGAATATGGTCAAGGGCAAATTCAGCGGGCGACCTGACATCAATTACGAGATCAAACTGATCTAGCTCAGATAAAAATTGATCAGATTTTAAGATGTGAGGATTAATCGGCTGCACGAGGGACTAGCGCAACTGTTGCAAAACATGCTCAGGCCAAGGCGCTGATGTATTCGTAGTGAGATCTACCCAAACCATGGTTGCACCACCGATAGCAGCCTCCACCTCAGGCGCAGTAGTCAACGCCATGCTGGTGTAGAGATCTAGGCTGGTTCTACCAACAGCGCCAATCGAAGTCTTCAGGATTAATTCGCCTGGATAAGTGAGTTGTTGAAAGAAATTACAAAAGCCATTAATCATCGACATGGACTCGCGACCAGGAGCGACGTCATAACCCAAAGATGTAATCCATTCACAGCGAGCTTGCTCCATATACCGAAAGTACACGGTATTGTTGACATGTCCATACGCATCCATATCACCCCAACGAATGGGCATGATCATTTCATGTACTAGCTTTCTATCTTCGGGAATGGTGATGCGCATGCGGGTCAGTAACCTACTATTTCACTTGCAATGCAAGTTGATACAGATTCGTAGAGCGCGCACCAGAGCGACAAAATGCTAATACCGGTCCGGGCATGGTCCTCAATAAACGAGCCATCTCCCTTACTTGATCAACATTGATTGCACTAGGCACAACTGGTAGGTAGGCGTAATTTAAGCCCAACTTTTCTGCTTCAGCTTGAATGCTGGCATTAGTTGGCTGATCTGGACCGCCCTCACCATCAGGACGGTTATTAATCACACTCTTATAACCTTGTGCCGCAATTTCAGCCAAATGGCTTGGCTCAATTTGACCGATAGTGCCGAACTGATCGTTATGGCAAGAAATAGGAAGACTCATAAACCCTCTATATTTGATAAATAGCAATAGAGTTGATTCTAAATCAGGCTGATCAGGTTCAGTTGGGAGTCTGTTTATGGGTCGAGAAGAAACGCTCGCAAATTTCCATACCCACAATCATGGCAATAACAAATACCAAGGCCTTGAGGTGCCCGGCACCCAAGGCAACCAAGGCTGGCCCCGGGCAAAAACCAGCAATTCCCCAGCCCGCACCGAAAATAAGACTACCAACAATCAGAGGCTTCGTGATGTCTCTGCGGGTAGGAATATGCAAGGCGCCACCAAAGAAGGCCTCTGATCTTTTGCTCACAACATAAAAACCGGCAAGCCCAACTAACACTGCACCCAACATAACAAATGCCAGGGATGGGTCCCACGGGCCAGCCAAATCTAGGAAACCTAATATCTTCTCAGGATTACTCATGCCGGAGATGATTAAACCCCAGCCAAAAAGTACACCAATTGCATACTGACTCACAAGACCAAAATGTTTTTTCATCTTAGACTCCGATCAGGTGACGCAAAACAAAAACAGTCAAAAAACCTGCCCCCATAAACAAGAGTGTAGCCAGAAGTGAACGCGGTGATAAGCGAGAAAGCCCGCAGATGCCATGACCGCTAGTACAGCCAGATCCGTAGTGCGCACCAAAGCCAACTAGAAGGCCTGCAATCACAATGGCGATCCAATCAGATTCAATCTCTACAACAGGGAATATTCCAAAAAACAGTGCCGCCATAAATGGGGCTGATACTAATCCCAATACGAGGCTAAGTCGCCATGCTGTATCCGTTAATTTGGGATGCAATAAACCAGAAACAATGCCACTGATTCCTAGGATGCGCCCATGAAGCAACACGTAAAGGGCCGCGGCAACTCCAAGAATCATTCCACCCAATAAAGAAGGTATGGGTGTAAAAGAGTACCAGTCAATTTGCATGTCTTATATCCAGTCTAATTAAGCGCAAGGATTTGGGGCAAGACGCATCTGCAAGTAACGCAAACCTAGATAAGCTCCCAAGAAAAATCCAGGGATGGCTAAAAAAGATCCGAGTGCCAATGTTGAAATTCCGCTTAGCCCCTGCCCAATGGTGCAGCCCAAAGCAGTAATACCACCAAAACCCATCAAGGCACCACCCACCAAATGGTTGGCTGTATCTTCTGCGTTTAAAAACGTTTCCCACCGAAAGGTTTTTGTTGCCAATGCAACGCCAGCTGAACCACAAACCATACCCAACACTGCCACAACACCAATAGTAAGAACCTTAGAGGTATCGCTGTAGAACATCAGCCAGTCCAACGAATAAGCATAGGGAGCCACGAATGAAAGACTCTCCATCTTGCCTGAGTTGGTTGCCAGGAACACCTCTTCTAAGGTGTTGGGATCCTCCGCAACAAATGCCAAGTAGCCAGAGATCCACCATACAGCACAGATCGCCAATCCAACGCCAAAACCAGCAAGGAGATTTTTAGCGGTCCAAAATGATTTATCCAAAAGTGCAAACATAACAAAAGCACCACCGATAATTAAACCAAGCAAAAGATGCGAGCTTGAGCGGCTCTGTCCAAGCTGAGCACTCAAGATACTCGGTAGGTCTTGATTTGAATTTAGCGTGATAAAGAATGCGTCCAGCATATTGATGCGAATCACCGCCAAGAATCCACGCAAGGTCATATATGCGACAAGGGCCAGCACCAAAAATACCACTAACGATTTAAGATTGCCCCCGCCAATTCGAACCAGCGTCTTGCTCCCACAACCTGAGGCCAATACCATCCCCAATCCAAATAGAGTGCTACCAATCAGAATAGAGAGATACATTAATTTACTAGAGGTATAGATGGACTTAGAAACATCTATCAAGCCCAAAGAAGCCAACAACATCACTCCTAAGATAGCAACGCCAATAGCCAAAGACCATTGACGCAATCTGGATAAATTCGACATAACAAATAGATCGGCAATTGCGCCCATAGTACAAAAACTGGTTCGCTGCATAATTGCGCCAAGCAGCAAAGTCACAACAAAAGTCGCCCACAATGCTTGCTGACTAATAAGGGAAATATCAACAGTGTTCATTCTTATATTTTACTTGCGTGTCAGTAAGAATTAGGGCTTTATATAGGCGTAATGATCAACATACTGCAGATCGGCAATCTTCACCACTCCAGAAGAAGTGAAGTCAGCATCCAATAGGAATTGGTTTTTATTAAGATTACGGTTCTTTAGGGTAATTTCACAGACCTCAAATACCACTCCACGGGATTTGAGTGCAGAAACTAATGGGGCATATTCAATATTATTCTTCTGATCTTTAGCGCCCTCCATCAGCAGATCCACTCCTGCCGCATGAGTCACGACAATAATTTTGGCCTGAGGTGCCGTATCTAGATGATTGCGAATATTGCGCAATCCTTTTAAGCCTTGCGCCTGAGCATCATCAATGTGATACACCACTTTTGTTTGGGCTAAGGCAGGCTCACAAAAAATCATGCCAATAAATGCAAAAGTGATTGCGGCCAAAACCTGTTTTAACAACTTTGAGAAATAATTTGGTCGATTCATTTTTTTAGGCGATTTCTTTATAGGTTATTTGATAGCTTCAATGCCAGGATTATTAGCAAGGCCTTTGATGATTGGCTCATTTAATTTTTTGGGCTTAATCAACTTCACCTCTTTTAAGTGCCGAGACATCAGATCCCAGATTGGCTCTGAATTTAATGCCTTCGCCTCCTCGCTCACTGGAGCCCAGCCTGCAACGCGATAGTTTTTATCGGCCTCTATAAGTACTCCATTGAGCCTCATTTCAGAGATGCGCTTACCCATGGTGGCGTTAGGATCAATGGTGTACTGCAAGCCGCCAACCCGAACCATATCGCCGCCCTGCTGATAATACGGATCAGGATTAAATAAATTATCAGCCACATCTTCTAAGATAGTCTTGATATTTTCGCCAGTCATGTTGGAGGCCGTAGTGTATGGATAGGTGATGGCCGTCTGATCCATTAGATGCTCTGTCGTAATCGCTTCACCGGGCAATAATGAGGTACCCCACCTGAAGCCAGGCGAGAACGCAATTTCTGCATTCTTTTGCGTCATTAGACCATCCAGAATGAGTTGATCAAAGCTGCCATTGAAATTACCGCGACGATACAAAAGATCCTCCGTCATTGCCAGTTTTTCATTTAAGCGCACTTCGAATGGTTGACGAATTTTCGTAATGAGCTGACTCATTTTGGCATCCGGCGTAATCAGGCTTGAGAACACAGGAAGAAGTTTGTAGCGAAAATCAACCACCTTCCCGCCCTTCACATCAAAATCAAGGACGCCCAAAAATTTGCCATTTGATCCTGCGTTGGTAACCAGAGTAATACCGCCTGCATTCCTTACTTTGACAGGCACCGGAACACCGTCATGTGTATGGCCACCAAGAATTGCATCCAAACCTCTGACTCTGGACGCTAACTTGAGATCAACGTCCATGCCATTATGGGATAGCAATACAACTGCCTTAGCCCCTTTTTGGCGAACTTGATCAATTGTTTTTTGAAGATTCTGCTCTTGTATTCCAAACGTCCAATTTGGCGTGAAATATCTTGGGTTTGCAACTGGAGTGTAAGGAAATGCTTGACCAATAATCCCTACTGGTACTCCATTCATCTCGCGTATCACGTATGGAGCAAAAACTTCATCTCCAAAATCTGTGGTGATAATGTTTTGCGCAATCAATGAAATCTTGTCCTGGAAATCATTTTGCACAATCTCCATCACCCGCTTCTCGCCCAGAGTCATTTCCCAGTGCGCGGTCATGACATCTACACCAAGCTCCAAGGCTGCATCCACCATATCCTGGCCCTGCGTCCATAGTGCAGTTCCAGATCCTTGCCAAGTATCTCCACCATCCAGAAGCAAGGCACCAGGCCTTGACGCTTTCAACTGCTTGATGAGAGTCGATAGATGCGCAAAACCACCCATTTGACCGTATTGATGAGCTGCAGCTGTGAAATCTAAATAGGTAAATGCATGGGCATCACGCGTGGCAGATGCAATCTTATTGGCCTTCAAAAAATAATTGCCAACTAAGTGTGGTGTTTTTCCTGCTTGCGGCCCTACCCCGATATTGACATTAGGCTCACGAAAATATACTGGCAGAAGTTGGGCATGGCAATCCGTGAAGTGCAATAAATGCACGTTACCAAAGCGAGGCAAATCATAAAAAGATCGTGCTTGCGTTTGCGCCGAAGCCAAATCAGATTGCAGGCTCATGCCGCCAACGGAGGCAATGGCTAGGGCTTGTATAAATTCCCGGCGATTAAGCGACATGCTGATCGATTATTGATTAACGGGAGATTGCGGGTCCAAGAGTAAAGCCATCACATCCTGCATTTGCTCTTGCGTCAATAATTTGAAATGACCAAAGCGCGGCATATTACTGCAAGCGTTATACGCCTTTGAATTGTTGATGCGATTCCACGTGTAAACCATTACCTCTTGGGAGTATCCGCGATCTTTACCGTAGTTCCAAAGACTTGGGCCCAAGTTGCCATAAGAGATTTCTTTTTTATTGATCTCGTGACAGTTATAGCAGCCACCGCCATTGATGGTGTCAGGCTTGTCAGTCCAAGTTGCACCACGGCCACTCTGAGCAATTGCCTCACCATTTTTCCAGTCGCCAATATATTTACCATCAGCAGGCTGAACGATGGATGCCATATTCAGCTTTTGAATTTCAATTGCCTTGGCAGCACCCTGCTTTGTATTCATCAGCTTTGGATCAGAGCAAAACTTTTGTGTTTCATCCTGCTTGATGCGATCCAAACCAGCAATACCTTCAGCCCTAAAGCCTTCAGTCATCATTTTTTGAAACTTAGCATCAAAGCTAGATTGAGCAAAGGCAGTGAAAGAGAATGCAGTGAGAAACGCTGCCGATAACAGTAATTTTATTTTCATCATCATTGGCCTTAACGTTTCAAGCCTGGAGTTTGCATCGTGCCGCCATTCGCATTAACTGCCATATACATTGACACTGCCGTTAATAGATCGGAGCCATATATTGGGAAAGGGAATCGTTGCTGGCGATAGCAATCATTTAAGCGCAAGCCCATGGTCCAAAATTGTCCGCTGGAAACGCGGTAGGCGGGCCAAGAACCCCAGCCTGCAGCAGCTCCTGCTTGGGTCGTTAAATTGGGAAGATCTTGCAAGCGAATTCTCTTGCCGCTTGACCCATGGCAAGTTGCGCAGGAAAAGTCCATTAGACCACCTTCATAATAAAAAGCACGCTTACCTAATTCGTAAGCTTCTTTTTCTTTTGGATGCTGCGTACTGACTTTGATTTTTTGATCTTTGGATGCAGTAACTACATATGCAACTAAAGCATCCATATCTTTCTTCAAGCCTTTTTGAAATGGCGCATCTACAATCTCTTGAGCTGAAATACCTTGCAGGGCAGACATGCAAGTGATTAAACGAGACTCCAAATCCTGCACTTTATTGGTATCGGAAAAATATCTTGGCAACTGTGCTGCGGCACCTTTGATAACCCCAGGACCAAGACCTAAATTACACTTTTCAAGTGTGGCATTTTTAGGCCCTGCTGGTTTCTTCCATAATTCAGCCCCAGCATCCTCATAGAGCTCAGAAGGATTGCCATCGGCAATCATCTGGCGATATTTGGCGATTTCATCTGCAGTTGATTGGGCAAAACCAGTAGAGGCAAAAAATATTGCCCCGCCTACTAGAAGCAGACCAAACAAAGGGCTTAGATTTTTTCTCATGGTCTGCTTAAGAAACTGTGGCTTCATCACTGCGTTTATCGCCTTTAGTATCAACCCAGCTCACAACCAATTTATCGCCCTTGGAGCCTTTGTACTTAAAGTTCAAGAACGGGTCTTTAGAAATAGCTGAGCCAAAGTCTGCGGAGAAGACTTCTTTACCCTGAGCCTTAACCGATACTGTAGAAATAAACCATGCTGGAATTAATTTGCCGGAAGCATCTTTGCGTTGACCGGATTCCATGTCATGCTTCATCAAAATTTTGACATCCACAATTCCGTTTGATTCGGCTGCCCGAATGCGCATTGGATCACCCATCGTAGTTCCTTTATCTTTTATTTCTAATTAATGATTCTGTAAGTATGTTAGATAACGTATTAGCCGCCACAACCACCCAAAGTCACTTTGATTTCTTTAACAGCCATCATCCACTTTCCATCTGCCTTTACCAATGCGTATACATTTGAAGTTTGGGCCATTTTGATTCGAGTAGTGACTACCGGCTCTGTGCCAGCTGGAATAAAAAATTGGGCAGCCAATGGGCTTGGATTTTTCTCAACCAAAATTGCTAACTGATTGGCCTTTAAGCTGGTGGTGACTCCTACTGGCACTACAGCACCATTCTCTGCAATATCGGGTGCGTTGATAACGACTGCACCTGACTTATCTGGAGTACTTGTTCCCAAAGCCTTAAATACATCATCAAGGCTCTTTCCTTCAAAAGCCGCCTTATTCCACTCTTCAGCCTGAGCAGTGGTAATTAAGCCTGCAGATGCCATAAGTCCAAATACCGTCGAATATTTCAATAAGTCGCGACGCTGCTGATTCATATCCATCCCTTCGAATACCCTCGATCTGGGTCATTAAAAATTGTTACAAACCTCTACTTTAAAGGGGATTGCCCAATCTGTCCCTAACCAAAGCCGCCAATAGCCTGACTCAACTCAAGATAGGTGAAAATGAGGGTAATTATTAACCTGAAGGCGACTTAACCTGATGTTTGATCTAGAGGCACTTATCCTCTCGCTAAAGCTAGCTATTTGGACTCTGGTCCTGATCCTCCCTTTTGGAGTTTGGATGGCGCATTCGCTTCAAAGCATGGGCAAAGGCAGGTCCTGGATAGAGGCGACCCTAGCATTACCATTGGTCCTTCCCCCTACCGTTTTGGGCTATTACCTCCTCGTAGGCCTTGGAGGAAAAACGATTTTTGGAATCCCGCTGGTGTTTTCCTTCACAGGAATCCTGATTGCATCCTTGATTGTGAATTTGCCATTCGCCATTCAGCCAATACAGCGTGCCTTTGAAGCAATTAACCCTGAGATTCGGGAGGCGGCTCAGGTAAGCGGGCTATCCAAGTGGCAGATCTTTCGTTTGATTGAATTACCCCTTGCTTGGCGCGGTATTACGAGTGCAGCCGTTCTTACCTTTGCACATACCCTTGGAGAGTTTGGCGTCATCCTCATGGTTGGTGGCGCAATCCCAGGAGAAACAAAAACAGTCTCCATTGCTATATATGACAAAGTGCAAAGCTTTGATACCTCTGGTGCTGGCGCGCTGTCATTGATATTACTTTGTACCTCCCTTGTAGCGATAGCGCTTTCCTACGGCTTCTTTGGTCGTAGCCCATCGCATGCCAATCGGTGGAGTCGCTAATGCTTAAAGTAAAACTCTCCCAAGTCAACCCAAACCCCCTGCAGCTCAATATTGAATGCATCCCCGGTGAATTGCATGCCTTAGTGGGCCCCTCTGGCAGCGGTAAGACAACCGCCCTGCGCACAATCGCTGGCCTAAATAATGCTGATAGCGGAAAAATTGAATGTGATGGCAAGCTATGGTTTGAAGCAAATGAAGCGAATGGCATTACCACCTCACTAAGTCCTGCCAATCGCTCATGTGGGTTCTTATTTCAGCAGTACGCTCTGTTTCCGCATCTCACTGCGTTAGAGAATGTATGCATCCCTCTTTACAACTCAGCCGTTGATCTCTCGGAGCGCAAGGCGCAGGCTCAGCAATGGTTAGATCGCATGGGAATCGGTGAGTTAGCCAAACGCATGCCCAATCAACTCTCAGGCGGTCAACAGCAACGGGTTGCACTTGCCAGGGCATTAGCGCGATCTCCAAAAATATTACTGCTTGATGAACCCTTCTCTGCGATTGATGCCCCTACGCGTCAAGGCCTTTACAAGACACTCGCTGAACTTCGCAAAGATTTGAATATTCCTATTCTGCTAGTTACTCACGATTTAAGAGAGGCTGATTTATTGGCGGATCGCATCACCGTGATTGACCAAGGCGTGGGATTACAGACTGCACCTCCGCAAGTGCTGTTTGAAAGACCGAGAAATTCGAGGGTCGCCGAACTCGTTGGGATAAGCAATAAGTTTGAGGGCGTCTTTTCTGCCGGAAAACTCAGTTGGCACGGTTGCCAGCGCATCTTTAACGTCATCGACAAAGGCAAGATCCCGCCAAATACGCCTGTCGCTTGGGTTATCCCAGCAGACGGAATTAGTCTTCATGCATCATCTAGCTCGACATCGATTGAAGCTAAGGTTGAACAGCTTAGCGCATTAGGGCAGATTGCTGTTATCCAACTTCGCACAACTGAAGGCAATCATGCGATTACTTGGGAGGCCTCTGCTGCAGAGGTTAAGCGCCTTGCCTTGGATATAGGCAAAGAAGCTTATCTCGAAATGGATAGCGGCAAGATTCACATCATGCCTTTGCGCCCGATTAATGATCCACGTCGCTTTGCCAGCTAAGAAATTAATTACTTTTTAGCAACAAGCCCTAGAAGAGCAGACATACCGGTATGTCTTGGGCCTTCAGAAAGCTCTTTCTCGTAACTTACAAGCTCGAGTATTTCAAAGTCTTTGACGAGACCTCTAATTAACTCTTCTGTATAGAGATGCTCTATTAATGATGGGCCGCCAGTTTTGTAATCTAGTTGCTTTGGGGTATAGCCCTGCAAGATAAAAAGGCCGCCTGATTTTGTCGCCTTGTAAGCTTGCTCAAAGATTCTAGCGCGCATTGCTGGATCGGCAAATTGAATGAAGATTCCAATCACTGCGTCATAAGTATTTTCGGGCCAAGCGTAGCTATCAGTATCAGAGAATGAATAATCAACCTCGACTTGATTGTCTTTCGCGAATTGCTTTGCCTTGGCTAGAGCGATATCCGATGCATCAAATCCAACTACTTGCATACCTTGTTTAGCAAGCCAGACGCCATTGCGACCTTCGCCATCGGCAATGCACAGTACTTTATCTTGCGGCCTTAGGTATTGCTTTGTTTTTTCAACCAGATATTCATTTGGCTCTTTGCCAAAAATGAACTCTTCTTTATCGAAGCGTTCATTCCAAAATTGCGTGGCATCGGAGAAACCCATGGGCTTATCTTGATGAACTTGATTATTTTTTGAGTCCACCAACAAGATCATTCTTTAAGTCGTTAATGTTTTCAAGGCCAACCGCAATGCGCACCAAGCCATCCGAAATACCGGCGGCTTTACGAGCCTCAGGCGTTACACGGCAATGCGTTGTTGTGGCTGGGTGAGTAATAGTCGTGCGGGTATCACCCAAGTTTGCAGTAATCGAGCAAAGCTTAGTTTGGTTGATAAGTTTGAACGCAGCCTTCTTGCCACCCTTCAATGTGAAAGACACAATCGCCCCACCCTCTTTTTGCTGGCGCATTGCCAACGCATGTTGAGGATGCGATTTCAGGCCGGGATGGTAAACGCGCTCTACTCCAGATTGCTTCTCAAGCCATTGAGCCAAGGCAAGCGCATTCTGACTCTGCTGCTTCATGCGAAGCTCTAAAGTCTCCAGACCCTTGAGGAAGACCCAGGCATTAAACGCGGATAGGGTTGGGCCTGCGGTACGCACGTATGGGAAGACTTTACCCATGATGAAATCTTTGCTGCCGACAATTGCTCCACCCACTACTCGGCCTTGTCCATCTAAGTACTTAGTGGCCGAATGAATCACAACATCAGCACCAAGCGCCAATGGTTTTTGCAAAGCAGGCGTACAGAAGCAGTTATCCACTGCGAATAAGGCGCCTGCTTTTTTAGCAATCTTTGATATCGCCCTGATATCAGCAATCTCAGTTAAAGGATTGGAAGGCGTCTCTAGATAAAAAAGTTTAGTGTTTGGCTGGACAGCTGCCTGCCATGACTTAGTATCCGCCAAATCAGCATATGTTGTTGTGATGCCAAAGCGACCCAAGATATTGGTGAACAACTGAATCGTTGCGCCAAATACCGAGCGTGAGCAAACCACGTGGTCACCTGCTTGCAGATGCGCCATCGCCATTGTCAGAATGGCTGACATTCCGGAAGCGGTAGCAATACAAGCCTCACCACCCTCTAAAGCAGCCAGGCGATCTTGGAACATGCTTACGGTTGGATTAGTAAAGCGAGAATAGATAAAGCCTTGGTCAGCATGCGCAAAACCATCAGCTGCTAACTCTGCACTATCAAAACAGAAGCTAGAAGTCAGAAACATGGCTTCTGAATGTTCTTGGTATTCAGCGGTGCGACGAGTACCGGCGCGAACCGCCAAGGTCTCGAGCGCTAGCTTAGAAAAATCGGGTTTTTTACGGATAGTTTTGCTCTTCATACTGCTATTTTGACACCGAATTACGAATTTGCCTCGAGTGAGGCAAATTCCTGTCGCTTTTTAGTCTTCGGTGGCCAAATGCAGGTGGAGCTGTGAACGGGCGAAGTCGCTCGAATCCTTTTGGCGATCTGCCTTAGCGTCGGAAGTATTTCTGGCAGCCTCTAATGCATCAAGATAGGATTCAGTGATGTCGCCTGTGACGTAAAAGCCATCAAAACAAGAGGCTTCAAACTGCTTGATATTGGGATTGATATCTCTCACAGCCTGCTTCATATCTTCAACACTTTGATAGATCAGTTGATCTGCGCCAATCATCTTGTTGATTTCTTCATCAGTACGGCCATAGGCCACCAATTCGCTGCGAGTGGGCATATCAATACCGTAGACATTTGGAAAGCGTACTGGTGGCGCAGCCGATGCAAAGATCACTTTCTTGGCACCAGATTCACGAGCCATCTGCACAATCTCAAAGGATGTTGTCCCGCGAACAATGGAGTCGTCCACAATTAATACGGTCTTATCTTTAAACTCAATGCGCATGGCATTCAATTTTTGACGCACAGACTTCTTGCGAACGGCTTGGCCTGGCATGATAAAAGTACGGCCGATATAACGATTCTTAAAGAAGCCTTCACGGTAATCAACGCCTAAGTTCTTAGCTACCTGCATTGCTGCTGGACGACTTGAGTCCGGAATTGGCATCACTACATCAATCTCATCTACATTGGTTTCTTTACGAATCTTTTCAGCTAAGTAATCGCCCATACGCATACGTACGTTGTAGACAGTCACCCCATCAATGGTGGAGTCTGGACGAGCCATGTAGACGTATTCAAAAATACAAGGTGTTAACACTGCGTTTGGTACACATTGACGCGAATAGAAGTTGCCATCCAAGTCAATGTAAATTGCTTCGCCCGGATTGACGTCACGAACAAATGTAAAGCCTAAGCCCTCAAGCGCTACAGACTCAGATGCAATCATCCACTCGGGCCCTTGAGGAGTATCGATACGCCCAATACATAAAGGGCGGATACCGTATTGATCGCGGAAGGCTAATAAGCCATAGCCTGCAATCAAAGAAACTACTGCATACGAACCTTTAACGCGATTAGTTACTCCAGTAACCGCATTAAACATCGCACCCTCATCGAGAGCGGCGCTGTTGGTTTCTTTTTGCAATTCATCAGCCAAGACGTTGAGCAATACTTCCGTATCTGAGCTGGTGTTGATGTGACGACGGTCACGATAAGCCATCTCCACATGCAGACTTGGTGCATTGGTGAGATTGCCGTTATGCGCCAAGATAATGCCGTATGGTGCGCTAACATAAAATGGCTGTGCCTCTTCTTCGCTACTAGCAGAGCCAGCTGTTGGATAGCGCACTTGGCCAATGCCAGCACTACCTACTAGGCTACGCATATTGCGGGTTCTAAAGACGTCTCTGACTAAGCCATTCGCCTTATGCATAGTGAACGAATTACCGTTCATGGTTGCAATGCCTGCCGCATCTTGACCACGATGTTGCAAGAGCAACAAGGCATCATAGAGAAGTTGATTTACTGGTGAGTGAGAAACAGTTCCGACGACGCCGCACATATTTCTAGATTCCTATTGTTATTTTAGGAGTAATGGTAGGGGCAACTTTAGGCATAGCATCACCCAATTGCTTTGCCCAGTCGGCAGGAAGCCAACCTTTAATTAAACCGGTTGCCGTATCAATTGCTGGTCTGGTAACGGCATTCTTCCAGGCAATACTTTGTGGAATGGGGGTGAGTGCAGCTAAGGTGGCGAGAACCACTACGATTAACCCGCCACGAATCAAACCAAACATCAAACCCAAAAAACGGTCAGTCAAACTCAGACCAACCGACAAAATAATTTTTTGCACTACCCCGCCAAACAATCCACAAACAATCAGCGTAAGGACAAAGAGGATGAGGAAGCTCACACCAAGACTCAGCAACTCATCCAGATGAAATGTAGACAGCCATTCGGTGGAGAGGTAACTGCTGTAGTGATAAGCAACCCAAGAAGCTGCAACCCAAGAAGCTAAAGCAAGCACCTCTTTAAACAAGCCGCGTGAGATACCTACCAGGGCAGAAACCAAGAGTACAACTAGGGTGAAGTAATCCACCGATGTTAGCTTGAGGGTGGATAAATATTCCATTACTGCTTACCGGATTCGACGAGTCTTGGTGTAAGACCCATCGCCTTAATTTTCTTTTCCGCCGCTTCTGCAGCATCTTTGTCGGTGTAAGGCCCTGCGCGCAATAAATACAGCTTTATGCCATCACTACCCGTCTTATTTAGGACGTAGTTTGGAATCTTTTGATCTTTGAGTTTAGCAATCCAACCCTTAGCGCGTTCTTCCGATGCAAAGGCCCCTATTTGAATAAAATATTTACCGGAATCATTTGAGGCGGCAGATTTTGGAGCATCCTCTGCCTTAGGCTTAGCGTCTGCCTTAGGGGTGCTAGCAGCAACTACTTCTTCACCCGCCGCCAAACCTAACGTGCCAGATTTGTTTGCTGCAGGCGCTGCTGGTTTAGTGTCTGCCTTAGTTTCTACTTTTGCTTCTGGCTTTACTTCTGGCGCAGGTGCAGCGGCAACCTTAGGAGCTTCTTTAGCGGGCTCAACAGGAAATTCGGCTTTAGGTTTTTCTTCAGCCTTAGGCTCCGTACCAGGAATAGGTAAGCTGGTAACAATGTTTACTGCGATGTCGTTATATGACGCCTTTGGTTTGTTATCCAAAATACGAGGCAAGCCAATAACAGCAATTAATACGAGGACAGCGGAACCAATCAGGCGATGGCGCGCTCTTTGTTGTTCTGGATCTTCTGTGAGGGCAAGTTCTTCAGCTTCTGCTGCGCGCTGAAAACTGCGTGGGGCTGCTCGTTTGGCGGTGCGACTACCCCTTGAACCTATTTCAAGGTCATCAAACTGGGTTTTTCGCTTAAAAAAGCTTGGTAAACGAATCATGGATCAGTGGGCCTGGTTGTTTCGGTAAGTCATTACGCCTGCAACGGTATAGAAGGATCCGAAGATCACAATTCTATCACCCTCACCCGCCAAAGATAGCGCTTTTTGATACGCTAAAGCAGGTTCTGGGAGGCATTCAATCCCCCCGTCTGACCCATTTTTTGGCTTTACTCCCATAGATTCAAGCTTCTCGGCCAGGACTTTGGCACTGGCAGCTCTGGGGGTTGGTAAATCAGTACAAAACCAGAAATCTACGATGCTTAAGAGGGGTTTAATCACCCCCTCAATATCCTTGTCAGCCATAACCCCAAAAATGGCATAGGTGTAGGGGTGGTAACCCATCTTATCGAGCCCCTGAGCCAGGGTAGCAGCAGCATGGGGATTGTGAGCAACATCCAATACCACGCTAGGCTGACCCGGGAGAACCTGGAATCGGCCTGGTAGCTCGACCAAAGCAAAACCATTACGAATATCCTGGGCACTCACTGGTAAGCGCTGATGTAAGGCCATCAAGGCAGCTATTACTGCCGAGGCATTCAGAATCTGATTGGCACCTCGCAGCGCTGGGTACCCGAGCCCACTAAAGCGCTTCTTGCGCCCTGCCCAACCCCATTGCTGTTTATCGCCCTGGAAGTTGTAGTCACGCCCCTGTAACCAGAGATCGCATCCTAACTTTTCAGCATGATCAATTAGTGATTGTGGTGGTACAGGATCACCGCACACCGCGATATGTCCTGGACGGAAAATACCGGCCTTTTCTAGGCCAATGGCTTCGCGTGTGCCACCCAAAAAATCCGCATGATCGATATCGATACTAGTCACGATTGCGCAATCAGCATCAACGATGTTGACAGCATCTAAGCGACCACCCATTCCCACTTCCAAGACAACCGCATCTAAATTGGACTTAGCAAACAGATGCATGATGGCTAAGGTGGTGAACTCAAAATACGTTAAGGTTGGCGCATCGACTAGACTCACCCGAGCCTCTTCGACAGCAGCAAAATGCTCAAGCAAGAGATTGTCTTTGACATCTTCACCATTGATGCGAGCACGCTCATTGAATTTGAGTAAATGTGGAGAGGTATGGCAACCGACTCTATAGCCAGAAGCCAACAGAATGCTCTCCAGAAATGCACAGGTCGAGCCTTTGCCATTTGTGCCGGCAACCGTAATTACTGGGCAATCAAAATGGAGATCTAATGCAGCCTTCACGCGATTGATGCGCTCAAGCCCCATGTCTATGCCAACGGGGTGAGCAGTTTCGAGGTGGCTAAGCCAAGCCTCTAGGCTAGGAAATAATATGGGGGCTTGGTATGCTGAGCTCAAGCGCTTAAACGACTGCGCTACCCGCGATAGCAGGCTCAGGAAGCTTTTGCAACAATGCAAGTAAACGCGCAATTTCACCGCGGATCTGACGACGATCAACAATCATATCGATACCGCCCTTTTGCATCAGGAACTCAGATCTTTGGAATCCTTCGGGCAATTTTTCGCGAACAGTTTGTTCAATCACGCGTGGGCCAGCAAATCCAATCAAGGCTTTTGGCTCAGCCATGACTACATCACCCATGAAGGCAAAGCTGGCAGAAATGCCGCCCATCGTCGGATCAGTAAGCACGCTAATGTAAGGCAAGCCTTTTTTAGCTAACAAGGTCAACATCGAGTTAGTCTTCGCCATTTGGAAAAGTGATAACAAGCTTTCTTGCATACGCGCACCGCCAGTAGCAGTGACACAAATGAAGGCGCACTTCTTATTAATTGCCTCTTGTACTCCGCGGGCAAAACGCTCACCCACTACAGAGCCCATCGAACCACCCATGTATTGGAATTCGAAACAAGCAGCTACTACAGGAATGGCTTCAATCTTGCCGCCCATCACAATCAAGGCTTCAGATTCACCAGAAGCATCATTCGCTTCTTTAATACGATCTGGGTATTTTTTTGAGTCTTTAAATTTAAGCGGGTCAATTGGATAGATATCAGCACCGATTTCGTAGCGGCCTTTTTCATCCAACAAGCTATCTAAGCGTAGACGCGCTCCGATACGCATGTGATGACTACATTTTGGGCATACCGATAAATTAGCTTCAATGTCGGTGCTGTACAGAACAGTTTCACAACTGGGGCACTTAACCCACAATCCCTCAGGTACCGACTTGCGATTTGCAGGATCAGTATGTTGTATTTGGGGTGGGAGTAATTTATCTATCCAGCTCATTAGTTTTTAGCTATCCAATGCGTCGCGTATCTCACGAATGAAGATTTCCAGTGATTGTACCGCCTGCCCAGGGGGCGCATCCTCTAAAAGACGAATGATTCGGCTGCCGATCACCACTGCATCAGCACTTACCGACACCGCCTTCGCGCTAGCTGCATCGCTAATTCCAAAGCCTACAGCAATCGGAATATCCGTCTCTTCACGAATTTTTGGGATGATGCTGGCCACATCCTGAGTATTGAGGTTTGAGGCGCCAGTAACCCCTCTCATAGAAACATAATAGATATAACCAGAAGCTATTTTGGCCGCCTCTTTAATGCGCTCATGTGATGAAGTAGGCGCTAATAAGAAAATCGGGTCAATACCGGCAACGCGCATACGAGCGGCAAAGTCCACACACTCTTCTGGCGGGTAATCTACTACGAGAACACCATCGACACCAGCAGCCTTCGCTTCGGTTGCAAAACGCTCTGCCCCCATTTGCTCTACTGGGTTTGCATAACCCATCAAAACAACTGGTGTATTAGCATCCTGTTTGCGAAACTCTTTCACCATCTCTAAGCAGCTATGCAAAGTGACGCCTTGAGTCAGTGCGCGTTCCGATGATCTCTGAATGACAGGACCATCAGCCATTGGATCTGAAAACGGCACACCTAATTCAATCACACTTGAGCCGCCACGAACCAATGCATGCATGAGTTCAACGGTTTGTTTAGGATCTGGATCACCAGCAGTAATAAAAGGAATCAATCCTTTCTTACCTGTTGCTTTTAGCTCCTTGAAGAGCGCAGTAATTTTTGACATAACTCTTTCTTAACCTTCTGAACCTGTTGCCTGCGCAACGGTATGCATATCCTTATCACCACGGCCAGAGAGGTTGACCAAGATCGTCTTGTCTTTAGGCAAAGTCTTAGCAAGCTTGCAGGCATAGGCAATAGCATGAGATGACTCGAGCGCGGGAATGATGCCTTCAATCTGACAGCAATCATGGAATGCTTGGAGCGCCTCTTCATCTGTAATCGCCACATAGTCTGCGCGACCAGAATCTTTTAGCCATGCATGCTCAGGGCCAACGCCTGGGTAATCCATGCCAGCAGAAACAGAATGTGTTTCAGAGATCTGGCCATTCTTATCTTGCAATAAATAAGTACGGTTGCCGTGTAACACGCCAGGCGTACCAACGCACAAAGCTGCTGAATGCAAACCACTTCCCAGACCATGTCCTGCAGCTTCAACACCAACGAGTTTCACTTCCGGGAAATCAATATAAGGATAAAAAATACCCATCGCATTAGAGCCGCCGCCAACACAAGCTAAAACATAGTCAGGTTGACGACCGGTCATCTCTGGCATCTGTACTTTGCACTCTTCACCAATCACACTCTGAAAATCTCTCACCATCATTGGATAAGGATGTGGTCCTGCGACGGTGCCGATGATGTAGAAGGTGTTATCCACATTCGTCACCCAATCGCGCATCGCTTCATTGAGCGCATCTTTCAGGGTCTTGGTACCAGATTCCACTGGAACTACCTTTGCGCCAAGTAACTTCATGCGGAATACGTTTTGCGCCTGACGGGCTACGTCCACAGAGCCTTGATAGACCGTGCAGTCTAAGCCAAAGCGAGCGCAGATCGTTGCTGTAGCAACACCGTGCTGCCCTGCCCCTGTCTCAGCAATAATGCGAGGCTTACCCATGCGCTTGGCCAACATCGCTTGACCAATCACGTTATTAATCTTGTGTGCGCCAGTGTGATTTAAATCTTCACGCTTCAGGTAGATTTGTGCACCACCCAGCATTTCGCTCCAACGCTTAGCGTGATAAACCGGTGAAGGTCTACCAACAAAATGTTTAAGCTCGTAATGAAACTCTTCAATGAATTCTGGATCGTGTTGATACTTTGCATAAGCTTCTTTAAGCTCATCTAAGGCAAACATCAATGTCTCAGAAACAAACACGCCGCCGTAAGGACCGAAGTGTCCTCGTGCATCTGGCTTGTCGTACATAGCTACCTCTTTTGATTTATCTACAGCAAATTATTGGGATGATGCTTTGGCATCCGCTGCGCGCACTGCTTGAACAAATTGGGCCATGAGCGCAGGATCTTTAACACCCCTGCTGCTTTCTACGCCACTACTGACGTCAACCGCGCAAGGATGCAGGCGTGCAATGGCCTCGCCCACGTTGTGCGTGTTCAATCCACCACTCAAAACGACCCGAGGCGCGTTTTCGCTTACCCATGTCTGTGGAATCCCCTGCCAATCAAAAGGAACGCCCCCGCCACCGTATCCCTCAACCAGGGCATCCAGCAGAAAAGCGTTTGCATCCCCATATTGTAGGGAAAAATCGTCAAAAGCGAAGCCAGTTCCTACACGAGCAGCCTTCATCCAAGGCTCGCCTGCAGCAAGCTGGGCACAGCGCTCTGGGGTCTCATCCCCATGAAACTGCCATAAGGTGATCGAGGCGGCAGCCCGAATTGCGGCAAATTGCTCATCTGTAGCATTTACAACCAATCCAACGGCATCTACCCCTGCTGGGAGCCTAGAGATAAGTTGGGCTGCGATATTGGGGCTCACAGCCCTCACGCTAGGGGGATAAAAGACGAAGCCAACAGCGTCCACCCCCGCAGAAACAGCGGAATCGATGTCAGCAGCCGTTTTTAAGCCACAGATTTTGACCCTAGTTCGGTCCGGAGAATATGTCAGTAAGCCCATAAATGAATGATAAGGCCAAGGGCCTTTATTTCCCTTGCGCTCTCTTTTGTTTCCCAATGACCTGATCTGGCAGCCAGGAGTTTTCCAACCAAGGCTGGGGGATGGCAAATTCGTCCGGATAAGTGATTTTTGCCAAATACAGGCCATCGGCCATAAAAGTAGGAGCGGCGATTTGTCTATTCTTAGCAGCCAAGACTTCGGCCATCCACTCCGGCTTTTGTCTACCCTGACCAATTTGCAAAAAACAGCCGACTACATTGCGGATCATGTGATGCAAAAAAGCATTTCCCCGAATTCGGAAATACAGCCATGGTTGCTCAGAAATAATCTCAATGGAGTAAATCGTTTTAACCGGTGTTTTGCTCTGGCACTCGGATGAGCGAAAAGAACTGAAGTCGTGTTCGCCAATCAAGCACTCAGCTGATTTTTTCATAGCCTCGACATCAAGCCATTGATTTTGGGGTACCAGTAAGTAACCTGCGCGTGAGTGCGACATCGGCGAACGACAGGGCCCCGCTTGCAAGGCATAAATATATTCGCGCTCATAAGCAGAGAAGCGCGCACTGAACTGATCAGAAACTGGCTTTGCCCAGTTAATAACAATCGATGGCGGCAAGAATGAGTTCACACCCCTTACCCATGAAAAGTCTTCACGCTCAACATTAGTATCAAAGTGCACAACCTGCCCTAAGGCATGAACACCGGTGTCGGTTCTTCCTGCAGTAATTGTATGAATGGGATGTTCTGCACAAGCCTGCTCACCAACAAAGGCTGTAATCGCCTTTTCTAATTCATCTTGTACTGTGTTGTGATTAACTTGGGTTTGCCAGCCGGAATAGGGGCTGCCGTCATACTGAAGGCCAAGGGCTATGCGCATGGTTTAGGTATTGCGGTGCGAGATCTCTGCCAACAAGCCTTGCGCTTCAATGGTGATTTCCGGATCAACAGAATTACTAATACGAAGCACTTCATCCAAAGAATTTTTAGCTGCAGAGAAATCTTCAATCGTGATGTAAGCACGCGCTAAATTCAATTTGACACGCAAGGTATCTGCAAGTGGATTTGACGCTGGGGTAGCAGTTATTACGGGGACCTCTTCTGCGGGTTTTGAAAGATCAAGATCAATACCATCAAACAATGCCTTTGCGCGAGCTGGCATTTCAAAATGAGCGCTGGTTGCAGGTTTCTCATCTTTAACAGCATGATGTACATCCGCATGAAAGCTTGGCGTCTCTGAGCGACGCGCATTACGAGCTAAGCCCCAGAGCAATAAACCAGTGAAACCTATTAAGGTTACAGCCAGTATCGCTGGTCCCAAGCCACCTAGGCCAAAGTTATTGTCGACTGCTTTTTTCCCCTTAGATTTGTCCAAGAGTTTTTGCAAGTCGGTAATATTCTTTTCTAACTCAGCAACACGAGCTTTAGTCTGCTCCAGCATCTTCTCTTGGGCTACTAACTCTTCCGTGTAGCGACGTTCTTGCTCATTGCCCTCAGCGCTTGAACCAATCTTCAGACGATCCTTAGGAGATGCTTCAGTCGTTTTAGAGTTCGTAGATTTTGATACGCTTGAGACCCCGTCCTTGTCCTCGCGCTCTTGACGCCATTGCTGATTAGCATCTGTAACAAACTGATTTGCCTCTGCCGGACTAATGGAGCGTAGCAGCGCTTGGCTTGGCTTAGATAACTCAACGCCAGCAGCTAAGCGATTGATACTTCCACTGGCAAACGCATCGGGGTTAGCTTTATACAAAGCCATCATGGTTTGATCTAAGGTTGCACCATCCAATTGGGGCGCAAATATAACAGCAATTTCAGATAAGGCCTGCCCAGGCTTTACTGTTACCTTCTGCACGTCACCGAGTAACAATGTAAATGTCTTAGTAAGGCTACCGCTGGACCAATTCAGATTGACCAATACATCCAAAAATGGATCATCGGCCATCGGAACTGAATTCACAGTCTCGACCAACACCATGAGTTGTTCTTGGCGATTACGGTAAACCATCGCCTGTGGATTCAATTCTAGAATCTTTTGGGAAATGCCTAAGCGCTCATAAGATGCCTTGTTAGGCATTACCACATTCAGGCTAGATAAAGCACCTTGCTCATCCGCTCTAACTCGAATAGGGATCTCTACTCGTAATGGCTCACCAGGGCGGGACTGAAGTTGCGGAACGCCTAAGGTAATAGCGTTAGCAACGGATGTCCAGCCAAGCAAAACAACACATAGGAGCTTTAAGCCGAGGTGGTTTGTCGTAAACATAAACGGTGGATTACTTCTCAAGCAGAATGCAAAGCATGCGGCGCAATGGCTCAGCAGCACCCCATAAGAGTTGGTCGCCAACAGTAAAAGCGCCCAAATACTCTGGGCCCATTGCCATCTTATGTAAACGGCCAATAGGTACAGTCAATGTACCGCTGACAGCAGCAGGAGATAAATCACGCTCGGTAGTTTCACGATCATTCGGAACTACTTTGACCCACTGATTATCTGCAGCCAAAATCGCTTCGATTTCTTTCAGTGGAATATCTTTTTTGAGCTTCACAGTCAAACCTTGTGAATGGCAACGCATCGCACCCACACGAACGCACAAACCATCGATTGGAATACTGCCAGGTGTGCGGAATGCAGGACGACCTAAGATCTTATTGAACTCAGCGCCACCCTTCCACTCTTCTTTAGTTTGACCATTTTCAACAGGTACATCGATCCATGGAATCAGGCTACCCGCTAAAGCGGTGTTACGGAAATTCTTTTTCGGAAAATCAGCAGAACGCAATGTCTCAGTAACCTTGCGGTCAATATCGAGAATCCAAGAGGATGGATCAGCCAACTCAGTAGCTACGCTGTCACGCAAAGCACCCATCTGCAGCAATAGCTCGCGCATGTTTTGAGCGCCAGCACCAGAAGCTGCTTGATAAGTCATAGCGCTTATCCACTCAACCATGTCAGCCTTAACCAAGCCGCCCATAGCCATCATCATCAAACTCACAGTGCAATTAGCGCCGATCCAATTCTTCCCACCAGAAGCCAAAGCCTTATCAATCACCGGGCGGTTAACAGGATCTAAAACCAATACTGCGTCATCCTTCATACGCAATGCACTAGCAGCATCAATCCAATGACCATTCCACCCTGCTGCACGAAGCTTAGGGAAGATGTCATTGGTGTAATCGCCACCTTGGCAAGTCAAAATGATGTCGCAGCGTGAAAGTGCCTTAATGTCGTTTGCATCTTGCAAAGTGCTTTCGCTTTTAGTCACTTTTTGACCATTAAGCAAAGGCACTTCACCACCCGCTTGGCTGGTACTAAAAAATACAGGTTCGATTAGGTCGAAGTCTTTTTCAGCGAGCATGCGCTCCATGAGAACACTGCCAACCATACCGCGCCAGCCAACTAAACCAACCAAAGGTGTTTTTGAATTTGCCATGATGAACTATCTAGTGAATGTGTTTGTTTTGTTTCTTGTTTTGTTTCTTTTTTTGCTTCTGCTTATTTCAAGTCAATATCTTACGCAAGCGCTGCAACTACAGCATCGCCCATTTCAACCGTTGATACTTTTTTCGTGCCTTCGGTATAGATGTCTGCTGTTCTTAAACCTTGCGCTAAGACTTTTTGCACTGCTTTTTCAATGCGATCTGCTTCTGCAGGCATACCTAATGAATAACGCAACATCATTGCTGCAGACAAAATGGTTGCCAATGGATTGGCGATACCCTTACCAGCGATATCCGGCGCAGAACCATGGCTAGGCTCATACAAGCCCTTATTGTTCTTATCTAAAGATGCAGATGGCAACATGCCGATAGAGCCAGTCAACATCGCAGCTTCATCAGACAAGATGTCGCCAAATAGATTGCCGGTTACCACCACATCAAATGCTTTAGGCGCTTTAACTAACTGCATTGCAGCGTTATCCACATACATATGCGATAACTCAACATCTGGGTAGTCTTTAGAAACCCGAATCATGACTTCACGCCAAAGCTGAGAAGTCTCTAATACGTTTGCCTTGTCTACGCTGCACACTTTTTTACCGCGCTTGCGTGCTGCCTCAAAAGCAACATGTCCAATGCGCTCTACTTCTGGCTCGCTGTAATGCATAGTGTCAAAACCTTCACGAGCGCCCTTGAACAAGGGCAACTCTGAAGTGCGAATACCGCGTGGCTGACCAAAGTAAATATCGCCATTGAGCTCACGCACAATCAAGATATCCAAGCCGCCAATGATTTCTGGCTTAAGGCTGGATGCAGCAGTGAGCTCTGGGTAACAAATGGCTGGCCTGAAATTAGCAAACAACTCGAGGTGTTTACGTAAACCCAAGATAGCCTGCTCCGGACGTAGTTCACGTGCAAGCGTGTCGTATTTCCAATCACCTACTGCGCCAAACAAAATAGCATCCGCTTTTTTAGCGAGCTCTAGGGTGGCTGGTGGCAAAGGATGTCCAGCGACGTCATAAGCTGCTCCGCCTACGGGAGCTTCTTCTAAATCAAACTTTGGGCCAAGCGCTTGGAGCACTCGAACAGCTTGAGCAACGATTTCCGGGCCGATACCATCGCCCGGTAGAACTGCAATTTTCATGAAAGGCCCTTAAATCAACTAAATTACGGCAATTGTGTCGCAAGCCAAGGCATTTTTAGAATGCGCTCGGCTTCATAAGCCTTGATTTTATCTGCATGTTGCAGGGTTAGGCCAATATCGTCTAAGCCGTTAAGAAGGCAATACTTTCTAAATGGGGCCACTTCGAAGCTATAAGCAGTGCCATCGGGGGCAATAACCTGCTGTGCCGCTAGATCAATTGTTAATTGATAGCCGTTAAACGCTTGGGTTTCATTAAAAAGATGATCAACCTGCATTTCAGTCAAGACAATCGGCAAAACACCGTTTTTGAAGCAATTGTTGTAGAAGATATCTGCAAAACTAGGCGCAATCACCGCTCTAAAGCCAAATTGATCCAAGGCCCAGGGTGCATGCTCACGGGAACTGCCGCAGCCAAAGTTCTTACGAGCCAACAGAATGCCAGCACCTTTGTAACGGGGTTGATTGAGAACAAAGTCTGGGTTAATGGGACGTGTACTGCAATCTTGACCAGGTTCACCATGATCGAGGTAGCGCCATTCATCAAACAGGTTTTGACCAAAGCCAGTCTTCTTGATTGATTTTAGAAACTGCTTCGGAATAATGGCATCGGTATCCACGTTCTCGCGATTAAGCGGAGCAACTAAACCTTTGTATACCGTAAATTTTTCCATGATTCGACTTTTACTCTATTTACTCTGAATGTTTACTTCACAGGGGTAATAACAACATCCTTACCCTTGGTTTGAGATTGATTGTTTTGCTGTGTATTACTTGATCCACCCATGGAAGTTCCCATGTTCTGCAAGTCTTTACCAACACCTTCCATAGTGCTGCTACATGCAGAAATAATGAATCCAGCGATGCCAATAATTGCGAGTCTAGAAATTAAACAAAGTGAAGAAAATTTCATTAATTAGTTTCCTTATGAAATCTTACGTACGTCAACAAAGTGACCTTCGATCGCTGCAGCAGCTGCCATCGCAGGGCTAACCAAATGTGTGCGGCCACCATTGCCTTGACGACCTTCGAAGTTGCGATTCGATGTTGAGGCACAACGCTCTCCTGGCTCCAAGCGATCGGCATTCATCGCCAAGCACATTGAGCAACCAGGCTCACGCCATTCAAAACCAGCAGCCTTGAATATACGATCCAGACCTTCACGCTCTGCTTGCGCTTTGACTAAGCCAGAACCAGGAACAACTAACGCCAACTTCACATTAGCAGCTACTTTCTTACCTAGACGATCGACCACCTTAGCAGCAGCACGCATATCTTCAATGCGACTGTTAGTGCATGAGCCGATAAATACTTTATCCACAGAGATACTGCTTAGAGGAGTGTTTGGCGTAAGGTTCATGTACTCCAAAGCACGTTCCATTGCGGAGCGCTTGTTTGGATCACGTTCTTTTTCTGGGTCAGGAACACGCTCACTAATCGCAAGCACCATTTCTGGTGAAGTTCCCCAGGTAACCTGTGGAGCGATTTCTTCTGCACGCAATTCAATTACGGCATCAAACTTTGCATCAGGATCTGAATGCAAGGTTCTCCAATATTGCAAAGCTTGCAACATCGCTGGGCCCTTAGGCGCATATGGACGACCCTGAATATATTCAATTGTAGTTTCATCTACAGCAACTAAACCAGCGCGCGCGCCAGCTTCAATCGCCATATTGCAGATAGTCATACGACCTTCCATTGAAAGGTTGCGAATGGCTTCGCCAGCAAACTCAATGGTGTAACCCGTACCGCCTGCAGTACCAATCTTGCCAATCACAGCGAGAACGATGTCCTTAGCAGTAGAGCCTGGTTGCAAGCGACCAGCAACACGCACCAGCATATTTTTGCTCTTCTTCATGAGCAAAGTTTGGGTTGCCAATACGTGCTCGACTTCCGAAGTGCCAATACCAAACGCCAAAGCACCAAAAGCACCATGCGTACTAGTATGCGAATCACCACAAACCACGGTCATGCCAGGCAAAGTTGCACCCTGCTCTGGTCCGATGACATGAACAATCCCTTGGCGGGTGTCGTTCATCTTGTATTGGGTAATCCCGAAGGCATCGCAGTTTTGATCCAAAGTATCTACTTGCAACTTGGATATCGGATCAGTAATTCCTTCGGAGCGATCAGTCGTTGGTACGTTGTGATCAGAAACTGCCAAATTAGCGGAGATACGCCAAACTGGACGACCAGCCAAATTCAAACCTTCAAATGCCTGAGGACTAGTTACCTCATGCAGCAATTGACGATCAATATAAATCGTGGCTGTGCCATCCTCTTCAGAGTAAACAACGTGGTCATCCCACAATTTGTCATAAAGCGTACGAGACATGAGAGGCCTTAGATACCTTATTTACGAACAGAGATGTTTGGAACCTTACGCGTTGTTTCGCCTACGTATAACTGACGTGGACGACCAATTTTGTATTCAGGATCAGTAATCATTTCTTCCCACTGAGCAATCCAACCTACTGTTCTTGCCAAAGCAAAAATACAGGTGAACATTTCTGTTGGGATCCCTAGAGCACGTTGAACGATGCCAGAGTAGAAGTCAACGTTTGGATAGAGCTTACGGCTAACAAAGTACTCATCTTCCAAAGCAATCTTCTCAAGAGTCATTGCCAACTTGAATAATGGGTCATCTTGCAGACCAAGTTCATTCAATACTTCGTAGCAAGTTTCACGCATCAACTTTGCACGTGGATCAAAGTTTTTGTAAACACGGTGACCAAAGCCCATCAAGCGAACGCTTGAGTTCTTATCTTTTACTTGAGCGATGAATTCATGAATCTTATCTACACCGCCACTAGCCTGGATCTCATTTAACATTTGCAAGCAGGCTTCGTTAGCACCGCCGTGTGCAGGGCCCCAGAGGCAAGCAATACCAGCAGAAATAGCAGCAAATGGATTCGTGCCTGAAGAACCACACAAACGTACAGTTGATGTAGACGCATTTTGCTCATGGTCTGCATGTAAGATAAAGATACGATCTAAGGCGCGTACCAATACTGGATTTACTTTGTACTGCTCACATGGCGTTGCAAACATCATACGCATGAAGTTTGCAGTGTATGACAACGAGTTATCTGGATAAATAAACGGTTGCCCTACGGAATACTTATAAGACATTGCAACTAGGGTTGGCATTTTTGCGATCAAACGAATTTGCGCCACTTCACGCGCCTTTTCATCGGCATAGTCGATCTCGTCATGATAGAACGCAGCCATTGCACCAACCAGGCCAGTTAATACAGACATTGGATGTGCATCACGACGGAAGCCACGCAAGAAGAATTGCATTTGCTCATGAACCATGGTGTGGTGAATCACCATTTCATCAAAAGCTTTTTTCTCGGCAGGGTTTGGCAAGTCACCATTGATCAACAGGTAGCATACTTCCAAGAAGTCACAGTTATTAGCTAAATCTTCGATTGGGTAGCCGCGATAGAGCAACTCACCCTTATCGCCATCGATGTAGGTAATTTTGCTATTACATGACGCAGTAGATAAGAAGCCTGAGTCATAAGTGAACTTACCAGTCTGACCATAGAGCTTACGAATGTCGATTACATCAGGACCCACTGTCCCTTTATAAATTGGCAGATCAATATCTGGTGTGCCATCCGAAAACGAGAGTTTTGCTTTGATGTCCGATTCAATCATTTCTAATCCTTAGTCATTCAAAATTATGATTAATACACTATTCAACCATGCGTCTATAACGCTACTGCACCAAAAAGCTGAATTACTTCTCTCTCAGCCTTTGTAAAACCATCTTGAAAGAGTCTGTTTGCATCTCTTTCTCCAGGCTGGCTATAGAGTCTTTACGACCAATCAATAAATCCATCAAGTCGTTGTCATCTAAAGCTAATAACTGGCTTAAAACTTTTCCATCTTCTACGCTTAATTGAGTGCCGTAACGCTCAAAGAAACGCTGCAGAATTAAATCGTTCTCTAGCAAGCCCCTACGAGCATCACTCTTTAAACGATATAACTCTGCATTGCCGAGGGTCATACTGCCCTACGAACCATCAACTCCTTGATCTTGCCAATTGCCTTCGTTGGATTCAAGTGCTTAGGACATACATCTACGCAATTCATGATCGTGTGGCAACGGAATAGGCGGTATGGGTCTTCTAAATTATCCAAACGCTGATTGGTATCTTCATCACGGCTATCCGCAATAAAGCGATAAGCCTGCAGTAAACCAGCTGGGCCAACGAACTTATCTGGATTCCACCAGAAAGATGGGCATGAAGTTGAGCATGATGCGCATAAGATGCACTCATACAAGCCGTTCAACTCTTCACGCTCTTCAGGACTCTGAAGACGCTCTTTTTCAGGAGGTGGATTTTCGTTTACCAAGTAAGGCTTGATTGACAAATACTGCTTGAAGAACAAAGTCATATCGACAATTAAATCGCGCACGACTGGCAAGCCAGGCAATGGGCGCAATGTGATGACCTTAGGCAAAGTCAACATATTAGTCAAACAAGCCAAACCATTTTTACCATTGATGTTCATAGCGTCTGAACCGCAGACGCCTTCACGGCATGAGCGACGATAAGAAATCGTCTCATCTTGCTTCTTCAAAGAAATCAAAGCGTCCAACAACATACGCTCACCAGTGAGTTCTAACTCATAACGTTGCATGCGTGGAGCAGCATCGACATCTGGATCGTAGCGGTAAATTTCGAATATACGGATATCACTCATCTTCTATCTCTTTTGCTTAGAAAGTACGTTCTTTAGGAGGGAAGGACTCAACAGTGAGGGGCTTCAAGACAACCGGCTTGTAAGAAAGCTTATTTCCCTCGCTGTACCAAAGGGTGTGCTTCATCCAATTCTCATCATCGCGCTCTTGATGGTCATCATGCGAATGTGCACCACGACTCTCTTTACGAGCTGCAGCAGAAATCATGGTTGCATTTGCAGTTTCGACCAAGTTAGCCACTTCCAAAGCCTCAATACGTGCTGTATTGAAAATCTCGGATTTGTCTTTAAGCCACAAGTTATTGGCGCGCTCTGTCAATTTAGCCATTTGACGAACACCTTCGTCCATCAACTCTTGATTACGGAACACACCAGCATATTTCTGCATGCACTTACGAATATCATTTGCAACGTCTTGCGCGTACTCACCTGAAGTTGAGTTATCCAGCTTCGCAATACGCTCCAATGTTTGCTCACCAGCATTCGCAGGTAAGGGCTTGAACTCGCGATTTTTAAGATCTAGGCCAACAATGTGGTTACCGGCTGCGCGACCGAATACCAAGAGGTCGAGCAATGAGTTAGTGCCTAAGCGGTTCGCACCGTGTACGGATACACATGAACACTCACCAATTGCATACAAACCATTGACGATTTCATTGTGGATACCATTTGCAGGAACAACCACTTGACCATTGATGTTCGTTGGAATGCCGCCCATCTGATAGTGAATCGTAGGCACTACTGGAATTGGTTCTTTAGTGACATCAACGTTCGCAAAGTTAATACCAATCTCATAAACAGAAGGTAAACGCTTCATGATGGTCTCGGCACCAATGTGTGTCAGATCGAGTACAACATAGTCACCGTTAGGACCGCAACCGCGCCCTTCTTTAATTTCTTGGTCCATACAGCGGGATACGAAATCGCGTGGGGCCAAATCTTTATAGGTTGGCGCATAACGTTCCATGAAACGCTCGCCATCTTTGTTACGCAAGATACCGCCTTCACCGCGACAACCTTCTGTCAACAACACGCCTGCACCAGCTACGCCAGTTGGGTGAAATTGCCAGAACTCCATATCTTCCAATGGAATACCTGCGCGAGCTGCTAAGCCCATACCGTCACCGGTATTAATAAACGCGTTAGTCGATGCATCCCAAATACGTCCTGCACCACCAGTTGCCAACATCACAATCTTGGCTTCCAAAATATAGACCTGGCCTGTTTCCATTTCGAGTGCAGTAACGCCAACAACATCACCTGCATCATCACGAATTAAATCTAGCGCCAACCACTCTACAAAGAAGTTTGTTTTAGCGCGCACGTTACGTTGATACAAGGTATGCAACATGGCATGGCCAGTTCGGTCAGCAGCAGCACAAGCACGTTGCACAGGCTTCTCGCCATAGTTTGCTGTGTGACCACCGAATGGACGCTGATAAATCGTGCCATCTGGGTTACGGTCAAATGGCATGCCGAAGTGCTCTAACTCATAAACAACTTTTGGAGCTTCGCGACACATGAACTCGATCACGTCTTGGTCACCTAACCAGTCAGATCCCTTGATGGTGTCATAGAAGTGATAGTGCCAATTGTCTTCACTCATATTGCCTAATGAAGCACCGATACCCCCTTGGGCAGCAACTGTATGTGAACGTGTTGGGAATACCTTAGTTAATACAGCAACATTCAAGCCGGCTTCAGCCAACTGTAAAGATGCACGCATACCGGAACCACCTGCCCCAATAATCACCGCATCAAAACGGCGGCGTGGCAATGATTTTTTAATTGCAGTCATCGAATTACACTTTCCACAAAATTTGCACAGCATAGGCTGCACAGGCTACTAGATACAAAACGGTTAACACTTGCAGTGTCAAACGAATGCTAACGGGCTTGATGTAATCCATCCAGATATCACGGATACCAATCCAGGCGTGGTAAAACAGACTGATGAACGCCAAGAGCGTCAACAACTTCATAAATTGGTTGCTGAACAAAGCAGACCAACCTTCATAAGTAGCGCTGCCAGTAATGCAATAGTCCACTAGCAAAACAATCGTAAATACCACCATCACTATCGCAGTAGCACGTTGGATGATCCATTCTTTAAGGCCGTAGTGCGCGCCCACAACTAAGCGCTTTGGTCCAATTTGATAAATAGGCATGAAATTTCCTTAAATGATGTGCGCTTAGTACAAGCCGAATAATTTGAGACCAACAACTGCGGTCAAAGCCAGGCCCAAGCAAAACACAAAGATAGCTGAGCGGTTTGCATCCACTTTTTCAACACCAATTTCTAAGTCCAATAGGAGATAGCGAATACCAGCGCAGAAATGGTGCAAGAAACACCAAATCAATCCAAGGCAAATAATTTTCACCAGCATATGACCAGTAATTGCTTGGAACTTTTGATAGCTCAATTCTGAGGCTAAGCTTTGGTCTAGAAGATAAAGCAAGAAAGGTAACATTAAAAACAATGCTGCTCCGCTAATACGGTGAAGAATCGACACCTTACCCGCCCAAGGGAGACGGTATTTAATCAACTGGGCAAGACCAATATTTCGGTAAACCGGTCTATCTTTTTTTACATTTTGCTGTGAATCAACCATGGGTAATCTCTATCTTTAGGTGGAGGTTCATTGTGGTTTTGTTGTGTCGCAACATATTCTATTGGAAACCTTAAGTCTGGTGGGGATTTTTACGGGTTTATAGGGGTTTAATAGGGGTTTAATAGGGGTTTTAACGGATATGTTCATCAACGCACTTAGTTCAATTTGTTTTCGTAATGCTGCTCTGAAGTGTCGTATCTAGCGTGACGAATTTCTACTGGCTTATTCCCGTAGGTGAAAGCTACCCGCTCTACAGAAAGGATTGGCGCGCCTTCTTCCAGATGCAGATGTTTTGCCAGCATTTCATCAGCAGCTACTGCCTTAATTTTTTCTTCTGCGCGCACCATATGGGTGGCGTAGTGCCCCTCATAGAATGCATATACAGGACCATGCCATGCATTCAGCGCCTCAAGATCTAAGCCCTTAAAACGAGCTCCGGGTAGAAAAATCTCTTCAAAAACAATGGGCTTTCCTGCAAAACTCTGAACCCGGTCGATATGAATAATCGAGTCACCTGCCTTTAATTTGAGCAAATTAGCCACGTAAGCCGTAGCTTTAATCTTTTCGCAGGTCAAAAACTGGTTGGTCAGGTGAAATTTCTCACCAGAATCCGGGGCTAAGCGTAAAAAACGATATTGCCAGTCGTCTTCTTGATGGGTGGCGACAAAGGTGCCCTTGCCTTGGCGGCGAACCAGTAAATTTTGGGCAGCTAGTTCATCAATGGCTTTACGGACAGTCCCTTGACTCACGGCATAACGGGCTGCGAGCTCCATTTCACTGGGAATAGCCATCCCTGGAAGCCATTCCGAGGCTTGCAAACTAGCCAAAATCATCGCCTTGATCTGTTCGTACAGAGGGCTAAATGAGGCAACAGGCAAATTCACATCAGACAAATTAACTCCAGGCCGTGTCAATTGGATAAAATTCAAGGTAATTCTAGTCTTATATAAGACATCATTGACAGTGTAAAGCTAAAGTCCCTACACTTGAATGGATAATAGAAAAGTTTTCTTTATTTAACCCAATTAACCTTCCTTTGGAGTTCTCAGTAATGGCAAAAGCCCCAATGCGTGTCGCTGTAACCGGTGCAGCCGGTCAAATCGGATATTCCCTTTTATTCCGCATCGCCAATGGCGACCTGCTGGGCAAAGATCAGCCCGTCATCCTGCAATTACTTGAGATTCCTGATGAAAAAGCTCAAAAAGCCTTAACTGGCGTCATGATGGAGTTGGAAGACTGCGCATTCCCGCTATTGGCAGGTATGTCAGCGCACTCTGACCCAATGACCGCTTTTAAAGATATCGACGTTGCCCTTTTAGTTGGCGCACGTCCACGTGGTCCCGGCATGGAGCGTAAAGACTTGCTCTCCGCTAACGCACAAATTTTCACAGCTCAAGGCAAAGCATTGAATGCCGTTGCTAAGAAGACTGTAAAAGTATTGGTTGTTGGTAATCCAGCAAATACCAATGCGTACATCGCCATGAAATCTGCTCCAGATATTCCTGCGAAGAATTTCACAGCCATGTTGCGCCTGGATCACAACCGCGCCCTCTCACAATTGGCTAGCAAGTTAAACAAGCCGGTAGCTGATATTGAGAAATTGGTTGTATGGGGCAACCACAGCCCAACAATGTATCCAGACTATCGCTTTGCAACGATCGATGGCAAGTCAGTCAAAGACTCTATCAACGATGCAGCTTGGAACAAAGATGTATTTATTCCAACTGTTGGTAAGCGTGGTGCAGCCATCATTGAAGCGCGTGGCCTGTCTTCTGCAGCTTCTGCAGCCAATGCGGCGATTGATCATATTCATGATTGGGTTCTCGGCACTAACGGTAAGTGGGTAACGATGGGCATTCCTTCTAAAGGCGAATACGACATTCCTGCTGAAGTGATTTATGGCTTCCCAGTAGTTTGCGAAAACGGCGAATATAAAATGATCGAGGGTTTAGAGATCGATGCATTCTCCCGTGAGCGCATGACCCACACCCTGAATGAATTACTCGAAGAGCAGGCTGGCGTTAAGCACTTGCTCTCATAAGGAAAACTAGATGAAGAAAAACCTTCTCGCCATTAGCCTTGTACTTGCTAGCACTTTAGGTGCTGCAAATGCATTTGCTGATGAAGAAGCATTTACTTGGACCTGTCAAGAAAGCAAGCAGTTCAAAACTGCTGGCTCAACTGAAAAGATCCGCTTAACTTGGGAATCCAAAACGTATGATTTGGATCGCCAAACTTCATTGCCGGGCAGTCTTCGTTACAAAAATACCAACTCTGGCTTCGACCTAGTGGTATTGGGTAACAAAGCAATGTTATTCAACATTAAAGCGGGTGTACGTCTTGCCGATTTTTGCCAAACAGCAGATATGAAATCTGGTAAGTTGCCACACTTGTTTGCTGGCACGGAACCTTTTGTGCAGAATTAATTTCTCACACTGCATCAAATAAAAAAGCCGAGACTTCTCGGCTTTTTTATTGCTTAGCGCTTCTTTTGTTTCATCGATATATTTTTCTTTTGCTTCTTTGTTTTGCTTCTTTGTTTTATTTAGTGAAACAGAGGTTGCTGTGATGGTGCATCGTCTGGCATTTCAGCATGTACTGCCTCGCCTGAGCGATCTGGAAATAAAGGTGCCCCACAGTCATCGCAGAGCTCTGGATCAAACAGCATGGCATGTCGGAATACATCCTCTACTCCTGCGTCATGCAAGGCATCACAAATCTTCTTAATTGGACTCTCATCATCTGACAGGTCGTTTAAAGCGTCGTTTGCCACGCTTTCCCTGTCATACAGTGGCCAGATCACCCCATACATTACATCGGATGAACCTTTTACACTGAACGATATTCGATACTCATCTGCCTGCTCTTCTCCAAAGGCTCCGACCACACAAGATAAACCAGCTGGCAGTATCCCTATAGTGCTCTCTAAGAAATTGACTGCTGCGCGAATACTCAAAGGTCGCACATGCTTATCAGCCAACCGACAGTTTGTGAAATAGGCCTCTGGTAAGAGCAACTCAAACTCACAACCAGGGAGTAGAGATGCAATCGGCTCCTGCATAGCAGTTTGCCAACCAATCAAACTCACGCCCCGCTCTTGGCGAGCTGGTGGCTCAGCCTGCCAACGAAAAATGGGGGAGCCGCTCGGCGCACTTAAGGCGGCAATAATAAAACGCGGATCCGCCAATACGGCAATCGTTTCCGACATATTGCGCAACTCAAGCTTGACATCTTTTCCGGAAATTGCCGCGGTTGCCAATGCTTCAGTCAATACGCGCGTTTGACAATGGGAATGCGGCATTTGATCAATGCTGTAAAGCCAAGGAACAATGGCTATGCGCGTGTCAGTTGAAGCGATAGCGCTTTGTAGGGCCTGAGCAGTTGACTCAATAATATTGACAGGCAATGGCCCAGATGGAATCTGATAACGAGTATGCGCAACGATCGGCATTGCTAGTAACAACACATCCCACTCCTGCCCTTCATGCTCAACCCTCAATGACTCAGCCAACGTTTCGGCAATATCGGCAAGCACTTCAAAGGCTACCGTATTGATACGAAAGGTTTGATCTAAGGCGGCATCAATCACGTTTTGATTTTGACTTTTGAGCAAGCGCATTAAGCGCATGTTCAGACGCTCTTCCCAGAAGCGATCCTCGATCTGACTGCCAGATGCGGCCAAAGAAATAGCGTCAGCTACCATCTTCTCCACTTCTGGAGAATTTCGTTGCGATGCTTTAGTGCGATGCACGGCCATTATTTTCTTTCTGCCCTTCTAAATACAGGCTTATCTACTTTTGATTCAGCGGCATAGTACTTGTAACCATCTAAATTAAAGCCCTTTAAATCAGCGGGATCAGTAATACGATTCTCAACCACATAGCGAGCCATCAAGCCTCGGGCTCGCTTGGCATAAAAAGAAATAATCTTGTACTTGCCATCCTTAGCATCCTGAAACACCGGGGAAATGACCTGGCAATCCAATTCTTTAGGTTGGAGCACCTTGAAATACTCTTCTGAAGCCAGATTAAGTAGGGCTGGCTTCTTTTGCTTTTCTAGAACCTTCTTGATGGAATCAGTTACGCGACTCCCCCAGAATGCATAAAGATCCTTACCTCTGGCGTTTTTGAATGAGGTGCCCATTTCTAGGCGATAAGGCTGCATCAAATCCAGAGGCTTCAGCGCACCATAAAGGCCGGACAAAATTCGGATGTGATCTTGGGCAAACTCTACTGCTTTGGCATTCAGGGTTTTAACGTCAAAACCATCATAGACATCCCCATCAAAGGCATAGATCGCCGGCTTACTGTTTTCTTCTGTGAATTTCTTGGACCAATCCCGATAGCGACCGACATTCAGAATGGCCAATTGATCGGATAAACCCATCAATTTGGCAATGTCTTGCGGTGCTAGCTTCTTGAGATCAGCAATAAGCTTGGCTGATTCCGAGACAAACTCGGGCAAAGTCGGTGCCTTGACCTTGACGGGGGTCTTGTAATCCAAGGATTTAGCAGGTGAAAGAACGATCAGCATGGCACAATTTGTTTATGTATTTTTACCATTCTAGCGACTACCGGATATATCCGCTGTAAAAGACCGATCATTACCCCTGCCCTCATGAACCCGCTAGAGACACCCTCTTTTCCAAGTCGCCTACCAAAAGTTGGAACCACCATCTTTACGGTGATGTCCTCCCTGGCCGCAGAGCATCAGGCTATTAATCTTGGGCAAGGCTTTCCGGATTTTCCATGCGACAGAAAACTGATTGCTGATGTGAATGCCGCCATGATGGCAGATCACAATCAATACCCACCTATGGCTGGAGTTGCAGAGCTTCGTCATGGCATTAGTCAGAAGATCAGCCGTTTATATGGTCACCACTACGACGCTGATACTGAAATCACGATTACTGCAGGTGGCACACAGGCCATATTTACAGCCATACTCTCTTGCGTTGGTCCTGGCGATGAAGTCATCATCATCGAACCTGCCTTTGACTGCTACCGACCTGCAATAGATTTAGCTGGGGGTAAAACGATTGCCATTTCATTGCAGGTTGTGCGTGATGAATCAGGACAAGTGGCTTCGTATCAAATTCCGTGGGATGTATTAGCAAATGCTATCAACCCTAAAACGCGACTCATTTTGATTAACACTCCGCATAATCCGACTGGCATGGTGTGGGATACATCAGATCTTGATCACCTAGCAGCCTTAGTTCGCGATACTTCCGCTTTGATTCTGAGTGACGAAGTCTATGAGCATATGGTCTATGACGGCACCAAGCACCATAGCATCTCCTCTCATCCAGAGTTAGCAGCTAGGAGCTTTCTAGTTTCTAGCTTTGGCAAGACCTATCACGTCACTGGTTGGAAAGTGGGTTATGTAGCTGCGCCATCTGCGCTAACAAAAGAGTTCCGCAAGGTGCATCAGTTCAATGTATTTGCGGTTAATACTCCCATGCAATATGGCTTAGCTACTTATCTTGCAGATGAAAAACATTATTTAAATCTTCCCGCCTTTTATCAAGCTAAGCGAGACTTTTTTAGGGCTGGTTTAAGTAAAACCAAATTTAAATTGCTTCCTAGTCCCGGTAGTTATTTTCAATGCGCTGATTACTCCGCGCTGGGAATACCTCAGACTAAATTGAACGAGGCGGATTTTTGTAAATGGCTTACCAGCGAAGTTGGGGTAGCTGCCATTCCAGTTTCTGCTTTTTATGAACAACCTACCGAGTCTGGCGTCATTCGTTTTTGTTTTGCAAAGCAAGAGCAAACACTCGCCAATGCCTTACAGCGCTTACAAAATTTATAGAGGAAAAAAAAAATGGCAACCCCAAAATCAAAACAGGTGATTGATGTTTACAGTTGGCCAACCCCAAATGGCCATAAGGTCCACATCATGTTGGAAGAATGCGGCTACCGCCTAGGTCGCGACTGGATTGCTCATCCGATTGATATTGGCGCCGGCGATCAATTTACGCCTGAGTTCCTCAGGATTAGCCCCAACAATAAGATTCCAGCAATCGTTGACCCAGATGGTCCAGACGGAAAATCGATCAATGTCTTTGAGTCTGGCGCCATCCTTCTCTATTTAGCAGGTAAGACTGGCAAGTTCTTACCCCAGAGCACCCGCGGTAAGTACGAGGTGCTGCAATGGCTGATGTTCCAAATGGGTGGCCTTGGCCCCATGCTTGGGCAAAACCACCACTTCAGACTCTACGCACCTGAGAAAATTGAATACGCCATTAATCGTTACACCAATGAAGCCAAGCGTATCTATGGTGTATTGGATGGTCAACTGAAAGATAATCCCTATATTGCAGGCAAAAGCTATTCCATTGCTGATATTGCGATTTATCCATGGACTCGTAATTGGAAAAATCAAGGCATTGAAATCAATGATTACCCGCATTTCAAAAAGTGGTTTGAAAAGATTGGTTCACGGCAAGCAGTAATACGTGGTTGCGAGGTATTAACCGCATTACGCAAACCCTTGCACGATGACAAGGCTAGAGAGCAGTTATTTGGTTCCACCCAATATCAAAAGAGGAAATAAGATGAGTATTCAATCAGTAGGCGTCATTGGTGCGGGCACTATGGGCAATGGAATTGCACAAGTGTGTGCGGTTGCAGGCCTTGATGTCGTGATGGTTGATATTAATGAGGCAGCAGTACAACGCGGTCTTGAGCAAATCAGCAAGAGTTTGGATCGTCTTGTCAAAAAAGAAACGCTAACTGTTGAAGCAAAGGAAGCTGCACTCAAACGTATTAAAGGAAGCACTTCTTATGCTGACTTTAAAGGCTTGGGATTGGTGATTGAAGCAGCAACCGAGAACCAAGCAATTAAAGAAAAGATTCTCAAGCAAGTAGACGAGATCG
This sequence comes from Polynucleobacter sp. AP-Kaivos-20-H2, assembly GCF_018882215.1. GTDB lineage: Bacteria > Pseudomonadota > Gammaproteobacteria > Burkholderiales > Burkholderiaceae > Polynucleobacter. The sequence continues at coordinate 138,514 of NZ_JACVOX010000001.1, read as the reverse complement.
TGAGCAAAGACACTATCATTGCCACAAACACCTCCTCCCTATCGATTACCAAGCTAGCGGCACTTGACTCAAACCCTGCCCGCTTTATTGGCATGCACTTCTTCAACCCACCACCCCTAATGGCCTTAGTGGAAGTCATTCGTGGCTTGCAAACTAGTGACGCTACCCACGCTGCCATTATTGAGATGGCTAAGCGTGTTGGCAAAGAGCCAATTACTGTTAAAAACTCACCTGGCTTTGTGGTGAATCGCATTTTGCTACCCATGATTAATGAGGCTTTCTTTGTTTTATCAGAAGGTCTTGCTAGTCCAGAAGATATTGATGCTGGCATGAAGTTAGGCTGCAATCAACCGATTGGCCCACTAGCCTTAGCAGATCTCATTGGTCTTGATACTTGCTTGGCAGTGATGGAAGTCTATTTTGAAAACTTCAGCGATTCCAAATACCGCCCTTGCCCGTTGCTTCGTGAAATGGTTGCCGCTGGATATCTCGGTCGCAAAACAGGTCGCGGCGTATACACCTACGATAAATAATTTCATTCACAACCCCTTAACCTAGATATCGTCATCGTGAACCCCATCCCACCTTTAGTTCGCAAACTTGGCTATGCTGGTCTTATTCCATTTATTGGGCTAGCCCTCATGGTGCAATTAGCGCCAACACCCGTAAATTATTTAAGCGCTGAATCTTTGGCGGGTTATGGTGCCGTGATTACTTCCTTTATGGGGGCTTTGCATTGGGGTGCCAATTTACATCTTCTAGGTAAGGCACCTGCTGGTGATCGCTGGGAAGACCGTAATGCATGGATCTGGGGTGTCATCCCCGCTTTAGTGGCTTGGTTAGCGCTTCACATTTATATTCCAGTGGGCTTACTTATTTTGGCTTCCACTCTAATCATTCAGCGCAATATTGATCAGAACACCTATCAATATTATTTTGCCGACGAAGCCGCCCGCTCTGCTTTTATGACCATGCGCAATCGCTTGACCTATGTTGCAGCAGCCTGCCTCACCTGGGCATCCTTAGTTATTCTCTTTATTCAAGCCTGATGCAATGAGCAGTCTTTTTGATAGCGCACCGCCTCCACCCTTAGCAGAGGCACTGCGCCCAAAAATGATTGAAGAAGTCATTGGACAAGCGCATTTATTGGCAAGTGGTAAGCCACTCAATCTAGCATTTGCCTCCGGCAAGCCTCACTCGATGATTTTCTGGGGTCCTCCGGGCGTTGGCAAGACTACGCTAGCGCGTCTCTCCGCCAAAGCATTTGATCGTGAGTTCATTGCGATCTCTGCAGTCCTAGCGGGCGTTAAAGAAATCCGGGAATCCATTGAGCAAGCCCAACAAAATATGGCTCAGTACGGCAAGCAAACGATTTTATTTGTTGACGAGATCCATCGCTTTAATAAAAGCCAGCAAGACGCACTGCTACCCCATGTGGAGTCAGGTTTATTTACCTTTATTGGCGCCACTACTGAGAACCCATCATTTGAAGTGAACTCTGCACTTCTGTCGCGTGCTCAAGTCTATGTCTTGAAATCGCTCACCCCCGAGGAGCTGAAATTACTCTTTAATCGAGCTCATCAGCATGCGATGCCCGATGTGCAATTTGAATCAACGGCAATCGACACCCTTATCTCTAACGCTGATGGTGATGCGCGACGCCTTCTCAATTTAGTTGAACAAGTGCGCAATGCGGTCCTCACACCAAATGCGGAAGTAAAAATCGTTGATCAGCAATTTATAGAGAATGCGCTGAGTGCTCAAGCACGGCGTTTTGACAAAGGTGGCGATCACTTCTACGATCAAATCTCTGCTCTACACAAATCTGTTCGCGGATCTAACCCCGATGCGGCCTTATATTGGTTTTGCCGCATGCTAGATGGCGGTGCTGATCCCCGTTACTTAGCCAGACGCATTATTCGGATGGCATGGGAAGATATTGGCCTGGCAGATCCAAGAGCGATGCAATTGGCTAACGATGCAGCGCAGACCTATGAAAGACTAGGATCCCCTGAGGGTGAGTTAGCTCTTGGGCAAGCAGTAGTCTATCTTGCCGTTGCCTCAAAAAGCAATGCAAGCTACAACGCTTTTAATGCTGCTCGCGCTTATGTAGCAAAAGATCAATCCAAACCCGTTCCGAATCATCTGCGCAATGCACCCACTAAGTTAATGAAAGAGCTTGGTCACGGCAAGGAATATCGCTATGCCCATGATGAGCCGCATGGCTATGCCGCTGGTGAAACCTATCTGCCAGAAGGCATGAAGGAGCCGCATTGGTACGAACCAGTTGAGCGTGGCCTAGAGTCGCAGATCAAAGAAAAACTAGCATTCTTAAAGAAGCTCGATGAAGAGCACAAGAAAAAATAAGGCGATATGAGTACAAAGATTGCAGCTACTTTTTATTACGATATTGTTTCCCCGTTTGCTTATCTGTACACCAAGCAAAGACAGCGTCTTGAAAGCAAGCTAGAGATTAAACCTATTTCTATTCTGCTGGGTGGCCTGCTCAGAGCTTCTGAAAATAAGGGTCCAGGAGAAGTTGCTGCCAAACGCCCACACACCTATCAGTTTTGTGTATGGCAGGCGGAGAAGTTAGGTATTCCGTTTCGCTTTCCAGAACATCACCCCTTTATGACAGTTGCTGCACAACGTCTTCTCGTTGAACAGAATGCCGATTGGGTGATGGTTGAGCGTGCTTTTGATTATGTTTGGGCGGAAGGTAAAGACCCCAACCTATCTTGGCCAGAATTTTGTAGTCATTTAGGGCTTCCCGCAGATACACCTAAACCTGAAAATCCAGAAGTGAAGGCAAAGCTGATCGCTAATACCAATCAAGCAAAAGCCGATGGCGCCTTTGGAGTGCCGGCCCTGATAGTGAATCAACATTGCTTTTGGGGTGTTGACACTATTGACTGGACACTGGACTACCTTGCAAGACCGGGCATGTTTGATGAGGCTTCCTATGCTTATGCCGGAAATGTTCCCAATGGGCTAGCCTAAAGGATCATTTAACCCTCCGGCGGTCTTGGGCAATACAATCAAATACAAGCTATTTTTATCTTATTTAAGGAGTTCTTATGCGTAAGCTATTTGCCGCCCTTGTTGTTGCTGTTTCTTGTTTTACTAGTCAAGCAGCGTTTGCAGGCCCTAAGGTTGAATTCAAAACTACGATGGGCAACTTCGTCGTTGAATTAGATGATGTGAAAGCACCCAAGAGCACTGCTAACTTTTTGAACTACGTTAAGAGCGGTTTCTATAACGGCACGATCTTTCATCGTGTGATTGATGGCTTCATGATTCAAGGTGGTGGGTTTACGCCAGACTTAAATCAAAAGCCAACCGATTCCCCAGTAGTTTCTGAAGCGCAAAATGGCTTGAAGAATAACGTTTACACGATTGCGATGGCTCGCACCTCTGATCCTGATTCCGCAACTTCGCAGTTCTTTATTAACGTGAAAGACAATGCGGCGCTCGACTACCCTAATGCGATGGGTAATGGCTATACCGTGTTTGGCAAAGTGATCTCTGGGACACAAACCATAGATGCCATTCGCAAAGTACCAACCATGGTTGCTCCAGCCCCACGCATGGGCAGAATGTCTGACGTTCCTACTAAGACTGTCATCATCGAATCTGCCACGATTCTGAAATAAGTAGACATTGCTAGGTAAGCCGCGATGATTTTGCTCGATGATGCGCAAAGCACCGCGGCCTTACCCACTAGTCGCCAATATGAAAACGCGCTGCACTACTGGTGCGTTCTTCCGAGCGGCGATCATGCGTTAGATTTAACCGCTACCCAGCAGTGCCTTACTGAAATTTCTGCCGCGCTTGCAAAGGGTGAATTTATTGTTGCTGCCTTTGCTTATGAGTTGGGTAGACAAATTCATAATCTACCTGAGCGAGTCAATCAATCAGATCATCACCATCCGCTCATTGAAGCCTGGTCTTTTGAAGAATTCAAAAAACTATCCAAGCAGGATGTCGACATCTGCATTGCTCAGAGGTTGGCTTCGCTAGATCTAGCTCAAGCAAGCGCCGGAGTGATGGATGTTCAGGAATCCTTGAACGAGGAGCAATTTACTGCCGATATTGCAGCGATACAGGAATACATCCGCAGCGGTGATAGCTACCAGATTAACCACACCTATCGAATCACAGGCAAGACTTATGGTGCTCCACTCGCCTTATATAGCCGCTTAAGGGATCGCCAGCCTGGGCGCTTTGGTGCTTTTATTGAACATGATGGCAACTTTTTACTGTCGCAATCACCTGAACTATTTATTGCGCGAGATGGCGATACGATAAAAGCTATGCCAATGAAGGGTACTGCAAGTGCCCTATCTGCCGTTGCGAGCACCTTATCGGATGACCCAAAGAATCAAGCTGAGAATGTCATGATTGTGGACTTGCTACGTAATGATCTCAGTCGCATCTCTCTTCCGGGCACGGTACTAGTGCCCAATCTATTTGAAGTGGCAAGACACGGTGATGTATTGCAAATGACTTCTACCGTGCAAGGTCAGATCAAACCTGATGTTGCTCTATTCGATATTTTCAAAGCGGTATTTCCATGTGGCTCAGTTACAGGGGCCCCTAAAAAGCGTAGTATGGAAATTATTCAAGAACTAGAACCCGAAGATCGCGGCTACTATTGCGGCGCCTTAGGCTGGCTTGACCCCAATGGGAACTTTGCCTTTAGTGTTCCCATCCGCACTGTTGAAATTAGGCAAGATCACGACTCTCATGTATCAAGCTTTACCCTAGGGGTTGGCGCTGGAATCACCAATGACTCAGATGCAGGCCAAGAATGGCAAGAGTGCCGCATTAAATCTGCCTTCCTAGTGGATCTTCCAAGCGCTACAGGCTTATTTGAAACCATTGCGGTTCTGAATGGCGAACCCCAAAGATTGCACGCCCACTTACACCGTCTGTTTGCATCTGCAGCAGCTTTAAGAATCCCCTTTCAACTGGAGACTGCCAAGAAATTGATTCTGAGCACCTGTGCCTCATTTGATAAAAACTTGTCCTATCGATTAAGGTTGGATCTCACGCCTACTGGCGAACTATTAGTTACGAATGCTGCGATGGATTTGATCAATGAACCAGTCAAACTATTCTGGGCTAAAGATATTCTTCAAGGTGATGTGACGATGTTTTCTGGGGATGCTTTACTGCGTCACAAAATGAGCAATCGATCTCTTTATGACCAAGCTTGGCAAGAAGCCGTGAACTTAGGTGGATTTGATGCCTTATTTGTCAATGAACAAGGCTTTGTTACTGAGGGCGGAAGGACTAGCATTTTTGTTAAACCTCAGGGTAGCTCTGAATGGCTTACGCCACCAGTATCGGCCGGTCTCTTGCCTGGGGTAATGCGTGCCGCCCTACTTACAGATCCCACTCTAAATGCCCGTGAAGCCAACCTGACTATTAATGATGTTTCAATGGCAGATGAGATTATGCTTAGCAATGCATTACGCGGCGCCATCAAAGCCCATTTTTAGAAAGTCAGCATGAAGTATTGCTCTAACTGCGCCTCAGTATTAACTATCAAAATTCCAGCAGATGACTCTCGTGAGCGTCATGTCTGTGAAGCGTGCGGCAGCATTCATTATCAAAATCCTCGCAACGTAGTGGGAAGTATTCCGGTATACGGCAAGCAAGTGCTCTTATGTCGTCGTGCGATTGAACCTCGTCATGGCTTTTGGACTTTACCTGCGGGCTTTATGGAGTTAGGTGAAAGCACTAGCCACGGCGCAGCCCGCGAGACTCTGGAAGAAGCTGGTGCCGCCGTGGAAATTGGACCACTCTATTCTTTGCTGAATGTGCCTCACGCAGAACAGGTGCACCTATTCTATTTAGCCACGATGACCCATCCAGAATTTTCTGCTGGTGAAGAAAGTCTTGAAGTAGCCCTTTTTCATGAGCATGATATTCCGTGGGAAGAATTGGCCTTTCCCACTGTCAAGCAAACCCTTGAATGGTTCTTTGCAGACCGCGCTGCTGGCAACTTAGAGGCTGGTAAGGAATTTCATGTGCGCAGTCGTGACGTTCTACCTTCCGAAAGAATCTAAAGAGTCAATATGGGTCAGATTGCCTGGCTAGGGCCCAACGACCCTTTCCCAAATCCGCTGCTTGAGGCAGATCCCGATCCCAGCGTTCCTGGGCTCATTGCCGTCAGTGAGCAGATATACCCCGGTCAACTAGCTCGCGCCTATCAACAAGGTATTTTTCCGTGGTACTCGGATAACCAACCTATTCTCTGGTGGTCGCCGGACCCTAGAATGGTGTTAAAGCCCAGCGCCTTTAAGTGCAGTGAATCTTTGCAAAAGAATATTCGACTCTTTTGTCAAAGCACGCAGTCACAGATATTGGTTGATGCCGATTTTGGTGCGGTCATACGCTCCTGTGCCACGAGCACTCGCAAAGATCAGGATGGTACTTGGATTACCCATGAAATCATTGATGCCTACACCGCACTTCACGAAGCAGGCAACGCCCACAGTATTGCCGTAATCGAAGATGGCCAGCTTACTGGCGGACTTTATTGTGTTGCCTTTGGAGGAATGGTGTTTGGTGAGTCTATGTTTAGTCGTAAGACCAATGCATCAAAAATCTCTTTAGCAGCCCTGAGTGCATGGTGCCTGATGAATGAAGTCCAGATGATCGACTGCCAGCAAGAAACGGCTCACCTGTTGTCCTTAGGCGCCAGCCCAATACCCAGGCAGGTCTTTTTAGAGCAACTGCAAATATCCTTAAATCAAACTAAGATTGAGAAATCCTGGACTTTTGACAAAGCAATTTTGCATCACTGGTTATGACTCAGCTTAAAGAACTTCCCCTAACCACCCTGCAGTTCTATGCAACTGCTCCCTATGCTTGTAGCTACCTACCCAATAAAACAGCTCGCTCACAAGTAGCCACACCATCGCATCTGATTCATGCGGATGTGTATAACGATTTACTTAATGCTGGCTTTCGTCGAAGTGGTTTGTATACCTATCGACCATATTGCGACGAATGTAAAGCCTGTATTTCTACGCGTATTTTGGTAAACCAATTTACGCCTTCTCGCAGCCAGCGCCGCGCCCAAAAAAAACACTCTGATCTTCAGGCCTCAGTCCTCAATCTAGGTTACCAAGAGGAACACTACCAACTCTATCAACGTTATCAAACTGAGCGGCACGCAGGTGGTGACATGGATAGCGATGATCAAGATCAATACATGCAGTTCTTATTACAAAGCCGAGTGAACTCCCGTATTGTGGAGTTTCGGGATGGTCCACATGACCCGCACCCCGGTCGATTACGTATGGTGAGCATGATCGATATTCTGGAACAGGGAATCTCTTCTGTTTATACCTTTTACGACACCACAAGCTCTGCGGCCAGTTATGGTAGCTATAGCATTCTGTGGCAAATTGAACAAGCTCGCATATTGGGTTTGCCTTACCTTTACCTTGGCTACTTCATTAAGGAAAGCGACAAGATGTCGTATAAGGTGAAATATCAACCCATGGAAGGTTTGATTGACGATCATTGGCAAGAGCTCCCTGAGTCATAATATCTACCCATGATCGGTCGTTACTCCCTCCTCCGCCCCTGGCTGTTTTCTATAGACCCAGAAAAGGCGCACAACCTCACCTTAAGCAATATGGACCGTGCGCAGCGCTGGGGTTTATTGGAGCGTTTAGTAAGCAAGCCCATTAATGATCCACAAACACTCTGTGGCATTGATTTTTCTAACCCAGTTGGATTAGCGGCAGGCTTAGATAAAGATGGTAAGCATATCGATGCACTCGCTGCATTAGGGTTTGGATTTTTAGAAATCGGCACAGTCACGCCACGGTCACAGCCTGGCAATCCTAAGCCACGCATGTTTCGTTTACCGCAAGCTCAGGGCATTATTAATCGCATGGGCTTTAATAACGATGGCGTTGATGCCTGCGTTGCCAGAGTGCGTCGCTCTCAGTTTTGGCAAAGTGGTGGTGTACTTGGTTTAAATATTGGCAAGAACGCCAGCACCCCGATTGAAGAGGCTTCTCGAGATTACATCCTGGCAATGGAAGCCGTTTATGAAATCTCCGCTTATATCACTGTCAACATTTCTTCACCGAACACCAAAAATCTGCGTGCCTTACAAGGCGAAGAAATGCTCCGCGAATTATTGGGAAGTCTTGATGAAGCCAGAAAGCGCTTAAGCGATCGTTATGGCGTACGCAAACCACTCTTTTTGAAAATTGCACCCGATCTAGACCATAGCGACATTCATCTCATTGCCGATCTCCTGCTCGAGTTTGGCATTGATGCTGTCATCGCCACCAATACAACCATCTCTCGTGATGTAGTCAAGGGAATGGAATTTGGTGAAGAGGCTGGCGGTTTATCTGGCGCGCCCGTGCGTAATGCCTCTAATATTGTCATCAAAGCTTTAAAGGCGAGATTGGGTAATCAACTACCCATCATCGGCGTGGGCGGCATCATGAGTGGCGCAGATGCCCGTGAAAAGATCATGGCAGGCGCCAGCTTAGTGCAACTCTATAGCGGCCTGATTTATCGAGGGCCTGACTTAGTCAATGAGTGTGCTGCTGCTTTAAGGCAAGCCTAAAAGAGCCTTAATCCCCTGTGTCCCTATAAAAGGGGATATTTTCAGCAGATGCCTTTGTAATATAGGATTTCATAATATGCAATTTCGTCCGAAATCGCTACAATGAGACCTATGAACACCAGCAAGACCATCAAAACCCCCAAATCTACCGGCGAGGTTGGCAAGACAGCCATCCAGGTAGTGGAGCGCATGATGAATTTGCTAGACGCCCTTGCCGAGCAAGAAGAATCCAGTAGCCTGAAGAATCTCGCAGAGACAACGGGTCTGCACCCTTCTACTGCCCACCGAATTTTGAATGACCTCGTTGCTTGCCGATTGGTTGAGCGTGGCGATGGAGGAACCTATCGCCTTGGCTTAAAACTTTTAGAGCTAGGTAATTTGGTGAAGGCACGCTTATCTGTGCGTGAGGCTGCGCAACTACCAATGCGTACTCTGCATAAGCTCACTGGTGAAACCGTTAACCTATCCGTACGTCAAGGCGATGAAATTGTCTACGTTGATCGCGCTTATAGTGAACGCTCAGGCATGCAGGTAGTTCGTGCCATTGGTGGTCGTGCACCTTTGCATCTCACCTCGGTTGGCAAACTCTTCCTCGCGAGCGACGACCCTGGACAAGTGCGTGCCTATGTCACTCGCACAGGTTTATCTGGACACACTCGTAACAGCATTACCGAATTAGGCAAACTCGAAACCGAACTCAATCATGTGCGTAAAGTGGGTAACGCTCGCGATGACGAAGAATTAGAGTTAGGCGTGAGCTGTTTAGCTGCAGCCATTTTGGATGACACTGGAAAATTGGTTGCCGGCTTGTCTTTAAGCGCCCCAACGGATCGTATACAAGCAGATTGGCTCCGCGCCCTACTAGAGACTGCCCTACAGATATCCAAAGGCATGGGTTTTAAACCCAAGTCTGCCGAGCCAGGCTCAGCAGCTTAATTCATCAGTTACATCAAGCGACGAATGGGTTGCGCGCCAGATGGCATGCGCTCATACCAATCGCGCACCCGCACTGCATCGGCAAAACGGGATTGCGTTCCTACAGAATCCAAAAAGACCAATAGCAATGGCGTGTTGTTTACCCTTGCCTGCATGACCAAGCATCGACCTGCAGCGTTAATGAAGCCAGTCTTCTGCAATCCAATATCCATATCCCCGGAACGTACCAAACGGTTTGTGTTCAAAAACTTTTGCGGGCGATTGGCAATCACCATAGTTAAATCAGGCCAGGTTGAGAACTCACGAATAGTTTTGTACTGATAGGCAGCATTGAGCATGCGTGTGAGATCTTCTGCTGAAGCAACATTCTCACTAGTCAGTCCAGTGGGATCCTCAAAGTGAGAGTGCTCCATGCCGAGATCTTTTGCCTTACGGTTCATGGCAGCAACAAATGCAGGTAGGCCGCCGGGATAGTTTCTGGCTAGGGTATATGCGGCGCGGTTCTCAGAGGACATCAAAGCCAAATGCAGCGCATCTTCTCGGGTAAGTGAAGTGCCTTCAGCCAAACGAGAGTGCCGATAAATATGCGCGTCTTCTGCATTAATAACGATGACATCATCCATTGGCAATTTTGCATCGAGCGTCACCATGGCAGTCATGAGTTTGGTAATAGAGGCAATAGGCAAACTGACAGAAGGATTCTTCTCGTAATAGACTTCCTTTGTGTCTTGATTGACCACCATCACTACAGTGGATTTAAGATTGAGCTCATCGCGCTGACCACGCAAACCTAATGCAGTAGCTAATGATGGAGGTCCTGCAACTACGGGTGCAGATGATCTAGTAACAGTGACGCGGACAGTCTTGGCTCTTTTGGGTGACTTAGTCACCACTTTTGTTGACTTTACTTGCTTCTGCTTATCTTTTGTTGCGGCCTGAACAGGTGCGTTACCCAGCACTCCCAGCCAAAAGAGCAATGCAATAACTAGGGGCCAAAATCGATTCAAACGCATCCCAAAATACCTTCCAAAACTTTCAACATACGGAATGATAATTAATTTCTGAAGACAAAGCGGTTTTATTCGCCCCAATCCAGGTAATTTATTCCACTAAATGAATGCCCTACTCGGCAATAGTCGCTACTGTATTGGTCTGACGGGCATTCACTAGCACTACGCCAGTCATCGTCAAACATAAACCTACCGCCATCAGCAATGTAAATGGCTCATCAAATAAGAGCCAAGCCATTGCAGCAGTAGTTGGTGGCACTAAATAAAGAAAGCTGGTGACTTTAGTGGCTGCCCCCTTGCGAATCATCATAAATAGCAAGCTAATCGATCCAATTGACAGAGGAAAGATAGCCCACAGTAAGGCGCCAATAACAGATGGATTCCAAACCATCACGCCAGACTCAAAGAAATACATACAAAAGAAACACAAAACTGCCGATACCCCAAACTGAATAGAGGATCCAGCACGCAGATCAAATACGGGGCAGAATTTCTTCTGATATAGGGTGCCAAAGGTAATAGATAGAAGTGCAATAAATGCCAAAACATAACTAAGCAATGGAATGTGGTTAAAGCCAATCTTCTCGGCAACCACAAGCGCAACACCCGCAAATCCGAATCCTAGACCTATCCATTGACGTGAGCTGACCTTCTCAGAAATCCAAGCAGCAAACCAAGCAGTAACGATGGGTTGCAGACCAACTATTATGGCCACCAACCCTGCCGTCATTCCAAGACGAACAGCAAACCATACTCCCAGTAAATAGCCAAACTGCAGCAAGATCCCAGCAATGGCGATGTGCTTGATTTGCGACCAGCTAGGCCAGGTAATTCTCCACACGAGACTGAGCGCTGCCATAGCCGCTAGAACCCCTGCAAAACGCCAAAACAGAAAGGTGGCTGGCTCTACATATGGCATTGCCATACGCGCAATCACAAAGCCGGTACTCCATATGAGGACAAAGATCGGTGCAATGGCGTTATCAAGCGAAAGCTTCATGGGTAACTTACTGAAAGTATTGAGATTTTTTACTGAGCCCCCTGATTTTAGGCTCTTTTCTTGTTTGAACTATTCATCTACATGGCAAGCCATTTATGTTGCATCGCAACATCTACACCATACAATGTCGCAAAGAGAGTACATTAAGAAAAAGCTTAAGATCAAAAGACACAAAACAGTGAAACGGAAAGAGATGCAGATGAACTTAACTCCAGAACAAATTGCAGCGGCACAGAAAGCAAATTTAGAGACTTTGAGTGGATTGACCAATCAAGCATTGCAAAGCATTAAAAAGTTGGTTGAGCTTAATATGCATATTGCGAAACAAAGCTTGAGCGATAGCATGAATAGCGCTAAGAAAGCACTGGAAGTGAAAGACATTCAACAGTTGCTAGCCCATCAAGCCGAAGCAGTGCAACCAATGGCAGAAAAAATTATGGCCTATAGCCGTCATTTATATGAGTTGGCACATGAGACACAAAATAGCTTCACACAATCCGCTGAAAAAGAATTTCAAGCTGGCCAAAAGAAAATTAACTCTTTGGTAGAAGAGTGGACAAAAAATGCACCGGCTGGATCAGATGCAGCTATGCAAGCAATGAAGCAAGCAATTGCTTCTGCAAACAATGTATTTGAAACTAGTCAAAAAGCGGTTAAGCACGCAGTTGAAGTTGCACAAACCAATCTTAGCGACGCAACAGAAACTGTATTGAAGACTGCAGAGAAAGCTAGTAAGGCGACGAAGAAGAAATAATTCTGAGAGAGTGTCTTGACTGCGAAAGCCCCGATTGCTCGGGGCTTTTTCTTTTACACCTCAAGCGCTACTTAAGATTTCTTTTTCACTGGCGGTAAATCAGTGCAATGGCCATGAGCTGCTTCAGCCGCAAGACCGACTGACTCACCAAGGGTTGGGTGTGGATGAATCGTTTTACCGATATCCACCGCATCAGCACCCATCTCAATTGCCAAACACACTTCGCCGATTAAATCGCCAGCGTGCGTGCCAACAATACCGCCACCAATAATGCGATGGGTAGTAGCATCAAAAATGAGTTTTGTGAAACCTTCATCACGTCCATTAGCGATCGCGCGTCCACTAGCTGCCCATGGGAATAAACCCTTCTCATAAGTAATACCTTGAGCTTTACATTGCTCCTCTGTCAAGCCAGCCCATGCCACTTCAGGATCAGTGTAGGCAACCGATGGAATCTGCTTGGCATCGAAGTAGGATTTTTCTCCAGCAGCAGCTTCCGCAGCAACGTGACCTTCATGTACTGCCTTGTGAGCCAACATCGGCTGGCCAACCAAGTCGCCAATTGCAAAAATATTAGAGACATTGGTCCGCATTTGTTTATCAACTGGAATAAAGCCGCGCTCATCCACCTGCACACCCGCTTTACCGGCATCAATCTTTTTGCCATTCGGAGTACGGCCTACTGCAACCAATACCAAGTCATACGTTTGTGGTTCAGCTGGCGCGTTCTCGCCCTCAAAAGAAACTTGAATTCCGTCAGGCTTTACTTCTGCCTTAGCAGCACGAGTCTTAAGCATGATCTTTTCAAAACGTCCGGCATTGAACTTCTCCCAGACCTTTTCTAAATCACGATCAGCACCCGCCATCAAGCCATCCATCATCTCGGCGATATCAATGCGTGAGCCTAATGTGCTGTAAACCGTAGCCATCTCTAGGCCAATAATGCCGCCACCAATAACAAGCATCCGCTTTGGAATGCTCTTGAGCAATAAAGCACCGGTACTATCTACAATGCGCGGGTCTTCTGGTAAGAATGGCAGCTTCACTGGCTGACTACCAGCGGCAATGATGGCCTTCTGAAAGCGCACCACTTCTTTTTTACCAGTGAGATCCTGACCGGTACCATCAGTTAATTCAACCTCGACGTGGTTTACATCCAAGAACTTACCTAGACCACGTACTACTTTTACTTTACGAGCCTTTGCCATACCAGCAAGCCCACCGGTCAATTTAGCAATGACGGATTCTTTGTAACCACGGAGCTGATCAATCTCAATCTTCGGCGCTCCAAAAGTGATGCCGTGCTTCGCCATCGTTTTGACTTCATCCATGACTGAGGTGGTGTGCAGCAATGCTTTAGATGGAATGCAACCTACGTTCAAGCAGACTCCGCCTAAAGTGGGGTAACGCTCAACTAAAACGGTATTCATACCCAAATCGGCACTACGAAACGCTGCGCTATAACCGCCAGGGCCAGCGCCGAGTACCAACACTTCACACTCATGATCAACCTGACCGCTGTACTGCCCTGCTACTGGGGCAGGAGCAATAGCAGCAGCAGGTGTGGTTGGTTCTACAGGTTTTGCTGCTGGAGCTGGTTGAGGCGCAGGCGCTGCACCACTAGCCTCAATCTCCGCAATCACAGAACCTTTACTCACTTTATCTCCAAGCTTGACTGCAATACTAGTAACAGTACCTGCAGCATCGGCTGGAACTTCCATGGTTGCTTTATCGGATTCAAGAACTAATAGCGGCTGCTCTTTTTCAATCACGTCGCCTACTTTAACCAGTACTTCAATGACCGGTACATCTGCATAGTCACCAATATCCGGAACGAGGATCGTTTTCTTAGCCATAGATCCCCCTTACAGACTAGCGCGACGGAAGTCGGCTAAGAGCTGAGCAATGTATACATTGAAGCGAGTAGCTAAGGCGCCATCAATTACACGGTGATCTGCAGAGAGAGACAATGGGCAAATGAGGTGTGGCACAAACTGCTTACCATCCCAGACTGGCTTCATAGCCGCTTTGCTCACGCCCATAATCGCTACTTCAGGAGCATTCACGATTGGGGAGAAATACGTTCCACCGATACCGCCTAGTGATGAGATCGTAAAGCTAGCGCCTTGCATTTGATCTGGCTTTAACTTGCCATCACGGGCAAGAGCTGCTAAATCTGAAGTCTCTTTAGCTAATTCAGAGATACCTTTCTTATCAGCATCTTTAATGACCGGGACAACCAATCCAGTTGGAGTATCTGCGGCAAATCCAATATTGAAGTATTTCTTCAAAATCAGATCATCGCCATCCAGAGAGCTATTAAACTCTGGATACTTTTTCAATGCAGCGACTGCAGCTTTCATTAAGAAAGCCAGCATTGTGATCTTGACACCCTTCTTCTCATTCTCTTTATTGGTGAGAACGCGGAATGCTTCTAAATCAGTGATGTCAGCATCTTCGTGATAAGTCACGGCAGGGATCATCACCCAGTTACGGCCTAAATTGGCTGCAGTGAGTTTCTTAATACGATTGAGTGGTTGGCGCTCGATTTCACCAAACTTCGTGAAATCAACCTTCGGCCAAGGAATCAGATTCAAACCACCTAAACTACCGCCGCTTGAAGCAGCCGCAGGACTACCTGCACCACCACTCATAGCCGCCTTCACAAATGCTTGGACGTCTTCCTGAGTAATGCGGCCTTTAGGGCCAGATCCTTTAACTTGCGTAATAGTGACACCAAGCTCACGCGCAAACTTACGCACTGATGGACTTGCATGACTTACTGCGTCGTCGACTGGCGGGGGGGTATTGCTGATAGGAGGTGGTGCGGGTGCGCGCGCAATCGGAGGCTCTACCGCTTTAATTGCTGGTGCGGCAGGTGCAGCTGCAGGAGTAGACACAGGAGTCGATACGCCAGATGCCCCACCTTCCAAGATGACAACTACCGATCCTTCCGATAAGTTATCGCCCACCTTTACCTTAACTTCTTTGACGATGCCTGAGTGTGAAGAAGGAACATCCATGGTGGCTTTATCAGACTCCAGCACAACGATAGATTGTTCTTTCTCAATCTTGTCACCGGCTTTAATCAAGACTTCGATCACTGGTACATCTTTATAGTCGCCGATATCTGGGACTTTGATTTCGATGGGGGATCCGCCGCTGGCAGCTGCTACTGGCGCAGGAGCGCTTGCTGCTGCTGTCGCTGGTGCAGGAGTTGTTCCTGCCACGCCCTCTTCCAAGGTAATTACAAGGGATCCCTCAGACAGGTTGTCGCCTACTTTGACTTTGACTTCTTTTACAATGCCAGCGTGTGATGATGGAACATCCATGGTGGCTTTATCAGACTCCAGCACAACGATAGATTGTTCTTTCTCAATCTTGTCACCGGCTTTAACCAAGACTTCGATCACTGGCACATCTTTATAGTCGCCGATATCCGGGACTTTGATTTCAATTATTTGACTCATAGTATTTGTCTCTTATCAAACCGTCATTGGGTTTGGTTTAGTAGTGTCAATGTTGTACTTCTGAATCGCCTCAGTCAACTTAGAGCGATCAAGCTGACCAGAGTCAACCAACGACCTCAAGGCAGTGAGAACGACCCAGCGACGATCTACCTCAAAGAAGTCACGGAGTTTTTCACGAGTATCAGAACGTCCAAAGCCATCAGTACCCAATACTTCATAACGGCGACCCATGTGCTGAATTGCTGGACGAATCTGTTCAGCAAATAAACGAACATAGTCAGTAGCTGCAACGATTGGACCAGTAGTATCTTTCAAGCATTTCTCTACATGAGATAAGGCGGGTGCAGCAGTTGGGTTCAACAGATTGCTACGGTGAACTGCAGTCCAATCACGGCCTAACTCAGTAAAGCTTGGGCAACCCCACAAGTCAGAGGCAACACCCCAGTCTTTATGCAGAATCTCCGCTGCTTCAATCACTTCACGGAAGATCGTTCCCGAACCTAAGAGTTGTACACGCAATTTTGCCTTGTCATCACCAACAGACTTGAGCTTATACATACCCTTGATGATGTCTTTCTCCGCACCCTTAGGCATTGCTGGGTGTGAATAGTTTTCATTCATCAAAGTAACGTAGTAGTAAACGTCTTCCTGAACTTCCAACATACGACGCATACCATCCTGAATCACTACAGCTAATTCAAATGAGAAGGTTGGGTCATAGCTGATGCAGTTAGGAACCGCACCACTCCACAAATGACTATGGCCATCTTCGTGCTGTAAGCCTTCGCCGTTCAAGGTAGTTCTTCCAGCTGTACCACCTAGCAAGAAACCGCGGCTACGCATATCCCCTGCAGCCCAAGCTAAATCACCGATACGCTGGAAACCAAACATGGAGTAGAAGATATAGAAAGGCAACATCGGTACGCCATGGGTAGAGTAAGAAGTTGCGGCGGCGATCCAGTCGCACATACCGCCGGCTTCATTAATACCTTCTTGCAGAATTTGACCTGTCTTGTCCTCTTTGTAGAACATCAATTGATCATGATCTTCTGGTGTATATAACTGACCCAATTGATTCCAGATTCCTAATTGACGGAACATGCCTTCCATACCAAAAGTACGGGACTCATCTGGAACAATCGGTACCACCCGTTTACCCAACACCTTATCGCGCACAACTGTATTGAGTATGCGCACAAATGCCATGGTTGTAGAAATCTCACGACCTTCACTAGTGGCTTCAAGCAATGGAGCAAATACTTCTAAAGCAGGAACTGGCAAGCTCTCCGCTTTAGTGCGACGTTGCGGCAAGTAACCACCCAACTCTTGACGACGCGCCTTCATGTACTCTAATTCAGGACTACCTTCGGCAAACTTGACCAAAGGCATTTCGTCCAACTCTTCATCTTTAACAGGAATCTCAAATCGATCACGGAAGCGACGCACGTCGTCATCGTTCATCTTCTTCGCTTGGTGGGCAATGTTCATCGCCTCACCTGAGCCACCCATGCCATAACCTTTAATGGTGTGGGCTAGGATCACTGTAGGTTGATTCTTGTGATTTACCGCCGCATGGAATGCTGCATACACTTTATGTGGATCATGACCACCGCGATTCAGTTGCCAAATTTCATCATCACTCCAGTCACTTACTAAGGCCTTTAATTCTGGTGTATTAAAAACGATCTCGCGAACGTAGCTACCGTTCTTAGACTTCATAGTCTGATACTGGCCGTCAACGATCTCGCCTAAGCGCTGCATCAGGATGCCTTTTTTATCGCGTGCAAAGAGAGCGTCCCACTGACCGCCCCACACTACTTTGATCACATTCCAGCCGGCACCGCGGAACTCGCTCTCAAGCTCTTGAATGATGCTGCCGTTGCCGCGCACTGGTCCATCTAGACGCTGCAAATTACAGTTAATTACGAAAATCAGGTTATCGAGTTTTTCACGACCGGCCATACCAATCGCGCCCAAGGATTCTGGTTCGTCGGTTTCGCCATCACCCAGGAATGCCCAAACTTTACGGCCTTGCTCTTGAATGAAGCCGCGGTCTGTTAGGTACTTCATAAAGCGCGCTTGGTAAATTGCCATGATCGGACCCAAGCCCATCGATACGGTTGGGAACTGCCAGAAGTCTGGCATCAACCAAGGATGTGGATAGCTAGAGATACCTTTGCCACCAACTTCTTGACGGAAGTTATTGAGCTGACCTTCTTCGAGACGGCCCAACATATATGCACGTGCATAAACACCTGGCGCTGAGTGGCCCTGAACAAATATTAAATCGCCACCATTCTCTGGGGACGGTGCGTGCCAGAAATGGTTGAAGCCAACGTCATACAAAGTAGCTGCTGACTGGAACGATGAAATGTGTCCACCAACGTTTGTATCTTTGTTCGCACGCAGCACCATCGCCATAGCATTCCACCGCGTATATGAACGAATGCGATGTTCTATATTTTGATCGCCAGGTAAACGTGCTTGATTTTCAACAGGAATAGTATTGATATAAGGAGTCTCAGCATGGAATGGCTGCACTACTCCGTTTACACGAGCGTGAGAAATTTGTTGATCAATGAGATAGGCAGCTCTCTCGGGACCTTCGTTACGAATCACGCCATCGAGCGCTTGTAACCATTCCTGAGTCTCACCAGGATCCGCATCCTGAGTGTTCTGTTTACCTAATACTTGGTCTGGAACTGCTGCCATTTTTTGTCTCCATTGAATAATGCTTAATTTGTAATCAACTCTATAGGCAACATTCTAGGAAGGTATATGGGTGTAAACAAGCAATTTTCCACATAATGATAGTATTTCTCATAATGTGGTATTTTATTGCGGTGCAAATAAGAAGCTATGAAACGGGAAGAAATGGCATTTTGGATGGGCAAATCAGGCAAAATGCTTAGTATTTATGAGAAAAACAGCATTTTCCAGCCTAGTCCTCAGCCCCTTTAGGTGGCTCCGCAAAATACGCGGATTTAGGATTGTTTACACCCCGCTTTTAGCCATTGTTCTCTTTACAGCAGTCATGGGCATTATTTTGGGTACGCTGCATTTGCAAGAAAAGAATCAGCAAGAGGCTGCCCTATTTAGAGAGCTGTCATTTGCCAAACAGCGTATTCAATCTCGTTTCGCTAGCAACCTTGATGCATTAACAACGATTAATAGAGAAATGGCTGCAAACGAGGATCAATTCAAGCTCAGACAAATTGCGCGCGAGCAAGCAGAAGATCTCGTTTTAAATAACCATGAGATCGTCAAAATCATTTGGTTAAATAATCAAAATCAGTGGCTATGGGCAGCTCCCGCTGAAAGTAACAAATCGGATTGGATTAGCAAAACTCAAAATGATCAGCTCATTAATTCCAGTCTTGCCTCAACTATTGAGCTTAGCCGAGTAACCAGTCGAGCAGCCTTTAGCCAGTTTGTTTCCTTAAATTTACCAGGTGACGCACCGATCCCCACCGATAGAAAAATCGTTCTATGGCAAGTGGTACCTAATATTGTTGGTGGAGAAGTGGTTGGTTTCTTGGCAGCACTCTATACGCCTCAAGGAATATTGGATGCCCTGCCTAGTGAACTGAAATCCCATTACCGCTTTACCTTGCTCACCGACAATGAAAGAGTATTGGGCATTTCTTCCGATAGAGATACCCCTAAAAGAGCATTTAGCAATCAGACAAGTTTAGACATTGGGGTCTTAAGCCCCAACATTAATTTACGCATTGATACCTATCCTCCGCCAACCAACCTCACTTTCAGGATGTTAATTGGTGTTGTGATCGGATTAAGCGCATTCGTGGTTTGGAGCTTGTGGTCTGTACTAAAGCAAATGCAAGTACGCCAAGAGGCAGAAGCAAGCCTGCGCAAAGAAACCAGCTTTCGTAATGCCATGGAAGACTCCACCCCTGTGGGCATTCGTGCGCATGATATGCAAAAGCGCATTACTTATGTGAATCGAGCATTTTGCGAAATGACAGGCTGGACATCAGAAGAGTTAATAGGCCTTACTCCGCCCTTTCCATTCTGGCCAGATAGCAGAAGAGATGAGCTTGTTGAGAAAATGAATCGGGCGATGAAGTCCGACATCAGCGTTGTCATGAGGGTCGGCATCGAAGGAGCGATCTTAAAGAAAGACGGCTCCTTGATACAGACCCGTACCTTTATTGCCCCACTGATAAATGAAAAAGGTAAGCAGACTGGTTGGGTTACCTCATTAATTGATATTTCAGAACCTAAAAAGATTCGCGAAGAATTAGCTGCTTCTCAAGATCGCTTCACCACTGTTCTAGAAAGTCTAGACGCAGCTGTGTCGGTGGTCTCACTAGAAACTAACGCCCTGCTATTTGCTAATCGTTTTTACCGCGAGCGCTTTGGAGATAACTCTAAAGGTCACTTCCAATTAGCGGGCAGCGATACCAGCAACACGACGATGCGAGATATTGCAGAAGATCTTGAGGATTCTCCCCCTGGAATTCCAACCTCATTCCTATACCAAGAATCCGAGTCAGAAGAAGTTCAGCTAGGCGATGAGAATAATCAATGGTTTGAAGTTAGACGTCGTTACATCCCGTGGGTAGATGGGCATCTTGCACAGCTATTGATTGCCACTGACATTACTGCTCGTAAAGAAGCAGATGATTTAGCCCTGCAACAACAAGAGCGGATGCAGTTCACTAGTCGTCTCACCACAATGGGTGAAATGGCATCCTCTTTAGCTCATGAACTAAACCAACCTCTTTCAGCCATATCAAACTACTGCATGGGTGTTGCTAAGCGCTTGGATGGGCATCTTGACCCTGCGCTAACTAAAGATATTTTGCCGGCATTAGAAAAGGCTTCTGAACAAGCCCATCGTGCTGGCACCATCATTCAGCGCATACGAGGTTTTGTAAAACGCAGTGAGCCTCAACGTAAAGCGGCAAACATTACTGAAATTATTAATGACGCAGTTGGCTTGGTTGAAATTGAAGCCCACCGCCATCGCTTAGTCATTAGCTCGGAAATTGCTGAAAATCTGCCCGTAGTTAACCTAGATCCAGTCCTGATCCTCCAGGTAGTGGTCAATCTTCTGAAAAACGCCTTGGATAGCGTCCGTGAGGCTTACCCCCTTTCCTCCCGTTGGTCAGCGCCGCCAGTTCAGATTAGCGCAGATTTGGACACCAGCGTCTTCCCAGCCATGCTCAGAATCCAGGTGACCGATGCAGGGGGCGGAATCTCGGAAAACGTTCTGGAACGCATATTTGAGCCGTTTTTCAGCACAAAGTCCGACGGAATGGGCATGGGACTCAATATTTGCCGCTCCATTATTGAGTCTCATCATGGCAGGCTTTGGGCCACCAATGTCAAAGACTTAGAACAGACCAAGCTGGCTGGCTGCACCTTTACAATACTTCTACCACTGGAATCCCCTGAATCCAAGGCTACTGTTTAACTTCGAATTTATAGATTCACCTCACGAGAACTGATATGAACTTAAGCGCTACTGCAAAACCAAACCAAGCTGAAGTTGTCTATGTAGTTGATGATGACGAAGCGGTAAGAGACTCTCTTACTTGGCTCTTAGAAAGCAATGGTTATGTTGTGCGATGCCATGCTAGCGCAGAACGTTTCTTACAGTCCTTGCAAAGTACCGATAAGTCCACCATCTCTTGCGCCATTTTGGATGTGCGCATGCCTGGTATGTCAGGCCTTGAATTGCAAGAGCGGTTAACCAACGAAAACCTACCAATGCCAGTTGCATTCATCACTGGTCATGGCGATGTATCGATGGCTGTCTCCACGATGAAACGTGGCGCAGTAGACTTTATTGAAAAGCCTTTTAAAGAAAATGATCTTTGTGGTTTAGTGGATCGCATGCTTGCTAAAGCGCGCATCGATTATTCACAAGCTAGTCAACGCAAAATTACCCAGAGCTTACTCAGCAAGTTAACTGGTCGTGAGCGTCAGGTTCTAGAGCGCATTGTTGCAGGCCGTTTGAATAAACAAATTGCTGATGATCTCGGCATTTCTATTAAGACTGTTGAAGCACACCGCGCCAACATCATGGAAAAGCTCAACGTCAACACGGTTGCCGACCTACTCCGCCTAGCTTTGTCTGATCCCCAACCTAATTAATTCCCGGGGTTTTCTATGCCAGCTCAATTATTAGACGGAAACATACTCTCTAAAAAACTACGTACGGAAATTGCTGCACGTGGTGCAATCGTCACCGCCAAAGGCACTAGACCTGGTTTAGCAGTCATCGTGGTTGGTGACAACCCTGCTAGCGCGGTATATGTGCGTAATAAGGTAAAAGCCTGTGAAGACGTTGGCATTCATTCTGTTTTAGAGCGCTATTCTGTAGAACTAGGCGAAGAAGAGTTACTCGCTCGTATTGCCACCCTCAATGCGGATCCTGCAATACACGGGATCTTGGTGCAACTCCCGCTACCTGAGCACATTGCCTCTGAGCGCGTTCTGGAAGCAATTGCCCCAGAAAAAGATGTGGATGGCTTTCACGTTGCAAATGCTGGCGCCTTGATGGTTGGCCAACCAGAATTCAAGCCTTGCACCCCATATGGCTGCATGAAGATTCTTGAAAGCATTGATTACCCAATTCGCGGTGCTCGCGCTGTGATTGTTGGCGCCTCCAATATTGTGGGCAAGCCGATGGCGATGCTGCTATTGCAAGCCGGTGCAACGGTCACTATTTGCAATAGCAAGACTCGTGACTTGGCACATCACACCAAGGATGCCGACATTTTGGTGGTTGCTACCGGTAAACCCAAAATGATTACTGGCGACATGGTGAAGAACGGTGCCGTTGTCATTGATGTGGGCATTAATCGCCTGCCTGATGGCAAACTCTGTGGCGACGTGGATTTTGATACAGCCAAATACATTGCCGGTTGGATTACCCCAGTTCCAGGTGGTGTTGGCCCAATGACCATCACTATGCTTCTCATGAATACCTTGGAAGCTGCTGAAAAGGCCGCCAAGCTCTGAGGAATTAGCTGGGACTTTTGGCAAAATTGCTCCCAGTCCATTAAGCTAGAGGGATGACTACATCCATATCTCTCTCCAGCGCCCTCCCCGCAGAATTGCAAAACAATCCACTGACTACTTTTGGGCGCGGCATTGCTGCCTACTCAGAAGTCAAGCCTGAGCATATTGCACCAGCAATTGAATATTTACTCAAGCAAGCGCAAGACGCTGTGGATGTGGCAGTCAATCCAGGTACTCCATCTACTTGGGATGCCCTCGCCGAACCACTAGAAGATGCTACTGAATTTTTTGGTAGGTCTTGGGGCGTGATATCTCATCTCAATAGCGTTGCCGATACCCCGGAGTTACGCGCTGCCTATGGCGAGATGCTACCTAAGGTCACCGCTTTCTTCTCAAGCCTTGGTCAAAATTTAGAGCTCTACAAAAAGTTTAAAGAACTCAGCAAAGGGCCTGACTTTTCAAAATTAAGTGCGGCTCAAAAGAAAGTCATTGAAAACTCCTTACGAGACTTTCGTCTGGGTGGAGCAGAACTTAGTGATGCAGACAAGCCCCGCTTTTCACAAATTCAGGATGAGCAGGCAACCTTAGGTAAAGCCTTTTCAGACCATGTCTTAGATGCTACTGATGGCTTTGTTCATCTTGTAAGCGATAAAGCTGACCTAGTGGGCCTACCTGAGGATGCTATTGCTGCTGCCGCGGATACTGCCCTGCAGAAAAACTTGCAGGGTTGGGCATTCACGTTGCACTTCCCTTCCTACTACCCTGTCATGCAGTACTCAGAGAATCGGGCGCTGCGTCGCTTGATGTATGAAGCTTATGTCACCCGCGCTTCTGAGCTGGCACCTCAATACGCCAAAGGTAAACTGGATTGGGACAATACTCAGAACATGCTCGATCAGTTAAGACTGCGCGATGAGGAAGCTCATATGCTCGGCTTCAAAAACTATGCCGCACTGAGTTTGGCTCCAAAGATGGCAAGCAGTGTTGATGAAGTCGACTCCTTCCTGACTAACTTCGCGCAGAAAGCAAAACCATTTGCATTAAAAGATTGGCAAGAGCTATCTGAGTTTGCCAAGACCGAGCTATCTATTGCTGATGGCTTAGAGCCGTGGGATGTTGCTTTTGCATCAGAAAGATTAAAACAGGAACGCTATTCCTTTTCGGAGAATGAGCTCAAGCAATACTTCCCTCTACCTAAGGTGTTAGATGGTCTCTTCCAAGTCATTCAGGCTCTGTTTGGAGTTAAGATTGAAGCAACGGATTTGCCAACTTGGCATGCCGATGTGCAATCCTTTGCCGTGAAAAATGCCAAGGGTGATATCGCGGCCTACTTCTACCTGGATCCCTATGCTCGTCCTGGCAAGCGTGGCGGGGCCTGGATGGATGATGCCCGTGGTCGTAGAGTTTTACCTAATGGTGAAATTCAAGTGCCCGTTGCTTATTTGGTTTGCAACTTTGCGCCGCCAGTCAAGGTCGATGGTGTGTTGCGTCAACCTACCATTACCCATGATGATGTCATCACCCTCTTCCATGAGAGTGGCCATGGTTTGCACCACCTTCTCACTCAAGTTAGCGCTTTAGGGGTTTCAGGTATCAATGGTGTTGAATGGGATGCAGTAGAGTTACCAAGTCAGTTTATGGAAAACTTCTGCTGGGAGTGGGAGGTGTTAGAAAAGATGACTGCGCATGCCGAAACTGGCAAGCCTCTTCCACGCGAATTATTCGACAAGATCCTCGCTGCCAAGAATTTCCAGAATGGTTATATGACTCTGCGTCAGATCGTGATGTCTCTCACCGACTGGCGCTTACATGCAAGTTTTGATGCAAAAAATGCTCAAGGTCACGCAGTATTAGACCTTTCCAGAGCAATTGCGGATGAATTCAACGTTATTCCGCAACCAGCCATCTCTCGTTGGATCAATACCTTTAGCCATATCTTTGCCGGTGGTTATGCGGCTGGGTATTACAGCTATAAGTGGGCGGAAGTCTTATCTGCTGATGTCTACTCAGCTTTTGAGGAAGCAGCAAAACTCACTGGCAGCGTCTTAGATGAGAAAACAGGTGCTCGTTATCGTGAAGAGATTTTAGAGGTTGGTGGCAGTCGCCCTGCGGCTGAATCTTTTAAAGCCTTTAGAGGGAGAGAGCCAAGCATTGATGCCTTATTGCGCCATGGCGGGTTAGCATAAGAGTTAAGCCTATAGCTCTAAATAAAAAACCCATCGCTATAGATGGGTTTTTTATTAGAAAGCTCGTGATCTAACTTGGGAGCTGGGCTGCTAGCTGACAATTATTTAGTGCCGGCTTACCTGCTAGTCGATCTTTAATCCAGGCCTGATATAGGGGTGCAGAGGCTCCAGGAGTTGTGAAATGAGTGTTATCGCCCGGCAACTCAACCCTATTAACATTGCCCCCTAATTTACACATCTGCTCCTGATAGAGCTTGCCCATAATTGGGGGATTCGTGGTGTCCTTATTACCCCAATAGATCACTACCGGTGCAATCGGTTTTTCAGGATTCACGCTGCCCTTGACCATAGCTTTTGTCCACTCAAGAGAATTGGTGAATTGATCTTTTAATAATGTTTTGTACTGGCTGCTGTAGTTGAAATTCAGTGTATCCGCCACAGCATGCATACATTTGTTTCGGATAACCTCGTCGAGCACTTTAGCGCCGTCACTCGTAAAGATATCGGTGAGCTTTAGGTTTGGATTACCAGCCCTCACACCCCACATACTCATTGCCATATGTGAAAAATCAAAAACATTGCCAGTAAACATCTTAACGATTCCACTTAATGATTTTTGTGCACTCACTTCATCTACTGTTGAATTGGGCATCATGATGGCGATATCATCTGGCGCTAGGGCAATCACGCCAACGAGCTCAATGCCATCGGCAATTGTTCCCTTTTTAGAGATGTATTCTGGCAAGCTTGCTGCAGCAACTACAGCGCCACCACCCTGCGACCAACCATAGATAATCGTCTTCTTACCAGCGCCAGCCTCCTTTAAAGCGCTAGCAGCTCTAGCCGAATCAATCATATCCATGGCATTGGTTGCTGCCAAAGCGTATTGATGCTCACCTCCGCCACCTAAGCCTTGGTAATCCGTTGCAACCACTACATATCCGTCTTTGATAAATTCTTCAACACTAGGAATGCCGTAATCCATCCAAGAATTTCCGCCAACTAAAAAGTATTCATTGAGGGGGGCTGTTGGATTGAGAACTTGTGAAGGGCCACAATTTTGTGCAGCGCCAGTTGTCCCATGCCCCCAAGCCATGATAGGCCTGCCCTCTTTAGGTGGTGTGCCAATCGGGGCTACTACCAAGCCAGTGGCAAGATGCTTGCGCCCACCAACATCAGATGTGATGTATGCAATCTTCCAAGCTTGAGCACCCTGAACAGACGTCTTGATTTTTTCTTTTTTCAGAATTTGTCCGAGCTTACCATCGGGACTCATTTTGATAACCTCCTCATAAAAAGGAGGAACAGGCGGATCAGCATATACAGTAGTAGAAAGTATACTCAGAGCAGAGCAGAGTGCTAAAGCTAAAGTAGAAATACGAGTCATTTTTTTCATGGCTTAAATGGGTAAGTTAGGATCCAAAAATATCATTAAACACTAAGATCCAGTGGGCAGCAATACATCCTATTTGCTTCATTTATTGCTGATTCTTGGCGGCTTTCTTGTTCGCGCGGCGCTCAAAGAAGGTTTCGATTTCTACATAAAAGACCGGTACCAATGCCACTGCAAGGCAGGTAGAGGCAATCATGCCGCTAAATACGGTAATGCCTAAGGAGATACGCGCTGCTGCACCCGCACCAGTAGATAGAAGCAAAGGCATGACACCCAAAATAAAGGCAATTGATGTCATCACAATTGGTCTAAAGCGCTCTCTTGAGGCTTCAAGGGCAGCATCAACAAAACTCATGCCTTTATGCCTGCACTCAATGGCAACCTCAACAATCAAAATCGAGTTTTTGCATGAGAGCGCAATCATTAACACTAGACCAATCTGAACATAAATATTATTTGACAGGCCTGTTAGCAATAAGGCCAATACAGTTCCGGATAAGGAAAGTGGCACTGCAGTCAGAACAGCTAGCGGCGCTATCCAAGTTTCATATTGAGCAGCGAGCACTAAGTACACCAACAAAATTGAAAGCGCAAAGATCAAGATCACGGTATTTCCAACTAGATCCTCTTGATAAGACATGCCAGCCCACTGGTAAGCAACACCATCAGGCAAAGTTTTAGCAGCTACCTGCGCCAGCACCTTCATTGCCTGTCCAGAGCTATAGCCATCATTGGCGGCACCAAGGACGGCAGCAGAAGGATAAAGCTGGAACTGTGAAGCAAACGCTGGTCCAGTAGTGTCTTTGACATCGATGAAGGATCCCAGGGGGACCATATTGCCGCTCTTGTTTTTTACATACAGACGATTTACCTGCTCTATAGCGTTGCGGTACTTACCGTCAGCCTGCACATAGACTTGGTAGGTTTGGCCGTATTTGAAGAATTGATTGACGTAAGAGGATCCAAGATAGGATTGCAATACATCATAAGCATCCCCAATATCGACACCAAAAGTTTCAGCCCTACCTACATTGAAGGTGAGTTGGAGTTGCGGAACATTGTTTTGGAATGGCGTAAAGATCATCATGATCTCTGGATGCTTTTGCGCCTCAGAAATAAAGGTCTTAGCGGCAGCATCTAACTTAGCAAAATTATTACTGCCATCCGTCAGCATCAGTCTCATCTCAAAACCGCCCGATAGACCCAAACCCGGAATGGCTGGTGGCAAGAGCACAAAAGACTTAAGCTCTTGAACTTGCTTCAGGCCTTGATTCATATTGTTATAGATATCACGCAGGCCCTCACCTTTGCCCCGCTCTTCCCATTTCTTCATGATGACGTATAAGCCGCCTGCATTTGATTGGGAGCTACTGTTGTTCAGCAAATTAATGCCGCCGATTACCACCACAGTATCAACACCAGGAACCTTCTTAATAACGTCAACCGCTTTTTTCATCCCACTCTCGGTCCGCTGCAAAGAAGCCGCATCAGGCAAGGTAGTTGAAACTACCAAATAGCCCTGGTCTTCGTTTGGAATAAAGCCAGAAGGTACAAACATCAAGCCGATGAGAGAGGCGGCAATAATCGCAATCCCCACCATCGATGCTTTAGCTCGATTCTTCATCAAGCCTTCAATCTTGTGGCCATACCAAGTCGCCAAGCGATTGAAATACAAATCAAATTTTTGATAGAGCTTATTTTTAACCTTGTTAGGGTCAATCGGCTTGAGATACTGCGCTGACTGGGTTGGTTTCAGAGTAATCGCATTGATACCGCTAATCAAAGCAGTTGCTGCAATCACTAAAGCAAACTGCCGATACATTTGCCCGGTAATACCAGCAATAAACGAAGCTGGAATAAACACGGCCATCAAGACTAAGGTAATACCAATAATAGGACCCATCAAAGCAGTCATGGCATCAATTGCACCTTGCTTAGGATCTTCACCCTCTTCCACCTTCTTGGAAACCGCTTCAACCACCACAATCGCATCGTCCACCACAATACCGATACATAGAACGATTGCGAACAAGGTGAGTAAGTTGATAGAGAAGCCCAAGGCGGCCATACAAGCAAATGCGCCAATAATCGTGACCGGCACTGTTGTAGCAGGCACCAGCGTGGCACGCCAGTTCTGCAAGAAAATCATGATTACGAGAAGCACTAAGATGCCCGCCTCATAAAGCGTTTTATAGACCTCATGAATAGAGGCCTTCACAAACATCGTGGTATCAAACGGAATAGCCCAAGTCACTTCTTTTGGAAGTGTCTTGGCAATACTCTTCATCTCATCCTGAACTGCTTGTGCAGTAGCAATCGCATTAGCACCTGGCATTTGGTAAATGGCTATGCCACCTGCAGGCTTGTCATCAATCTTGAAGAATTGACTGTAGTTCTGACTACCCATTTCTATTCTGGCGATATCACGCAAGTACGTGATTTCAGCCTTGTTGCCAGCCTTGACAACAATTCTGCCGAACTGCTCAGGGGTTGTCATAGCACTGGTGACATTGAGCGTCAGCTGAAAATCTTGACCCAGTGGTGTTGGTGGCGCCCCAATTTGACCCGCTGTGAGCAATACGTTTTGCCGATTAATGACGGCTATCACATCACTTGGCGTCAGATTGCGCATCTTGAGCTGGGCAGGGTCAAGCCAAACTCGCATACTGTAATTGCCCACACCAAAGACGTTGGCGGCAGCTACACCTGGTAATCGCGCTAAGCGTTGCTGTAACTTGAGATTTGCCAAGTTACTTAAAAATAAGCCGTCATGCTCCGGATTAGATGAAGTCAGGGTTACGAACTGCAGAATGGCAGTCGATTGCGTCTTAGTTGTGACGCCCTGCTTTTGAACTGCCTGAGGTAAAGAGGGAAGCGCAATGGCCACTCGGTTTTGCACATTGACCTGAGCTAAATCAGGGTTCGTACCCACTTTAAAAGTGACGGTGAGGGTATAGTTTCCGTCATTGGTGGATGCAGACTCCATGTAGAGCATGCCATCAACACCATTCACCTGAGTTTCAATATTACTCGCTACTAATTGCTGTACAAGCGTGGCGCTTGCGCCTGGATATCGTGCCGTTACCTGAATCGTGGGTGGAACGATATTTGGGTACTGAGCGATCGGCAAGCTATTAATGGACACTGCCCCAATCAATAGCATGACCAAAGCAATCACATTAGCCAGTACCGGCCGTTCGATAAAAAATTTAGAGAGCATGATTATCGAGCTGGCATTGCCTCAAGCGTGACCTGTGTTGGGTTAGCAATTTGATTAATGCTCAGATTAATAAAGCCATTAATGACCACCTTACTATCGGGAGTCAAGCCTTTGCTGATCTCGACATACTTCTCAAAGCGCTGACCTAAGCTAATGTCTTGACGTTGTGCACGCATGGCATTATCTAAAACAAAAACATACTCACCCACTTGATCCATCATTACAGCAGTCTTGGGTAGGAGCAAAGCCTGTCTTGGTGCGCCATACTGGGCCATAACGCGAGCATATAAACCAGGGATTAACTCATACTTCTCATTTTTGAATATTGCCCGCAATTGCAAGGACCCAGTCTCTGTGGAAATCAAATTAGCGGCGTAATCCAAGACGCCCTCAAAAGGATATCCAACTTCACCTTGAAGACCGGCATAGATAGGTAAGGTATTTACTTCAGACTTACGTTCTGCGTTTGCATCTTGACCCTTTTGAAACTTTAAGTAATCCCTCTCATTAATAGAGAAGTACACATAAATGGGTGAGATCTGCTGAATAGTAGAGAGTTGCACGCCCTTTGTAGTGGAATCTAAATAGGTGCCGACATCCAATAAGTGTCTTCCCATGAGTCCATCAAAAGGTGCTCTGATTTCGGTATAGCCCAAATTAATCTTTGCGAGCGTTAAATTAGCCTCCGATTGCTGGTATTGCGATAAAGCCTTATCAACGGCTGCTTGCGAGGTTGCATTTTCTTTGAGCAAAGATTTTTGACGTCCATACTCAAGCTTAGCTTCGGTATAAATTGCTTGCTTTAATTTCACCTCTTGTATGTATTGGTCCTGCTCAATGACAAACAGAAGATCGCCCTTCTTCACCATCGCTCCGTCAGCAAAACCAATCTTAGTAAGGTAGCCCTTAACGCGTGCATCTAAGTTCACTGTGAGGTATGGATCAACCAGACCGTCAAAGGTTGCAAAACTGCGGATCTCTTGAGACAGTGGTTGAGCGGTTGTCACTGGAATTGGGGTCTGCTTAATTTCTTTGCCACAAGACTTCAAACAGATTAACGCAATCAAAGCAATGAGAACTAATAAAGAAATCCCGATTGTTCGTGGTGAAAGTTTCTTCTTGAGAATGGGAATTTCAACTGTGCTTAGCTTTACTAGGAATGCATTCCATTTTCCTAAGAGCGAGCCCCATAGAGTCACAAGCTTGCCCCACAAGGGCATCAGCAAAAGTTTGGCTTTTATTAATAGATCTTTCATGGCGCAGCACTTCCCTGAGTCGGCGGAGTCGTTGTATTGGGTATATCTAATTTAGTTGGCGGCATAGCTTGAGTGGGCTTTGATGGGTCTGGAGCGTCTACCAAAAATTTTCCGACCTTAACCGTTAAGGGATCGCCCGCCTTAGTAAGAACAGAACCCCAATCTGTGCGATCAGTCATATCGGCAATCATCTGGTCTGGCAACTTAGGTGGACTCATGTCAGCAGTCCAACCGCCACCAAGCGCTTTAAATGCACCTACATATCCGATGAGCTCGTTTGATGAAGTTTGGACTAGGGAGTTTTGGATATTTAATAGATTCTGCTGTGCAGTGATGACCGTGGTGTAATCATTCTGCCCCGCCTTATAACGCTCAAGAGCTAAATCTGCAGCACTTTGCGCCGCAATCACACCGCGAGTTAAATCTTCTTTTGAACTTTTAGTGGTCGAGATAGTAATGAGCGAATCTTCAACTTCCTTCTGGGCATTCAAGACTTGATTTTGATAAGCCAACAGACTCTGCTGGAAAATAGCATCCTGCACGCGGACTTGATCCACAATTGCGCCTCTATAAAACAGCGGCAAGGAAATTCCAGCGTTTACCCCAGAAGAGTTATTGCCCCAACTAAATAAATTAGCGGAGGATAAGGTTCCGTAATTTGAGGTGGCATAACCAAAGAGGCCGCCCAAGGTAAATGTCGGGAACAGTTGCGCCTTGCTTACACCAATCAAGGCGGACTTAGAGGCGGCATCAAATTCGGCCTGCAGAACATCTGGGCGGCGACGTAATAAATCCCTTGGCATACCAACGCCAAGCTCAGATGGAGGCTTCAGACTTCCCTTAGTGTTGCCGTAAGTCTTTTCATAGTACTCAGGAGGCTCGCCCAGCAAAATACTCATGGCATGCTGGTTTTTCTTTAAATTTGCGATCAATGCCGGAATCTGGGCCTTCGTCTGCTCATACTGGGCTTGCGCCTGACTCAGATCTAACATCGATGTGGCACCGTATTTAAAGCGTGCACCTGCGATACGTAAACTTTCTTTTTGCAAAGCTAGATTGGTTTTAGCAACCATGATCAGCTCTTCATAGTTGCGGATATTGATGTAAGTATTCGCAACATCCGCAGTTAAAGACACGTCTGCCGAGTAGAAGGCCACAACCCCAGATAAATAGGAGCTTAATGAGCTCTGAATTCCACGGCGATTTTTTCCCCAAAAATCTAGCTCCCAACTCACCTGCACCAAAGCATTTTTAGAGACCAAATTATTGGGATCATTAATCGCTTCTTGAATTGCGCTATTGCGGGTATTGGAATACGAAGCACTTAAATTGGCGGATGGCAATAATGCGGCATCACTCACACCCAGTTGCGCCTGCAGTTGATATATTCTCAGCGCAGTTTGTTGCAAAGTGAGGTTTTGTGCAGTAGCTTGCTTTAGCAAGGCATTGAGCGTCGGATCATTAAAGCCTTTCCACCAATCTACTGGATCCAGAATCTTGTTTGAGTTTTCACCCAAAGATTCGGTAAATTCAGTTTGTACTGTTGATTTATATTGATCTACTGCCTTAACAGGGGGTCTTGCAAAATCTGGGCCAACCATCATGCAACCGGCAAGCATCAAGGTGCCGGAAATTATGAGCGCATGGGTAATAGTATTTCTAGGTAATGGCATTAAAGGGGTCAGTTTTTAAAGCTAAGGGGCCCACCAAATGGTGCTATTTGTATCAATAATAAGCCAATATAAACCCCAGTTTAGAATACTAAACCTTGCTAATGACTGCTATTACAGGGGCGTGGTCCGAGGGCTGTTCCCAGGCTCTAGGCACTTTATCTACCGTGCTAGCACTACATCTTCCCTTGAGCGACTCACTCAACAAAATGTGATCAATGCGCATGCCGGCATTTCTTCTGAAACCCATCATGCGGTAATCCCACCAACTAAAGGTTTTCGGCGCCTGCTCAAACATTCTGAATGAATCATGGAGGCCAAGCTTAATCAGGTCTTGAAACGCATCACGCTCTGGTGGCGAAACGAGGTTCTGCCCTTCCCATGCCTTAGGATCATGCACATCTTCATCTGCCGGAGCAATATTGAAGTCACCCAAGAGTGCCAAGCGTTCGTTCAGGTGGAGCTCTTCTGTTAACCAATTTTGCAATGCCTTCAACCAGCCTAGTTTGTATTGAAACTTGTCGCTATCGGGCGATTGCCCATTTGGAAAATAGGCTGATACCAGTCTCATCGGTTTCGTACCAGCAAAGCACACTGTCGCCGCGAGGATGCGCTGCTGCTCATCTTCGTAGCTGGGTATGTTTCTAGTGGGCTTCAGAAAGGCTGTTTCTATATCTGAAGCGATAGGTGCGAGTGCCGCTTTACGCAAGATGATCGCAACGCCGTTATAAGTCTTTTGACCAGCAGCCAAACTGAGGTAACCCGCATCCTCCAGCTCTTTGTGGGGGTACTTATCATCCGTGAGCTTAAGCTCTTGCAAGCAGAGCGCATCAATCGGTTGTTTCTTGCTTTCTTGATCTTGTAACCAACGAAGCACTTGTGGAAGGCGAACCTTTAAGGAGTTCACATTCCACGCAGCTATTCGAACTGAATCAGTCATCAATGCCGAGCTCTTGTAACTTACGAGTAATCGTATTACGGCCAATACCTAGACGCTGGGCAGCCTCTACTCTTCTGCCACGAGTAACTTCTAGAGCTGCCTGCAATACGGCCTTTTCAAAACGTGCGGTCAAGGCATCAAAAACCTCTTTATCACCATCTTGCAACATCTTGACAGCCAAACGCCCTAAACCACTCTCCCAGTCACCTACAGCAACCTTGGCAGCAACGGGATTACTTGGCGAAGACTCGCCGTGAATAACGATGGGTTGTTCATTCGCTTCGGAAACAATATCAGCCGGAAGATCGCTTACGCCAATCACGTTTGCAGACGTCATCACCGTTAACCAGTGGCATAAGTTCTCTAATTGACGTACATTTCCCGGAAATGGCATTGCGCTCATTTCTTTTAAAACTTCATCAGACAATTTTTTAGGTTCAACACCCAAAGACTTGGCGCAGCTCAACATGAAATGTCTAGCTAACATTGGAATGTCTTCACTACGCTCACGTAATGAAGGCATACGCAAACGAATTACATTCAAACGATGCAACAAGTCTTCACGGAAGAAACCAGCGGCGACTCTCGCATCCAAATTTTGATGCCTTGAAGCAATGATCCGAACATTTGCCTTAATCGGGTCTTGTCCACCGATGCGATAAAAATGTCCGTCAGTTAGAACGCGGAGTAAACGGGTTTGCAGATCAAAAGGTAAATCACCAACCTCACCCAAGAATAGGGTGCCGCCGTCAGCTTGTTCAAAACGGCCTCGACGTAAGGTCTGAGCACCCAGGAAAGCACCGCGCTCATGACCAAATAACTCCGACTCCAATAAATCCTTTGGCACAGCGGAAGTGCTTAATGAGACAAATGGCCCTTTGGCGCAAGGACTGTGCTTATGCAAGGCATGAGCAACCAACTCTTTACCAGTACCGGACTCACCAGTAATTAGTACTGTGGCATTAGATTGAGCTAAGCGCCCAATGGCACGAAAAATTTCCTGCATTGCTGGTGCTTGACCAATAATCTCAGTAGCATCTTGCCTCCACGCAGTTAACTCTTTCGCACCAGAGTCATTACGGATACCCTGCTCTACTGCGCGACGAATTAATTCAATCGCCTTTTCGACATCAAAAGGTTTGGTGAGATATTCAAAGGCACCACCTTGAAATGAAGAGACAGCGGAGTCCAAATCAGAATACGCCGTCATAATGATTACTGGTAAATTCGGATGGCTTGCCTTCACGTGTTGCAATAAATCCAAGCCGTTGCCACGGGGCATACGAATATCGGAGATCAGCACCTGAGGAGATTCTTTTTCCAAGGCATTTAGCACATCGTTTGGATTAGAGAAACTCTTGTGCGGAATATTTTCACGCGCTAGAGCTTTTTCTAAGACCCAACGAATAGATTGATCATCGTCAACGATCCAAATTGGTTTCATGATAATTTCTCCTGCCTACGGTATGGAATTTGAATATGAAAATCGGTGCGCCCTGGACGGCTATTACAAGCAATAGATCCCTGATGCTGCTGTACAAAGGTTTGCGCTAAGGTAAGACCAAGCCCACTGCCACCATCTCTCCCTGAAACTAATGGGAAGAAGATGCGTTCAATAATTTCTTCTGGAATGCCGGGACCGTTGTCAATCACATGCAGATCC
Organism: Polynucleobacter sp. AP-Kaivos-20-H2; assembly: GCF_018882215.1. Lineage (GTDB taxonomy): Bacteria > Pseudomonadota > Gammaproteobacteria > Burkholderiales > Burkholderiaceae > Polynucleobacter. The sequence continues at coordinate 103,415 of NZ_JACVOX010000001.1, read as the reverse complement.
ATCGCTAATTTGTAGCGATGTTTTGCAATCGTGACTGAACGCGCCACGCGGGTCTTTAACTCAATTTGTGCAATGCCACTGCTAATCTCTTCGGAAAGTGCTTGTGCAGCGTTATGCACAATATTTAAGGTTGCCTGAATCAATTGTTCGCGGTCACCAAGTACATCGGGCAGACTAGTGTCGTAGTTACGAATAATTCGCAAACCTTTTGGAAACTCTGCCAAGACTAGACTACGCACGCGCTCTAATGCTTCGTGCACATTGAAGGATTCCATCACATGTGCCTTACGATGCGGCGCTAAAAGACGATCAACCAAAGTCTGCAGGCGATCTGACTCTTTAATAATGACTTGCGTGTACTCGCGCAAGCCTTTGTCAGGCAACTCAAACTCAAGAAGCTGAGCTGCTCCGCGAATGCCACCCAATGGGTTTTTAATCTCATGCGCTAGGTTACGCATTAACTGTTTATTTGCTTCAACTTGCTGTGTCACGCGTTCATCGCGCTCACTACGCAACTGTTGATCGATCGGAAACCACTCCATCATGATCAGTGCGGGATCATCCAAAGCTGCAACCACTACATGCGCTGGAATGGAATCTTGATGAATGCTACCCGGCAATGAATGCAAAACCATTTCTTGGCGTTGGGCTAATACATGACCCTGTTTGACCTCAGAAATCATGTCACTTAATGCTACGTTGTCCCCAAATAAGTTGTGCAGAGATTGACCCTCAAGTGATTTACGCGATAGGTCCAAGGCTGACTCGGCAGCCGGGTTCACGTACACCAATTGTTGGTTCTCAGCCTCAAATACCACGATGGCATTGGGCATCTGATCAAGCAATGTCGGAAAAAAAGGAGCAGCCGTAGCTGCTCCCTTGAACGAATTGCGCAACAGACCTGCGCTCAAGTTCTCTCCTTCGCTTACAGGGAGTAGTACATATCAAATTCGATTGGATGGGTAGTCATACGGAAACGTGTGACATCTTCCATCTTCAAATTGATATATGCATCAATCATAGATTCAGTAAATACTCCACCACGAGTCAAGAACTCATGATCTTTCTTCAATGCGTCCAATGCCTCTTCCAAGCTTGCGCAAACGGTTGGGATCTTTGCATCTTCTTCTGGTGGCAAGTCATACAAGTTCTTGTCCGCAGCTTCGCCTGGATGAATCTTGTTCTGCACGCCATCCAAACCAGCCATCAGCAATGCTGAGAAGCAGAGGTATGGGTTAGCCAATGGATCTGGGAAACGAGTCTCAATACGACGACCCTTAGGATTTGGAACGTGTGGAATACGGATTGAAGCAGAACGATTACGTGCTGAGTAAGCCAATTTCACTGGAGCCTCAAAGCCTGGAACCAAACGCTTGTATGAGTTTGTACCTGGGTTGGTAATTGCATTCAATGCTTTAGCGTGCTTGATGATGCCGCCAATGTAGAACAATGCAAACTCTGACAAACCTGCATAACCGTTACCAGCAAACAAGTTCTCACCGTTCTTCCAAACGGATTGGTGTACGTGCATACCAGAACCGTTATCGCCAACTACTGGTTTAGGCATGAAAGTTGCTGTCTTGCCATAAGCATGCGCTACGTTTTGAACAACGTACTTCTGCCAGATAGTCCAGTCAGCGCGTTGAGTCAATGTGCTGAACTTAGTACCCAATTCGTTTTGGCCTTGGCCAGCAACTTCATGGTGATGAACTTCAACTGGAATGCCCAATGATTCAAGAATCAAGCACATTTCAGAACGCATATCTTGGAATGTATCTACAGGAGCAACTGGGAAGTAACCGCCTTTTTTACCTGGACGGTGACCAGTATTACCGCCTTCGATTTCAGCACCAGATGACCATGGAGCCTCTTCGGAATCAATCTTCACGAAGCAACCCTGCATGTCGGCACCCCAACGAACGCCGTCAAAAATGAAGAACTCTGGCTCTGGACCAAAGTAAGCAGCGTCACCTAAGCCGGTGCTCTTCAAATACGCTTCAGCGCGCTTAGCGATAGAACGTGGATCGCGATCGTAACCTTTGCCATCAGCTGGCTCAATAACGTCACAGGTGAGAACCAAGGTTGGCTCTTCATAGAATGGATCAATGTAAGCAGCCGTTGGATCTGGTTTGAGCAACATATCTGAAGCTTCAATACCTTTCCAACCAGCGATAGAGGAACCGTCAAATGCATGACCGCTCTCAAATTTATCTTCGTCAAAAGCAGAGATAGGCACTGTCGTGTGTTGTTCTTTACCCTTTGTATCCACAAAGCGGAAATCAACGAAAGTACATTCCTTCTCTTTAACCAACTTCATCACATCAGCGACGGTCTTCGTCATGCAAATCTCCTCTATTAACTAAATTAGGAATCAAAACTTAAGGCATACACCCTTGTTCATTCCAGGCACCAAACATGCCTACTGGATGTATGTAATTTACTGAAGCAAACAAATGGGAACTCTCATTATTGCACTGTTTAAGTGCTGAAATACCCCTCATACAAGCCTAAATACCCCTATTTGCACCTTTTTAGTGCAACTAAGACTGGCTGATGTCGTGGATTTCGTAACCCAGCTCTTGGGTGCCTGTTCTCAGAGCAATCCAAGCGCTTTCTAAAAGGTTGGCATTGCCCTTTATCCCCAGCTCAATATGACGCTGGGCATAAACACCCCCCTTGGAGGCGTCACCGACAGAGGGGAGACTAAAGACCTTCACCCCTGGAAAATTAGCCTCTATGCGCTCCATTAGGGGGGTCAAGGTAGATTCAACTCCCTTAGGAACAATGAAGCTTTGCTCTGCCCAATTTTCTTGATGGAAAAGATCCTTGTAGTAAGTATCTAAGCACCAAGCCATCATCGGCGCAGCCATTACCGGAAAGCCGGGTACAAAGTGATGCTCCTGTATCCGAAATCCTGGAATTTGGTTGTATGGGTTTGGAATAATTTCACTACCAATCGGAAACTCCCCCATCTTGAAGCGATGCTGATTTTCTGGAGTGCTTAAATCAGACTTGATTGGATCGCCTTCTGCCATCGACTGAATACGACCAGCAATTAATTCTTGCGCAGTTGGATGTAACTCAGTTTTTGTACCGAGAGCAAGTGCCGCACATTGACGAGTGTGATCATCCGGTGTCGCGCCAATGCCACCAGTACTAAACACAACATCACCACTTGCAAAACTATCTTTGAGTGTTGCAGTAATTTGCTCGGAATCATCAGCAACGTATTTAGCCCATGCAAGACTGAGGCCACGCTCATTGAGCAGCTCGATAAGCTTACTCATGTGCTTATCTTGACGACGACCAGACAAAATTTCATCACCAATCACGATTAAACCAAAGCGACGTTGGGCTTTGTTTGGCACTTCTATTTCTACTTTTTTAATTGCATCAACCATGGTAAGGCAGTTCCATATCAACAACGCGAGATTGCACTGTGAGCGCTTGATCTAACTCTTCTTCTCTCAATTCTTTCAGCGCATCTAATAAGAAGTAGCTAAACCATAAAGCAGCAAACACAAAAATCAGAGAATAAATCCAAAGGGCTATAAAGCTCACTATTGGAAATAACACCAAAGCCAATGCGGAGGTAGCCCAAAAGAAGGTTGGCACTGCGCCCAACATCCCTGATACGATACCCATACAGAACAAAGGCCAGCGATATTTTTGAAGCAGAAGGTCGCGCTCTTCTGAACTGGCATGCTTTGCTAGAACGTCATACGACATGAGGCGCATCGTTAACCATCCCCATAACAATGGAGGCAAGACAGCCACCAGCGGAGGAACCCACCACACAGGTAGGGTGAGCATCACCAATGCAAGACAAATGAGGGCTGACCATAGGCTGTAGATCAAATTACCAAAGAAACCGCCGCCCTTCTTGCACTCTAGATCCTGAAATTGTGATTGCCTAGAGGCAATTTTCACAATCGAGGGTACCGTTGAAAACGCGATGAAGACTAACAAGCTAATCGTAATCAAGGGGATGATTAGCATGACAAAAAATAATGGCGCAATCCATGCCCTAGCATTTTCAAAGCCCGCCCAAACTAAACCCTCTTGTATCCAACTGGTAAAGACAGAAGTTGTTAGAAAGATGCTTAATGTTTCTAAAGCTGGCGTCCATGTGAGCCAAATAAGGCAACCCCATAAAACTGAGACGATCAAAAATGGCCTGAAGCTCAGCCATAACATTCGCGGATGCATGGTTCCAACTAATGCCATGCCAAACGATTTAAATACTTGCGGTAATCCGACCATACAACTCCTATTGCCTGCAGACTTGCAGTCTACTTAGGCTTGAATTCTTTAATGGCACGCACCAAGCTTTGCCATTGTTGAGTGAGGATATTTTCTGAAACAGTTAAATTTCTGACTCCCGTAGGATAGACCTCTTTAGTGAAGATGGCCGTTCCGAATAACATATCCCACCACGGAAACAAAACACCAAAATTACAACCGCCCAATACGCCGGGTTTACCTATAGCCTCATGCCCATAGCCCACAGCATGATGCATACGGTGAAACATTGGGGATACCAATAGGTACTTAGCAGAACCTAAGTGAACCTTAATATTGGCGTGTTGCCAACTTTGAATAAATTGGCTCAGCGCAATCAATATGATGAATTGTCCTGGCGATACACCAATCAACAGCGCGAAGAAGGACATGATTGCTGCTCGCATCACATCATCCAGAATGTGACTACGATTATCAGACCAGGCCGTCATTACTGTTTGACTATGATGCAAGGCATGCAATTGCCACCACCAGTTAAACGCATGCGAAGCGCGGTGATAAAGAAAATCAACAAAGTCCAGAATGATGAGATAGATTACGAAGCTAACAACAGGAACTGATGTCACGCCTGGCCACCAGGACTCTACATTCAGGCGATCAAAACGAAAATCATGCAGGATGGAATCAATCTCAAAAAAGAATCCAGATAGGCATATAAAAATCAAGCCATGAAATATTCCCAGACGATGAAATAAGGTATATAAAACATCTGCCCTGCTCGACTTTGAAAAACGCTCTTGCTTTTCTGCTGGGGCTAGGCGCTCCCACGTTCTTAATAAAACAATGATTAAGAAGAGCTGAACACAACCAAATAAGAACCAATCGATCCCATCAAATACATCCTCAGCCCAAGACATTAAGTCGAATTGGTACAGAATCGGACCCACTACATTAGCAAACAAAAACTCCTGAACGCTGGCATAAGCATTCGCAATCATGGAGGTGACGGTAGTGAGGTCCATGCTTTATTTTGACTGATTTGCAGAATCTTTGGGCAGTAGCCCAAAACAGAAACCACGGCCCTTCAGGTTAACAATCAACTGCTCCAAAACCGCAGGTGCCCATGGATCTTTTCTAGACCAAATACCCAAGTGAGCCATGGTGATATCGCCATCCTTTAGATCTCTACTCGCTTTGTCCAACAGAAGGTGATTGGGATGCTTCTCGGAGTTCAACTCATCTCCCAAGAAACCAGCGGGAGCCCAGCCAATATGCTGATAACCGCACATATCACCCATTCGAATCAAGGTAGGCGAAGTTTTACCTCCGGGCGCACGCCAGATTTTCTGCAGCGGCTGATTTGTCATTTCATGAAAGCGCTGGTCAACCCGACGTATCTGCTTACACATTACTGCCTCGTTATACAAAACAGTTTCTCCCGCCTTTGGACCAAATTGCGGCTTCTCAAAAACCTGTCCCTTAGGGCCATCCTTCACAAAGTAATCATGGTCGTAAGTATGGCTACCAAAATGATTACCTTCCTTTGCTAATTGCTGCCAAAAGGGTTTCCAAGAATCATCTAAAGCAAAGTCGCCGCGGTAGGTTTTTTCATTGGCCAAGAAAAAAGTAGCCTTTACGTTTTGCCGCTTGAGAATCTCAGCCACTTTTTCAGCCACTGACATATTGCCGGTATCGAAAGTGAGGTAAACCTTCTTGCTACATTCTGCGGCTTGAGCATTGGCGCCCAATGAAAAACAGCCGAGCATCAGCACGGCTGCAATAAGGATGAATGCGTTAGGACTTAGGCGCTTCATGATATTAATTATTCCCATCCAGCCCTTGGAGTGAAAAATACACCATGCGGTGACTTGCCAACCGGAATCACCGTTACCAACTTCATTGTTGGGATATCAATTACCCCAACCTTTTTAGAAAAGCGGAAAGTAACCCACATCGTTTTACCATCTGGAGTAATTTCCATATCGTCTGGACCAGCTGGCAGTCCAGTGATATCGCCCACCTTCTCCAAGGTTTGCATGTTGATCAAGCTGATCGTAGAAGCAATGCGGTTGCTGACAAATACATGCTTTTTGTCCCCTAAAGGACGGAAGTTATGAGCACCCTTCCCAGTAGGGATACGCTTTACTTCTTTGCGATTTTTCCAATCGATTACTTGAACATAGTCATCACCAGTAATACCCACTAAGAGGTATTGATCGCCAGGCGTCATCCACAAACCAGCAGGCACTTTACCCGTGGGCATTACCCACAATACATTTTGTGTTTCAAGATCTATTGCAGCAAGTTCACTAGAGTCTTGCAAAGTAATAAATGCAATTTTGCTATCCGATGTAAAAGCAATATGACTAGGTGTCTTACCCAGCTTTACGGTCTTAGCTAATTTGAGATTTGCACTGTCGGCAGCATAAATATCCACTCGATCCAAGCGATTGCCATTGGCTATAAACCATTTGTGGTTTGGGGAGTAACCAATTTGGTATGGATCAATAATGTTCGGAATCTTGCCAGTCAACTCACCCGTAGTTGGATTCATCAATACAACATCATTACCTGCAGCATTAGCAATCAATAATGATTTTTGATCTGGGGTCATCATGAGGTGATGAGGTTCCTTACCAACTGGGATTGTTTTAACAATCTCACGCGTGTTCATATCGATCAAACTGACAGATGCAGAACCAGAATTCAGAATCACTGCCAACTTAGGTTGATTTGCAGGAGTTGATGAGGCTACGGGGCTAGTGGTTTGCCCAAAAGCAGTTTGATTGGCCAACAAAAGCGCCAATAATGCAGAGGTCGCGATTGTGCGAAAACCTCTAATTTTGATAAATTTGTACATCCCTCCATTGTAAGCAATTGGGGAGACTGAATAGACCTCCTAATCCAGTGGATATGCTTTGGATTTGACCTAGCGCAAGCTTGTTAAAACCTTTTCGAGCCGCTTTAAGGACATGGGGGTTGGGGTTTTGAGCTCTTGAGCATACAAAGCCACCCGCAACTCTTCCAACTGCCAACGAAAATCCGTTAAAGCTTGATCCTCAGCCATCGCATAAGAGGCAGACCCCTTGTTACCCTGCATCAGTTTTTGCCACGGACGAGCAACCGATTCCCAATCTTTTTGGCATTGGGCATCACGACTAGGGTTTGATCGTAATTTATCAATCCGCATCGCAATTGCTTTTAAATAGCGCGGCACATGCACCAATTGCGAATACGGTATCTCAGCCACGAACTTAGGGAAGATTAACCCCTGCATCTGCGACTGTATATCGGTGTAGGTGCTTGGCGAAGCTGCTTTTGCACTAGCAAGCTTTTTCTGCAAATCTGCATGGGCTTGCAATGCATTTAATGCGTGGCGAGCAATCTCTTGGGCAATGAGTGCCAATCTCGGTTTTCCGGCTTGTAGGCGCTCGGTAAATTGTTCTGCATTCACCGGAAGTTGCTCGGTCATAAAAGCACGCTCAAGGGCAATATTCAGAATCTGATCAATCAAGCCCTCTACTGATCCCACGTTAATAAATAGTAAGCCCAATTCACGAATACCGGGCAGTTGTTTTTGTAGGGCTTTGAGCGTGTCTTTATTGCTCAGTGCAAATAAGCGACGTAGTCCTAAAGCATGCTGTTTGCGGGCCTCCTCTAAATCATCAAATACCTCAAGATCACAAAAGCCAACGCGATCTACTAGGGCAGGGTAACCAAACAGAGTTTTATTCCCCTTTTGAATCTCTAAAGTTTCTGGCAACTCGCCAAACTCCCAAGCGCGGTAGCCACCCTGCTCGACCTTACGAGTGGTATCGGCGGTGTTTGCCCCTCCGTTTGCATTGGGTTTAGATTTTTCACCTAGAGGTGGCTCCATTCCCAACTCGACCTGAGCAGTCTCTTGGGCAATCGCTTGGAAGGCATTACGGGCAGTCTGCCCATACTCTGAACGTAAGCGAGCCAAGTTGCGCTCTACCTCGAGTTGGCGTCCGTGTTCGTCAATCAGACGGAAATTCATCGAGGAATGTAGTGGTAATGCCTCTGGCCTAAAGTCAGTTCGCTTAATTTCTAAGCCGCGCTCTTTGCGTATATCGCCAATCAGGCTATCCAGAAAGTCACCAACGCCAAACTGCTTCTCCTCTAACTTGCGTTCAAGAAAAGACTTTGCATAATCGGGCAATGGCACACAATGTCGCCTGAGTTTTTGCGGCAGTGATTTAAGAAGGAGCAATACCTTCTCCTCACACATTCCAGGTACTAGCCATTCACAACGACGGCCATCGACTTGATTCAGTTGAGTCAAAGGAACAACAAGGGTTACGCCATCCTTTGGGCTGCCGGGCTCGAAGTGATAGGTGAGACTCAGCTGTGCACCACCGACCAACATCGTCTTTGGATAGCGATCTACGGTAATACCAGCCGCCTCATGACGCATCAAATCCGCTTTTTCTAGGCGAAGTTGAGTATCAAGATTTTTTTCGGTATTCCTATCTTTCGTTAGCCATGCTTTAAGACTTTCACGACTACGCACTTCTTTAGGTATTCGAGATTCATAAAAAGCAAAAAGCAAATCATCATCTACTAATACATCTGGTCGACGCGAGCGGTGTTCTAAGGCTTCGATTTCTTTAATCAAGCGACGGTTATGCCAAAAGAATCCAAATATATTAGGATATTTTTTCTTGGCATCGGTTTCTGTTTCCCGTTGAAGCGCAGGTGTATCCATGCGCCCAAACATTTCTTCCTGCACCAGGGCCTGGCCAATAAATAACTCCCTGGTCTCCTCAGGATTGTGTGGCTCATACCGAACCCTACGGCCATGATAAATCGGCAAGCCATACAAAGTGCCCCGCTCAAAAGCCATTACCTCACCCTGACGGTTATCCCAGAAAGGATCACTAAGGGATTTGATTAGACGATGCGCAGCAACACGCTCCACCCATTGCGGCTCAATCTTCGCAATCGTTCTGGCATACATGCGATTCGTTTCTTGAAGTTCCCCAGCCAATATCCAGGCGCCTGCCTTTTTGCCAATAGTAGAACCAGGCCAAATGAATGGACGAATACCCCGCGCGCCAACATAACCACCAGTTTTGCTATTGCGATCTTGAGATTTCTCATCGTCTTCTTTTTTGGCTACATATCCGAGCAGGCCTGTTAATAAAGAAAGGTGTACCTGCTCATACGTTGCGGCCAAAGTATTTTCTTTCCAGCCCTTCTCACCCAGCATGGTGTGCAGTTGACCATGAACATCGCGCCATTCGCGTAAGCGACGTGGTGATAGAAATTTGCTTTTACATAAATTCTCAAGCTGTCGATTGCTACTCTTATGCTTTAAGGCATCTTGATACCAGTTCCAGAGTTTGACGAAACTCAGAAACTCAGAGCGCTCGTCAGCAAACTGTAGATGAGCTTGATCTGCTGCTGCAGCCTGATCCATAGGACGATCACGCGGATCTTGAGTTGCCAAAGCAGATGCGATGATGGTGACTTCCTTTAGGGCATTCTGCTCTTTAGCAGCTAAGAGCATTCTGCCAATGCGCGGATCAAGGGGTAAGTCTGCTAATTGTTTGCCAATAGCAGTGAGCTTGAAGCTGTTATTAATATCCTTGCCATCTGCAGGCTCTGATTCATCAAATTCAATTGCGCCTAATTCATCTAGAAGTTGCACACCATCAGCAATCGCTCTGCCCAAGGGTTTATCAATAAAAGGGAAATGCTGGATCTTGGGTAAGCGTAAGGAGCTCATGCGCAACAGCACTGCAGCTAACGAGCTGCGCAATATCTCTGGATCAGTAAATTTAGGCCGCCCCAGATAATCTTGCTCGCTATATAAACGAACACAGATGCCATCGGATACACGACCGCAACGCCCTGCTCTTTGATTGGCAGCAGCTTGCGAGATGGGCTCAATTTGTAGCTGCTCTACCTTATTGCGATAGGAGTAGCGTTTGACCCTCGCCAGACCACTATCGATCACATACCGAATGTTCGGTACTGTTAACGAGGTCTCTGCAACGTTGGTTGTCAGAATAATCCGTCGCCCATTGCCTGGGCTAAAGACCCTCTCTTGCTCAGCGACGGATTGACGAGCAAACAAACTCAGAATCTCGGGATGAAAGCGTTGCTGCAAGACATGATCTTTACGTAAGGCTTCTGCGCAATCGCGTATCTCACGCTCGCCTGGTAAGAAGACCAATACGTCTCCTGCGCCCGCTGCTCCTTCTCGCCATAAGCTGGCGATCTCTTCCGTCACCGCATCCGGAATTTCCTTGGCAGTTTTGGATTCTTTTTTGCCATCTGGCTTGGCATCCGGCTCCAGCGGTGCATAACGTTGCTCTACCGGAAACAATCTACCGCTGACTTCAATAACGGGTGCTACCTTGCCATTAATGGCAAAGTGTTCGGCAAAACGCTGGGCATCGATGGTTGCCGAGGTAATGATCAGCTTGAGATCTGGTCGCTTTGGGAGTAGCTGTCTCAGATAACCCAATAAGAAATCAATGTTCAGACTACGTTCATGCGCTTCGTCAATAATGAGCGTGTCATAGGCGCGTAACTGAGGGTCGCGCTGAGTCTCTGCCAGCAAGATGCCATCGGTCATCAACTTGATAGAAGCGGTATGACTAGTCTTATCAGCAAAGCGAACTTGATAGCCCACATCTTGGCCAACGGGTGAACCTAGCTCTTGGGCAATGCGCTTGGCCGTAGCGGTGGCTGCAATCCGGCGAGGTTGAGTATGGCCAATGAGCTTGCCGCCATTAATCGTGCCTCGCCCCAGGTCCAAACAGATCTTCGGAAGCTGGGTGGTCTTGCCCGAGCCAGTCTCACCGCACACAATCACCACCTGGTGGCTCTGCAGGGCATCCTTGATCAGCTGACGCTGACCAGAGACCGGCAATTCCTCTGGAAAGCGAATTTCTAGTCTCCGTGAGGTGTTGGAAGCAGGCACAGGCTGTGGCATTGCATTGGGTTTTTGTTGGTTTATGGGCTCTTGCACCCTATAATTTTCTCACTATGCCAACAAATGCACCGAACCAGGCCTTAATGGCCGAAGAAACGACCTCCAACTTCCCTTTCGTAGGGTGGTTGCGCGATGTTGCGCCCTACATTCATAGCTTCCGCGAGAAGACCTTCGTTATTGCTTTTGCAGGTGAACTTGTCCAAGAAATCGGCCTTGAGAATCTGATTGAAGATATCGCCATGCTCCATGCTATGGGTATGCGGATTGTTCTGGTTCACGGTATCCGCCCACAGATTGAAGAGCAACTGATGCTCCGGAAAATTAAAAGTAAGTTTGGTAAGAGTGCCCTGCACAGCTATCGGATTACTGATGCTGCTGCGCTCGAGTGCGTGAAAGAAGCTGCCGGTGAATTGCGCCTCGATATTGAGGCAGCATTTAGCCGTGGCTTACCAAACACTCCCATGGCGGGCTCACGTATTTCTGTGATCTCAGGAAATTTTATTACTGCAATGCCTGTGGGTGTTGTTGAAGGCACTGATTACATTCATACCGGCCTTGTTCGTAAGGTAGACTCTAGCTCTATTGGGCAGTCCTTGGACAGCAATAAAATTGTTTTGCTTTCACCTTTAGGTTTCTCGCCAACAGGCCAAGCATTTAATCTGGCGTATGAAGACGTGGCAGCATCGACTGCTGCTGCACTGAAAGCAGATAAGTTAATCTTCTTGAGTCCATATCCAGGCCTAAAAGATGATGAAGGTGATTTCATTACCGAACTGTCTATGCCTCAGTTGCAAGAGTATGTTGCCCAGAATAAAGACATGGATCTTGGTATGAAGGGTTTGCTCAATATCTCTGGTAGAGCAATACGAGCAGGCGTTAGCCGGGTTCACTTTTTGCCCTGCAATCAGGATGGAGCGCTCCTAGAAGAGCTCTTTACCCATGATGGTATTGGCATGATGCTAGCCTCATCTGATATCGAGAACTTACGTGAAGCCAATCAAGATGATGTCGGCGGTATTTTGCAGTTGACGATGCCTTTGGAAGATGAAGGCATCTTGGCGGCTCGTGGACAAGACGTGATTGAACGTGACATTCAGCGATTCTCAGTTATAGAGCATGACCGAGTTCTTTTTGGTTGTGCCGCCCTCTTCCCATTCCCGAATGGTGTTGGTGAGTTAGCTTGTCTCGCAGTAGATCCTGACGTACAAGGTTCGGGTGACGGCGAGCGTCTACTCAAGCGCGTTGAAATGCGCGCCAAGCAAGAAGGTATTAAAAAATTATTTGTTCTCACCACTAGAACTGAGCACTGGTTCTTAAAGCGTGGCTTTAAACGGGCATCAGTTGATGATTTGCCTGAGGAAAGAAAACAAATATATAACTGGGACCGCAAGTCCATGGTTTTAACTAAAGATCTATAAGTAATTTAAGAAACTGAAGAAATACTAGAAAGGTATTACAGATGGCACGCATGGTTCAATGCATCAAACTCAATAAAGAAGCTGAAGGAATGGATTTTGCCCCGCTTCCAGGCGAGCTAGGTAAGAAGGTTTGGAATCAAGTCTCCAAAGAAGCTTGGGCTGCTTGGTTAAAGCACCAAACAATGCTGATTAATGAAAACCGCCTCAATATGGCCGACCCACGTGCACGTCAGTACCTCTTAAAGCAGGTAGAAAAGTACTTCTTTGAGGGTGGTGCTGATATGGCTCAAGGTTACGTACCGCCTGCAGAGTAAGCAAATATCGGTTGCGGTGTTGCAGCAAAGAAATGATTGAAAAATATATTCTGAATTGCTGTTGACACTGCCAACGATAAGCGTAGGATGAAGTTGTGGTGAGACAGAATTAGTGTCACACTCACATTGGCGAAAGCCACTTAAGATGAGCGCATCTGTGCACTCATAGATGTCGGAACTAATTACCTTCCGATTATCTGCGCCATGCATATCATGGCAGATAAACCCGATGGGCATACCCCGTCGGGTTTTTTAATTTCTACAGCGCAATTCTTGCAACGCCAGCAGCGTTGCTGACCAACAGAATATTGGCTTTTTCTTTAGCAAACAGGCCGACGGTAATCACACCAGCGATTTGATTGATTTGCGCTTCCATCTGAATAGGGTCGGCAATCTTCAGGCCAGCTATATCCAGGATCCAACCACCGTTATCGGTGACAAAAGGCTCGCTAGGAGTTTGATTAAGATCAGCCCTAGTGCTCTTTGCCAGACGGAGGGTAACTTTTCCGCCTAATTTCTCCAACTCACGACTCACAACGCCTTTCGCAAGAGGAATGATTTCTACTGGTAATGCAAAGTTGCCTAGCACCGGTACTTGTTTTGATGAATCGCAAATACAGATAAATTGCTTTGCCATGGAGGCAATAATTTTTTCTCTGGTGAGCGCTCCGCCACCGCCCTTAATCATATGACCCAAAGGATTGATTTCATCTGCCCCATCAACATAAGCTGGCAGACCTTGCACAACATTTGGGTCTAGCACCTTAAAACCGTGTTTGAGTAAGCGTTCAGTCGTAGCGTTAGAGCTCGATACCGTGCCCGCAAAATGATCCTTATGCGGAGCTAGCGCATCAATGAAGCAATTGGCAGTCGAGCCTGTGCCAACACCTAAAATCTGTCCGGCAGGCAGCTTAAGGACTTCATCTCTAGCCGCCTCGCCTACCATTTGCTTTAGTTGATCTTGGTTCATATAGCTATCAAATGCCTTTACTGGAACTGAGTAATTAATCCATCTATCATATGATATCTATCAGAAAATCACCTTTGAGCAACGAGCAAGCCCATGAACAGCACCCCTTCATCACTAAATCAACTAGAGCAACTGAAGAAACTCACCACCGTTGTGGCTGATACAGGCGATTTTGAGCGTATGCAGGCTTTTCAGCCGCAAGATGCGACTACCAACCCCTCCCTGATTCTAAAAGCTGCTCAACAAAGCAATTACCAAGATTTGGTGCAGTCGGTCAAGGCAGCGCATCCAGGTATGAGCCCGACCGATTTGGTGGATTACATCCTGGTTGCGTTTGGTTTGGAAATTCTGAAGATTGTTCCTGGTCGCGTTTCTACAGAAGTTGACGCCAGACTTTCTTTTGATAGCAAGGCGACTGTAACTAAAGCAAAGCATTTAATTGCCCTATATGAATCTCATGGCATTGACCGTAAAAGGATTTTGATTAAGTTAGCAGGAACATGGGAAGGTATTGCCGCCGCCAAAGAATTAGAGGCGCAAGGTATTCATTGCAATATGACCCTACTCTTCTCACTCGTGCAAGCGGCTGCATGTGGTGCAGCCAATGCAAAACTCATTTCTCCATTTGTGGGACGTATCACCGATTGGAATAAAGCTAAGTTAGCCAGCAACTGGAGTGAGAGTGCTAATGGTGGCGCAAATGATCCTGGCGTAACTTCAGTAAAGAGAATCTTTCATTACTACAAGCACTTTGGCATCCCTACTGAAATCATGGGGGCTAGCTTTCGCAATACCAGCCAGATCCTAGAGCTAGCGGGTTGTGACCTTTTGACTATTAGCCCAGAACTATTGGCTGAGCTCCAGAGCAGCCATATCTCCGTCGAGGCAAAACTCGATGCTGCTAATGCCAAAGTAGCATTAGAGGCGGAAGGTATTGCACCGCTAAAACTAGATGAATCCAGTTTCCGCTTGCAGCTCAACAATGATGCAATGGCTACCGAGAAATTGGCTGAAGGGATTCGGAACTTCTGCGTAGATACTGAGAGGTTGGAAGCGCTACTAGCCAAGTAATTACTTCTTGGCGGTATTGATGCCTAGTATTGAGTAAGCCGGGCAGTTGCCAATCATTCCCGTTAATAATGGAATGACGCCAATCCAAGCCCATGGGCCAGTGATACCAAAACCAGCTAAGCCCATTAGCGTGACGCCAACAGTCATTCGTAGAACGCGATCAGTATGTCCGATATTGCATTTCATATGAAGCTCCTTGTTTTACTTGGCAGCTTTGTCAGATACTTTAGCTAGGCGCTGTCTTAATGCCTCATATAAGCATACGCCACTTGCAACAGACACATTCAAACTTGAGACTGCACCTTGCATAGGAATGCGCACCAGCTCATCGCAAGTTTCTTTGGTCAGGCGGCGCATACCCTCGCCTTCAGCCCCCATCACAATCCCAATGGGGCCTGTAAGGTCGATGTCATAGATCGATTTTGTAGCCTCATCATCGGTGCCAATTAGCCAAACACCCGCTTCCTGCATCTCTTTCATACTTCGAACGAGGTTGGTAACCGTAATAACGGGTATCACTTCTGATGCCCCACTAGATACCTTGCTTACAGTGGCATTAATTGATGCAGAGCGATCTTTAGGGACTACAACAGCATCTACGCCAGCGCCATCGGCTACGCGCAGGCAAGCGCCAAAGTTATGGGGATCAGTAATGCCATCTAAAACCAGGAACAATGGCTTTTTCTGAGCACTCTCAGCATCTTCAACCACTTCAGTAACAGTGCGTGCCACAGTCATTTTTTCTGCCAAGGCCACAACACCTTGATGGCGATCATGTCCTGTTAGCTTATGCAAACGCTCGGCATCAGCTGCGTGTAAACGCTCACCTAAAATCTCTTCAGCTTGTTTTAAAAAATCTCCCATACGTCTATCACGACGACCGGAGTCAAAGTACACAGACTTCAAACTATCTGGATCAATTCGTAAGCGCGCTTGTACCGCATGAAATCCAACTAATATTTGCTTCATTTTCTTTTCTATTCTTTATTTGCGGCGTGCTTTAGTGCTGCGAACTGGAGGCTTACTGCCTGCAGGCTTGCCGACGGCCCTGCCGGGCTTTGCTTTGCCATTTTTGCGAGCAGCTTTACTCTTAGACTGGTTGGCTCCCAGAGTTCCAGCAGATTTAGCTGCATTCACATTAATACCACTTGGTTTTTGTGGAGTCCTGTTGTCAGAACGACCTCTTTGAGGGGCTGCTTTTTTATTGGGTCTGCCTGTATCCGTTGCTAAAAGTAATTGACGGCGATTGGAAGATCCGCCAGGCTCAGCACCAACGGATTTGACGAGACTAAATTCAATCTTGCGCGCATCTAAGTCAACGCGACTGACCAATACATGCAAACGATCGCCTAAACGATAACGAATACCAGTTCGCTCTCCACGCAATTCTTGGCGAGCCTCGTCATATTGGAAATAATCTCCGCCAAGTTCGGTGACATGCACCATACCTTCGACAAAGAGATTCTCTAGTTGAATAAATAAACCAAAGCTCGCAACGCCGGTGACAGTGCCAGCATATTCTTGACCTAAATGGTCACGCATGTAGTAACATTTGAGCCAAGCTTCTACATCACGTGAAGCTTCATCAGCACGACGCTCATTGGATGAGCAATGAACGCCCAATTGGCCCCAGATTGGCAATGCGGCATTGGCACCCTTAGGTGGTTTCGTGCCTTTTGCTACTCCTGCCTTGGCATCACTTTGGGATTTCTTGGCATTGACTGCATTCTCGCGACCTTTACCTTTACGTGGCAAGGTGAGATTAAGTGGAACCTTTGGCGGCAATACCGGTACGTATGGTTTTTTCTGGAGAATCGACTTGATTACGCGATGCGTTAGTAAATCAGGATAACGGCGGATCGGACTTGTGAAATGTGAGTAAGCTGGGTAAGCCAAGCCAAAGTGGCCTTCGTTGTCAGGCTGGTACATCGCTTGCTGCATGGAGCGCAATACCACTGACTGCAGCATATTGGCATCGGGGCGCTCTTTAATCTCACGCATCAATTTAGCGTAGTCGCGTGGTTTAGGTTTATCGCCACCACCCAATGACAGACCTGAAGTTCTCAGAACTTGGCGCAAAGTAACCAACTTCTCTTCTGATGGCTCACCATGCACACGATAAAGACTAAGGTGCTTATTTTTATCAATGAAGTCGGCAGCGCAAACGTTGGCAGTCAACATGCACTCCTCAATTAAGCGATGGGCATCATTCCGAAGACGTGGCTCAATACGGAGAATCTTACCAAGCTCATTACTAATAATTTGTGTTTCAGTTGTTTCAAACTCGATAGCGCCCCGCTTCTCACGAGCAACTAACAGAATCTTATAAAGCGAATATAGGTTACCCAGCAATGGACGGAACTGCGCAAAGCGTGTTGCCTCTGGACCCTTACTATTAGAAAGAATCTCCCAAACAATATCGTAAGTAAAACGTTGCGCTGAGTGCATTACCGCTGGATAAAACTGGTAAGCCAACACAATACCGTTGTTATCTACAACGGAGTCACACACCATACATAGACGATCGACATCTGGATTGAGTGAGCAAAGGCCATTGGAGATCTTCTCAGGAAGCATCGGGATTACGCGTCTTGGAAAGTAGACTGAAGTGGCACGCAATAAGCCCTCGTCATCCAATGGATGACCTGGCTTGACGTAATGAGATACGTCAGCAATCGCCACGATCAAGCGCCAGGCTTTAGTCTGGCCATACATGACCGGCTCACAGTAAACAGCATCATCGAAGTCCCTAGCATCAGCACCGTCAATGGTGACCAAAGGTACATCACGTAAATCAACGCGGCCTTCTAGATCAGATTGCTGGACTGTATCTGGCAATGCTGCAGCCTCTTTTATGGCGGCAGCAGAAAATTCATGGGGGACGCCATACTTACGTACAGCGATTTCGATTTCCATACCGGGATCGTCAATTTCGCCTAATACTTCAACTACACGTCCAACTGCCTGACGATAACTATCTGGGTAATCAATAATCTCGACACTAACAACCTGCCCTAATTTTGCGGTGCCCTGCCCTTTAGGCGGAATCAAAATATCGTGGCCAATGCGCTTATCTTCAGGCGCAACAATTAGGACACCGTTTTCATTTAAGAGACGCCCGATCACTACTTTATTAGCGTGCAGAACTACTTCAACAATCTGCCCTTCTGGGCGACCGCGTCGATCCGTTCCTAGTACTCTGACATTGACTCTATCGCCATGCATGACACGTGACATTTCTCTTTCAGATAGAAAGATATCTTCGCCACCATCATCGGGAATGACAAATCCAAATCCATCTCGATGCCCCTGAACTGTTCCTAAACGGTCAGCCTCACGTGGCATCAAGTCTTTTGCTTTACGCATTTAATTCCTTCGGCAATACATGCCCTGTATATATCTGCTGATATCTATTTTTGTTATGAATAAGGCTACTGTATCAAACCAGCAAGTCTGAGAGGAAAAAGCCGAATCAGGCCAGAAATGACCAAGAAATACCCATCCCTCTATAATAAAGGCATGCCCAGGTGGCGAAATTGGTAGACGCACCAGCTTCAGGTGCTGGCGATCGTAAGGTTGTGGGGGTTCGAGTCCCTTCCTGGGCACCAAACAAGATTTAACAGGGATTGATGACGCTCTGCGCTCGATACTATAAGGCTGCTATGGAGTTAGCTAGCCTTTGTCTACAAAACCACCCCAGACAAATATAGCTGCTGGGCCTTTTTATTGTTACGCAATAGCCCTTAAGCCTTTTGCCCAATTTCAAAGTTCGCCAACTTCTCTAATGCCCTGACCATGGCTGAGTGGTCCCACGCTTTACCGCCATGGGCTGAGCAGGAGTTAAAGAGCTCTTGCGCTGTTGCGGTATTCGGTAAAGAAACGCCTAAGGCTCTAGCGCTATTTAAAGCTAGGTTTAAGTCTTTTTGATGCAGTTCAATCCGAAATCCAGGATCAAAGGTTCTTTTGACCATGCGCTCACCATGCACTTCTAGGATCTTCGAGCTGGCAAAGCCACCCATTAAGGCTTGGCGTACCTTAGCGGGATCGGCCCCGGCTTTGGCTGCAAAGAGGAGCGCCTCAGCAACGGCTTCAATATTTAAGGCCACAATAATTTGGTTGGCTACTTTAGCGGTTTGACCATCACCATTGCCACCGACTAGATTAATGTTTTTACCCATCAGCTCAAAAACAGGTTTGACCTTCTCAAAGACCTTGTCATCCCCACCGACCATGATGGACAAGGTGGCATTTTTAGCACCCAACTCACCACCCGATACTGGGGCATCTAAGTAATCACAGCCTAGGGCATTGATCTTTTGGGCAAATTCTTTAGTGGCGATCGGAGATATAGAACTCATATCAATCACGACTTTGCCCTTAGATAGTCCAGCAGCAATGCCTTTGTCCCCAAACAGGACTTTTTCCACATCCGGGGTATCAGGCACCATAACAAAGATCATGTCCGCTTTGCTAGCGACTTCTTGGGGAGAAGCACAGGCAATAGCTGCTGTAGAAGCTAAGCTATCTGGCACTTTAGTGCGGGTATTAATAAATACCTCATGACCAGCATTAACCAAATGACCCGCCATTGGGGCACCCATGATGCCAAGGCCAACAAAGCCTAACTTGAGTTTGCTCATTTTTTGATTCCTGCTAATTTTTATTTATAGTTATTTAAGCGTAAGCGCTCTCTTGATACGAATGCTCATAACGATGCATCCATCCTAGACCAGCAGCTGTATTTTTTAGTGGTTTGTATTCACAACCAATCCAACCCTTGTAACCAATCTGGTCTAACAAACCAAACAAATACTCATAGTTGATCTCGCCAGTACCCGGCTCATTACGTCCTGGATTATCGGCTAACTGGATATGCGCTATACGGGATAAGTGTTTTTGCATCGTGTTAGCAATTTCACCTTCCATGCGCTGCGCATGGTAGATGTCATATTGCAAATACAAATTATCCGAACCAACCTCATCCATGATGTCAATTGCTTGCTGGGTCTTGGATAAATAAAATCCAGGGATATCAAAAGTATTGATTGGCTCAATGAGCAATTTGATATTGGCTTTTTTTAATTGCTCGGCAGCATATCTCAGATTACTGACAAAGGTTTCATGTACTAGCTTGCTATCGACTCCCGCTGGCACTTTACCAGCCAAACAATTGAGCTGGCCTACATTGAGGTAGGTGGCATATTCTATTGCCTTGGCAACGCCAGAGCGGAACTCTTCAACACGATCTGGATGACAAGCAATACCACGCTCACCCGCATCCCAATCTCCTGCAGGCAGATTATGCAACACCAACTTCAGTGCATAGGCATCAAGGTTCGTTTTGATTTCTTCTTTTGAATATGGGTATGGAAACAAAAACTCTACAGCCTTAAATCCACCAATTCGCGCAAGGGCAAATCGATTCAAAAACGGATCTTCGGTAAATAGCATAGTTAAATTTGCGGCAAAACGTGGCATAAATAATTCCTGTTATAAAAGTGATTGATTCTTATGCCTGAAGAACAGCTGTAGGCGCATCTTCAATAGATTGCGCTAAAGGCTCAAACTCATTGATATTATCGATTTCAGTGCCCATAGCGATATTCGTCACACGCTCAAGAATCACCTCAACCACGACAGGTACTTTGAATTCAGCAATCCAAGCTTCCGCTTGTGCGATTGCCGGAGCCAATTGCTCTTCGCGCTCTACACGAATCGCCTTACAACCCAAGCCCTCAACTACTTTTACGTGATCAACACCATAACCTTTCAAAATTCCAGCACTTTCTGGGATGTTCACGTTGTCAAAGGCCAATTGAACGCAATAGTCCATTTCAAAGCCACGTTGGGCTTGGCGGATTAATCCCAAATAGCTGTTATTGACCAAGATCTGAATAAACGGCAACTTAAATTGAGCACCAACAGCCAATTCCTCAATCATGAACTGAAAGTCATAGTCGCCAGATAAGGCAACAATCTTTCTTGATGGATCAGCAGCACGCACACCCAAAGCAGCAGGAACTGTCCAGCCCAAGGGGCCTGCTTGACCACAATTAATCCAATGACGTGGTTTAAATACCTTTAAGAATTGTGCTCCTGCAATTTGAGATAAGCCGATAGTACTTACGTATGTCACGTCTTCACCAAATGTCTGAACCATTTCCTGGTAAACACGCTGCGGCTTCATCGGTGAGTCGCTAAAGTTAGTCTTACGCTGATAGTCAATTGAATTTTTTCTATCCAAGCACTCAGAAGACCAGTTGCTTCTATCTTTGAGTTTGCCTGCCTTTTTCATTGCGCTTGCTACTTCAACAAACATCTCTAAGGCCAGTTTTGCATCAGAAACAATGCCAAGGTCTGGAGTGAAGATACGGCCAATTTGAGTAGGCTCAATATCTACGTGAACGAACTTACGTCCCTTGCAATAAACCTCTGTAGAGCCTGTATGGCGATTCGCCCAGCGATTACCAATACCCAATACAAAGTCACTTGCAATCATCGTGGCATTGCCATAGCGATGTGAAGTCTGCAATCCAACCATACCCGCCATCAATGGATGACTATCTGGAATGGAGCCCCAACCCATGAGAGTGGGAATCACTGGAATGCCGGTAATTTCAGCAAACTGTACTAACAAGTCAGAGGCATCTGCATTGATAACACCGCCGCCAGCAACAATCAATGGCTTCTCAGAAGCATTGAGCATTTCTAATGCTTTTTCAATTTGATTACGAGTAGCCGCAGGCTTATAGGCTGGCAAAGATTCATAAGTATCAATATCAAACTCGATTTCAGCCATTTGTACGTCTATTGGCAAATCAATCAATACAGGACCTGGACGGCCAGAGCGCATCAAATGAAATGCCTGCTGAAATACGCGTGGAACCAATGCAGGCTCTAATACAGTGACTGCCATTTTTGTTAATGGCTTAGCAATTGAAGCAATATCAACCGCTTGAAAATCTTCTTTATGCAATTTCGCACGTGGCGCTTGACCAGTAATGCATAAAATAGGAATACTGTCGGCTTGCGCAGAGTACAAGCCTGTAATCATATCGGTACCGCCAGGGCCTGATGTGCCAATACAAACACCAATATTGCCTGGTGCAGCGCGGGTATAGCCCTCAGCCATGTGAGATGCACCTTCAACGTGTCTTGCTAATACATGAGCAATAGACTGACGCTCTCTCATCTGAGCGTACAAAGGGTTAATAGCAGCGCCTGGTACACCAAAAGCTTGGGTAACACCCTCTTTTTCCATTACCAAAACTGCTGCCATTGCGGCTTTCATCTTTGCCATGATTTATCTCCTATATTTGCAATGAGTGAATGATCTTCAAATTTGACCGACTTGAGAACCTCAGCAAATCTATATCTAGTATTCCGTAGTGGAATAGTGTAAAAAGTGCCTATCAGCCACTAAAAAATTGAACATGGATCGCGTACAAGGCATATCGCTCTTTATTCGAGTTGTTGAAACAGGCTCTTTTAGCAAGGCCGCAGAGGATTTAGGCATTACTCAGCCTACAGCAACCAAATTTGTTGCCAGCATGGAAAAACGCTTAGGCGCCCTTTTATTGCACCGCAGCACAAGAGGGGTCACCCCCACCGAAATCGGCAAAATTTATTACGAGAAATGCAAAGGGATTGCCCGAGAAATTGAAGAAGCGGATGACTTGGCATCGCTGATGCAATCGAAGGTGCGAGGTAAGCTCACGATCAGCTCCTCTGTGGCCTTTGGACGACGTGTCCTCATGCATTCTATTTTGGAGTTTATGTCACACCACCCTGAGCTAGAGGTCAACCTGGATATGGATGACCGCTACATCAACCTAATTGAACAAGGAGTGGATCTGGCTATCCGGATGCGGCGTCTTCCAGATTCCTCTCTTGGCTCCCGCTTTCTAGGCTTAAATCCCTGGGTCTTAGTAGCCAATCCTAAATACCTTAAAGATCATCCCGCCCCAAAGAAACCTGAAGATGTTCGCAACCATCAAGCACTGATTTACACCACCACCCAAGGCGATCATCGCTGGAGCTTTACCAACAAAAACAATCAAAGCGAAATTATTGAAGTCAAAGG
The DNA here is from genome assembly GCF_018882215.1 of Polynucleobacter sp. AP-Kaivos-20-H2. GTDB lineage: Bacteria > Pseudomonadota > Gammaproteobacteria > Burkholderiales > Burkholderiaceae > Polynucleobacter. The sequence goes on along the minus strand of NZ_JACVOX010000001.1, from coordinate 80,353 downwards.
TCCATTCACCTCGAATAATCTATCTTCCATTTTGGCTGCTGCAAGGGTTGGCATGGGTTTAGCAGCAGTTCCCTGGTATGTAGCTTACCAATCAGTCAAAGACGAGGTTCTTGAGCCCGTGATGCAAGATTGGTCTCTCCCCGCTCAAGAAATTCATGCGGTTTTTTCATCGCCAAAACATGTGCCGACTAAAGTGAGTCAATGTATTGATTGGCTACAGAGTCAATTTAAAGGCGAATGGTGGAAAGGTATTGAGGCTGGTAAAGCGGAATAAAAAACCCCACCGCAAAGGATGGGGTAAATCATTACATAGGTACTTCATGACTTCGATATTTAAAGCTCAAGCAGCCATAGGTAAACTCAAACGCCCTTGAGATGATTGAACTTTGGTATTCAGTAATTTAGTCAAAGCAAATACAGTACTGAGGCAAGGTGTGGGAGTTTCAGTAATCCGCCCTAGTTCAATCACCGAACCCAAAAGAGCGTCAATTTCCAAACTATTGCCAGCCTCTAAGTCCTGCAGCATAGACGTTTTATGCTTACCCACTTTTTCAGCTCCGGCTATACGACGATCAATGTCTACCCTGAAGACTATACCTAATTTTTCAGCCAATCTTTGTGCTTCGGCCATCATATTGCGTGCTAAATCATTGGTTAATGGATATTGACAGATTCCTTCTAAATGTTCATGAGTAAGAGCGCTAATTGGATTGAATGTCATATTGCCCCATAACTTCAACCAAATCTCACCCCGTATATCTTCCAATATTGGTGATTTAAATCCAGCGTCAGTCATCATTTGCGAGATGACTTTCACACGTTCAGACACCGTGCCATCAATCTCACCAAGCGGAAAGCGATTGCCCTCTACATGACGAATAACCCCAGGTGACTCAGTGTAAGTAGCTGGATAGACAACGCATCCAAGAATGTTGTTTGGATTAATTTTTTTCATAATCGCGCCACCCGCATCTACTGTTTCAACGGGATGATCCTGGTATCTACCAGATAGCTTTTGGAAATACCACCATGGAATTCCATTTTGTAATGGGATTAGAACGGTATTCGGACCCATGATTTTAGCCAGGTCATCGATAACGGGCTCTACTTGATGGGCTTTCACTGCCAGCATCACCACATCTGGCGTTTCAACATCAGTAATTTTTGAAACCGCTTTAACCCTAGCAACGAGGGGTTGTATCTCCCTCTCCATGTAAAGGGTTAGTCCATTTTTTTGTATAGCCTCGAGAGTTTCTCCTCTAGCGACAATAGTGACCTGATTACCAGCTCTAGCCAACTTTGTAGCAAGATAACCACCTATTGCTCCGCCACCACCTATTACACAGATTTTCATATAGACCCCCATAAGAACAAAAAATGTTGATATCAGGATCATCCACAAAGAGAATAAATCTGAGAAGTGAATAGATTTAATATCTCATATTCCGGCAAGGAATAACCCTGTTAGGATTGTTTTTAGGGAATCTTTGACTACTTCAGGGGTCTAATCGCTCCACAACTTACCTGCCGTAGCCCAATCGGATTTCTTAACATCCTGATAAATAACGTCAACAGATTCTGCAGAGCAACCCATAATTTTGACCGCTGCCTCAGTAATTGCTTGAGCGTATTCACGCTTCACATCTTCACTACGACCTTCAAATAGCTGAATTTGAATTAATGGCATCAGTAATCTCCTTGGTTTGTATTTAGCTTTGTGCTTTACTTTATATTCAATAAACCTAGATAGGCTGGCCATTCAAACTGACCTTCAGTATCGCCATCGCAACATAACTGCTTATACGTTAACTGACAGATTTCAGATGCTGGGATGATGACATTCTCCATCGAATCGGCTAGTAACTGTATCTTGCAAGCCTTATCTAATACGTCCGTTAGATAAAATGCCTGCTGAATGCTCGATCCGCAGACAATACCGCCATGATTTTGTAGTAACACAGCCTTTTTATCTCCAAAGGTAGCAATCAGTTGCCCCTGCTCCTTAGCAGAAAACGCTAAGCCCTGATAAGGATGGCTTGTAATATCGCCATAAAAGCGCAAAGCGTGTTGTGAGATTGGGAGTAAGCCCTGCTTTTGCGCAGACACTGCAATAACGGAGTCTATGTGTAAATGCATGACACAAAATGCATCAGGCCTTGCCATATGTACCGCTCCATGAATCGCAAAACCCGATTTGTTTACAGGCCCTTCCCCCGAGAGGATCTCGCCTTGAAGATTTACTTTGACAAGATTTTCAGGAGTGACCTCATCAAAGCGTAAGCCAAATTGATTTATTAAATATGCACCTGCTTCACCTGGCACACAAGCTGAGATATGGGTATAGACACCATCATCCCATCCTTTGTATGCAGCGAGTTGATAGGCAGATGCTAAATCAATGCGCACCTGCTTTTCAGCCTGAGAAATTGTCACAATTTATCCAATAAGCAATTAATAGTGTATCTACAAGTTTCCTGAGATTTACTCTTCCCAAGGAAATCTATCACGAGATAACTGCTCCATGATCTCACGCTTAGAAAGTGTCGATTTTCTTGCGCCATTGATCTCATCCGCCTTCACTGACGCGGCATTATGAGGGCCTTCCTCAGAAGAAGCAGGCTTATCAGGCTCAATAGAATCGGTGCTTTTGGGAGTATTTTTCACCATATAAATATTCTATTCGATTTTGAATAGGCTAATAGAGCTCAACGCCTTTAATTCCATTACAAGATATAAAAGAAAAACCGCCCGAAGGCGGTTTTCATTGAGAGTGCCAATCTATTAATGAGAATGAACCCCTTTAAGACTTGCTTCACCAAGAGCCTGATGCTCGCTTGGATCAATCGCTTTAATTTCTTTCAGGAATTGAGCGGTATCGATTTTTTTACCACCAAGCCAAGTGCCTTGAACTTTCACTTTATCCGTAATCTCATTCGGATTAACAGCAGTGATATCGGCTGAAAGTTCTACCAAATCCGCATACTTACCAACCTCAATTGATCCAATTTCAGTGTCACGCTTTAACTGATATGCACCATTAATAGTAGAAGCTTTGAGTGCCTGATCTAAGGTGACTGCTTGATTGGCGCCGTGAACTGTACCAACGTCAGTTGTACGAGTCACCATGTGCTGGATATTTCTCAATGTATCTGGCGGTGAAACAGAGCCATCGTTATGAAATGTAGTATGAATATTATACTTGAACGAATCTCCAGCACGCTGCCATTGTGCGCCATACTCAGGCTTAAACATGGTGCCATCCAATAAATCACCCCAATAAATATATTGGAAAGGTGCTAGTGAAACTGTTACGCCAAGACTTTCTGCGCGCTTAAATTGGTCTTCACGTGCGGCACCCAAATGCTCAACACGCCAACGGTGATCAGTACCAATCAGGTTATATTTATTCAGTGCATACTCATAGGCATCAAGGACTACGTCAAAGCCTACGTCACCATTACAGTGAAACGCCATCTGATAACCCATCGGGGAATATTTATCAAGTAACTCATCAAGCTCCAAGCGGGTATAGTTCATACCTTTCTCACCAAGCGGCCCGAGAATAATTTCGGCATTACGAGTCCGCTCGTTATCCAAATATCCAAAGCTTTGAGCAACACTTCCTAGCCAAGGGGTTCCATCTGCCCAGAGTTTGATACCGTTTTTGCGAACCATACTTGAATCGGGCCAAGTAGCTTTAACGCCAGCGTCAGCATCAACAGCCATGTGATAGACACTCATCCTCAGCGGGCTATTAGGTACAGAAGCAAGCGCCAAGTAACCCTTATACATGCCTGTGCTATATGTATGCTCTGAAGTAGCCGTAATTCCGAGAGAGGCCATGTAGGCATACCACTCTGCTCCTGAGAGCAATAGATGCGGAATAGCCTTAGGGAGGATAGGACCTGCTACGGCCATGATGGCAGCAGTCTCATTGGCAGTTCCGTTAGAGGTGCCGTCTTTGTTACGACCAAAACTTCCGCCTACAGGATTTGCTGGCGGTTTGCCACCTTTCCAACCCAACATTTTAATTGATGCAGTGTTGAAATACACCGCATGCCCAGAATTGTCGATCACAAGCACTGGGCGGCCACTTGGAGTTAACTTATCAAGTACATCTTTTGTCGGTGTTGGAGCTTGTTGTAGCAATTTATCAACACCATTAAATATCAATGGCACTCCAGCAGGGGCTGCTTTGTCTTCCTTCAAAATTTTGGCCTGAACATCTGCCCAAGATTTATAGCCCACATACGGCGCGATCCAAAATGCAGGCGCCTGAGTTGTAATACCCGAGAGGAAGGGATGGTTGTGTGGGTCAATAAAGCCCGGCATCAATACTGTTGTGCCTAAATCTTTTACTGCTGCATTAGGAGCGGATGCACTAACGTCTTTCAGTGACCCAACTGCGGTGATCTTCTTGGTATTCGTATCAAAAGCAATTGCTTCGGCGCGTGGATTTTTTTCATCCATAGTGATAATGTTTGCAGCCTTTAAGACCACAACTTCCGCTGAAGCGAAAAGTGGTGCTGAGCACATCACCAGTGTGGAAATAGATTTAGAAATTAAAGTACGGTTGATTTTTTTCACAAGAGTCCCAGCAGGTAGTTATTGTTCCGAAAAATTATGCCATTTATTAGCTATTTAAATCACCCTCCATAACCCTAATTAGCTTTAATATAGGACACTTAGCAATAGCCCTAAACATCCCTTGACCAGCTAATTGACTCCCACCCTACTTAAAAACCCAAGCAAGAAAACCAAAGGAATTAGCCTTTTTTCTGCCACCGCCCTAGGTATTGGGGGAATGATGGGTGCCGGACTCTTTTCTCTTTTGGGAACTGCCAGCGCGCATGCTGGTTCTCATATTCCCCTAGCCTTTTTATTGGGCGCTCTAGCCGCCTCTTTTTCGGTCTACTCTTATGCCAAATTAGGTGCTACTTTTCCTAGTAGTGGGGGCGCTGCCACATTCACGGTAATGAGCTTTGGACCTGGGGTCATTTCTGGCGGCCTGAATATATTCCAATACATTGCCTATCTGATTGCAGCCGCTCTTTACGCTGCTGGGTTCTCTGAATACGCAAACACTTTACTGGGCGGAAATCTAACTTCACTAGAAGTAAAAATAGTTGGCGCCGTTATTGTCATTCTTTGTACCGGCATTAACTTATTGGGCACCAACATTGTTGGTAAGGCAGAAATGCTAGCGATTGGCTTTGTCACACTTGCCCTACTTCTATTTTCTGTTGAAGGCATTCATGTGGCCAATATTGGTGCGTTTCACTTTTCTGGCTGGTCTCTCAATGGCATTGCGATTGCTACCGGTATCTTGTACATCAACTACCAAGGCTTTGGGGTTGTGACTAACTCTTCCAATGCCATGCGAGAACCGCAAAAAGAGCTGCCTCTTGCCATGTTCTCGGCACTGATTTTAGTAACGACTGCTTATGTACTAGTTAGTACCGCAGTAATAGTGCTACTTTCGCCCGCTCAAATGGCAATCTACAACGGTCACGTATTGGCCGATGCAGCTCAAATCGTATCCGGGAAAGTAGGGTTTGTTGTGATTGGTGCCTCTGCCCTTTTGGCCTGCGCTGCTGCACTTAACGCCACTATTTTTGCCGCATCCAATATTGCAGCTGATATGGCACACAAAAATTCTGTTTCTAAGGCATTAGGGGACTCGGTCTTAAAAACAGAGTTCAGAGCTCTAACCGTATCCGCATTTTTAGTGATTGCTTTGGTCTTGGCATTTCCGCTAGATGTTGTGGGCAAAATGGCGAGTCTTGCCTTTTTGTTGGTGTATGCCGCCATTACTTACGGACACATTCGAGTACGCAAACAAACTGGCGCAAAACTATGGCCACTCTGTGCCGCAATCGTCATTAACCTGAGTTTGTTTACTACCCTATTTATCAATGTGATCGAGACTGCGCCCAATAGTGCAATTGCTCTAGTGATCGCCCTAATCGGATCTTTCGTAATTGAAGCAACTTCTCGTCAATTTCTGAGGAAGAAATTAAAGCCCCATTGAGCGGTGCAAAATTTTAGATTTCATCTCCACCCATAGACTTTCAAAATCTTCGGTCTTGTCTTCTGATAGCTGAATCGGCTCAAAAAGGCCACCAAAGATGATGGAACCCTTCTTCACCAAGGTCTTATCAAACTCACCCAAGGATATCGGCTTATCGTCTATATCCCTAGTGAGCTGGGCTGAGCAGACAATCGCCTCCGCATCATCCCGATCAATGACTGCAAACTCAATAAACTGTTGATTTTTTTCAACAATGACCAAGGTCCCGCGGGCGTAGCAAACGGCTTCATGTGCTTGCACGATGTATGCAAGAAATTGATTCTGCTCATCGTCACTCTTCATGGGAAGATCATCAATAAAGAATAGGTATTGATCTCCCTCGCTATTTACCAAAGTAAACACCTTTGGAACAACTCCATGCCCCAATGCTAAATTACGGTAATAAGAAGAAATTTCTACGGCGAGATTTTCAGAAAATAAGTGCATAGTGATTCAGGAAAATATTACTCTTTACGAGTTTTAATAGATTCGATAATTTTATAGAAAGAGTCGGGCTGTACTGAATTCTGACCCTTAAACGGCTGATCGGTTATCACCAACAAAGATATCAGCGCACCCATGGTAATAGGCAAAATCTTCAGTCCCAAGAAGAATGAATCTGAAGGCAAAAAGAGAGTATTAATGCCCATCAAGGCAAACATACAGATCAAAATGACTATCCAAAATAAGCCCGGTAAACGGATATTGGCACGTTCGATACGAGCCTCCCTGCTCTCAGCAACCTCTTCAGATTTTTTGATGATATCGGTATACATTGCCGTTTGACGATTGGTTTGGGGTTCGATTGACATGAGTTTTCTAGAAATTCCGCGCCACAACATGTGCGTCTTAGTGCTACCTTCACCCTTTTTCAATAGAGCCCACTCGTCATTCACAATGGAGTTCATATATTCAAATAGCTCAACACGAATAGGCGCTATAGATGGATCACCAAATCGCGTGAGTAAACGATCTAAGTTATTAATACGTCCAGCCTCTTGTGATACTAGAGTTTGCACTTCACGAAAATTGCTTTGGGCTTGATTGAGCAAAAAACCAATCAAGAGACCACTAAGTGTGATGATGGATCCAAAAAGACCCAAACCTAATCGAGTGCTATCTTGTGTAGGCGCAAAGATCGGGATGTGTTGCAAAGCACGCGGCATCACATCGAGCAAAGTAACAAAAAAGATAATCAGCAATATCAGAATTTGGATATTACTTCTTCTGTATATCCAATTAAAGAATAGGCTTTCTTTGGAAGGAGTATTCATAAGACCTAGCTATTAATATTTTTTTGTAGAAAATTGAGCGTACGCTCCCAGGCCAGCTTCGCTGCTTCAGCGTTGTACTTTAGCGGAGCCAAACCGCGTGCATCCGATTTAGGGTTTGCAAAGGCATGCTTTGTATCGTAGCGGTGAAATTCATAATCCACGCCTGCTTGTTTTAGCTTTTGCTCTAACTGGTCAACACCAGCAATTGGGAAGAACTCATCATGCATAGCCCAGTGGCCTAACATCGGCTTGCTAATGGCATCCGCATTAACATATTCCAAAGGAGGATTGCCGTACCAAACTATAGAGGCATCGAGCTCCGGCACATTGCAAGCAGCCAAAATGGTCAGCGCACCACCCATACAAAATCCGGTTACTGCTACCTTTGCGCTACCAGTAGCTTTTAAGTACTGAACTGCGCCTCGAATATCTTGACCAGCCGCATCACCAAAGTTCAGGTCACCCATTAAATGCTCAGCTTCATTAGCTTCAATCGCCAACTTGCCACGATATAAATCCGGAACTAATGCGCGATACCCTGCTTTAGCAAGACGATCAGCAACCGCCTTCACCTCATCATCAAGACCCCACCACTCCTGAATAACGACCACGCCAGGAGCAGTTGATTTATCCACTGGCTCAGCCAAGTAACCCTTTACCTTCTGTCCATCGGGTCTTTTAAATTCAATCATGAGGTCTCCTTATGTTCTTTAGTTCTTTAGTTCTTACGCTTTTTTCGTATCCGAATGAATATATCCCACAACCCAAAAAGTGAGCAAGCCACAAACGGCAGCCCCATAACCAACTAGGTTGTAATGCTCCATCCTGCCATTAGTTGTAATTGTGACCACCAGGCCTGCTACTACTGATGCTATGCCGGAAGCTAACATCTGAACTGAGCCAATTAAGCTCATAAAGGTTCCCCGAATTTTGGGCTCTACCATTTGGCTCACAATAGCCATGGCCGGAATCATTCGGCCAGAAATCAAGACAAAGAAGGCGGTCTGATTAACAAGTACCACCCATAAAGGAACCGGTATTAAATTGGTTGTTACTAGGATCGGTATCAAACTAATGATCGCTAGTATGCGAAATACTTTGACCTTGCCATATTTATCCGCGATGTGTCCAATAAATCTAGAGCTCATCAAAGTCGCCAAACCACCACAAAGATAGATCAGGGAAATGTAGGAATTTTCGATCCCAACGTTAGCGGTGAGATAGAGGGCAATATAAGGAATGACAGTAAATCCAGTCAGCATAATTAGCCCCACAAACAGAAAGGCGCGTAAATGACGATGGGCAACAAAGACTTCGTAGATTTGCTTGAAGCGACTACCCTCCTGGACGTGATGCAAATGTCCAGAAATTTTAGGGATATAGCGATATCCAATCAATAGAATCAATATGGAGATGAGTCCAATAAACATAAACGGAGCGCGCCAGCCTAAAAAGCTAATGTGGTTGGCCAAGAACAAACTCAAAGGCACGCCTGCAACGGTTGAAACTGAGAAAGCAGCCATGACGGTACCCAGTGCCTTGCCTCTGCGCTCAAAAGGAATGCTATCAGCCACAATCGTCTGTACCAAAGATCCTAGAATGCCTCCAAAGGCACCTGCGCATGCACGGGCGATAAATAGCATGTGATAGTTTGGAGCAAACCCACAAGCTATCGTTGCAATAATGAAGCAAACATACAAACGCAGAAGCAACTGCCTCCGCTCAAATCGATCAATGTAATAGGTGGCAAATACACCTGCGATCGCAGCGGCAAAAGTGTAAGAAGACAGCAGCAGACCAAATTGATGCGTATTGATATTGAGCTCCCGAATGAAATCAGGGCCCAATGGCATCATGATCATGAAATCCAGGATGTGGGTGAACTGAATACCCGCCAATGAAAATAAAAAGAAGCGTTCTTGCTTCTTCATTTCAGCTGTGTGGAGGGCGTTATTCAAGGGATACTTTACTTGGGTTATTTGATATACCATTATCAACCCTGGTAAGAATATTTGCTGATCTGAACTTGATTAATATCTCAATAAATTTATGCTAATCACCCCTGACGCTATAACTCAATCAACCCTGGTGGGGATTCCTCTTCTCCCTCTAGTTAGGGATACTTTATTTGGAATAGCGGGCCTGATCATTATTCTATTTTTTCATGGCAGTGGCATTAATTTTGTCATCATGCGTTTTGAGAAATTTACCAATCAAAACCTCAAGAAAAAACAATATGACTGGGTATTTTTTCATTTCTACCTATCATTTCTCTTCATTGCCATTATTCATCTGATAGAGATTGTTATCTGGGCGGTTTACATTACGCAGATAGGATTAATTGACGATGGCATACAGGCTCTCATGTTTGCGGGAAGTTGCTACACCACAGTAGGATTTGTTCCAGACATCCTACCAATGGGCTGGAAAAGTCTAGCCTTCTTTATTTCCTTCTCGGGATTGTTCTACATTGCCTGGACCACTTCGGGCATGATTGGAATGACTAACTCATATAAGGCTGCCTGGAATCTAAAACACCATCAGGGCGATCCCACTAGCTCTTAATATAGTAACCATAGACACAGCGATTTCCACCTCTGGATGGGTCGTGTGTATCGTGAATCACGCCATCAATAATTGCAGTGAGATGCTTGGAAACTTTAGCAATCAGTACCGCCTTGGGAAGTTCCTCGGGGCGTAAATGAACCCGACAGCCCGCCCCTACTTTCATGGTGGGCACCCATTCAAAACCCAAACCCAAAATGTAATCATGAAATACATTCCGGTGATTACCATTTCTGGGTGATGCGCCTTTTGCATTGAGCCTTTTAGCAAGACGATCATTTTTGAGTTGGGCGTAACTCTCATTTGCCAGTCTTAAATCTTCGTAGACCTGCATATAAGGTAGGCTTGCAGCAATTGCAATTGATCTCACAACGCAATCTCCTGCGCCGCCTTTAAAGCCAGCCGCCTCCCTGCCGCCATCATTTAATTGAAATGGAAACTGGGACGATTTAGAGAAGGGGTTTAGGAATCCAAACATTTGACTGTGCCCAATAAAAAATGGATTTGCTTTATGGGCAAATCCATTCTTACTTAAAGCGTCGGCTAAATTACTTAGCGTGTGCCTTCTTTACCTCTAAGCGCCATGCGTGCAACAAAGGCTCTGTGTAGCCGTTAGGCTGCTCAAGACCTTTGAAAATCAAATCGCTAGCTGCTTTAAAAGCATAAGAATCTTGGTAGTTAGGCATCATCGGCTTGTAGAGAGGATCGCCAGAGTTTTGTGCATCAACAATTGTGGCCATTCTTTGTAGAGCCTCTTCTACTTCTGCTTTAGTTACGTATTTGTGCAACAACCAGTTCGCAATATGCTGACTAGAAATACGCAATGTTGCGCGATCTTCCATCAAACCTACGTTATAGATATCAGGCACCTTAGAGCAACCAACGCCCTGGTCAATCCAGCGCACCACATAACCCAAAATACCTTGGCAATTATTATTAAGAGATTCGCGAATCTCCTCTTTAGTCCAATCAGGATATAGTGCAATTGGAACAGTCAAGAGATCATCGGTTAAGGCATCATATTCGGCGGGAGTATCTAGTATTTCCATATCCGCTTGGATCTTAGCAACATCAACCTGGTGATAATGGATTGCATGCAAAGTAGCAGCGGTAGGCGATGGCACCCAAGCGGTATTCGCCCCAGCTAAAGGGTGTGCGCCTTTTTGCTCTACCATTTCCTTCATGAGATCTGGTGCAGGCCACATGCCCTTACCAATCTGTGCACGGCCACGCAGACCACAATCTAAACCTGCCAATACGTTACGGCGCTCATACGCTCCAAACCATTTAGCAATCTTCATCCTGCCTTTGCGAACCATTGCGCCACCATGCATGCCGGTATGCATTTCATCACCGGTACGATCCAAGAATCCAGTATTAATAAACGCAACGCGAGCACCAGCTGCAGCAATGGCCGCTTTGATGTTGACGCTCATGCGACGCTCTTCATCCATGATGCCCAACTTAACAGTGTTCTCAGGCAAACCAAGCAGTTTCTCAACACGACCGAAGAGCTCACTAGCAAACGCCACTTCTTCTGCGCTGTGCATTTTGGGCTTAACTATATACACAGAGCCTTTACGTGTATTGCCAATAGTCTGAGTCGCTGGGCGATTAATGTCGTATAAAGCAATCAATACGGTTACTACTGCATCTAAGATACCCTCAAAGATTTCCTTCCCTTCACCAGTAATGATGGCCGGATTAGTCATCAAGTGGCCAACGTTACGCAGAAACAAGAGTGAACGACCATGCAGCGTCACAATGCCATCTTTTGCGTTGGTCGCACCAATGCCAGCTTTATATTGACGATCGGGATTGAGCTTACGAGTAAATGTTTTGCCGCCCTTATTCACTTCTTCAACCAAAGTACCCTTGAGAATGCCTAACCAGTTTTCATAGGCCACTACTTTGTCATCACCATCAACGACTGCTACCGAATCCTCTAAATCTAAAATCGTTGAGAGCGCTGCCTCAAGAACTACATCATTCACGCCCGCTGGATCAGAAGCGCCAATGGTCTTAGTCTTATCAATTTGGATATCAATATGAATACCGTGATTGCGCAACAAAATAGAGGATGGCGCAGAAGCTTCGCCTTGGTAACCAACAAACTGTTTCTCGTCAATTAAACCAGTGGTGCCGCCATCTTTTAACTTCACTGAAAGTTTATTGTCGACAACGATATACGCAACAACATCACCGTATAAGGCCTTGGCCAAAGGGGCTGCTTGATCTAAAAACTGTCGAGCATAGGCAACTACTTTTGCTCCACGAATAGGGTTGTATGCCCCATCTTTACCAGCGCCATCTTCTTCTGAAATAACGTCCGTCCCATATAGAGCATCATACAAAGATCCCCAGCGGGCGTTAGCAGCATTTAAAGCATAGCGCGCATTGAGCACCGGAACAACAAGCTGAGGGCCAGCTTGAAGTGCGAGCTCATCATCCACATTCTGAGTAGTTGCCAAAATGTTGGCGGGTACATCATCGATGTAGCCAATTTCCTGTAAATACTGACGATATGCAGGCATATCTTTGATTGGACCTGGATTGGCTTTATGCCATTTGTCCAAATCCAATTGCAGACGATCACGCTTTGCAAGCAAAGCCTCATTTTTTGGAGTTAAGTCTTTAACGATTTCATCAAAGCCTTTCCAAAAATCGGCACTCTTAATACCAGTGCCCGGAAGCACTTTGTCTTCGATAAAACGATATAAGGGGGTTGCCACTTGGAGGCTATTGCAGGTAGTGCGCGCAGTCATGTTGATGTCTTCTTAAGCAAAAGTTAATAAATCGGTTTGGTTAATAAATGATTAAATATTTTCCATTAATCCTGGAAGGGATGCTGGAGGAGAATGGTTTCATCACGCTCTGGGCCTGTAGATACCATTGCAATCGGCTTACCAGCCACTTCCTCAATACGACGGAGAAACTTTTGGGCTTCAGCGGGCAACTTATCCCACTCGCGAATGCCGAAGGTTGTACCCTTCCAGCCCGAGAAATCCTCATAAATTGGCTCGCAACGAGCAACTGATTCTGCACCACGTGGCAACACATCTAACTTCTTGCCATCAAGGTTATACCCAACGCATAAGCGAATAGTTTCAAGGCCATCAAGGACATCTAGCTTAGTAATACAAAGACCAGATAGGCCGTTGATCTGAATCGAGCGCTTCAAAGCAGCAGCATCCAGCCAACCGGTACGGCGTGGGCGGCCAGTAACGGAACCAAACTCTTTACCCACTTCAGCCAAACGCACACCAATCGGATCTTGTCTTGCAGGATTGTCATGGTCATATAGCTCACTTGGGAATGGGCCGGCGCCAACGCGAGTGCAGTAAGCCTTCGTAATACCTAAAATGTATTGCAAGGAGTCTGGTCCAACCCCTGAACCAGCAGCAGCATTACCTGCTACACAGTTACTGGAGGTTACATAGGGATAGGTGCCGTGATCGATATCGAGTAATGTGCCCTGCGCACCTTCGAATAACAAGTTTTGACCAGATTGCTCGGCAGCATACAAAGCACTAGACACATCGACCACCATGGGCTTGAGACGCTCTGCGTAAGACATTGCTTCAGCCAAAGTCTTTTCATAACTCACTGGCTCAGCGCCATAGTAATTGGTGAGCATGAAATTGTGATATTCCAAGTTCTCAAGCAACTGCTCTGCAAATTTTTCTGGGTAGAACATATCTTGTACACGCAAAGCACGGCGAGCTACCTTATCTTCATACGCAGGTCCTATGCCACGACCAGTTGTGCCAATCTTTGCCTCACCGCGTTTCTTCTCGCGAGCATGATCAATAGCTACGTGATACGGCAGAATTAAAGTGGTTGCTTCAGAAATTTTGAGACGGGACTGAACATCTAAACCAGCGGCTTCCAGCTCGCCGATCTCTTTAAAGAGCGCCTCTGGTGAAAGCACCACGCCATTGCCGATGTAACAAATCACGTTTTTATGCATGATTCCGGAAGGAATCAAACGCAAAATGGTCTTCTTGTCGCCGATGATTAAGGTATGGCCCGCATTGTGTCCACCTTGAAAGCGCACTACAGCTTGTGCATGGTCAGTCAACCAATCCACCACCTTGCCTTTGCCTTCATCACCCCACTGAGTGCCAATGACAACTACGTTACGACCTTTTGCTTGCTGCGTTGAAGACATAATGAAATCCAAAAAGATAATTACAAAATAAGTTAATTGTTAACTGCTTTATTTGTTCGATACTTTATTAATTCGCTGCATTAATTCAATTTTTTACTACTTCTTCTTTACTTCCCAAGAGTTACCTTGCTTCACCAGCTCTCGGTCACATTCATATTCGGCAGCTTCTAATTTCATACCAGCTGGAGCCTGAATAACCACCTCACCAGACTCGCGCAATGTTGCAATGGCTTGACTCAAGGCAGCATCCCCTATCCAAGGTGCAATAATTGCCGTCTTGCGCACATTCATGGGTGACAAGTTTGCTAGAGTCAAAAGATCTAATGAGAACCCAGTTGCAGGACGAGGACGGCCAAAAGCCTGACCTACGTGATCGTAACGACCACCTCTGGCAATGGGCTGAGGCAATTGATCGACATAAGCCGCAAACATCACACCACTGTGATATTGGTAACCACGAAGATCAGCCAAATCAATACTGAGCTCTAAGTTGACAGATAATTTCGCTGCAGCCAAAACCAAACGCTCCAGGTCTGCCACAGCTTGGTCAATCGCTACGTGCTTAGGCAAGTCCTTCTTAGCCTTTGCCAATACTTCAGCGCAAGGGCCATTTAACTCGGTCAAGGCCATTAGTGCTTTAGCAACATTTGCAGGTAAACACGCCGCCCACTGACTTAAGCGAGGACGATCTTTACTTTGCAACAATCCATATAAAGTCTCAATGGTTTCTTTGTCTAAGTTCTGACCATCTAAGATGCCTGTCAAAATGCCCGCGTGTGATAAATCGAGATAGACTTTCTTTAAACCCGCAACTGAAAGCGTTTTGAGCAATAAGGTAATGGCTTCTAGATCGGCTTCCCAAGTCGCACAACCATAAATCTCGGCGCCCAACTGCAACTCTTCGCGCGCTGAGCTCCCAACTGGTGTGCGAGCGTGCGCAACAGATCCAGCATAGCAAAGACGAGTAACGCCATCACGATTGAGGAGGTGTGCATCAATGCGGGCTACTTGCGGCGTTATATCAGCACGCAGACCTAAAGTACGGCCAGAGAGTTGATCCACTAATTTGAAGGTCTGCAGATTAAGATCAGAACCAGTTCCGGTCAACAGAGAGTCTAAAAACTCCAGAATCGGAGGCACAACTAACTCATAGCCATAGGATTGATACAAATCCAAAATGGCACGACGCAATGACTCAACTTTACGAGCCTGCGCAGGCAAAACGTCTGCAATATCTTCAGGAAGTAACCAGCGATTCATGATGTGGACTATTCGCTTTCTTATTTTTTGTGCAGGAACTTGAAGAACTCGCCATTCGGCTCAACCACCATAATGTCCTTCTTGTCTTTGAAAGAACTTCTATAGGCTTCTAGGCTTTGATAGAACTGAGCAAACTGGGGATCGCGCCCAAATGCTTCTGCATAGAGTGCTGTTGCTTTAGCATCGCCAGCACCTTTAATCTTTTGGGCATCGCGATAGGCTTCTGCCAAGATCGTATCGCGTTGACGCTCTGCATTTGCACGGATCTTGTCGGACTCTGCAGCACCCGTGGAGCGGAGCTCATTCGCTACACGCTTTCGCTCTGCTTCCATACGGCGATAAACAGAATCACTAATTTCGGCCAAGAGGTCAACACGCTTTAAGCGCACATCCACAATCTCTACACCTATATCAGCAGCATCATCAGCGACTTTTTTACGAATACCCTGCATCACCTCTTCACGCTGATCAGAAATTAACTCACGCACAGTGCGTTTCGTAAACTCTTCATTCAGGGCGGAACGAACTAATTGGGTTAAGCGGTCCTGAGCTAAGCGCTCATCGCCTTTGAAGCTAATAAAAAACTTACGTGGATCAACAATGCGCCACTTCACATAAGAATCTACTAATAAATTTTTCTTCTCAGCAGTAATGAAGCGCTCTGCTTCTGGATTATCGATTGTCAAAATACGGCGATCAAAGAAACGCACGTTTTCAAATGGCGCTGGAAACTTCATTTGTATGCCCGGCTTCTCAATCACGCGAACAATCTGTCCAAATGAGAACACTACAGCGAACTTACGTTGATCGACGACAAAAATACTAGAAGACAGAACATAAATCAGCGCAATAAAGCCAATACCTGCAGCGATTAAACGATTGGCGTTCATTATCTAGACTCCCGATCACGACTACGGAGACCATCACGTTTATCGGAAGAGTTATTCACAGCTGACGCTGGGGTTGCAGGACCGGCACTGGAAGTTGGGGCTGGAGTATTTAATCCAGTGACACCACCAACTGTCACGCTACCAGTAGGAGTGTTGGTACCAGACTGATTTGTCTGTGTATTTGCCGCTTGAGCACTTTCAGCACTCACCTGTGCAACGATCTTATCGAGTGGGAGATATAAAAGGCTATTGCTCTTGGTGGTATCAACCAAGATTTTGGTCACGTTGTTATACATCTCACGCATGCTGTCGATATACATACGATCACGCGTTACTTGTGGTGCCTTTGCGTACTCCACCAAAATTTGTTTAAAGCGCGCGGCATCACCCTCCGCAGTAGCAACTACACGAGCCTTATAGCCTTCCGCCTCCTGAATGAGACGGGCTGCAGTACCTTTGGCGCGCGGAATAATGTCATTGGCATAAGCCTGACCTTCACTCTTCAAGCGCTCTTGGTCTTGACCTGCTTTGACTGCATCGTCAAACGCAGCTTGAACTTGTTCGGGCGGTTGAACGTTTTGCACAGTCACACTGGTCACATATATGCCTGTTTTGTAGCTATCCAAAATCTTCTGAATTGAGTTGGCTAAATCAATACCAATCTTTTCGCGCCCCTCATACAACACGGTATCCATTTTGCTGCGGGCAACAATCTCACGCACTGCAGTTTCTGCCGCTTGCACAACTGCAGTATCAGGATCACGATTATTAAATAAATAATCCGTAGGATCCTTGAGACGATATTGCACAGCAAAACGCACATCGATGATGTTCTCATCTTCTGTGAGCATGGAGGAATCTTTTTGATTGGTAGCCTTGATCAATACAGGGCGACCGACCTCTACCGAGCGAACGCCTGAGAGATTGACAGTCTCCTCAGATTGAATCGGCCAAGGCATGTGCCAATTGATACCAGGCTTAGCGGTGTAATCGTATTTACCAAAAGTCAGAATAACGCCAGCCTGCCCTTCTTGAATAATGAAGAAGCCACTGCAAATCCACACAAAGAAGACAATTGCACCTGCAACCAGAATGCTTGCTTTCGATCCAAATGGATTGGTGAAATTAAAGTTAGGTGTATTGATCCCGCCACCACCCTTACCGCCATTTCCACGTTGTGAAGGCGGAGGAATATCAGTGCTGTTTGGTTTATTCGTTGGCTTACTTGCAGGACCGCCTGTTGCGCCTGGGGTTTTCTTGCCGCCAAAGATGCCGGCGATTCTGTCGTTGAAATCGCGCCATAGCTCGTCTAAGTCTGGCGGGCCGTCTGGCTTAACTGGCTGATTCGTTGGCGGATTCGTTGGCTGAGTTTCTACTGGTTTATTGGTTTCTGGATCCGCTTTGGGAGCTTGTTCATTTCCCTGCCCATCTTTGGCATCTTTGGATCCACCGGAATTGTGGCTATTGCCCCAACCTGGATCATTGACCGAAAACAGTTCGAGAAATTTACGCATCATTTGAAAAATAGCTTCGTTTGGCAATCGGATTAAATTCAGAAGTTTCTGGTCGTTCGGGTAAGGGCTCTAAAAACTCATCCGGGGCCAATTGCTTCTTGGCACGGTTGTGCTCGACCCTTATTCTATCAGTCATTTGGGAGCATTCGGCCAAGGCTGAACGGAGTAAATCAAGGCCCAAGCCCGTCTTGGCCGACAGGAAAACCTGGCTCGGAGTACCCTCCCCATCCCGTTCTAAAACAGCCCCACGGGTGAAGGTTTGGGGCATCTGGTCAATCTTATTCATAACCTCGATACGAGGGATATCATCTGCCCCGATTTCCTCCAAAACTGCCTCAACTTCCGCTTTTTGCTCCCTAGCCACAGGGCTACAGGCATCAATAACATGCAAAATCAGGTCGGCATCAATGGTTTCATCCAAGGTGGCTCTAAAAGCCTCTACTAACTGGTGAGGCAAATCCCGGATAAATCCAACCGTGTCAGAGACCACAATGGAACCAACGCCTTCCAAATGGACCTTTCTGGAGTTGGTATCTAGAGTGGCAAACAACTGGTCAGCGGCGTAAGTCCCCGCTTTGGTTAGGGCGTTAAACAGAGTGGATTTACCGGCATTGGTATAACCAACCAAAGAGACCGAAAAAACATCTTTGCGGTGACGGGCTCTTCTTTGAGTTCTTTGTTGGCGCTGCAGTTTTTCAAGCTCATTTTCTAAGCGCTTCGCTTTGGTCGCCAGCATCCGTCGGTCTAATTCCATCTGCGTTTCGCCAGGACCACCACGCACACCAATACCGCCGCGTTGACGCTCCAAGTGACTCCAAGCTCTCACTAAGCGTGACATGCGATAGCGGACTTGTGCAAGCTCAACTTGAGTCTTACCAATATGACTTTGTGCTCTTTGACTAAAGATATCCAAAATCAAGCCCGTACGGTCCATTACATGAAAGCCAATGTGGCGCTCTAAATTGCGCTGCTGAGTTGGTGATAGCGGATGATTAAAAATGGCAAGCTCTGCGCCCTGCTCCTCCATCACCCTCTTGAGTTCGTTAGCCTTGCCCGAACCAATAAACAACGCGGGGTCAGTTTTGCCCTTGCGTGCAATAACGCTGGCTGCAGGTATAGAGCCGGCGCTGTCAGCCAAAAGACTGAGCTCAGCCATGCTATCCGCAAAATCCTCGCGTCCTGTATCTACACCAACCAGAACGGCGCGTGCCGCATCTACTCCAGTTTTATACAGGGCTAGCTTCTTCCAAACGGAAATCAATCGCACGAGCGGGAACGATCGTGGAGATTGCATGTTTGTAAACCATCTGTGTCACGGTATTACGCAAGAGGACAACATATTGATCAAAAGATTCAATATTGCCCTGCAACTTAATACCGTTTACAAGATAGATCGAAACAGGAACATGCTCTTTGCGCAAAGCATTGAGAAACGGATCCTGAAGTAATTGAATTTTGTTGGGGTTGCTATTACTCATACTGCTCCTTAATTATTTTTTGCTTAATTACTTTTTTGGGAGTCTTGCTTTTTTAAATACCAATTCACTGCAAACCTTCACTAAAACCATTTATTGCAAACTACTTACTCAGCCCTCTATATTGGGCTGATTTTCGAAAAAATCAAGCCCATTTCGAATGATGGATAAAACTAAGCTCAAATTAACGCTTTTTGCCTTTTTTACCCTTATCCGCTTCTACGTAGGGGTTTTTAGCGGTATTCATCTGAATGCGCAGAGGCGTACCGCGTAATTTAAAGACATCCCTAAAGCGGCCTTCCAAGTATCGCTTGTAGCTATCTGTCACCCCACTCAAGGATGTGCCATGAATGACCACAATTGGAGGATTCATGCCCCCTTGGTGGGCATAACGCAATTTAGGACGGCCCATACCAACGCGTTTAGGCTGTTGATGTTCAATTGCCTCTTGCAAAATACGGGTCAAGCGTGGGGTTGGTAGTTTTGCCATTGCGGCTGCATAGGCAGAATCCACATCCTTAAAGAGCTCCTTAAGGCCTGTACCCTTTTTAGCGGAGATTGGGTGCACATTTGCAAAATCGAGGAAGCGTAGCTTTTGTGCAATCTCTAATCGAGCGCGCTCTTTTACATACGCATCCAAGCCATCCCACTTGTTCACTGCAACCACTAAAGCGCGACCAGCTTCCACAATAAATCCAGCGATGTGCGCATCTTGCTCAGAAATATCTTGCTGAGCATCTAACATCAAGATCACCACATTACAGTCAGCAATCGCTTGCAATGTTTTAACAACAGAGAACTTTTCAATCGCTTCAAAAACTTTGCCACGGCGACGCAAACCTGCAGTGTCAACCAAGATGTAAGGCTTGCCATTGCGCTCAAACGGAACTTCGATCGCATCACGAGTGGTACCTGGCATATCAAATGCAATGACGCGCTCTTCACCGATTAATTTGTTAATCAACGTTGACTTACCAACGTTAGGGCGCCCTACTACAGCGATCTTCATTGGACGATTTGGATCGTTAGCCAATTCATCTTCATCTGGCTCTGCAATACCAAGGGAATCTAATGCGTCGTCGATCAAGCCACGCACACCATCGCCATGCGCTGAAGAAATTGGGAACGGTTCACCTAAACCAAGCTCATGGAAGTCGGCTGTGACAACGCCAGCCTGCATGCCTTCTGTTTTATTAACCGCGAGGATGATTGGTCGGCCAGTCTTACGTAAGAAATCGGCGATGACGCGATCTTGTGGCGCCATACCGAGACGACCGTCAACCAAGAAAATCACAATGTCAGATTCAGCAACAGCTTGCTTAGTCTGCTTTGCCATCTCAGCAACAATGCCGGTCTTAGCTACTGGCTCAAAACCACCGGTGTCTACGCAAATAAAAGCACGCTCACCAATACGACCTTTGCCGTAGTGTCGATCTCTGGTTAAGCCAGAAAAGTCCGCCACCAATGCATCACGTGAACGCGTTAAGCGATTAAAGAGAGTCGACTTTCCCACATTGGGACGACCGACGATAGTGATGACTGGATTCATTTTGGACTGTACGCCGCTATTTTTCCACCTTGAGATTGAACCAAGATGAGACCGCCTACCGCAATGGGGGCAGCCGAGATTGGACTACTATCGTGACGAATACGCGCAACCATCTCGCCATTCGCCTGTGAAAATGCATGGATATAACCTTGAGCATCACCCATGAGCAGCACTCTGCCCACTGCAAGCGATTCACCAACATCACGGAATGTCAGCTGTGTGTTTTCCCAAACTTGAGTACCGTCTTTCGTTGCAAAGGCGGTGACATAAGACTTATCGTTTGCCGAGAAAACCATGTCGGTGCTTTGTGAGGTACCGGTATAACTTGAATAGTCTTTAAACCACAAAAGGTTACCTGTGCGAGCCTGCCCGCAACCAATGCGTCCTTGATAAGAGACTGCACAGAGGATATCGCCTTCCATACTTGGTTTAGCGGTGACATCATTCAAGCGCTCAATCTCTGAGAAACCCTTAGGAAAAGAAACGGGTGTCTCCCAAACTAAGCCGCCATTAGCAATAGCAATCATGCCAAAGCGCCCACCAGTGAAACCAGTAACAATGACTTCATTGCCAATAGCCAGCATGCCGTAGCCAACACGCAATGACAATGCAGCCTGTTGACGCTGATAAGTCCATTTTTTAGCGCCCGTTAGCGCATCCAGCCCAATGAAGCGATTGTCTAGTGCACGCACTACGACAACACCACCAGCTACTACTGGCTCACTTAATACTTCGCTACCAACGCTGACATTCCACATCGGCTTGCCAGTATCGTCATAGGCGTAGACCATGCCTTTAGTGCTTACGGCTACAGTAGTGCGACCATCAGAGCCGGGGCCAATAGACAAACGCTCAGGAACAGATACAGACCAGAGCTTATTACCGGTTGCTAAATCAATCTTCGCTAAGTTCCCGCCATGAGAAGCGGCGTACACCGCATCGCCGGCAACAACAGGATGAAAATTAAAGGATTCAGATGAACCAATGCTAGTTGACCAGACAGACTGCAAATCAAATTGATTGGTAACAGTCACTAAATCAGCGGGTTTTCTTACTCTGGAGCTACCAGAGCATGCAGCCAAAGCAATTACCACGGCACCCAATACCAAGGAGGCACCTATGCGCATCGATAAACGCCTTATTTCTTTAGTCATCACTGAGCAACTCCTCCAACAGCATCTAATTTAACCTTGAGAAGGCGACGCGCTTCTTCAGGAAATTCTTTTGCTTGGTCTAATTTTTTCCAGGCATCTTGATAGCTTACTTTAGCTTGCTCATTTTTCTTTTGCGCCAAATACCAATCGCCACGACGCTCAAGCCATAAGGATTCAAAACCAGCAATCGGTTTCTCATTCAAGATTTGATCAGCCTCTGCAAAATCTTTTTCACTGCCCTGCTCAATCAATAGAGTTACTAGGCGTAATTTCGCTAATCCAAGATAACCATCATTGGATGAATTTTTTGCCGCCCAACGCAAATACTCCAGAGCTTTTGCGCTATCGCCTGCATCTGATGCAATTCGTGCAGCGATCAAACTAGACATTGCTGCGTAAGGTGTACGACCAAAATCTTTTTGTAAATCATCTGTTGCGCGTAGAGTCTGGTCTTTATCGCCTTTAGCAATGGCACCTACCATCGTTTCATAAAGCTTAGACGCTTCGAGTGCCTGACTATTGCGCCACCATTGATAGCCACTGTATGCAGCATAAGCAAACAACGCAACTGTAACGACCCCAGTAATCAGGTTGCGGTACTTTTGCCAAAACGCTTTGAATTGGTCTAATTGTTCTTGTTCTTCTAAATCTAAAGGCATGTCAATCCAAACTCATTTAATAGGTAATTAGTGTGTATTAGCTTAATTCTATTCGGAGGCGCCAACTAGGGCATCAATTGCTGCCCCCAGAACATCATCCAGAGGCACGGACTTCTGCTCACCCGTACCACGCAAGTCCTTGAGTTGCGCCTCATTCTTGGCTAATTCATCAGGCCCAATAATGACCGCAAAGGCAGCCCCACTAGCATCAGCCTTCTTCATTTGGGACTTAAAGCTGGCTAATTGACCGTCAGGAGGACAGAACAGGATGGTATCGATTCCAGCGCTCCGCAAGCGCTCAGCGATGATCATGGCAGCAGTCAAAGTCTCGCCACCTTGATGCAATACAAAAATATCACATTGAGCCTGAGCTTCTGGCAATGATCCAGAAACCTTCATTAACTCTAGAACCCGCTCCATACCCATAGCCCAACCACAAGCTGGCGCGGCTTTGCCACCCATACGCTCAATTAATGGGTCATAGCGTCCACCGCCAGCAATAGTGCCTTGAGCACCTAATTCATCAGTCACCCACTCAAATACAGTGAGGTTGTAGTAATCAAGACCGCGAACTAAACGAGGATTAATTTTGCAGGGGATGTTATTTGCTTTAATTAATGCCTGCACTGCATTGAAATGCTTTAGCGACTCTTCGCCCAAGAAATCCAATAATTTTGGTGCGCCTTCAATCAATACTTGCATCTCTGGATTTTTAGAATCCAATATACGCAAGGGATTGGTAGTGAGACGACGTTGTGAATCTTCATCTAGCTGCGATTGATTTTTCTCAAAGTAAGTTACCAATGCGGCGCGGTGCTCGGCACGCTCAGGAGCCTGACCTAGGGAATTTATTTCTAAACGGACGCCCTTCAGCCCTAACTCATCCCATAAGCGCTGACCCATGAGAATGATTTCAGCATCAATATCAGGTCCGGCAAAGCCTAAGGCCTCAATACCAAACTGGTGGAACTGACGATAGCGGCCACGCTGTGGGCGCTCATGACGAAACATTGGTCCGGTATACCAAAGACGCTTCGGCCCTTCGTATAACAAGTTATTTTCAATTACAGAGCGAACTAAAGCAGCAGTGCCTTCAGGACGTAAGGTGAGTTGCTCGCCGTTTAAGCGATCCTCAAAGGAATACATTTCTTTTTCAACAATATCGGTAACCTCACCGATACCACGCTGAAATACTGCAGTTGCCTCAACAATCGGTGTTCGCAAAAACTCATAGCCGTAAGCACGAGTCAAATCACGTAATACATGCTCAAGATGAGCCCACTGTGCAGCATCTGCTGGCAGTAAATCATTCATACCGCGCACGCCATTAATCTTCTGAACCTTGGCTTGTGCTGCTTGTACTTTTGAGTCTTTGTTTTGATCAGTCATTTTTTTATTATTGTTGTGCTTTTGCTTTTCTTAAACTTATTTAAATCTTGGCTGCGTAATTTTGCTTCACGTATTCGTCAACAATCACCTGAAACTCTTCGGCAATTTTCTCACCACGCAGAGTTTTGACTTTAACTCCATCGACAAACACTGGGGCCGCAGGGGTTTCACCCGTTCCAGGCAATGAAATACCAATATTGGCATGCTTACTCTCGCCTGGGCCATTCACAATACAGCCCATCACGGCGACATTCATATTCTCTACGCCAGGATGGGTTTTCTTCCAAATAGGCATTTGTTGACGCAAATAAGACTGGATATCCGCCGCTAACTCTTGGAAGGTAGTGCTAGTAGTTCTTCCGCAACCTGGGCATGCAATTACCATCGGTGTGAAATTACGCAAGCCCATGGTTTGTAATATTTCTTGGGCAACGATAACTTCATTTTCACGAGGTGCGCCTGGATCAGGCGTTAATGAAACGCGAATGGTATCGCCAATTCCTTCTTGCAACAAAATACCCATAGCTGCAGTAGAGGAAACAATGCCTTTGCTACCCATGCCTGCTTCAGTTAAACCCAAGTGCAGTGGATAGTCGGAGCGACGAGACAGATCACGATACACAGCAACTAAATCTTGAACATTACTGACTTTGCAAGAAAGCAAAATTTGATCGGGATTCATACCAAACTCAACCGCTTTTTCTGCCGACTGCAAAGCCGACTGAATCAAAGCCTCAATCATCACTTCTTGCGCAGTTTTTGGATTTGGCAGAGCTGCATTGCTATCCATGATCGAAGCCAGAAGCTCTTGATCCAAGCTACCCCAGTTCACACCAATTCGAATAGGCTTGTCGTATTTGCAAGCAGCTTCAATCATTTGAGCAAATTGTGGATCACGCTTGGCGCCCTTACCCACATTGCCTGGGTTGATGCGGTACTTCGAGAGCGCTTTAGCGCACTCCGGAAAATCATTTAATAAAGTATGGCCGTTGTAATGGAAGTCGCCAATCAACGGCACCAAAACATCCATCTTATCTAACTGCTCACGAATATAGGGAACTGCGGCAGCCGCCTCTGGGGTATTGACAGTAATACGCACCATCTCTGAACCAGCGCGGGCTAATTCCTTTACCTGAATTGCAGTACCCACTGCATCTGCAGTATCGGTATTGGTCATTGACTGCACGCGCACTGGTGCATCTCCACCAACCGTAATGATGTTGGTTTTCCAGGCAACGGTTGCTTGACGCGTTGCACGCTTAGGGGATGGGCCTAGCGGAAGTGGTGGTAATGATTGATTAGAGCTCATGAGGATCTATGGGTCGGGTTTTAATTTTTACTTCAGCTTTTTGAGCCACTCAATGGGGTGCTCGTTAGGTCCCAGATTGATATCTTCATCAAACTCTTCACCCGACTCAACCTCTATGAGCTCGATCTCAGCATTGTGAACAGCGCGTTCACGCACACGGGTGCGATCCACAACATCCCCTGCCAACTGACCACAGGCGGCCGCAATGTCGTCACCGCGTGTCTTCCGTACAGTGGCCACCATGCCCGCATCTAAAAGGATGCCAGCAAAAGCATTGACGCGTTGAGCTGATGAGCGCTTGAGGCCAGACTCTGGGAAAGGATTAAATGGGATGAGATTAATTTTGCACTTAATGTTTCTGAGTAAGCGTACTAATTCTTTTGCCTGGATATCGGAGTCATTCACGCCATCGAGCATGCAATATTCAAAGGTCAAGAAATCTCTTGGTGCAAATGGTAAGTAACGTTCGCACGCATCAAGCAATTCACGTAGAGGATATTTTTGATTGAGTGGTACCAATTGATCGCGTAATGCGTCATTGGGCGCATGTAATGAAACTGCCAATGCTACTGGGCAATCTTGTGCGAGACGATCAATCATCGGCACTACACCTGATGTAGAAACTGTCACACGACGGCGTGATAAACCGTACGCTCTGTCATCGAGCATCAAGCGCAATGCAGAAACCACATTGTCATAGTTGAGCAAGGGCTCACCCATGCCCATCATCACCACATTAGAAATCACACGCCCTGTGTGTTCCCAGCCTGGTGTTGGAAACTTTTCAATTCTACGAATAGCCTCAGGGTCGTTGCGCAAAAGATGTTCGGCAAACCAGAGTTGGCCAATGATTTCGCCAGAAGTCAGATTGCGTGAGAAACCTTGATGCCCAGTTGAGCAAAAACGGCAATTGACTGCGCAGCCCGCCTGAGAAGAGATACACAAGGTGCCCCGATCATCCTCAGGAATAAAAACAGACTCGACTGCATTACCAGCGCCCACATCCAATAGCCACTTGCGCGTGCCGTCATTGGCATGCTCATCTTTGATAACAGGGAGGGAAAGTACTTCCGCTTTATCTAGCAAAGTTGCTCTAAAGCTTTTTGCCAAATCACTCATGTCGTTAATGTCAGCTACACCGCGTTGGTGTATCCACTGCATGAGTTGCTTTGCCCTGAAGGGCTTTTCATTCAACCCCGCGACATACGCTGCCATTTGGTCAGCGTCAAAATCTAAGAGATTTATGCGCGGGGAGGTCACTGCGCCTACTTATAAATTAAATAGGTTGTTCGTTAGCAATCGTTGATTAACGATTGAAAACATTCATGCCAGGGAAGAAGAATGCAACTTCCACGGCAGCTGTTTCAGGAGCATCAGAACCGTGAACGGCATTTGCATCAATGCTGTCAGCAAAGTCAGCACGGATTGTGCCTTTTTCTGCCTTCTTCGGATCAGTCGCGCCCATCAAGTCACGATTCTTAGCAATAGCGCCTTCGCCTTGCAATACTTGAATCATTACAGGACCAGAAATCATGAAGCTCACCAAATCTTTGAAGAAAGGACGGTCTTTATGAACGCCATAAAACTGCTCAGCTTCATTTTGTGACAAATGCGCCATTCTGGAAGCAATGATCTTCAAACCAGCGGATTCAAAACGGTCATAGATTTTGCCGATGACGTTTTTAGCGACAGCATCAGGTTTGATAATAGAAAGGGTGCGTTCAATTGCCATGCAAGACTCCAATAGTGATTTCAAAGGTATTTGCTAGGTGAGGTCAATAAGCCGCCCCACTCCAGCGACCCCCGAATTATACATTGCCTGACCTTATTTACCCCTATGTCAGTAGGGCTAAGCCCTTGAATTTACAGGGCATAAGCCTTTAATTTGTAGGTCTTTTCTGTGGGGGCTTGAAATTAGGGTGTTTTGTCTATACTTAAGCTTAACAGCCCTTAATGGGCTCTTGTATTCACTATGAAAAAGAAGGAGTCAATATGAGTGATCTAAACTCTTACGGCTTTGGCCAAACCGGCTCAATTAGCACCGTCCAGGTACGCAATCGCGTACTTCGCAACACTTACGCCCTTTTGGCGCTTTCCATGGTTCCAACTGTAATCGGCGCCTGGCTTGGAGTGGCCATGGGTCTCAATCTGTTCGCCGGCAGCCCATTTATTGGCTTCATCGTCTTCATGGCGGTAGCTTTTGGCTTCTTCTGGGCAATTGAAAAGAATAAAGATTCCGGTGTTGGTGTTCTCTTGCTTTTGGGCTTCACCTTCTTTATGGGCATCATGATGTCCCGCTTGATTGGCTTCACCCTCAACAGCTATAGCAATGGTGCAACTCTCATTATGCTGTCCTTTGGTGGCACCGCCGCCATCTTCGCCACGATGGCAACTATTGCCACTGTAAGTAAGAGCGACTTTGCTGGAATGGGCAAATGGCTCATGGTTGGCGTGTTACTCCTAATCGTTGCCACATTGGCAAATATCTGGCTGCAATTGCCAGCTTTGATGTTGACTGTAATGGTGTTAGCCATCGCCATCTTCTCAGCCTTTATCTTGGTTGATGTACAACGCGTCATCAATGGTGGCGAGACAAATTACATCATGGCTACTTTAGCTATCTACTTAGATGTATATAACGTCTTTACTAACTTACTCGCACTATTGGGTATTGTTGGTGGTAATCGAGATTAAGGGAGATTAAGACACGCTAAAACTTTAGTGTGTTGTTCTCATAAGGCGCCTACGGGCGCCTTTTTTACTGCTGCTATTTAGTCTGTTTGTTTAGCTAAATAATTAAACTGCTACAAACATGCTTATAGCGTAAGACAGTGCCATCAAAATTAATAAGATAGCAAAACTATCTGAGGCTTTCATGACGCTCTCCCGAAGATAAAAAGTTGGGCAGCAATACATCACTGCACAAGCTCAATCTACTCTTCTATAAGACATGATTTTGAGGGCGCCGCACCAGCATCAGGCTAAATGCACTAAATTAGCGCCCTTCTGGTGCAATTATTAAGCACTAGGAACACTCGAGAATGAAAGTTTAGAAGCGCCAACCCAAAGAAACGCCATAGGAATTGATATTCACCTTGTCGGTTGAGCCATCGCTCCATTGAATGGTTTTATAGTTTTGTTGCGACACCTCTACTCTAGTAAAAAGATGCTTGGTGAGCAGGTATTCGGCACCAATTCCGTAACTGGGTCCATTAATCCATTGATAGTAGCCAGGTGATGAGTATTTGGACCAAGACCATCCGAGCTTGATATAGCCTAATAAATTTTCCGTGAAGGCGTAAGCCACTTTTCCGCCTGCTTCGATGGGGTTCTTAGCGTCAGGATCAGAGCCCGCGGTATCTGTTGTAGCCAAATCATAACTACCATAGACACCAACTAGCCATTGATTGTTAATGGCCTTA
Source organism: Polynucleobacter sp. AP-Kaivos-20-H2 (assembly GCF_018882215.1). GTDB lineage: Bacteria > Pseudomonadota > Gammaproteobacteria > Burkholderiales > Burkholderiaceae > Polynucleobacter. The sequence goes on along the minus strand of NZ_JACVOX010000001.1, from coordinate 51,652 downwards.
TATGCGTCAGCAGTAATACTGGGAATTCCGCTTCGACTGGTTTCTGATCCGCCTGGTGTTGATACGTCAGTAATAGAATTTAATGCGTAGTCCACAGATAAACCAAAACCTTCAAAGTTTTGCGATTGACCATAAGCAATAGGCATAGCGAAAGCCCAAAACAACATTGCTATTTTTTTCATCTCACTACCCCTCAATTCTTATTTATATTTATTACCAAGCACTATATCAAAGAGCTAAGTTTTGTCAAAAACCGCCATTGATTCCACATGGGAGGTATGAGGGAACATATTGACGATGCCCGCCCCTTTAAGCCTATAACCTGCTTGGTGACACAAGATATCAGCATCTCTGGCTAATGTTTTGGGATTGCAAGACACATAAACAATGCGTTGTGGTAATAATTCACTTTGAGCAATCTGCAACTCTGCAAGCGCTTTACAAATCTCCATTGCTCCCTCGCGCGGTGGATCCATTAACCAGCGCTCTGCTTTGCCCCACGATGCAATTGTTTCTGTTGTGACTTCAAATAAATCGCTTTGCATAAAACTGGCTTTATCAACGAGTCCGTTATGCTCTGCATTGGCTTTAGCTCGAGTCGTCAAACTCTCTAAACCCTCGATCCCTAAAACTTGTTTTGCTTTTCTAGCAAGGGGTAATGTGAAATTGCCAATACCGCAAAAGAGATCCAATACTCGATCTGTTTCTTTGACTTCAAGCAATCGAATCGCCCTGCTCACCAATGCACGGTTCATCATGTGATTTACCTGTGTGAAATCCGCAGGCTTAAATGGCATCTCGATTTCAAACTCAGGCAGGCGATAACAAAGCTTGCCGGTCTCGGGATAAAACGGTGCTACAGTCTCAATCCCTTTAGGTTGGAGCCAAATCCAGACATGATGCTGATCCGCAAACGCGCGCAGGAGATGCTCATCTTCTACAGTTAAAGGCTTGAGATTCCGAAATACCAAAGCAGTAACTGGTTTTGCTTTCTTAGGGTCATCTGAGAAGACATCTTCTGGTTCACCAACCGCAATCTCAATCTGGGGCATCCGATCAACAATGGATAAACCCATCACCAACTTGCGCATCTCTGGCAATAAGTCCGACACATGCTTGGGCAAAATTTCACAAGCTAGCATGTCAGCTACATAGCCACTCTTTCCCTCATGAAAACCAATCAGTACCGTACCTTTTTTAATAGAACGATTGACAGCACTTAAACGTGCTCTGTGACGATATTCCCAAGTAGGTCCACCCATCGGGCGCAGAATTTCTTGCGGCTTTACCTTGGCAATATGGTGCAAGTCATCCTCAAGCACACGCTGCTTCATCGCTACTTGCGCCCTAATATCTAGATGCTGCATGGTGCAGCCCCCACACACACCAAAGGCCTTGCATTTAGGTTCCGCCCTAAACACCGCAGGTTTTAGAATGTCGCGTACTTTGGCTTTGCTAAAGCGGGCTTTATTACTGGTGATGGTGTAAGTGACCAACTCGGTTGGCAGCGCGCCTTTAATGAAGATCACCTTACCGCTTTGATCTTGGGCAGCCTCATCCTCATTAGGGGCTAGGCGTGCAATTCCCTGGGCATCCAAATCCAGTGCTTCGACTTTAATTGGCTCAGTCACCTCTATGTTGACTGGCTTATCCCCTCTACGCATCTGCAGAAAAACCTTGCAGATACTCTTGCCATTGACTGCCATTGGGCTCTTTAGATTGCCCTTCTAAATAAGCCTTCACGAAATCAATTTCTTCTTGATATTCAGCATGAGAAAAGCCGCCACGCAGCAATTGAAAGCGGCAGTACATGAGATAGGTATTGACTACGTCAGTTTCACAGTAACGACGGATGTCATTAATCTTGCCATCCTGATAGGCAGGCCATACTTGGCTGCCGTCCATGCCCATCTTGCCTGGAAAACCACAGAGCTTTGCCAAACCATCTAATGGTGCATTTGCACGACCATTAAATTTAGCCAATAGATCCATCATGTCAAGATGACGCATGTGATATCGACTGATGTAGTTATTCCACTTAAATTCTCGGCTATCAGAATCCTGGCTCTCGCCCATCTCCCAATAACGAGGGGCTTGTACATGATTCGCTAAAGCGCGATAGTGCAACACGGGTAAATCAAAACCGCTGCCATTCCAAGAAACCAATTGAGGGGTGTATTTTTCGATAAGATCAAAGAAGGCTTGTATTAAGACCTTCTCATCATCCTGCGGAGTGCCCAGAGTGCCCACTTTAATTTGTGGCAAGCCCTCTTTAGTGGTTCTGCGAATCACGCAAGAGATGGCAACAATCTTTTGCAGAAACAAGGGTAGAAATTCACTACCGGTCTTTTCTGCACGCTCGGCCATCACTTTGCTAGCAACCTCGGGATCACTCATGGAGTCTGGAAAATCTTCCAGACGACGCAATCCAGTGACATCTGGAATGGTTTCAATATCGAATACAAGAACGGTCGCCATGGCGCCTACCCTAGACCAACAACATTACTGCAAGTACGGCGTTGGATTAACTGGTTTGCCGTTAACGCGTAACTCGAAGTGGAGCTTAGCTGCAGTAGTGTCTGTATCACCTATCTCAGCAATCTTCTGACCCTTACGAACGGTATCACCCTCTTTTACCAAGAGCTTACTGTTGTGGGCATAAGCAGTGAGATAGGTGTTGTCGTGCTTAACAATCACCAGGTTGCCATAGCCACGCAAACTATTGCCTGCGTAAACCACTTTGCCATCAGAGGCGGCAAGAACTGGCTCGCCGACCTTACCAGCAATATCGATCCCTTTATTAGTCTCACTGAACTCACCAGTAACCTTACCTTTTGCAGGCCAAGATAGACGAATGCCTGGCTCAGCAACCACATCGTTTTTCACCGGCTCTGGAGCGGTAACTACAGAATCTGATTTTTCGGACGATGGTTTTTTCTCAGCCACTTTGACTGGCTTTGATCCCGCTGGTGCTTTAATCAAAATCAAATCACCTACCTCAATCACATTAGCGTTAAAGCTTGGATTTGCAGCAGAATTCCACTGCGCTACATCACGCGGTGCCTGACCATGATCCAAGGCAATGCGCGCCAAGGTGTCACCTTTTTTAACACGATAGTAACCAGGGGGTGCAGGCTCACTTGAACCACCGCTGCGATCAGTCACACTAGCAGGCTTAGTGCGAGGTGTAGAACATCCAACTATCAACATCAAAGATGAGGATATGAGTGCAACGAGGAAAAGTTTTAATGAAGTGGATGGCATCAAATTGGGTTCTGAATTGGTGAATTCATCATAAATCTCATACTACCCCTGATTGTAAGGGTACAAAAAAGACCCCGTCCAGTACAGTTCTTTGATAGCGCTGGGAACTCATTCTTTCAACCATCACCAGTTGTTGCTCTTTGTCATTTTTGGCGACTGGGGCAACTAAGCGCCCTCCAATTGCTAATTGGTCAAGTAAGGCATCCGGAATACCCAAGCCAGCTGCTGCCAAAATAATCCCATCAAATGGAGCGGCCTGAGGCAAACCTAAAATACCGTCACCGTAAATCAAACGAAGATTATTAATCCGAAATGGGCGCAACTTAGCTCTTGCCATGTCATGCAGCGGACGAATACGCTCTATAGAGTAAACCTCATCTGCCAATAAACTCAGAACCGCCGCTTGGTAACCGCAACCGGTACCAATCTCCAATACTTTGCCCAGTTTATGTTTAGGCTTGTGAAGCAACTCAATCATGCGTGCCACTACTGATGGCTTAGAGATAGTCTGCTCATGCCCAATTGGTAGCGCAGTATCTTCGTAGGCTTGCGCATGCAATCCAGCATCCATAAAAGCATGACGTGGGACGGTGGCAATCGCCTCTAATGTTTTACCGTGCTTTACTCCGCCAGCATGTACTTTTGCTGCTAGGGCCTGCCGATAAGCAGCAAAGCGTTCGGTCGGAGCCTTCAACCGCGGTCCCAGCCATTTGCGCGCATTGCCGCTAAACGAGCATGGTGCGTTAAATCAAGTTGCATTGGCGTAATCGAGATACATCCTTCAGCAATTGCATGAAAGTCCGTACCCTCTGAACCCTCTTTGACATCGCCCGCAGCGCCGATCCAGTAGATCTTCTCACCACGCGGACTATCCTGCACCACTACTGGTTGAGAGTGATGACGATTACCGAGGCGCGTTACACGCCAGCGATACAAATCAGCATAAGGGCGATTGGGGATGTTGACGTTCAGTAGTGTTGCTGTACCCTCAGTACGAGCCAAGGCAGAAACCAGCATTTGGGCCACTACATCATGCGCCGCTTTAGCGGCATCTTCAATGCGATTCCAGCCGCGATCAATTTGCGAGAAAGCAATGCCTGGCACACCAAACATCACACCTTCAACTGCGGCAGCAACAGTGCCTGAGTAAAGCGTATCTTCACCCATGTTTTCACCTTGATTGATGCCAGAGATCACTAGGTCAGGTTTCTCATCCAAAAATCCTGTCATGGCAACGTGCACACAATCGGTTGGTGTGCCATTGACAAAGAAAAAGCCATCCCGCTCGCCACCAGCAACGCGATGAATCGACAATGGTCTAGATAATGTGAGTGAATTCGAGGCACCGCTATGGTTCTGCTCAGGAGCAATCACGGTAATACGACCCAAGGGACGTACCGCCTCTACTAAAGCTAGCAAGCCAGGAGCTAAATAGCCATCGTCATTAGAGACCAGGATGTGGGGTTGCTTAGACATGATTAAACGAGTCCTGGTTTGTGTTTGCCACGCGCTCTCATTGCTGCGTAGATCACTGGCAATACTAGTAAAGTCAAAATAGTTGTGGTGATCATTCCGCCTACAATCACAAGGGCCAATGGACGCTGCGCTTCCGAACCAATTGCATGTGACAGCGCTGCCGGCAAGAGACCAAGGCCAGCTAGCATCGCGGTCATCAGAACAGGGCGCACTCTCAAGGCAGCCCCATCAACCATCGCATCTTTCATAGCGCCATGCTCTTGCGCAACAGTTTTATTGATATAAGAAATCAAAATCACGCCATCCTGAATCGCAATACCAAATAACGATAAGAATCCAAACAAAGCAGAAATGCTCAAGGTCTCACCACCAAGATGCAAGGCAATGATGCCACCAATCGCAGCGAACGGAACGTTGATCAATACAATCACCGCATCCCGGAAATTACCTAAAGCAGTCACAAGCAATAAGAAAATGGCAACGAGCGTCAATGGAATGATGACCATGAGCTTTTGTTGTGCAGCCTTCATTTGATTGAATTGGCCATCCCATGCAATAGAGTAATTGGCAGGTAATGCCACATTCTTCTCCACTAAATATTTAGCATCCTCTACGGCACTCCCAAGATCACGATCACGCACACTAAAAATCACAGCAATATAGCGTTTCCCACCTTCGCGGTAAATAAAGAATGGGCCATCAGTTAATTCAACATTGGCAACCATACCCAAAGGTACCCTGGCACCTGAAGGGGTATCAATCAGTAAATTAGCAATATCGGGTAAATCGTTTCGGCTTGACTCATTTAAACGCACCGCAATACCAAAGGTTTTTTCATCCTCCAAGAAATTGCTAACTGGTGCCCCACCAATGGCATTCGCGACTACAGTCTGAACATCTCCGACATTTACACCATATCGCGCCGCTCGCTCACGATCGATTTGAATATTCAAGGTTGGCTGACCAAGCTCCCTCAAAATACTTTCGTCCTCAATACCGCGTACTTTTTTAAGCTGATCAATAACTTCATGAGCTTTGGTATTCAGTATATTTAGATCAGTACCAAAAATCTTGACCGAGTTCTCACCCTTGACACCCGACAAAGCCTCATTCACGTTGTCTTGAATATATTGAGAGAAGCTAAAGGAAACTCCAGGAATACGATTGAGCTCACCCTGTAAACGTTTCAAGAGGTCGGCTTTTGTGGTACCCTTAGGCATCGCTTCTGGGGATTTCAGATACAAACCATACTCTTGATTAAATACCCCGGTAGAGTCAGTACCATCATCAGGGCGCCCAATTTGGGCGGCAACATGGTCTATCTCAGGCTGCCTTGTAAAGGTTTCTCGCAGCTGATTGGCTATGCTAATGGAATAGTCCAAATCTACTGTATTGGGCAAGACAACCCGCAACCAAATATTGTTTTCCTCAAGAGTAGGCAAGAATGCCGTACCCAAACGGGTAGCGCTTATTAAAGTAATCCCCAACACCAAAATAGATATCGTAATTACATGCCGAGGATGATCCATGAGACGTCTAAGTAATGGCTTATAGCGACTGAGTATCCAAGTGATAAATTTTGGTGGCTCATGGTGGAAGTTTTCACCAAACGAATATGAAATCGCCGCCGGCAAGAATGTCAGACTCAAAATAATCGAGGCAATTAACGCAAAGCCCATGGTGAAGGCCATGGGCTTAAAAATAATTCCCTCAACTCCACCCATTAAAAATAAGGGGGAATAAGCAACAATAATGATGCTGGTGGAATACACCATGGCCCTTTGTACTTCGGCAGTGGCCAAAATAATGCTTTGGTTTAAGCGTTTTCCGCCATCTTCTAGATGGCGCATAACGTTTTCAGTGATGATCACTGCGGCATCTACAATCACGCCAAAGTCAATGGCCCCTAAAGAAATTAGATTAGCTGGTACGTTAAACACGTACATCATGATGAAAGAGAAACACAGTGCCAGCGGAATGACAACTGCAACTACTGCGGCGGCCCTAAAATTTCCTAAGAAGATATACAGCAATATCAAGACCATAGAGATGCCAAAGAACATCGTATGCTTTACTGTGCCGACAGTAATATCTAATAGCACCTGACGATCATAGAATGGCTTGACTTCAATGCCAGGAGGCAATACATGGGCATTGATTGTGGTAATTTTTTCACGCACTCGCGCCAAGACTTCGGAGGCATTCTCGCCGCGACGCAAATAGACGATTCCTTCTACTGAGTCAGGATTTTCGTCAAACTGGAACAAGCCCAAACGTGGTGCATTGCCAATTTCTACCGTTGCTACATCACCAATACGAACGGGCACGCCATTATTAACAGCAATCACCACGCGCCTAATATCATCTAAATTCTTTAGCAAGCCGACACCGCGTACAACAAACTGCTGTTCACCACTTGGCAAAACACCGCCGCCAGTATTGTCATTAGCCTTTGTTAAGGCATCAATTAGCTGCGCCACAGTAATATTTTTAGATTGCAGGCTCTCTGGGCGAACAATCACGTTGTACTGCCGTACCTTCCCCCCAAAGGAAGAAACGTCTGCGATTCCCGGTGTTTGTTTGAGCTCTTTATAGATCTCATAGTTCTGCAAAGTCTTTAGTCGGGTTGGAGACGCATAGTCAGACTTAACTTGGTAACGCAAGATCTCGCCAGTAGCATCCGAATCAGGACTCACACTTGAACTCACGCCCGGGGGGAAAGTCACATTTCCCAAGTTGGAAATAAAGATTTGGCGTACTTTAAAAGGATCTGCGTTGTCATTAAATTTGAGCGTGACAACGGACAAACCAAATAGAGAAACTGAGCGAAACGCTTTGACTCCCGGAATGCCAGCTAAGGCATTTTCAACTGGAATAGTGACTTGTTGCTCAACCTCAGTTGTACTTCTCCCTGGCCATTGGGAAATCGCCTGAATCGTCAGCGGCGCTACACCAGGGTAAGGCTGAATAGGCAATTGCTTGAGACTATATCCGCCCATACACAATAAAACAAAAGAAGCGAAGAGGATGAGAACACGTTTATCTAAAACGCTCCTTAGAAAGTTCGTTGCGAAACTCAATTACTCCTCCTGCTTCGCAAAACGATCATTTAACAAGACCGCGCCATCCGTTAATACTTGCATACCAGGCTCAACACCTTCGGTCACCGCAAATTGTTTGCCATCAAGATCGAAACCTTTCACCACAAAACGTCTAAAAGTATCCGGGGCCGTTCTGATAATGACATAACGCATCTCGCGAACCCGCACAATAGCAGTCTGTGGCAAAACGACAGCCTGCGATGAGCCAACCTGTAGCTTGCCTGAAGCAAACATATCCGGACGCAATAAACCATCGGAATTATCAACATCACAACGAATCACTAAGGCCCTGGTATCCGGATCAATAGTGGGCGCAATAAAATTAGTTTTAGCAGTGAATACTTTGTCTGGATAGGCTTCAGTACGCAAAATAATGGTTTGACCTTTTTGAATCTTGGCAATATCTTGCTCGTATACATTACCCAAGAACCATAAGGCCTTCGGATCCGCCAAGGTGGCCAAAACATCGCCAATGTTGGCAAAAGCACCAGGCTCTACTGCACGCTTCACTACCACGCCATCAATTGGTGATCGCACCACTAAGTTGGTTTGCGTTTTACCAGTCTTTTCTAGGAAATGAATGTCGCCATCACCGGCACCTAAATTACGAATGCGGTTGGCAGCAGCCTCTTGTGTAATACGAGAATCCGACAATAAATCACCCATCGCTTTATTACCCTCTAGAATCTTCGTAGTCTTAGAGGACAGTAGATATTCTTGCTGAGCAGAAATGAAATCTGGGCTATACATCTCCAAAACAGGAGAGCCCACTTTTACTTGCGCACCATCAAAGGCGTCAATCCGCTCAACCCGTCCAGCAGCTCGAGCCGAGAGCACTTTCGATTTTTCAGCATTAAACGTCAAACGACCAGGCATCGCTAACTCAACTGGAACATCCGATTTAATGGCCTCGGTAAATACATAAACATCTGGATTTAAATTGAGACCTGGGAGCTTTAACTCCATCGCACCAGACGACTCTACCTTTAATGACTTATCATTTTTTTCAAGCTTGACTGGACGGTTCACATTAACAAATAGCCCTATCACAATGCCCAGCATCAAAATTGAAATACAAATGATCACTAAACGCAGTCGAGCGCGCGTCTCCGGTGGTAGCGCCCAATAGGAGCGATGGATATTATTTGTATTCGCATCAATGCGCGCTACAAATTGATGCTTTAGCTTATGCGCTTCTGCAAGGGCTCGCTGGTAAATGGCAATCAGTTTATGCTTCAAAACAACTCCTTAAAAAGGTTCTTTACCGGCCGTAGCCAATAAAACAGCTTGCGCTTGCAATAAATTACTCTCCGCGAGAGCCAGCTGAATTTCCAAGCCGCGTAATTGCGTTTGTGCTGTTAACAAATCATTGAACCCTTGGCCATTATTGGAATACTGAGTTAATCCGACCTTGTATGCTGCATCAGCCTGAGGTACTTGCCTATCCCTGAGAAAGTTTGCCGCAGTTCTGGCTTGCTCATAAGAAGCGTAAGCTGAGTTCACAGCCAGCACGATCTGTTGACGATTAGAAATATCGCTTGCCTCAGCAGAAGCTTGATTGCGGATCGCTTGTTCCACCCCGTATTTCTCCTTGGTAAAAAAGTACAAAGGAATAATGAGGTCTAACTCTAACTGGTAAAACAAGGCACCATTATTGGCTGAAAATGGTCCGCGTGGGGTATAGGAAGAACCAATCACCTGGAAATCTGGCAAGTAGGCCTTCTTCGCCAAGGTCACCCCTTTGCGAGCGGCCTCCAATTGGAGGGCAGATCCTTTTAGACTTGGGTGACTAGATTCGGCGTAATCCTCTAACTCTATCAAGGTTGGCATTGCATTCATCGAACGGCGGACATCGCCTTTGAGAACAAGCTTTTCACGTGAGTGGCGCCCCACTAAAGTATTAATGTTGTTTAACGCTACTTGTAGCTGGCGCTCTAAATTAAATTGATCTGCTTCTGCAGAACTTTGAGCAACTTGAGCATTTAAATACTCAACATAAGCAGCAGCATTATTCGCATAGCGAGCCTTCGCAACATTCTTAATCATCTCCAAACGAATCACCGACTCTTTTAGCACTTGCAACTGCTTTTGTGCAGCAAGCGCGCTGTAATACAGCGTAGATAACTGTGCACCTAACTGCAAATAGGCTGCCTCAGATTGAGCCAGCAATGCCTCTGCATTGGTATCGGCAATATCAGCAGCTAAACTCTTTTTACCTGGAAACTGAAATGGCTGAGCAATCGAAATTGAGTTATTACTACTAATTCCACCGGGGTATTGCTGAGATGGTGCATTAGCACCACCTAATGCAAATGGGGAGTTAGCCGGCATACCGGACCACACTAGACCAACCTGTGGATTAGCTGGTGCTGCAATTTGAGGCACAGTTGCTTTCGCCGATAAATACGATTCACGCAATGCGCCAAGCTGGGGATTATTGAGTTTGAGCTCACTCCAAAGTTGGCGTAAATCCATTTCTGATGAGCCAGTTGATGCGTTGTTGACATAAATCTTTGGGGTATTTTGTTTGGTAACTGGTGCAAATAGTTCCGTAGCCTTTGAGGACTTATCCTTAGCACTCAGCTGAGCACTAATTGAGGGAGGCGCAGTTAAAGATGTATCACCTGTTTGCACGCTGACACTTGCCGGCGTGATGTCATTGGTAGCGGACTGCGCAAACACAGAGCAAGCAAAAGTCGCAACTACCAAGGAAGTGATGCAGTGAGCAGCATTGAATGCGCTAATTTTGCGTGTAAGGATTAACAAATGCGGCAGCCTCTAAATCAATAAAAATGCTGTTTTTATAGCTCCAGATGCAGATTTCGACCAAATTTAAACGCGATTCTGGAGGTTTTAAGGATTATAGGGGATAAAGGATAAAAGTCGAATTATTAAAATTCTCTATGTTATTGATTCTAAAGATAATAATTATGGATCGAGTCTAAAAATTCTTAGAACTCGGCATGAATCCTAAAAGACACAACATTTACAGGACCGCGAGCAGCATTGTAGGCTGGGTTCATGATGTGCTGATAGTTGAGACCCAAGAGGACATTTTGAATCACCAAAGCGTTGTAGTACACCTCACTAATTTGTTCAGGCTTATAACTAATAGACTGACTTGGACCTGCGTAAGGATAAGGGGTGTCACCAATGAAATTGGAAATTCCTCCTGCTTGTAAATAGGCTCTTCGATTAGATGAAATGCCATTGAGCATCGCAGATAGGCCTATCGTATCTTTGGCCCTACCCCAGCGCTCACCATTAATCCCCATACCAACAGATAAAGAGCTGTCGGCCTCTGCAAAAGCCATAGTTTCTGTATGGCCATCGGATGTGAATGCCCGCATGTATATACCCATGTCCTTGGTCAAGGCTTGTTCAGCATTTAAACCAATACCGGTTTTGACTTGAGCGCTATTGCGAACATTGACAATAGCTTGAGTGCCCTGAGCATTATTCACCAACAAATAATTAGTAGCGTCAGTAAATCGTGCCATAACCATGCGATTACGGTAACCTAGGACACTGACCTTACCCGGTAAGCTGCCAATACTATGCTGACGCTCTACCTCAATCTGATCACCGTAAGAATTAAAAATTTGCCAGTTCAGATCGCGCCCGTTTGGGTCTTTTGGAGCTAGCATGCGTGAGGCTCTAAAGACCCAATTATCACGATACCACTCACCCGCCAAGCCCCAGCTATAGCCGCGCGCATCGGCTGCGTAGTCATAAGATAGGTAAGTCATATTGCCCCAGTTCATAAATTGCACGCGGGGATCTTTAGCGTACCTACTGTCATCAAAAATATCTAATGTAGAAAACTGTCCTGCAGTAATCACAAATCGATTGCTGCTGACTGTTTGACCAATCTGGTTGGCATCATTTTCTAACTCGACCTTACCGCCCTCTTGGTTAATCGTTTGACGCAAGAATGCGCGAGCAGAATAAAAGTGGGCTTGTGCACCTTGTGCGCGAGTTGCCTCGCCATTGGTAGGACCACCTAAACCTGTCAATCCAGAAAAAGGCACCCCAGAAACTACTTCAGGATTGAAATAAATATCAGTATCAGAGGCGACACGTGCACCAAAAAATAGCGTCCCCGACCAGGTATAACTCATCGACTTATCGGGTAGCAAACTGTTTTGCCCCTGATAAGGGGAATTGAATGCGTTGTAGCGCTGATTAATATAGGTAGTTTGACCGTGTACGTTTACAGGCAACCCTAGGATCTCACCTTCTGTTGGCAATCCCTGAATTGCTTCTGCAAAACTCGCAACTTGGTCGGCACCTGACCCTGCCCGCTGTGCATACACAGAAGCAGTGACAAAACTTAACAAGAGAATGAGCAAAAGCTTGCGGGTCATTCACGATTTCTGATGAGGTTGCTAAACCTAGTGGTTATGGCAACAGATTGAAGGAAAAATCTGTGCTCTCACGGCCTGGGATTGAAGCCCAAGGGTGGTGCAGCCCAAATTATCCCCAAAAAGAGGCAATTTACCTAGTCTTTATGTCCTAGAGATGACAGATCGAGGATCAATCACTGATAGATTGGGCTCGAATTAGTCTTTGGGTGTGCCCTGAAAACAACTCACCACCCGGAACGAAGAAGAATTAGCGGCGATCCATTAAGGCGCGAGCCAAAGTGCCAGCATCCACATACTCAAGCTCGCCACCCACTGGAATGCCCCTTGCGATTCGAGTGACCTTGATGCCTTTAGCTTTGAGTACTTCACCGATGTAATGAGCAGTGGCCTCACCTTCACTAGTGAAATTCGTAGCCAAGACCACTTCACGAATCGATACACCAGTATCGGGAGCTTCAATACGCTTGAGCAAGCGATCAAAGCCGATTTCATTTGGGCCCATACCATCGAGTGGTGAGAGGCGACCCATCAATACAAAGTAATTACCTTTGAAACTGAGCGTCTGCTCCACCATAACTTGGTCGGCAGGAGTTTCTACTATGCAAAGCAACGAAGGATCACGGCGGCCATCGGAACAAGTACTACAAACCTGCGTCTCTGAAAAGGTATTGCAACGCGCGCAGTGTCCTACTGTTTCAACTGCCTCACCCAATGATTGAGCGAGTACTGCCGCACCATTACGGTCATGCTGTAATAAATAGAACGCCATGCGCTGCGCTGACTTGGGTCCTACCCCAGGGAGAACGCGTAATGCCTCGATCAATCGACCGAGTGCATCTTGAGGTGCTTCTATGCGCGCCATTAAAGATTCAGGTTCGTATTTAGAAAGATTGAATTAGAACGGCAACTTAAAGCCTGGGGGCATTGGCATACCAGCAGTGGCGCCAGACATCATCTGGGCACTTGCCGCTTCCACTTGTTTGAATGCTTCTGTGTAAGCAGTCACGATGAGATCTTCCAACATCTCACGATCATCCATAGCACCTGGATCTATCTGCACACGTTTGAGTTCGTATTTGCCAGAAACAGTTACTTTTACTAAGCCACCGGCAGCTTGGCCAGTTACTTCCAACGCAGCCAACTCGGCTTGCGCAGTTTTCATCTTCTCTTGCATCTGCTGAGCCTGTTTCATGAGGCCCGCAAGTCCACCTTTCATCATCGCTTTATTTCCTTAGTGGTATTAATTGTGATTTATGAATATTGAAATTGAATTAAAGAGGCTTAACAGAACCGCCGACTACTTTGGCGCCAAACTCTCTTTCTAATTGCTGAATAAATGGATCGGCAGCAATCATTTGCTCCGCATTCATTCTTTTCTCTTGATGAATCTGAGCATCTACCTTAGCCACTGTCTTACCTTCTACTTCGCCCTTTTCAATTACGATCTTGACGGGCTTGCCAAAGTGAGTTGTAAGCGCATCAGCCAAACGACCAACAGAAGCTTCTGAAGCTAACTGCGGCATCGGCGTGAGGATAGTTGCACGCACCCCAGAAGCTGAATCATTCCAATCTTGCAACTCTGTCTGAAATGCTAACTGCTGCACCATCCCTTTAACGGGTAACTGACGCATCAAGGCATGCCAATCAGGACGCTCGGCAGAACTGGCCACGGAAATTTGTGCAGCTGGTGCTGACGGTGTAGACACTGGAGCGGCAGGCGCAGCTGCTCTAGCAGCAGGTGCTGGTGCAGACGCTTTAGGAGCGGCCGCTATTGGACGAGCAGTATTGACTGGTGTAGCCGATGGAGATGACGGTGCTGGAGAAGAATTACTTCCTCCGCCGCTATTGCCTCCGGGACGGAACGCCAACATACGTAATAGGGTCATGGCAAAGCCAGTTTGCTCATCCGGTGCCAGCGATAAATCTGGACGACTTGTAATCGTGATTTGATAGAAGAGTTGCGCCTCTTCTTTTGTGAGCTGGCCTGCCAAGCGACAAATCTCGCCTGCTTCTGGCCAATCTTCTAAAACGGATTCTGGAACGACTTGGGCTGCTGCAATTTTTTGCAACAGACTAGAGAGATCTTGCAACGCCAATGAGAAAGACATGCTGCGCTCACCCATTTCGTTTGCGACTGCAAGAAGGCTTGCACCATCTTTAGCAATCAAGCAATCTAAAATACGGATGAGATAAGCATCATCTAATGTGCCAAGCATGCCGCGTACAGATTCTTCGCTAACTCTGCCAGCCGCATAGGCAATGGCCTGATCGGTTAGCGACAAAGCATCACGCATTGAACCTTGAGCCGCCTTGGCGAGAACACGTAAGGCATTGACTTCGCACTCCACCTTCTCAGCAGCGAGCACTTTTTCTAAATGTTCAACAATGAGCGGTACTGGCATTTGCTTGAGGTTGAACTGCAAGCAACGAGACAGAATGGTAACTGGGATCTTTTGTGGATCGGTAGTAGCTAGAATAAATTTGACGTGCTCTGGCGGCTCTTCCAAGGTTTTAAGCATGGCATTGAAGGCATGATTGGTGAGCATATGCACCTCGTCAATCATGTAGACCTTATAACGCGCATTGCTGGGTGCGTAAGCTGCCTTTTCTAGGAGGGCAGCAATATCGTCAACGCCACGATTACTTGCAGCATCCATCTCTATATAGTCAACAAAGCGACCAGCATCGATTTCCATGCAGGCTGGGCATTTTCCGCAAGGCTCTGAAGTCATCTTGCCGGAACCATCAGACCCCGTGCAATTGAGGGCCTTAGCCATAATCCGGGCAATTGTGGTCTTACCTACTCCACGGGTACCCGTAAAGAGCCATGCGTGGTGCAGACGACCCTGATCCAAAGCATGGGTTAAGGCCTTAACCACATGGTCTTGGCCGACTAATTCAGAGAAGGTTTTGGGGCGCCACGAACGGGCTAATGCCAATGCTGTCATGTCTTACATTCTAACAAGCTAAAATGGAATCGGATGGGCCTCCCCGCATGGTGGGTTGGATAACCTGGTCAGGTCGGGAACGAAGCAGCCAAACCCAATTTCTGCCAGTGCCGGGGGTTTGGCTCATCCACCCTCCCCAATGGAATGCCCTAAGACCAAGCCGGCTTACTTCTGTAGCTTTTTAGCCCCCCCGCTCCCCTGAATTCTCTTTTAATTTCTTAGCAAAAGCAGCCCTGCCTTCAGCTTCGGAAACGATCCTTAACTAGCGTTAATAAACTTTCTGCCTGCGTAATTGCTTCTGACGTCAATGCATCTGAAACTAGATCTCCTGAATAATCGATAGCGTTTCTTTGCTTGCGCAACTGATCGAGCAATATGAGTCTAGTTTTATCCAGACCGATAGTTAAGGGCAATGCCTGCAACATGAGCTGATGATGTCCTGGCTTACTAGTTAGCACCCTATAGCCTTTTGCTTGCAATGCTGCTTTGGACATTTGCATAATAGCTTTATAAGCTAAATCAAAACGACTTTCATTGCTAATGGTTTTTAATTTAGCATCTTGCAAACTCGACTGCGCAGCTTCAATGAGCCTGCGAATCATTAAGCGATCGATTTCTATTGAATCAAGACTGATTCCGACTAGATTTTGTAGGGTGATCTGAGGCCTCATTAGTGTGGAGTTGTTGCTCATCCCCAATAATGAAGAGCTTTGGCTTGCTCAATACATCATGGATGAAGGCTCCATTATCTTTCACCAACCTGCTCCACTCTTTAGCAGCATAGACCTTAGGGTTAATCTCTCTTCCCAATTGCTCTTGCAAGGGATGCAACAGCAGAACAACTTCTGCATAACTTACTCCACCAATGAACATGAGATCAATGTCACTTTTAGCATTTACCTTTCCACTCGCAACTGATCCAAATACAAACGCGCTTTGTATTTTTTCACTCAAAGGTAACAAGGCAGTAATTAATACATCACTTAAGCCACTTGTCTTACGCAAAACATTGGCGAGGTCTACGTAAATTTGACACTCTTGATTTGCTTGGTAATGATTTTGATTGCCTACTTTCTGAACTGTAAGTAAACCCACCTCTAACAACTTATCCATTTCCCGCTTAAGAGTGCCTGGCACAGTTGTAGTGAGTCGAGCAATTTCACGCAAATAGTAGGAGCGCTCTGGATGAAGAAGAAGCAAGCCCAATACACGGCTGCGATATTCGGTGAAAAGTACGGATGAGAGTGTCGACATACCCTAAATATTGCACTAATGTTGCTTAATTAGCAACTATAGTAGCTTTTAAAGCAACATTAAGACAAAATCAAATGAAAGGTCTAAAAGACCTTCAGAATCCTCAATATTCCCCAAATCATCCAAATGATTGCCAAAACTAAAACAGCCCTAGCGTCTAACTGGATCTTAAATAGCTGTAGCTGCCTGTGAGAACACTCAATAGAAACACGCAAAGCTGATCTCCTAAATATAGAAGATTTCAGCGTAGAGACTTAAGAATGTGGTGAATAGAGATGAAGGATGAATTGATCGTAGGAAAGCATTACACCTTCCTACGCCAAACCTATCAAGACTACTTTTGTGAATCCGTATTGCGGCCTTGCGTTACTTTCTTGCGCATGTATGCTGGCTTGACGGCTTCTTCTATCATGCAGAACATCAGAATGTCATCTAAATCAGCAACTCGATAAATTAGTTATTTTTATTTTTTAAGGCTTCTTCTAGTTGATTGATTTTATTTTGCATTGCAGTCATCTTAGCATTAAGCGCGCCAACGTTTAAGAAAGTCTCCTCGGCAACTGGCACTTTGAGGTTGTTACCCCAGCCCAGCCATGACGAGTCATATACCTTGACCTTCTTAAAGCCCAAAGACTTAAGTACTGTGGCAGTCTCAGAGGCCCGCACACCACTTTGGCAATAGACCACGGTTTCTTTATCAGGATCGAGATTGGCATACAGTTTTTTTAAATCTGTTTGATTTTTTAGCGCCATGCCAGAGTTATCAGCAACTTGTTTCTTACCTAACTTGATCGCAGTTGCTGGGTCTTGCCAATTGTCTTCGAAGGGGATATTGGTGGCATTGGGAATGTGGCCACCCCGAATCGTACGCACATCCTTACCTGAGAACTCATTAGGTGTCCTGGCATCAATGATTTGCACCGATTTCGACTGGGCAAGCTTGAGCATCTCCTCATTACTAACAACCAATTGAGGCTGCGGTACTAGTACTACTGATACTGGCGGTAAGGTTTGGCGCTCTTTTTGAATTGGTAGGCCAGCTTGTTTCCAGCCATCAATACCATCATGGTAAATCTGCGCATCTTTTCCACCAAAATAATTAATGGTGTAAAGACCAAAATAAGTATATGGATTGCCGCGTGCACCATAAACTACAACATCTTTATTCACATCTAAACCAGCAGCGTTAAAAATCTTCTGAATTTGTTCTGTAGGGATGTAGTCTTCTTTATTTGGGTCACGCAGTACATTACCGATCTCACCAATATTGATTGCCCCTGGGATGTGGCCGTCTAAGTAACTTTTTTCATCGCGTACATCCCAAATAATAGAACCGCGAGCAATTGCCTGCTGTACTTGATCGGTTTGGATGATGGTCGTTTTTTGCTGGGCAAATGCCATAGAAAAAATGAACGCCAATATGATTGCCAATAGTGATTTCACGATACTTCCCTGGATTAAATATGAGTGAATAAGCGATAAATCGATGATAAACCAACGCCTACCCATCAGCGATCTCCGCACAAAACGAGCAATTGATATGGTTTTGGGTATGTGGCTTTTATTCAATATCAATTGAGCAACTTAATTCGAGGCACAATAGGATGATTCAATCCCAATAGACTCCTATGCCCCAAGCCATTATTTTTGATGCAGAAGCGACCGATAAAAACGATGCTGTCATTATTGAAGCTGCTTCATTAGATGTCACCTCCCTCAATCCATTTGAAGTGGGCAATCCTTGGGTGCAACGTTACAACCCGGGTAAGCCTATTAGCCTAGGTGCACTTGCTACCCATCACATCATGGATGAGGAATTGATCAACTGTCCCGCAAGCAGCTCTTTTAAATTGCCGGCCAGAACTAAATATCTCATTGGCCACAATATTGATTTTGATTGGGTTGCAATTGGCAGCCCTGAAGTCAAGCGCATTTGCACTTTGGCGCTTGCGCGTAGTCTATGGCCTGATTTAGATAGTCACACGCAAAGCGCTCTGCTCTATTACTTTGAACGCGATACTGCTAGAGATCAACTGCGCAATGCGCATAGTGCCTTAGCCGATGTATGGATCTGCTCAAAAATTGTTGCTCAGATTATCGATAAGTTACACCCTGCTTCTTTGGATGCTTTATGGGAGATGTCCGAGAAAGCCAGAATTCCAAAGACCATGCCTTATGGCAAACATAAGGGTGAGCTCATTAGCCAAGTGCCCAGTGATTACAAGCAATGGCTACTACGCCAAGACAACGTCTCTGGTTATTTGCGCAAAGCTTTAGAAGCCAATTAATCAAGCCTTGTAGCGCCCCATCAACCTGCCCATTTGACAGGCTAAATCTTCCTACATCAAATTCAGTAATTCCTGATGTAATATGTGTATTATTATTGGTACGCTATATGGATGAAGACCCCCATACTAGAAGTGCGTTTTTTTAAAACAGAAACAAATAACGAGCCCGTTAGAAATTGGCTTCAATTGCAGACTGTCAAGGATAAAAAGCGAATAGGTGAAGATATTAAAACCGTTCAATTTGGCTGGCCTCTTGGAATGCCTCTTGTCAGACACATTGATGGCGAAATTTGGGAGATTCGGTGCAGACTCAGTGGTGGTATTGCGAGAGTTCTTTTTGTACTAGAGAACAACATCATGATATTGATTCATGGATTTATCAAGAAACAGCAAAAAATACCCAAGCAAGATTTAGATTTAGCAAAAACTAGAGTAAAGCAGTTAAGGAGATCGGTATGAAGAAAAAGCATATTGGCAGCAATTTTGACGAATTCTTAAAAGAAGAATCCCTGCTCGAACACTCAACTGCCGTAGCAGTAAAACGTGTCATAGCCTGGCAAATTGAGCGTGAAATGGAGAAACAACAAATCACCAAGACTTCTATGGCTAAGAAAATGCATACCAGTCGCGCAGCTTTAAATCGCCTGCTTGATGAAAGCAACACCAGCCTCACATTAATTACACTAGCCAGTGCAGCGACTGCCCTGGGAAAGAGAATTAAGCTTGAACTAAAGGCCGCCTAAAAAGAATAAGGGAATAAGGAATCCGTGATTTCCTTATTCCCCTTCCAGGCCTACTGCTTGTTCTTTACTGATATTTACGATTGAAGACTTGTTTTGTTGCGCTTTCATGACGCTTAGTATTTTTCAATACTGCGCAGTAAGACAAAACCATGATGGCTACGAGAGAAATTCCGTTTAAGTTGTTTAGTAAGTCCATTTGCTTCTCCTTTATTTGTTATTACGTGTTATTGACTAATTAATTGCTTTGTTTGCTACTAAATTCTTTATCTAGCTACCGGTAACTCATCCCACTTAGTCGTATAGTTCGGCGACCGATTGTTTGATCTCATCTGCCACTCTTCTTTAGTGCCATTGGTTCCTGCGGCCGCAGATCTGATGAATGCATTGCCAAAGCGCGTGTTGATCTCATCTACCGCTTTCATCAAATGAGCAGACTTACCTTTAGTCTCGATATCCTCAAACAAGGATTGCTGAGCTGTTGGCTTGTCACTAATTAAATTCAGAATGACGCCCGCCTTCTTGTAACGGAAGTTTGCTTGATAGATTTGCTTGAGGCCTGCTAGCGCTGCATTCGTTAAGGTCAACGTGTTATCCGTTGGATCCGCCAATGGAATCGTGACGCTTTGGTGATACTGCGGCTCGTTTTGCTTAAACGGATTGGTCTGAATAAATACGGTGAGCGCGCCCGTAGTGCTATTTTGGGTTCTGAGCTTTTCAGCAGCACGCGCTACGTGAGTGGCAACCGATTCCGCAAGCTCTACCTGGCTAGTCACCAACTTACCAAAACTGCGTGAGGCAATAATTTGTTGTTTGGCTGGCGCTACTTCTTCTAGTTGCAAACAAGATGTGCCACGCAGTTCATAACAGAGGCGCTCCATCACTACGCCAAACTGTTGACGCATGACTTGTGGTGAGGCTTGCAAAAGATCAAATACGCTCTGAATATTTTGGGCTTTGAGTTTCTTGGCGATTTGTTTACCAACACCCCAGACCTCGCCCACCTCAGTCTCGCTCATCCACTGGTAGAGCTCTTCTTTTGCCATACCGTTGACATCACATACGCCAACGAACTGCTTATGTTTCTTAGCCAAGTGATTGGCTAACTTAGCTAAGGTTTTGCTGGCACCAATACCCACGCAGACTGGCAAGCCGGTGGTATCTTTCACTTCCTGTTTGATCTTTTGACCTAATTCAATCGTGTCTTGATATTGTTTTAAGGCTGTCTCGATTTGTAAAAAGCTCTCGTCGATGCTGTAAACCTCTAGGTTTGGCGTGAATGCTCTCAGCACCTGAACTACACGACTACTCATGTCGCCATACAAGGTGTAATTAGACGAGTACGCCTGAATACCATGCTTCTTAGCGAGATCCTTCATCTGAAACCAAGGCGTTCCCATCTTCACGCCAAGCGCTTTGACTTCAGCACTACGTGCTACAGTGCAGCCATCGTTATTGGATAGCACCACCATCGGTACCTCCTCTAACTTAGGCTGGAATACACGCTCACAAGAAACGTAAAAGTTGTTTACGTCCACGAGCGCGAAGAGCGGAGTTGATGTGGTTGGCGAATTGGAGTTCATCTCACTTCCCCTCTTTGCTATATCTGCCACTAGCATTACTGTACTTACGCACTACCCCAACCACTACGCCCCAGATTTGCAGCTCGCTGCCTTCATTAAAGGTAATGGGTTGATAGTTTGGGTTTTCTGGCTGGAGCTCAATACGACCGCGCAACTGATAAAGGCGCTTGATGGTGTACTCGCTATCTACTACGGCAACCACGATGTCTTTATGTTTTGGCTTAAGGGCTTTATCAACGACGACCTTGTCGCCATCACAAATCCCCGCGCCCAGCATGGAATCCCCCTTCACGGTAAACATGAAGGTAGCTGGCTTGTTCTGGACAAGGTAATGATTCAGATCGAGGCCGTCTTCGGCGTAATCTGCCGCTGGACTAGGGAATCCAGCTGACATCCGATGGCTTAGGAGCTTGAGCTCATAGGCGGCAAAATGGCCTGCCAAGGCTTGTGGTGCCTGGCTTAGGGTTACTTTTGCGGGGTTCATTACTTGCGTCATAGTCATTAATATACTGTATGTTTATACAGTATATGTAAAAACCACAAAAATGGCCTTATTTTTGTTGTTTTGGGGCTATGAGTCCCTCCCACCCCCTCTGTTTTCTCGACCTCCCTAGCCATAAACCCCGAGTACCCCATGGTTGTATTGGGACCTAGGAATTGCATAATGATCCTAGAAGTTATTCAGGAAGTTATCCCTGAAATAGCTCATATAAAAAGAACAGTAGGAGACATATGAAGACGTATAAGATCGCATCCATCCCAGGTGATGGCATTGGCAAAGAAGTCATCCCAGAATGCGAAAAGGTATTGAATGCCTTAAGCAAAAAACATCCTGAAGTCGCTTTCCAATTCGAGCACTTTGATTGGGGTGGCGATTACTACCGCAAGCACGGCATCATGATGCCCGAGGATGGTCTCGAACCTTTGCGCTCTAAAGATGCGATTTTGTTCGGCTCAGCTGGCGACCCTAATATTCCGGATCACATTACTTTGTGGGGTTTGCGTCTCAAAATCTGCCAAGGTTTTGATCAATACGCAAACGTACGCCCTACGCGCATTCTTCCTGGCATTGAAACGCCACTACGTAATTGCAAACCAGATCAGCTGGATTGGGTGATCGTGCGCGAGAACTCTGAAGGTGAATACTCTGGTGTAGGCGGCAGAGCCCATCAAGGTCATCCTATTGAAGTAGCCTCTGATATGAGCATCATGACTCGCGTTGGAGTGGAACGCGTACAGCGCTTCGCCTTTAAGTTAGCGCAGTCACGCCCTCGCAAGCACCTCACCGTCATCACTAAATCTAATGCGCAGCGCCATGGCATGGTGATGTGGGACGAGATCGCCAATATCGTTGCCAAAGATTTTCCGGATGTGACTTGGGATAAAGAATTGGTTGATGCCGCTACTGCGCGTATGGTCAATCGCCCCGAATCTTTAGACACCATCGTTGCAACGAACTTACATGCTGATGTCTTGAGTGATTTAGCAGCTGCCTTGGCTGGTAGCCTGGGTATTGCACCAACTGCCAATCTGGATCCAGAGCGTCGCTATCCATCGATGTTCGAACCGATTCATGGCTCTGCTTTTGACATCATGGGTAAAGGTCTTGCCAATCCAATTGGCACCTTCTGGTCAGCAGTGATGATGCTCGACTTCCTGGGTGAAAAAGCGCTCGGTGCAAAGTTAATGGCAGCCATTGAAAAAGTGACAGCCAATCCAAAGTTACATACCCGTGATTTAGGCGGCACAGCCATGATGAGTGATGTTACTAATGCAGTCATTGAGGAGATCTCCAAATGAAGCTATTTAAATTACTAAGTAGATTGCTGAGTATTGGTTTGGTCTCACTTGGCTTGTTATCCGGCGCGCATGCTCAACCCTTCCCCGATAGAACTATTCAGTACATCATCCCCTTCCCTGCTGCCGGCGAGTCTGATTTAGTGGCGCGCTATCAAGCCGACATCTCAGCCAAGAAATTCAAGCAGCCGATGGTAGTGATGAACCGTGCTGGTGCTGGTGGTGCATTGGTATGGAGCACTATGAATACATACCCCGCTGACGGCACAACGGTAGTGGGTGTGAATATCCCCCACACTATCTTGCAGCCGCTACAGGAGGGGATTCAGTACAAGACGGAAGACATTAATGCGATCTACTACTATCACTTCACGCCAGATGCTTTGATGGTTTCCGCGGATAGTCCTTACAAGACCTATCAAGAATTTATTGCGGCCGCCAAAAAAGATCCTGGCAAGATGACGCTTGCTGGATCCGCACAGTTCTCAGCTAACCACATGGCAGTCGAGCGCCTCAATAAACTGGCTGGCGTCAAAATTACTTACGTTCCCTTTAAAGGCACGGGTGATTTGATTACCGCCTTGATTGGAATGCACGTTGATGGCGCGATGGGTTACCTACCTTTGGCGATCCAGCAAAAAGGTAAGGTGCGTACGCTGGCAATTGCTACTGAAAAACGTAATCCCGCCCTACCAGACGTACCAACCTTTAAAGAGCTGGGATTGAACTGGGTGGATGGTGCATATCGTGGTGTTGCTCTACCAAAAGGCACGCCACTAGTACTCCAGCAAAAGATGTCTGACTACTTCGCACAGCTCAATGCCGATCCCGAGACTAAAAAGAAATTAGAAGATGCTGGCTTTGTGATTGTGGATGTTCCTCTGGCAAAGATGCCTGCATTTATGAAAGAGAAAACAGCTCAAGCCATGGATGATGCCAAGAATGCAGGGATGATTAAGTAAGGCTTGAACTTTCTTAAATAAAAAACCACCGAACATGCGGTGGTTTTTTAATGCGGTGGTTTTTTATTGGGCGCTTGCTTTCTATTTTAGCAAAAAGCAAATGCCAGAATCGCCGGATCATCCAAAAAAGCATTGGATAAGTAAACGCTGGCTCGGAAAAACCAAGGATTTACTGTATCAACAATTTGTGAAAAATATTCCATAGACCTATTGTAAAGGCTGCTTAGCCGCCCAAGTAATCCGACTTGCCAATCTCCACCCCCTTATGACGCAGGATGTCATAAGCCGTAGTCACATGGAAATAGAAATTAGGAATGATCCAAGTCAGCAGATATTGCTCGCCGACAAACTCAAAACTCCATTCTTTAATTGAGAACTGAATTTCTTTTGCTTCCGTGCCATCAACCTGCTCTGGCTTGAGACTATTGGCAAAAGCAATGGTTTTAGCAATACGGTCTTGTAGCTGGGGAAAAGTAGTTTCGTTATCTTCAAATTTAGGTGGCTCAACTCCGGCTAAACGGGCCATGCCATTTTTCACTTGATCACAAGCAATTTGAACTTGCTTGGATAGTGGAAACATATCTGGGGCAAGGCGGCCTTCCACCAATGCTTTGCTATCGAGACCCTTAGCACTCGCAAATGCCTCACCCTTTTTGAGGATATTCGAAAGATTGGTGAGCATCTTTGTGAGTTGCGGAATTGATGCTTGATACATTGAAATTGCCATAGTGCTCTCGCTGCCTTCTTAGTTTTTTATACGTCACTCATAAAATCACCACCGCCATCATCCCAAGAGCTGGAGCCACCATCATCCCAAGAGCTTGCATCATTGACGCCAAAGTTGGCAGCATCTGGTGCTTGACCGCCTACTTGGCTAAAGTCGTTATTGAGGTTTGGATTTGGGCGTTGATTACCGCCCATTAAATGACTTGCCAAAGCTTCACCAGCAACCATACCAGCACCGAGTGCTGCACCAGTCGCTAAGCTGCCCATTAAACCACCGCCCATGCTAGATGCTGGTGCGCCTGGGTAACCAGGCGGATAGGTGCCAGGCGCTCCCGATGCCCCTGGATATGGTCCATTTGCAGTCGGCGCGTTATAAACCTCCACTGGCTGTTGGCGCTTCCTCATAAAGAAGATTACGCCCGCAACCAAGATAGCAATCAAGATCCAAAAAACTGGGCTAGTAAAGATGGAGCTTGCACCCGCATTAGTATTAACGTTGCCTGGTACTGTACCTGCACGTAATTGCGCTTGGAGCCTTTGTACAGAATCAGGTTGAGCAAATGGTAAACCTGGCGCCAGATTTTCTGCTTGTACAAAAGCGCTTCTTGCAGCATCTAACTTACCTTCTTTGAGGTAAAGCTCAGAAGCCATGTAATGTGCCTTGCCGCTATTAGGATGATTTTTCAAGACCTCTTGCATCATGGCATCCGCTTTTGCCAATTGCCCAGATTCAATTGCTTGATAGACCTCGGGCAAAGTGGCTTCTGCAAAAGCAAGATGACTCGTTAGTAATAGCGCGCTTGCAAATACACCAACAAACAACTTGAGTAAATTACCCATTTTCATCATGACTCCTCGTGAAATGTTTTGCTGCGAATTTCATTATCGCCAGTTTAGGCATTTTTGCTATTCATCATCCATATGGGGGCTGTTACGGGAAATTCAAGGGCATGAACACCCTCTTCACACTCCTTGCTACCATCTTCTTTAGATTGAAATTCCCATAATTTTTGTAGTTATATTAATTCATTGATGTTATGATTTAACGTAACTACAATATTTCAGATGAAATTCACTTATGATTCGGTAAAAAATGACTCAAACCTCGCAAAACATGGCCTTCCGCTCTCAGATGCAAAGATACTTGATTGGGATACAGCCTTTAGTTGGATCGATGAAAGAAAGAATTACGGCGAAGAAAGACGGATTGCTTTGGTGTTAATGAATGAACGCCTGTATTGCATGATTTATGTAGAGTCAAAAATAGCGATGAGAATTATTAGTTTAAGAAAAGCAAATAACCGTGAGATGAAAATCTATGAAGAAGAAGCTAATTAGACTGAGTGCCGAAGAGGATGCCGCAATTACTAAGGCCGCCTTATCTGACCCCGATAACCCACCTATCACGGAAGAAGAGTGGAATGCGATTAAACACAGAGTCGTTCGCGGCAGGGGAAGACCTGTGGGTAGCGGGATTAAAGAACAAGTTACCCTAAGGATTGATAAGGATGTTTTAGATTTTTATAAATCTAAAGGTGAAGGTTGGCAAACATTTATCAACCAAGTGCTTGGCGAAGTAAAAAGAGAATCTAAATCCATCTTAATGGTTGAAAAGAAGTTAAACAAGGGGACCTTGATCGCCAATTAATTCAAGGTAGCTGCTTAACACCCTACTTCACCTCTACCATCTCGCCTTTTGATGAAATCAAGTACGCCTTATTTGGTTTATCTTTTCTAATCCGCGTGAGCTCAGATTGATAACCCTGTAATTGCTTGCGGTACTTTTCATATTTCTCGCTGCCCACCTCTGGGATGGTGAGCTTGTAATCGATGATGGCCAAATAATCATCAAGCTCCACTAAGCGATCCATGCGATAGCTCTTGCCATCTTCACTAGCGATCTCGAGCTCATTCCAAGCTTGTAGCCATTCACCCGATGTCAGGTAGCGCTTGAGCTCTGGAGCATCTAAGACTGTTTTGGTGCGAGAGAGTAATGTTTTCGCATGCTCTTGATCTACGCCTAACCAATTCATGAGCTCTTGCTCGCTTGGCATAGGTGGCTTTGCTTCATTACTAGAGTCTGGGGT
This sequence comes from Polynucleobacter sp. AP-Kaivos-20-H2, assembly GCF_018882215.1. Classification (GTDB taxonomy): domain Bacteria; phylum Pseudomonadota; class Gammaproteobacteria; order Burkholderiales; family Burkholderiaceae; genus Polynucleobacter. The sequence continues at coordinate 25,059 of NZ_JACVOX010000001.1, read as the reverse complement.
GAGGAACTCGAGCAGCTTATGGAAGTTTGTGCCCTCTTCTAGGATTTCTGGATCGGGATCTTCTTTTGCTTGCTCTAAAGCTTTTTCTGCAAGCGCTTTGGCTAAAGCACCACTTTCAATTCTGACAAGATGATCTTGATAATCTGTTGTTGCTTGCTCCCACTCTAGCTGGAAGTGGTCGATCTTAAATGGCATGCTGCCGCGCTCAACTTCAATCTCTTTTGCATCTGTTGCAATAATGGGAAGGTTGAGTGCGTCAATATCCAAGGTCGATATACCGGCTGCCAAGGCTCTACCATACCAAGAGCGCTCTTTAATCCCAGACTTCGACTTAGCTGCCACGCCACTAATCCATAAGCCCTGCTTAGCCCTTGTCATTGCTACATAGAGCAAGTTCCAGTTTTCATTCTGACTTACCTCACCCTCCTTCGCGAATACAACACTGCGTTCATCCGTCAAGGTTTTGGCGGTATATAAAGATAAATGGGTTGGACTACCCTCCTCTGGTGGCCAATCCAAGAGTACGCCTCGGTGCGGCGCCTTCCATTCCGTATTATTAGCATCGAGAATAAAAACAAATGGCGCCTCTAACCCCTTAGCCCCATGTATCGTCATTAAGCGCACACGTCGATGCTGATCCTCTTCTGACATTTCGATATCGAGATCTACTTCACCAATATCATCATTAGTATCAGCCTCAGCCTCTGACTCCACATCGCCCTCATCGGGCGTTTCATCATCATCACCACGACGCATCGCATTCATTTCATCAATGAAACGACTTAGACTAGGGTAACGGCCCCCATCTTGATTTAAGGCAAGCTCTAAGAAGGCATCTAAATTAGCCAGTACTTGTGCGCGAGCCAGATTCTGCGCAGAAATGGCGTAACTCACTCGTAAGTTACTCTCGTGATAAATCAAATCCAGTAGGTCATGTACAGGCAATAGCTCGCCCAGGCCACGCCAATGCTCTAAATACCGTGCAGCCTTTTGTATTGATGGATTCTGGCTAGCCTGCAAAGCATCCCACCAAGATGAGAAGCCATCAATCATGCTCTTACGGAGCTCTTGCATTTGCGCTTCAGTAAAACCAAAAATTGGACTGCGCAGAACCTGGGCTAATGGCAAATCATGTCTTGGTGACACCAATACCGTTAACAATGCAATCAAATCATCAATCTCAAGGGTGTTTAATAATCCACCTAGACGCGAACTGTCATAAGCAAGACCTGCTTCACGCAATGCTTTTTCATATTGAGGTAAAAATTGGCGTCGCTTAACTAGCAATATGAAATCACTACCCCTAGCTTGCCGCCAGTAGTCTTTTCCATCCTTTTTATCCATCACCTGACGAGTAGCCATGATGTGATGAATTAATCGAGCAACGATTTCCCCTTCTTCATAGCGCTGGTGAACGCTTGCAGTATTCCCCGCATCTTCAATTGGCCCATCAAAGGCGGTACCAGTACGCTCAGTAGTCTCGGGATCGGTGCGCGCAATCAAAGGCAGTAGATAAGCCTCACCTGTTACAGCGTAGTCTTGCTCTGATATCCGATCCAATAATGGTTTCCAGGCAGTTTCCTGTTTTGAATATCGGTAAGTATCAGGTAACGGTCCTGCTAAAAATACTGTATTAACCGCCTCATTAATCGCGGTCGCATTACGGCGTGTCTTATTTTTACTCTGAAATTTAGCCTCGAGCTTATTCTCTAAAAATTTATGGGCGCTTTCAAATAATCTTGGATCAGCACGGCGGAAGCGATAAATCGATTGCTTAGGATCGCCCACAATAAAGATGCTTGGCATTGAGCCATCATCGCCATATCCAGCTAGCCAGGCACGTAATATCTGCCACTGCAATGGATTGGTATCCTGAAATTCATCAATCAGAATATGTTTGTATCTTGCATCTAATCGAGCCTGTAGATAGGCAGCATTATCTGAACTCGACATCAATTGGCTAACACCGATTTCCAAATCATCAAAGTCGCGAACGCGCATGGATTCTTTTGTTTTCTCCATATGAGCAAGCATTGCCTCGCTCATGGCAAACCATGCATCGTTTAATTCATGCATCAAATGCTCGCCTTGCCACGCAAATAGGGCCTCGTAGGCGTCTACCCAATCCTGACGAATAGCAGTAATCTCATCAGGATCTCTGCCGATACTCTTGATGTACTTCGCCATTGGAACAGAGGGCTTTGCAATATCCGCTAATGGCGTACGTTTCTGGGTAAAGAAGTATGTCTCCCATCGATCGGCAATATCAATAATCGATCCACCAGCAGCATGATGCTGAATGACCTCCTCAATATAGGGAGCGCTTGCAATTTGAGTTGGCGTACCATTGCTAAAGCACTTATAGAGCATCTCTAAATTTGCTTTTGCCTGCGGTTGACGCCAATAAACTTCCAGTGGATTTGGTGTGCCCAAGAGCGGCAGAATTTTATCCAAACACTCGATAGGCTTAACATCTTGACGCTTGCAAGCCTCTTGGAAGAAAGTCCATGCACCTCTTTGTTTAAAGAGGCTATAGCTACCCATCAAGAATTTTTGGGTTTCTACTGCACCAAACTCCTCCAACAAAACGTCATAGTGCTTTTGTAGATCAGTTGGTAAATCGCCCCACCAGTCTGCCATGCACTCTTCCTGTAAATGCTTAGCATCCTCGCGCAAGCTAAAGCCTGGCTGGACTTCCGCCGATACAGGCGCAGCACCCAATAGGCGACCAAACCAGCCATGGAAAGTATCTATAACCACTGCTTGTGGGCTTGCCAACACTTTTAGATAGAGTGTCCTGGCCTGTGGAAGTAAAGCAATCGCATCTTTCTCGTCTAAACCTCGCTCAACCAACTCATTAATCAAAGTAGCGTCATCGCAAGTAGAAAAATCTTCAAGCAACTTATAAAGACGATCACGCATTTCCTGCGCAGCTTTACAAGTAAACGTCAGGGCTAAGATTTCTTGAGGTTTAGCACCAGCTAGCAGCAACCGAATCATGCGCGCTACCAATAGCCATGTCTTACCACTTCCAGCACAAGCAGAAACAATGACTGATTCAGTAGGGTCACAAGCTATGGCAGTCTCTAACTTTTCGCTCACCACATGCCCTTTCGACAGATCCCTCTAGCTTCGCAGTATTGACATACGCTGTCAGGTGCAAACGCCGCCATGGGTTTACGCGCCCATAAATCATTTAAGTCATTAACTACCTGATCAGCAAACTCTGACATTACCTCCGACATATCCTCAACTGGGCGTGCTCGAATGGTCTTTTCTTCATTCTTTAGATCAGCTCTTAAAGTGACCCATTCAGCCTGATCCACTGCTCGCCCTGGAATGCGGGCCTCAGTAGCGTTCTCAGTTGCGCCTCTTGCATAAATCAATAACTGCGGGTCATCCAGAATATTCTTGGCGCGCTCAGTAATTTTCTTAATCTTTTGATTCTTATAGTCAATCACTGCAGCAGCTGATTTATCAGACTGATGAATATCAAATCGATCTGCGCGCCCTGCAATGCTAATATCCCGTTGAACACCATCAGGATCTGTGATCTTCAAAGTAAAACCGATAGGCAACTCCGCATCGTGGTAACGCCAGCCTTCCTTCTCTCGATTTAGCTGCCATTCCACAAAACTGGGTATCTGCTTTTGCCAATCCCGCAAAGTTCCCAGTATCCTTGCATCACCAGCAATGAGCTTCTCAAATTCTTTATCAGAAAACTTCATGAGCTGATCAATCATCCATTGACGTCTTGCAATATCACCCTCATGAATCAATGAATGCGACTTCTTCTCTTCCGTTTTGAGCGCTTGGAAAAAGTTTCTCAGTAAAGCATGCAGAGTTTGGCCTGCTAAGGAGGCATCAAAACCTTCTTCAAACTCTTTTGCCTTACGCAAACCCAATAAGTTGCTGACATAGTATCGATAAGGACAGTCCCGCAAAGCCTTATAGGCGCTGGGGGAAACTGTGTTTGGAATTGTCAAATCTCGATCGGGAGTGCTTACTGATTTCTGAATAGGTTGGGAGCGCCCCTCATAGGGCTTCAGTTTTGCCTCCACCACTTCTAATGGAATCCTCTTTTTAAGCGCAGCTTGCAAACGCTGAATCCAAGCTGATGGTCGCAAGGGCTCACCACTCTTGCTTTTACTTTGCCAAATTAAATCTACGTTCTTACATGAAGCGAGTAGCTGAGAAAGATCTCGAGCCTGCTGAATGTATTGTGCAGTAATCGTCGAGGACTTGAGATAGCGATTGAGCGCATCTGAAAAGAATAAAGGTGGCTCAGAAAATGCAGGCAACTGCTGCTCATCACAACCCACCAGAACTACGGCATCAAATTCACGCAATCGGGTTGAGCTGAGTGGCAAGATGCTTAAAGTTGCCTCGGCCTCTTTACCAGCCTCTTCATAAGAAGCCTCTTCTATTACGGTTTTTAGAAGACTGAGCCACTCTAGCAAACGCATCTTGAGATCTTCATATGGGCCGCTGCTCAAATCAAAGCGTTTAAGGACTTCCAAAAGCTGCTTACCGGCAGCATCCTTCTCAAGTCGCTGAGCCATACCAGTAACCTGGAGATCATTTTGTAATTGAGAATATGCGCTTGAGCACTCAAGGAGTGAGGGCTGCCATGCTGAATGCAACTTTGTAACAAACCGAATCAGATCAATTAGTTGTTCATTGGGTACGCCGCCGTTCGATCGTGCGTATCCATTGGCTTTTTCGATTGCAGCGATAAATGTTTCCCAACCAGACTTTGCCTGACTAGCAACCAAAATATCTTCGAGCTGGGCAATTAAGCCAATACATACTTCCGGAGTTTTTTGAAGACTGTGCGCAAGATCAAAATAAGGATTTTGCAAAAACTCGAGCAAGGTACTTGCACTAGGTCCTTCTTTAGGCGCACGTATCAACTCTAGCAAGCTATCAAAAGCCGCTGCTGCTCTAGTAGTCGATAGCTTCCAACCAGTTTCGTCACGAATACGCAAGGAATCACCTAAGCGACTGAGTAATGCTCGCGCTCTTCTTGCTGCTAAGCGATCTTGTGCAACTAATGCAATATTTTTCTTTTTAGAAATTAAATGTGACTCAATCGATTTTGTTGCAACCCACGCTAATTCTTCAAAACGCCTAGCCGCAAGCAAGCGCCAGCCCTCTTTATTGCTAGAGCTAATATTGCTTGCAATCTGCTGTTCTTCTGACTCATTCGGAGTGGCAACACCACCTTCTGCATCCTCCCCGCAGAGGGCTTCAGACCATAAGGCAACGGATTGCCAATCAAGGTCTACACGCACTACTGGAGCATGTTGAGCATATTCATTAAGGTAGCGATCAATCAACTCTTGATCAACTGGCTTTGGATCTGCGGTCTGCACCCAGATGAATGGTCGCGCTATGCTGCGATCTTTTTCAGCAACCCTCTTGGCCAATTGCATATGTACAGCCATTGCTAAATGTTTGCGAATGACTGGGTCACCAACATTGGTGAGATAACGCCAAAAAGCCAAGAGTACTGCAGACTCTTCATCAACTACTTTTTTAGAAAGGCCGACATAAGCTTGAGCAATCGCTTGATCTAATACAAGCTCTACCTTCTTGAGCCAAGCCTCAGTGTCTAATGAGTGTGTATCTAAGAGAGCATTTAACTCACCCTGTAATTGCGGGACAACTAATTCAGATAATGCATCGCATGCCTCAATCACCGCTTGCGCTAAGCCCCATGCGCCAGCCTCACTCTCCGCCTTAAACCATGCTTGCAAAGTCTTGTGTTTTCGCAAATTCACAAAGACCGATAGCCATCTTTCCAAATCACTCTGCTTCTTCGGAAATTTCCATGCGCCCGGTGCCGCCTCTAACCAATCTGTAAAGCTGATGACTTGAGGCAAGAATGCGATGTTATTTGGAAGGTCATCTCGTCGGTTTTGCTCAAGAGCCTCCCTCACTCCAATGAGTGGCCCGGCAGTACTAAGCACCACCAGGGGACGCTGATTGGTTTGCACTGCACAATCCCAGATGCCTTTTGCCAATTGAGTAAGCGCACCAGCATTGGGCGTAATCGCCCATTGTTGCACTTGCTTTTGATCAGAAAGAATGGGGAACGGCTGGGACATTAATTGGGTAATTTATCTATTTTGAGCAGAACGTTCCGCTTATTGCTAATATAAGCGTTGTAACGACATAATTAAATAACTCGCTAAATAAGTCTAAATAAGGAATTTTCATGAGTGCCGGCATTAAATATGTAACTGACGCCTCTTTCGAACAAGACGTCCTCAAGTCCGATAAACCTGTACTGCTCGACTTCTGGGCTGAGTGGTGCGGTCCTTGCAAAATGATTGGTCCGATCCTGGAAGAGCTCGCTGGCGAGTATGGCGACAAGATACAGATCGCAAAAATGAACGTAGATGAGAACCAAGGCGTACCTGCCCAGTTCAATATTCGCGGCATTCCTACCCTAATTCTCTTCAAAAATGGCACCGTGGCTGCTCAAAAAGTAGGCGCTTTGGCCAAATCTCAGTTGACTGCATTTATTGATAGTCATCTGTAAATAGTCTCAGACCACAGGTTCACCAGCTGAGCCTGTGGTTTTTACCGCTTTAAATGCTTGTCACACCCATTTTTTGGTGTAGTATTACTCAAACGCACTAATCAGTGCTCCGATTTTCAGCAATTTACCTCCCCCTTCTTTTAGCAAATTCCAAAATTCTGTTTTTCCACATCTGCGTGATCTAAATCAGCGCAGCGATACCCCAAAACAAATTCATCAAAACCCGAGAACCACATGCAATTAACTGAACTCAAAGTCCTCCACGTATCCGCTCTGCTTGAAATGGCAGCTAGCTTGGAGATTGAAAATACACAACGGATGCGCAAACAAGAATTAATGTTTGCCATTCTGAAAAAACGTGCGAAGGCTGGCGAAACCGTTTTCGGCGATGGCACTTTGGAAGTATTGCCTGATGGCTTTGGTTTCTTGCGCTCTCCTGAAGCCTCTTACATGGCTTCTCCTGACGATATTTATATCTCTCCTGCACAGATTCGTCGCTTTAACTTGCACACTGGTGACAGCGTTGAAGGTGAAGTACGTACGCCTAAAGATGGTGAGCGTTACTTTGCTTTAGTAAAGGTAGACAAGATCAACGGTTTGGCTCCTGAAGCCCTCAAGAACCGCATCATGTTCGAGAACTTAACGCCGCTCCACCCTAACCGTGTGATCAGCTTAGAGCGTGATATCAAGGCCGAAGAGAACCTCACTGGCCGCATCATCGATATGATCTCCCCGATTGGTTACGGCCAACGTGGCTTGATCGTGGCTTCACCAAAATCCGGTAAGACCGTGATGATGCAGCACATAGCTCACGCTATTGCCGCCAATAATCCTGAAGCAATTTTGATCGTATTACTCGTTGACGAGCGTCCTGAAGAAGTAACTGAGATGCAACGCTCCGTTCGCGGTGAAGTTGTTGCCTCTACCTTTGATGAGCCAGCAGTACGTCACGTTCAAGTTGCTGAGATGGTGATTGAAAAAGCCAAGCGCTTGGTTGAGATGGGCAAAGATGTGATCATCTTGTTAGATTCGATTACTCGTCTTGCACGCGCATACAACACTGTTGTTCCTTCATCAGGCAAAGTACTCTCTGGTGGTGTGGATGCCAATGCATTACAACGTCCAAAACGTTTCTTTGGCGCCGCCCGTAATATTGAAGAAGGTGGTTCATTAACCATCATCGCAACCGCTCTGATTGAAACTGGTAGCCGTATGGATGACCTCATCTATGAAGAGTTCAAAGGTACTGGCAATATGGAAGTTCACCTTGAGCGTCGTTTAGCTGAGCGTCGTGTTTACCCATCAATTAACCTCAATAAGTCTGGCACCCGCCGCGAGGAGCTCTTGGTTAAAGCTGAGAATCTCCAGAAGATCTGGGTATTGCGTAAATTGCTGGCCGATATGGACGATATCGAGGCGATGAACTTCATCGTGGATAAGCTCAAATCGACCAAAAATAATGGTGAATTCTTCGACTTAATGCGTCGCGGAGGGTAATTTAGGGGTCTAGAGGGCTGTTTCAGCCCTTTTTGGACACCCAAACAGCGCTTTGTTGTTGATTTCATGGCATAATTTTGCCTTTACCGCTTTTAAAACCTGGGAAAGTATTTCAGCCAATTTGGCTCAAACGGCTCCCCGCTCATAGGACTCAACATGAAACCTGGCATTCACCCCGAATATCGCGAAATCGTCTTTGTAGACGTTTCCAATAACTTCAGCTTCAAGACTCGCTCCACTATGTCTACTAGAGAGACAATCAAGTGGGAAGATGGTAATGAATATCCATTGGCCAAGATCGAGACTTCATCTGAGTCACACCCTTTCTACACTGGCACCCAGAAAATTATGGATACCGCTGGTCGTGTTGAGAAATTCCGTCAGAAATTCGGTACTAAAGCTGTTGCTAAAGCTACCGGTGATGGCGCTGCTAAAACAGCTGAGAAAAAAGCTGCTGCTGCAGAAGCTAAAGCTGCTGAAAAGCCAGCTAAGAAGAAGGCTTAAACCACTTCTATTCGCGGGGTATGTTAAATACCTGCTCTGCGAGATAATTAAGGCAGCGTTTGCTGCCTTTTTTATTTTGAACTTCACACATGGTCAAACTTACTGCCGCCGCCACTAAATCTATTCCGCGCATTATTATTTTTGCGCTGACCTTAGTTTATGGTTTCGCTGGCCTCTTCTTTCGGGACCCCTGGAAGAATGAGGATGCTATTGGGTTTGGTGGTATGTGGACACTCTTTCGCGGTAACACCTTAGACTGGATGGTTCCCCACTTAGCTGGACGCGATATCTCTCTTGGTGCGCCCTTGTCTTATTGGATGGGCGCCACACTCATTGAGTGGTTTGGTCCATTCATTGGCGCCGCTAATGCTGCACGCTTATACGCCGCCATCTGTTTCTTCTCTGCTGCACTAGCAATTTGGTATGCCACCTATTTATTAGGTCGTCGTCGTGAAGTGCAGCCGATGGCATTAGCAGTTGGTGGTCAGCCCGATTTAAAGAGCTACGGCATGACCCTAGCTGATGGCGCGCTACTCATTTTCTTGGCGTGCGTAGGTCTAGCGCAACGCGCTCATGAAACTACGCCAATGATGGCGCAGCTCATGGGTATTAGCATCGTGCTATATGGCACAGTGCGCGGCTTAGATAAACCTTGGCAAGGTGGTTTCTGGACTGGCCTTGGTATTGCCATCGTCGCCCTATCAAGCAATCTCACACTCAGCTTAATCATTGTTACCTCCACCATCATTGCGGTCATTGCTAGCAATGCGAAGTTGCGCTTTCGTTGGACGCTGACTAGTACTGTTTTAGGTTTAATCGGTTTTGCGATTTGGCCTCTGATTTGGTATCTAGCCGATCTGCCAGCGCAATGGCGTCATATCGCTGAAGAAGGCTGGCGCAATGTACCGGAAATGCGCGCTACTCCATCAATTGAATCACTGGGTTTCTTGAGTGTGAACTTCTGGGCTTACGCGTGGCCCGTCTGGCCGCTCGCAATCGTCTCCCTTGCGCACTGGGGTCGCATTAAAGAATCGGGCGCATGGCGCGCACCCCATCTTTGCATTCCTTTGAGTTTATTCATCGGCAGCTTAATTTATGTTTTGTTCCGCCTAGAAGCAAATGAACATGACTTAATGATTTTGATTCCAAGCCTTTCGATTATTGCCGCATTTAGCCTGCCTGTTCTCAAGCGAAGCGTCATTAGCTTTATTGATTGGTTTGCGATGTTTAGCTTTACGCTGATCGCCCTGGCTATTTGGATTATTTGGCTCGCAAAAGTGACCGGCTACCCAGAATCTACGGCCGCCAATATTGCACGCCTACTACCTGGATTTACTGGTCAATTTAATGTCTTAGCCTTTATCGTGGCTCTTGCTACTACGGGTGTATGGCTTGCAGTAGTTCGCTGGAGAACTTCTCGGGCCCCGAAAGAAATCTGGCGCTGCCTCATCATCTCAGCATCAGGGACTACTTTGATGTGGGTACTGCTAATGTCTTTGTGGCTACCAACTATTAACTACGCTAAAACCTATCGCCATGTGTCTGCCCGATTGGTACAAGTGATTCCCGCTGATAGCGGCTGCATAGACACTAGCAACTTAGGCGCTGCACAGCTCGCCTCTTTTGAATACTTCTCCAAACTTAACTTGAGAGATGATCCAAATTGCCAATGGATGCTGACCCATAGCCAATCTGAAGCAAAATCATACGCGCAACTGAATAATAAAAAGCTCACACTGCTTTGGGAAGATCGTCGTGCCGCTGACCGCGACGAACGCCTACGCCTCTACGAAGTTATCTCGGAATAAATCGTGCTCCACTTTAAGCTATCGCGTCTTCGCGAGGACATCCCATCTTTACTTAAACTAGCTGGGCCACTATTGGTTGGTCAGCTTGCTGTGATTGCGTTTGGTGTACTCGATACAGCGATGACTGCACGGTATTCAGCTGATGATTTGGCAGCGCTGGCAATGGCTTCAGCCATCTTCATTAGCATTTATGTTGGCCTAACGGGAGTAATCTCTGCTCTTGCACCAATTGCCGGACAACTATTTGGTGCTAAACGTTTTTCAGAAATCGGCGAAGAAGTACGGCAAGCAATTTGGCTTGCTTTAGGTCTTACCATTTTTGGTTGCTTCATTTTGCTCAATGCAGATCACTTGCTATCCATATCTCGAGTCAATAGCCTTATTGAAGGTAAGGCAAGGTTGTATCTCAACATTCTGGCAATCGGCTTGCCAGCTAGCATGGGGATGCGGGTTCTCATGGCTTTACATAATGCTGTATCACGCCCTACTGTTATCACCATAGTTCAGATAATTGGCTTGGCACTAAAACTTCCTTTGAACTTACTGTTTATCTATGGTGGCTTCGGCATTGAAGGCATGGGCGGCCCAGGCTGCGCTGTAGCTACCGTCATTATCAACTGGTCTTGGTTGTTAATGACTCTTGGCTTTGTGATGTTTGATCGTTTTTACAGGCCATTTAAAATCTTTGCCCGCTTTAGCATGCCTGACTGGCATCGCATCTGGATATTATTAAAGCTTGGTGCGCCCATTGGCTTTAGCTACTTGATTGAAGTGACCTCATTCACATTTATGTCGCTGTTTATTGCCCGTCTTGGAACTACAGCTTTAGCCGGCCATCAAATCGTAGCCAATATGGGAACCGTCATCTACATGGTGCCGTTATCCCTCTCAATTGCGACCATGACCTTGGTGTCGCAATCTATTGGCGCCAACAAGCCTGAGCGCGCTGAAGAAATAGGTTGGTCATCGGTATTTTTTACCACTACGCTTTGCATCACCATTGGTATTGCAGTTTGGATTTTCAGAATACAGCTATTGGATTTATACGATCCGCCAGCAGAGGTGAAGGCGTTCTCGATTCCGCTCTTCTTATTTATTGCCTTCTATCAAGTATTTGATGCGCTACAAGTTACTGCTGCATTCATTCTGCGAGCCTATCGTATTGCTTTTTTACCTATGGTGATTTATGCGGGCTCACTCTGGGGCGTGGGGCTTGGTGGTGGCTACTTGATGGGCTTTAATGTATTAGGTAACACGCCAGCATTTTTACAAGGTGCCAATGGTTTCTGGGCAGGCAATAGCTTGAGTCTTGGCCTAGCTGCGTGTTTCCTACTCTACCTCTTTAGAAGAACGGCGGAGCGCTATGAGAAGACGCATCCCCCGGTAGAGACCTAAAAGCAATACCTCTAGAGCTTAACGATAGCCTGGACCTGGCGCAGGCGTTGCGTAACTAGGAACTTGATTACCCTTGGAGTACATGCATTGTTGGTAGGCAATGTTGTATTGAGTTTGCGCTTGATTTTGTTTTCCGGATGCATTCATGGCGCCAATTGCAGAACCGCCCAATAATCCTACGCCTGCACCAGTTCCAACGCCCGCATGGCTACCACCACCAATGACGGCACCAGCAGCAGCACCAAGGGCAGCTGCTACAGCAGCACTAGTCACACCCTCCTTAAGAGCGGCATCACCTGTATCCTTAACTGCATTTGTAGCAAATTGTCGACAAACTTGATCCTCTTGTTGAAATACCTCAAAAGGCTTTCCTTGGCGCGGCATTACGGCAACAGTCGGACCAGTTGGCGCAGATACACATGCAGTTAATGACGCAAGAACAGATGCAGTTAAAACTGCGGCGCGTGCAAATCGTTTCATATTAAATAAACCTTTAGCTATTCTGAAATTCTAAAAATGTTTAGTGCTGTAGCTGCTCGGGCTGAGCACTACTCGTTGGTGGGGTTGCAGGTTGAGTTTGCCAGCCAGTTGGGCAATCTTGTATGTATGGAAAATACTTGCCGCTAGCTGGGCAGTAGTACCAAACAGCAGGTTGAGGTTGAGCCGCCAAGACCATTGGTTGTGGCGGGGCCATATAAACAACTGGAGGTGCATATGCTACCGGTGGTGCATAGTACCCAGCATAGGGGCCGTAATAACCGCCGCCGTATGCCCAGTTACCACGCCATCCTGAACCCCAGCCACCACCATAAGGTCCGTAGGCCGCTGGACGCCAACCACCGCCGTAGCCACCGCCCACAGAAACATTCCACCCCACATTGCCAGCTTGGGCAATCACTGGCGAGGCAGCCAACAAAGTGGCTAAGACAACTGAAGCAACACCTAAGATGCTGAATTTATTGATTTGTTTCATGATCGACCCCCATATATTTGGTCTTTTACTGCTTTCTATTTCTATTCTAGTTTTTTCTAGTATTACTATCAATAACGCCTCAAATACGGCCAGGCTGACAAGAAAATAACTTATTTATTCAGATCGATTAGGACCATTTATTGCTCCAATTTTGTACCCGACTGCAACACCACCTTACTCCACTTTACAGACTCTTGCGTAATCAGCTTGGAGAGTTCTTTGGGGCTTCCGGGCGCGGGCTCTAAGCCTCCAGCCAAGAGTCGAGCTTTAACTTCAGGGCTATTTAAAGTACGGTGCGTCAACTGATTTAAGCGCTTTTGAATTGGGGGCGGCAAGTTTGCTGGCGCCATTAAAGAGAACCAAGAAACTGCCTCAAATCCTGGAAGCCCCTGCTCTGCAAATGTCGGAATCTCAGGGGCAGCATGCGAGCGTTTTAAGGTGGTTACACCTAAGGCCTGGACTTCACCAGCTTTAATCAAAGGCAAAGATGATGATAAGTTATCAAATAGCATGGAGATACGGCCACTCACTAAATCGGGTAGCGATTGAGCCCGCCCCTTATAAGGAATATGCCGAATTTGAACACCGGCCATCTCTTTAAATAATTCCCCGGACATATGCAGTGATGTTCCAATCCCCGATGAACCAAAAGTCAGTTGGCCTGGCTTTACTTTTGCCAATTCAATTAATTCATGAAGATTGTTAACGCCAAGCTTCTTATTAACTATCAATACATTTGGCGTGCTTGCTAAAAAACTAATAGGCGTGAAATCTTTTACGGGATCGTATGAAATCTTTTCATACAACGCACCATTAATCGCATGAATGCCTACCGTACCAATCAATAAGGTATAGCCATCTGGATCGCTCTTGGCCACTAGATCAGCGCCAATATTGCCGCCGTAGCCCGGGCGATTTTCGACCAACACTGGCACGCCTAGATTTTGCTGCCAACTTTCTGCTAAAACGCGCGCCAGCATATCTGGAGCACCGCCCGGCGTAAAGCTAACGATGATGCGAATTGCTTGTTTTGGCCAGGTAGCATTTTCCTGGGATGCACTTTGCGCATGAACAGCAAAGCCAATGGCCAAAAATGCAGAAGCAAGGAGAAAGTTCTTAAGAACTTTAGAGAATTGCATACACAAAAAAAGTAGGACTAGACCAGGTGATCTAAATTAGAAACCAAAGCGAGAGCGAAGCCATAACCAGCCCTCATACTTCACTGGGTCGTCAGCGCAGGGGCCAATACCGCATTCCAAGAGTGTAGATACGAGATTACCCAAAACCAAGAGAATGAAAGCAATAACAAGTGCATTAGCAAACCATGAACGGGAGCGGACTTCACGATTGGGAAGCATTAAGAGAATTGCTAGACCCATTAATAATCCGGTATATCCAACATAAGCCCAGGTATAGAAATGTAACTCTAAAAATGTTTTTCCAAATCCTTTGTCACCCGGCAGAATATGCAAGAACACCTGACGAAGAGAAACCATCATTCCAACCAAGCCACCAATGAAGCCCCATCCATAGTGAGATGAATGAGCACCAGAACGAATGTTCAGCACCAAAGCAAAGCCAATAATCACAAATCCAACGCGCTGCATTAAGCACAAAGGACAAGGTAGCTCACCAAAGTAAAGTTGATCTACAAAAGCATAAGACAGCATGCCAACTACAGCCAGCAATGCAAGCTGATTACCAAGTGCAGCTAGGGAAGGTAGAGAATATTTGCTCACAATCAATTACAGACTGATGTTGAGATGGTCAGTCGCATGAAAACGGAACCAGACCAAAAGAATGGCAACGGTAATCGCCAAAACTGTCAAACCTGCAAGACGCTTCTGAAACCAGACTAAAACAAGTCCGATAAAAGCCGTCAGAAAAGGTAGAAACATATACATAAGGGAATTCTATCGCAGGAAACTTCGGGTGGGGGTAATTCTATAAATTCTGGGCCCGGGGAAAGGTCTTTTGTTTAGAATGGGCGCATGACTACTAACCCCTCCCCTCCCTGCCTAGACTTAACGGTTGACGGGAATATGGCACGGGTTACGTTTAATAATCCCGCTGCGCGTAATGCGCTCACCTGGCCAATGTATGAGGAACTCAAAAGGATCTGCGACTCCTTAGCTAAGGATCCTAAAATTCGAGTGGCCATATTTCGAGGCGCAGGAGATAAAGCATTTGTTTCTGGAAGTGATATTCAGCAGTTTGTTGACCTCAAAAAAGATGAAGCTTATGAAGTGGCTGTCGATCATATCTTTGCCTCCCTTCAACAACTACCAATGCCAACGATTGCCATGATTGAAGGTTTAGCCGTAGGGAGTGGTCTACTAATGGCAACTTTCTGTGACTTTCGAATCTCGACGCCGGATGCGCGTTTCGGTATACCAGTAGCCAAGACTTTAGGAAATTGTTTATCGCCAAGTAATTTGTCTTGGCTTGCGGCTCACCTAGGAACTCCAACAGTGAAGAAGATGCTTCTGACTGCGGAACTCATTAAGGCACCAAAATTATTGGCATCGGGCTACCTCTATCAAACGGCAGAGTCTACAGAAATCGAATCAGCTACTAATGTGCTCGCTCAAAAATTAGCGGCCCTTGCTCCCATCACGCAAAAAGCTAGCAAGCTAACATTGGCACACTTACTTCAAAGCAATCTTCCTGACTGTACTAATCTCATGCGGGAAACCTATAACAGCCAAGACTTTAGGGAGGGTGTGAACGCCTTCTTAGAAGGGCATCAACCCCAGTGGATTGGCAGGTAGCTATCCCTGCAGCCTTAGTCTTAAGGCTTGGAGTTCAAAAACCCCACTACAGCTTTCACAAACTGATCCGGCACCTCGACATGAGGCACATGACCCACGTTTTCAATAGGCACTAGTTTTGCATTAGGAATAGCTGCTTGTGCTTTTTTACCTAGCTCCGAAAAGTTACCCAAAGACTTCACAGCCTCTGGCGGCGCAAAACGTCGACCAAATACTGTACGATCTTTTTGACCAATCACTAATAACACTGGCATCTTCAATTGGGGCAGATCATTGACTACTGGTTTTTCTGCAATCATTTGGTAAGTCAGAACCGAAGTCTTTGCATAGGCTAAATAGTCCGGACTTTTTTGCACGCGAACATAGACTTCTACAAAATCTTCATAATTGGGTTGCCAGTTCGGAAAATAACTCTGCAGAAAGCGGCGATAACTCGCTTCAGTTTGAGCCATCTCTAGTTTGAGCAATTCATCATTCTGCTGCGGAGGTATATCCTTGCTGTAGTCCTCAAGTCCTAGCGGATTTTCTAATACCAACTTTTGAACAGTCTGCGGATATAGACGTGAGAAACGAATACCTACCATGCCGCCCATTGAGTTGGCAATGACTGAAACCTGATTGATATTGAGGGACTTCAGCAAGGCTTGTGTATTGGCAGCTAGATCGTCAAAGTGATAAGCCACCTCCGGCTTAGAAGACTTTCCAAAGCCAATCTGATCAGGTGCAATCACACGATAGCCAGCCTTAGATATCCCAGCAATTGTGGGCGCCCAGTAATCGCTGGAGAAGTTCTTGCCATGAAATAAGACCACTACACCCTTTTGCTTACCTAAGGCAGCAACATCCATATACATCATGCTCGCAGGCTGCCCTTGCAAAGATGTCTTAAATTCTTTCAGAGGATACGGATAAGGCCATTGACTGATTCTTAAATCTAAAGGTGCCGCATCAGCATAAAGACCAGGAGACGTAGTTGAAGAAGCTTTCTCGGTACTGGCGCATGAAACCAAAAAAATAGGCGCGCTTATTGTTGCAGCAACCAGCAATATTTTCTTGAGAAAACTTGCCATCAAACCGACTCTCTTTTTCATTTAGAGAATTTTTGTTTTTAAGCTTGGTAAGCCGGCAACACTACCCTCAAGTACATCCCCTTTTTTAACTGGACCAACGCCTGCTGGCGTACCAGAGAAAATCAAATCGCCTGGCTTCAGGGTAAATAAGGTAGATAAATAAGCAATCGTGTCAGGAACGTTCCAAATCAACTGATTGAGATCGCCCTCTTGACGCACTTCACCATTCACTAAGAGCTTAACGGCGCCTTTGGCAGGATGACCACACTGAGTAGCTGGCGTAATCTCGCCGCAAGGAGCCGATTGATCAAATGCTTTGCCGGTATCCCAAGGACGCCCCATCTTCTTAGCCTCGCCTTGAAGATCGCGCCGAGTCATGTCCAGACCAACCCCGTAACCATAGACATGCTCTAGGGCTTTATCTGCAGCAATATTGGCACCGCCTTTACCAATAGCAACCACCATCTCAATTTCGTGATGAACATCCTTCGATAAACTTGGGTATGCCATATCTTTTCCATCAGTCACAATCGAATTGGCGGGCTTCATAAAGAAGAATGGCGGCTCACGATCAGGATCATGACCCATCTCACGCGCATGATCGGCGTAATTTCTACCAACGCAGTAAATGCGATTCACGGCAAAGCGACGAGTATCGCCAGTCACGGGCAATGAAATCACTGGAGGTGGATCAATCACAAATACTGAAGACATAAAAACCTTTCGAAGAATTTTGATGAATGGGTGCTTTATTTCTGATGTTTAGAAGTATGACGCAATTTCAATAATAGGATGCTAAGTGCCAAGGCAAAAGTGAGTGCATTGGCTAAGATGAGGGGCCACTTTTCAATAATGAGGCCGTAAACCAGCCACAAACCCACCCCCACAGTAAACAAGGAATACATGCCTAAGGAGATGCCCGATAGGTCTCGAGTGCGCCAAGACTGTATCGCCTGAGGCAAAAAGGCAATGGTAGTCAAGAATGCAGCGCAATATCCAATAATCTCTATTTGGTGAGGCTCTAGGTTCATTTCTTCATTGTAATAAGAGAAATTTGCAGTTCATTGACGCAGCGCATGAATTTTTAATCTGTAGATAATAGAAAATCGTAACTCAACCCACCATTAAAAATACAAAATGAGACAACATCTAATTCGAGGCTTAGGCCTACTAGTTTGCGGCAGCCTGATCACCGCCCCACTGCTAGCCCAAACTAATAGCTCTGCAATTAAAAATTACCCTGACAAGCCTATTAAGCTGGTGATTCCATACCCACCAGGTGGTGCTACTGATGTGATTGGACGCATCATGGCACAAGAACTCTCTAAATCACTAAACCAGCAAGTGGTTCCCGATAATCGCGCAGGCGATAGCGGCAATATTGGTGCGGATATGGTTGCAAAGTCTCCTGCTGACGGCTATACGCTGTTAATGGGCGCCCTGACCTCGCACTCTATCAACGCAAATCTTGATAAAGATAGAATTCGATACAACCTTGAGAAAGATTTCACACCAGTGGACGTGGTAGGAGTAGTGCCTCTGGTATTTGTAGTGAACCCTTCAGTCCCGGTAAAGAATATGAAAGAGTTCATTGCTTACGCAAAAGCGAACCCGGGCAAACTTACTTTCGCCTCATCTGGAGCTGGTGCACCACAACGCCTTGCAATGGAAATGTTTCGCTATCAACTTGGTTTAGATTTATTGCATGTGCCTTACAAAGGCAGCGGCCCTGCAATGACTGATCTAGTGGGCGGTCAAGTACTCACGATGTCTGAAACAGTTCCAGCAGCCCTACAATTTATTCAAGCAGGTCAATTAAGACCTCTAGCCGTGACAACCGCTAAACGCATTAGTCAGTTGCCGGATGTACCTACCGTCACCGAAGCTACAGGTCTGCCTAACTTTGATGTTGTAAGTATGTTTGGTATTTTGGCTCCTGCAGGAACTCCTAAGCCAATCATCGATAAACTCAGCGCAGATATCAAGGTTATTTTGCAGCGCCCCGAAGTGCAAGAACGCATGCTGGCAGCAGGTGTGTATGTGAACTATCTTTCCCCAGCAGATTCCAGCAAGCGCATTACACGGGAAATGACTATGTGGAGCAAAGTCATTAAAGATGCAAACGTAAAAGCAGATTGAACGCTTAACACTCTCAAATGCGATAAGGGGTTTCTTTGAGACCCCTTATTTCTTAATGACCTTACCTCATTTAATCATTTAAGACTCTTTTCTTGCGATGATCTAATTCGTTTTGGGAGGCTATAAAAATGCTGCAACTGCAGCAAAAATTCTCAAGCATCCACCAAAAAGAACTTGAATCGCCATAACTTGCTAAGCTCGATTTTTTAATGATTTAAATCATATAAACTCTTCTCACCAAACTCAGTTATTACTAAAACTATGCAAAATTCTGCATTACTCCAATTCTGCTATTACCTGGAGAGCACTCCTCTCAATGCAGCAATACAAAATAATTTCTGGGTAGTGCCCTTTTTGCAGAGCATCCATATTCTAGCTATAGCGTCCATTCTCGTAGGCGTCCTTCTGATCAATCTCAGAATCTTAGGCATTCACGGGCAAAGCGAACCAATTGCAGCTGTAATTAATCGATATCAGTCTTTAATCTGGCTTGCACTTCCAGTACTACTGATTACCGGCTGCATCATGATCGTAGGAGAGCCCGCAAGATCTTTAACCAACCCAGCCTTTCAACTAAAAATGCTGATGTTGCTTGCGGTGATCTTCATCACCCTACTTTTTCAGAAAAAATGGCATAGCAATAACTCTTTCACTCCAGTAAATACTACAAACCGTTTGCTGGCAATTTTGTCGCTAGCTTTGTGGGTTGGCATTGTTGCTGCTGGCCGCTGGATTGCCTACGCCTAATCAAAAATTCATAATAATTAATTACAAAAGATATGAACGACATTCTGATTTTCATTTATAGCAATCCCCTAGCGCAAACGATTCGCGAAAATGAATTATTATTTCCCTGGATTGAAGCCATCCATGTTCTAGCAGTCACATTGGTCATCGGCTCAATTGCATTGGTAGATCTGCGCTTGATTGGGGTACGCGCGTTAAATCGAGCAATTAGTAATATCAGCAAAGAGCTTCTGCCGATTACCTGGATGGCTTTTTTAGCTGCCGCTATTACAGGCGCGATTCTTTTCACCTCAAATGCGCTAAGTTACAGTCAAAATTTTTACTTCATCTCTAAAATTATTCTACTTGGCTTGGCAGGCATCAATATGATGTGCTTTCAATTTATAATCGGCAAAAATCTCGATAGCTGGAATCACTACCAACAATTGCCAATAGCGGCTCGCATTGCCGGAGCCATTTCACTAACGCTTTGGATAAGTATTATTTTTTGCGGTCGTTGGATTGGCTTTACGCTCGAATTAGTATCAGCAACATCATGAATAAAAAAGAGGGGATATGAAAAGAAAACTAATCTGCCTATTAATGGCTGCGGGTTTAGGAATAGGCCTTGCACAAAATACAGCGGCCCAATCAACCAAGCCTATCATCAACCCCCCACCTACGTCTAAGGACTGGGTCAACCTTGCTAAGCTGCCTGATTGGAGTGGCGTGTGGAATCCCAAAATTTCGGATCAAGATAAACAGGCCAAAACCAATATGCCACCTTGGACCCCCGCTGCCAACGAACTCATTCAATTTCAACTGGCTGAGGAAAAGGCCGGGAGACCTCCCCCACTCTTCGTGAATTGCCTGCCTGAAGCCATGCCTGCGTGGATGTTGGTTACCCATAACGCAATGGAAATCCTTTTTACGCCAGGCAGAGTGACTTTACTTGGAGAGTCTGATGGTAATCGTTTGCGACGTATCTATACCGATGGTCGCCCTCATCCAGAAGATCCAGACCCGACCTTTCATGGTCACTCTATTGGCAAGTGGGAGGGCGATACTCTCGTTGTAGATACGGTAGGTGTAGTGCCTCAGGCCTATATTGCTATCAGCGAAGCTGCCGGCGTTCCCAATAATGGTGATATGCACATCATCGAACGAATTCATTTAGCGGGTAAAGATGAATTGCATGACGATATTGAAATCATTGCCCCCAATGTGCTGACCAAGCCCTGGAAAACAACCCGTATTTATTTCCGTCAACGCGCTCGTAAATTCGATATTATCGAAGGAGTGTGTTTAGAGGGCTCTTTTGCTCCAGGAAAAGATAATCGCGGTAATGATATTTACGTTCCCGTTCAATACGATGTGGGCGGGAATCGCATTCCACCCCAATAATTTATATCTAGGTCACCCCAAGGAGATAGTATTTTGAAACTCACCACATTTACAAGAGTAGCCTCATTCGCTATTGCATTATCAGTGTCAGCCCTAGCGTTTGCGCACCATGCCACCACCATGTTTGATAGAGATAAAGTATTTACTATTACTGGGGTAGTCAAAGAAGTTCAGTGGACCAACCCTCACGTTGGCATTTTTGTAACTGGCACACTCAAGGATGGCGATGCACCTGCGCTTTGGATACTCGAAGTTTCAAGTCCGGGAAATCTGACTCGTGCAGGCGGCTGGACTAGAAACGCTGTAAAAGCAGGAGATAAAGTATCAGTGGAATTTTGGCCATTACGCAACGGTAATAAGGGTGGATATCTTAAGAAAGTAACGCTAACTGATACCGGAAAGTTCTACACTGCTGATATTCGCGCTCAAGAGAGCCCTAACCTAGAAGAACGCGAACAGAAATAGTTTGTTTTAAATTTAATTTAATGGAATGGAAAAAATCGCTTTAAGCGTTAACGAATCCGTGCTGTTAGAGAAGCCTTTACCCACGCCAGCCTGAAAAGAAAGTGGTTTGCCTTCGTAGTACATCATTAAGAATCCCAATTGCTGGGTATTTTGGTAGTTAATGGGCTGACCAAGTTGATTCAGGTTGGAGTAGTACTCCACTCCCAGCGCTAACTCGGGAGTCAACTCCCTAGACAAGCGGGTTGCAGTGGAAAAATAAGGTGACTGATGTACGTAAGGTTGCGAGAGCGGCATATCTACAATTGGATTAAATGAGAAAAGCCACTCATCAAAATGCTTGCCAATAATGAAACGCATTTCACTGTTATATCTAGACTCATCAAACTGCGGTTGTACGTTAGATAATTCTAGATTGGCGCCCGCAAAGAAAGAATCGCCTTTATCTTCGCGTATTGGCAACCATTTCATACGTACTTTGGTTGCTGCATATTGAAACTTGTTGTCGTAGTTCACATAAGAGATATATAAGCCAGCTTCTAAATCATGGCCTAGCCCATATGCAAACTCTGGGGTCACACGTACACCATTATTGTTCATTACCTCTCCTGGATAGGAGGGAGTTTGTATGCCTCGTGGAGTGCTATTTAAATGTACTTCTAGACTTGCTTCACCCTTGGCATTAATTTCATCATCGTAAACCTGAATTTCATCCTGCAGGACCGCCATACTGATAGATGGCGAGAGGGTTAATACAGTTAATAGCAGCCCCTGGATAAGTGCTGTCTTGAAGGGGTGGGCTTGCATCTGCATGATGCGTGAGTTTAACAAGAATTAGGGTTTTTTGACGCTCTCACTCCAAAGTTGCCATGGACGCCCAATGGTTTTCTCAATCGTTTCCTGTGCAGTGAGAGCCTCACCGGGACTAAGGTATTGCACTTGACCCATCTTCATTGCTTCAGACTGAATGCTCGCATTCTGAATTGCGTACACCGTTCTAAAGACTGCTTTCTTAATAGAGTCTGCTCCTGCAGCATATCCATGACCGCGCATCAAAACAAAATATTGCAAACCCATGGTTTTGGATAAAGCATCGCCCAGCTCTCCATTACTAACAAACATATCCGTATCGGGATTGGGCTTAGCAAAATTTCGGATTTCGAAAACAGGTGCGCCCTCACCCAAGAATGCACTCATGTGATAGACGGGCTTGAGCGTGGTGCCTGTTAACCCATAAGGCAGAATGGGTGCAGCATGTCCATGAATAACTGAATTAATATCTGGGCGATTTTTCAAAATGCCGCTATGAATAAATCGCTCACCATAAGCCACTCGTGTATCGCCATTTAAAGCTTTGCCATTCATATCGAATTCCATGATGTCTTCAACTTTGACGACAGATGGCGCAACACTTCTTGCCAGAAAGAAGGTATTGGGATTGGTTGGGTTACGAACACTTATATGCCCATAACCATCTACCGCATTTTGGTCATACAAAATATGATTCGCAAGAACCAGCTCTTCAATCGCTGTTTTCACGGCTGGATTTTGATCCATCTGCTCCTGAACGGTTGCGGCATGTGCTTGGGCAAAAAGCAGTATCAACAAAGGGGAAAGTAATTGTTTTTTCATTATTCAACCTTGCCAATCTTTCTAACAACCTCACCCATCTGAGCGGATTCCTTATCCCAGTAGACCTTAAATTCAGGCGCATCCATATATTGAATTGGACTTCCAGCTCCATTGATCACAGTACGTACCCGCTCATCATTCGCCGCTTGTTTAGCAGCCTCACGGAGCTTATTGGTGATGTAGTCAGGGGTTGCGCTGGGCACAAATAAACCAGCCCACTGAGAGAACTCAACCTTGACGCCCATTTCTTTAAAACTAGGCACTTCAGGCATGCTGGCTAACCTGCCATCACCCCAATGAGCTAATGCACGCACTTTGCCCGCCTTAATTTGCTGAACGATTGAAGAAGGTCCAGTAGCAATAGCATCTACTTGGCCGCCCAATAAACCCACAATCGCTGGCCCTGCACCTGTATAAGGAATATGAACCATGTAGAACTTCTCTGAAGACTTGAGCATCTCCATTGGCACATGCATCGTGCCGTAATTACCCGACGATCCAAAATTGTATTTACCGGGATTAGCTCGCATTGCAGCCACAAAAGATTTGTAATCTTTCCATGGGCTATCCGCCCTCACTACCAACACTGTTGGGTCCGCAGTAAAGCGTGCGATCGGCTTAAGTTGATTCAGCTGAAAGGATTGCTCTCTTCCCACCACTTTATCTGCTTCAGGAATAATTGAAATGGACGATAGGGCCATCAAAATCGTATAGCCGTCAGGCTTTGCTCTGGCTACTGCTGCCATGCCAATGCCTCCGCCAGCCCCAGCTTTATTTTCCACAATCACTGGCTGACCCAGACTACGAGAAAGTGCCTCTGCCACCGGTCTACCGACAGTATCAGCAACCCCACCCGGCGGGAATGGCACAACCATAGTGATGGGCTTTGTAGGCCAGGGTTCTGACGCCTGCGCAAAAGCGCCCTGAGAGGCCAAGCAAGCGCATAAAAAGACTAAGGCAGTAGCAAATGAATATTTTTGTCTCATTTTTTGTCTCAAATACGTAAATTAGTTATTATTTATGCTCTTTATCCTACTACAAGATTCATCACAATAAACAGGGGTTAACGTAGACAAAACCCCAGCCGGAGACAGTAATCATGAGATATGCCGCATTTGTTTTAGCCAAAGAGCCTACCAAAACTCGCGTTGGAATTGTGTCTGCTGATGGCAGGACAGTTCAAGAGCTCGATTTAGGTGTGGACGTTAGTGAAGATGGCATTGTTGCCATTCTTAAATCTGACCTCGCGGGCAAGCTCCCAAAACCTATTTCCACGCATGCGTTTAGCGACATCCGTCTACTTGCTCCAGTACCTAGACCACGTCGCAATATTTTCTGCGTCGGTAAAAATTATCATGAGCACGCTAAAGAATTTTCCAATAGCGGCTTTGATGGCAGCGCTAAACCTGGTGAAGATATTCCAAGCCACGCAATCTTTTTCACGAAGCCACCCGAGTCTGTAACCGGACCCAATACTAACGTCATCATCCCCACTACTGTATCCACCTGCATCGATTACGAAGCGGAACTCACGATTGTGATTGGCAAAGGCGGCAAAGGTATTAGCGAAGCAGATGCAATGAAGCACGTCTGGGGTTATACCGCTATCAATGATGTGACTGCGCGCGACTGGCAGCAAAGACATAAGCAATGGTTTTTAGGAAAAAGTTTTGATACCTTCTGTCCTATGGGTCCTTGGGTTGTTACGGCAGATGAGGTCGATGCCGAAAACATCCCCGTCAAGTGCTGGGTCAATGGTGAACTACGTCAAAACTCCAATACCAAAGATCTAATTTTTGATATCCCCAATATGATCGCCACGGTCTCTGCAGGCATAACCCTCTACCCAGGAGATTTAATTGCCACCGGAACTCCAGTTGGTGTTGGTATTGGCTTTAAGCCCCCCAAGTATTTAGTCAATGGCGATGTAGTCGTTGTAGAGATGGGTGGCATTGGCAAGTTAGAAAACACTTTTATTGCTCAATAGAAGAAAAGCCACCCTAGTGAACTGACCCCCAGTAGTTGGACAGTTTAGTTAGGTTAGCACGAGGGATTGAGTTCGGTAATCAACCGGACTTAATCCCTTTAGCTTTTCTTTGATTCGGTCATGGTTGTAGTAGTGGATATATTC
>NZ_JACVOX010000012.1 GCF_018882215.1 Polynucleobacter sp. AP-Kaivos-20-H2 | reverse complement strand
ATTGGCAATACCGGAACTGCGATCTCTACTACCTTTAGTGGTGGGGTGACGGGAACTAATAACTTAGTTATTAGCGAAGGTGCTACAAACGGTACGATTACTTTTGCTACAGGCTCCTTAAACAACACCGGCACGATCACCAACTCAGGTTCTGGCACAGGTACAACGACCATTAGCGCGACAGTCGGTTCTAACGTGACTGGTATTACTGAATCGAGTAGTACTTCAGCCTTAACGATTAGTGGCGCCATTACTCCTAAATCTACTGGCAGCACTTTTACGAATAGTGGCACCGCCGCCTTAACCATATCGGGTGGCATCAGCGGTACTGGCAATGTCACCTTTAATAACAATAGTTCAGGAACGACTACTGTCTCTGGTACCACTCTTAACAATACCGGCACGATCACCAACTCTGGTTCTGGCACAGGTACAACGACCATTAGCGCCGCAGTTGGCTCTAACGTGACTGGTATTACTGAATCGAGTAGTACTTCTGCTTTAACCCTCTCCGGTACAAACTCCTACACTGGTGGTACTACGATTACTGCGGGTACCATCAACGCTGGTAGTGGCAATGCGCTAGGTACTGGTGGAGTAGGTATCGGATCCTCAGGAATACTCAATCTTACTTATAGCGGCACAGTTACTTTAGGCTCTACTTTATCGATGAGCACCGGTGCCTCGATTACCAACAGTGCCAATACCTCTAGCTTGTCTGTCGCTGGTGCTAGCACTCTCAATGGCTCTATTACTACTACTGGTACACAAACCTATACCGGTGCAGTCACCTTAGGCGCTAATGCAGCGCTTACTACTACCAATAGCAATATCACCTTTAGCTCCACTGTAGACAGTACTGCTGGTAGTTACTATGGCCTATCGATTACCAACGGCACGGGTACTACTGCCCTTGGTGGAGTAGTCGGTGCTAACAGCGCTACTAGTGCACTGGGATACCTGTGTATTAACGCTACTGGATGCTCCGCATCGGCTGTAGGCACTACT
>NZ_JACVOX010000011.1 GCF_018882215.1 Polynucleobacter sp. AP-Kaivos-20-H2 | reverse complement strand
CCCAAAACTCCTACGCCCTCACCATCAACTCGGGTACAGGCGCAGCTACGCTTGGTAGTTCAGTTTCTAATATCACTACCTTAACCATTAACTCTAAAGCAACTACTAGCGCAGTCAGTGGTGCAATTAGTGGATCTACTGCAGTGGCTTACAACACCGGTACTGGATACACTGCTGCCGGTGGTAATACATCTGGAGCGCTTAGCCTAGCTGGCACCAATACCTATACTGGTGGCACCACTGTGACTGGCGGTACGCTACAAGCAGGTAGTGTTGCAGCTTTTGGAGGAGCTTCTAGTGCCATTACTGTTAATAGCGGCGCTGCACTTGATCTCAATGGCAAAACATTGACCTATGCAAATGCCTTAACCCTAAACGGTACTGGTATCTCAAGTGGTGGAGCGCTCACTAATAGTTCAGCAACAGGTGGTACTTATAGTGGTGCAATTACTTTAGGTTCTGATGCATTAATGGGTAGTACAGCAGGTGCTATTACTGTGAGTGGCGCAATCGGTTCTACTGCAAGTACTTATAACTTAGCGCTTGTTGGTAGCGAAGCTATCACTCTGAGCAGCGCTACTAATACACTGTCAACCATTGCTTCAGGATCAGGTCTTGGAGCACTCTCCATTACTAATAACCAGGCGCTGATCATTGGGTCGATGACCATTGGTGGCACAACTTACTCAGGTCTATCATCAACCGGAACAATCTTAGTACAAACAAGCACTGGTAACTTAACGGTTAACAATGCCGTAACAACTAGCAGTACTTCAGCTGTCACTTCAGCGCCAGCAATTAAATTAGCAGCGGGCTATAACGGTACGACTTCTGACACCACCTACAATATTATTTTAGGTAGCAGTTCATCGAGCTTTATTACGGCAGGTAGTGGCGCAATCATTGCTTTGTATTCTGGAACACCGACTTCAAGCACTAATTTATCGGCGTTTACCGCAGGTCAAACAACTAATTTCATTACCTACTCCAAAACTACTAGTGATACGCAATCAGCAAGCTCTGGTTACTATCTCAAGTACCGCAGCACAATACCTTCGCTATATGTCATTTTTGGCTCTTCTGATACGCCAACATATGGCTCAGCACCAACGATCACTTACACATTTAATACGCAGGCCAATGGAAGCGGTACTTCATACCTTTCTTCTGATAC
>NZ_JACVOX010000010.1 GCF_018882215.1 Polynucleobacter sp. AP-Kaivos-20-H2 | reverse complement strand
CCAGTACAAACAACAACACACTGAGTCAAGTATTGGCTAACAATACTGGCCTAACGAGTCTGGCTAAATCTGGGGCAGGTACTTGGATACTATCCGGTACCAATACCTACAGCGGTGGCACCACTATTTCTAGCGGAACCCTAAAACTTGGGGTTGGCACTACTTGTGGCTCTGGTACATCATGCACATCCGGTAGTAATACAACGCTCTATAGCTCGGCAGTTGGTACTGGCACAGTAATTGTCAATGCAGGTGGCACTCTTGATCTCAATGGTTACAAACTGGGAGATGCCAATGCAAGCACTAACCCTGCATTAACTTTGGCTGGCTCCTCAACAGCGGTAGCACAATTAATTAATAGTGCTTCAGGTGTTAATGGCTCAGCAGCTATTTATAGCACCATTACTCTTGCTCAAAATGGTGCTGACTACTATGATGTGATTGCGCAAGTTACTAATACAAATACCAATGTATTCACTGTTGCTGGCACCATCATTGATGGCGCTGGATCGACCGCAAGTAAGCTTCAAGTTGGTAACACCGGCTATGCAGGAACGGTAATCTTTGGTGGTACCAATACTTATACTGGCGGTACAAAAATTGCAGCAGGAACTCTCAAAATTGCCTCGGGTGGCACGAGCGGTAGCAACCTATCAACCGGAACCCTGACTATTAGTGGCGGCACATTAATTGATACTGCAACCAGTACGATTAGTAATACCGTTATTTTGGCTACAGGAAGCAATGAGATTGCTGCGGCTAATAGTCAAAGCGCAACTTTTACTGGAGCCATCAGTGGTGCTGGAACGGGTTCTTTAAACATTGGCGATTCCTCTAACACCGGTGCTGTTATTTTTGGTGGAGTAAATACTTTTACTGGCGGTACAACGGTTGGTGGCGGATCTCTGAGTACTGGGGACATCTTTATCGGTGCAAACAATGGTTCATGGTCTACCGCAAGCAATTGGAGTATGAATTTAGCCCCAATTAGCGGTACTGCATATGGCGTAATAATTAATTCAGGCAGCACTGTTAATTACGATACTGCTGCTACAGCCTCAATATCCAACATCATTACCAATAACGGCACGATTTCTTTCTCGGGATCTAGTAACGTTACTTTGTCGGGTGCTATCTCAGGTAATGGAGCGATTAACACGGCCAGTAGCTACACTGGTACGGTAACCCTCTCTGGTACCAATAGTTACACCGGCGGCACTACCATCTCCGCAGGCACTTTAGTAGCCTCTACTTCAGCTTCTGCCTTAGGTTCTAGTACGGTAACTTTAGGCGCTTCTAGTGGTAATACAAGTGCAACTCTACAA
>NZ_JACVOX010000009.1 GCF_018882215.1 Polynucleobacter sp. AP-Kaivos-20-H2 | reverse complement strand
ATTGCACCACTGACTGCGCTAGTAGTTGCTTTAGAGTTAATGGTTAAGGTAGTGATATTAGAAACTGAACTACCAAGCGTAGCTGCGCCTGTACCCGAGTTGATGGTGAGGGCGTAGGAGTTTTGGGAGCCGAGGATATTACCCGACAGAACAACGGCACCCGTTCCACCAGCAGCTCCATTTACGTTGCCATAATAAGTACCGCCGCCGCCGCCGCCAGTATTTGCGGTACCTGCTGTTGCGCCAAGACCAGTAGAAGTTTTTCCACCGCTGCCACCACCACCAAGTCCGCCACTTGCAGACGCATTATTTTGCGAGCTACCGCCGCCACCGCCAGCCACATAATATGTTCCGCCACTCAGTTGGCCAATATTAGATCCTGTGATTGAATTGGTGGCTCCCGCACCACCAGCGCCACCGGTAGGGCCGGTATTATTTGCGCCACCGCCGCCACCGCCGCCAGTTCCGTTTGATGAGCCAGCGCTTATAGAGCCACTAGTAGCGCCAGTACTACCACTATTACCTTGACCGCTCATTCCAGAGCCACCAGCTGCACCATCGAAGCTACCGCCCCCGCCAGAAGCTGCTCCACTTGCCGATCCTAGACCTGCACCGACAACACCGCCACCGCCACCTCCTCCACCCCCGCCATATGCAGTCAAGCTAACACTGCCACCAATGACTGATGAGCTTCCGCCATTCGAGCCAGGACCTGCAGTGTTATATGGAGAGCCTGCACCTCCACTACCTACAGTAATACTGTAACTAGTAGCTGAAATAGAAGTTGATCCTTGTAATACACCGCCGCCGCCACCGCCACCACCTGCATACCAACCACCGCCACCTCCGCCGCCGAGTACTAAATAAGTAGCAGTTGCAGAAGCGCTTGGAGTCCAAGAATAAGCACTAGAAGCGTATGTAATAGTCGGCAAACTTGATAATGCAGAGGCTGTCGAAGTAAAGGTAGTTCCACTAATCGTGATACTTGATTGATAAGTACTACTACTAGCGTTACTAAGGTAATAAGCCCAAGTACTTCCACTATTGGTACTAATCTCCCAATAGCCACTTCCCAAGAACTCTAGTATTGCTGACCCTGCAGTACTACTCGAATTCACCGCCCCCGCAATCATCACCGCACCATTACCACTGTTCGCAGTTGAAGTCAGAGCAGTGTTAGCCCCTAATGTGAGATTGCCACCATAAGTCTGATTACCACTAGTCGTCACATTACCTGCAAGCGTAGTAGTGCCAGTACCAGAAGTAGTGCCTACAGCCGATGCGGAGCATCCAGTAGCGTTAATACACAGGTATCCCAGTGCACTAGTAGCGCTGTTAGCACCGACTACTCCACCAAGGGCAGTAGTACCCGTGCCGTTGGTAATCGAT